>JAADGE010000030.1 GCA_013152535.1 Chlorobiota bacterium
CAAGATTTAAGCGTGGCATAAATTTTATTTTAGATTAGAATATGACAAATATACAAAAAAAATGAAAACTTTCACAAAAGGGATAAGTGTTAAAACTAAAAAAATACAGTTCTTAAGGAAGGAATTAATAATGAAAATTGAAATGCCATTTGTTATTTATAAGGTAGAAACATTTTTTCATTTATTGAAGGAGCTTTAGGGCATGCCGGATCAGGATAATCCCATTTTTCCTCTCCATATGTTGCTATTACATCTTTCCAGCATACATGTAAATAATCATGACATTGTGTAAATTCCTCACAACTATAACAAATACTTTCAGAGCTAATTTTATTTTTTTCAATATTGAACAATTCAACAGCTTTTTTTGATTGCCAAATTTCTTCAATATTTTGTGATTTTACATCACCTAAAATAAAAGTAGGATGCCAATATATTTCTTCGCAAATAGTTACCTTGCCATCCGGAAGTATAAAAAAAGCACTTAAATTTCCAGAACAAGCACTACGCGTTTTAAAATTATTATATTTCTGCTCAGTAGTCATTTCAGGAATTTTATGAAAAGGGTGTATTTCAGGATTAGATATCTTAAAACTTAAATTATTTTCTTTTTTTATATTATTTAAATATTTTACGATACTTTCAATATCACTAATTGAAATACGAATATCTTCAAAATTATTTTTATACATAGAATAATTTGCATTATCAATCCTTAAATCAACAATATTTGTATATTTTGACAGAAATTGAATAATACTTTTAATGTCTTTTATGTCTTTATTCTTATTTGTAAGTATTGTATGAACTCTGACTTTTATATTATATTTCTCTAAATTGTCAAATGTTTGTTTCATTCTATTAATATACGACTTGTTTACTTTTAGTATTTTAACTAAATTGCCTTCTATCATTGAATCTAAAGATATCTGTAAATCATTAATTCCTACTTCTTTTAGTGTTTTAATATCATCTTCATTAATTGGTATTTTTGTTGAAATAAAAGGATTAAAATTGTTAATTGTCAACTCATATAGAAGCTCTCTCCAGTACTTATATAGAAAAAATTCACCTCCAATAACTTCAAAACTTCGCATATTTAAACTGCGAGCTTCTTTTATTAATTCTTTTATTCTTTCAAAAGGTATACTTGTCTGATATAGTTTTCGTTTATCGACATAACAATAGATACAATCTGTAACACAAACATTATTTAGCATAAGGGTTAAATCAAGAGGTAAATAATAGCGAGGAGATGTAATGTCAATTTCTTGTATAGCAAAATCAGATATTTTATATTTTTTAATAGGCATATATTCTTGATATTCTACTATGGTATATGGCGGAAGGTAATAAGTTTCACTATTTAAAACATATTCAATAGTGCTTTCATTTTCTATAAGTTTTGAGACAAAAGAGGTTACTAAATCTTTATTAATATCTAAATTATATACTACTTTGTTAATTGTTTCTTCTAAAGTATTTCCATCAAAAGAAGACAAGATAATTGCATAAAAAGGATGTATGGTAAAATGAGCACTATCAGTTGATTTTTCAATAAATTGAGGACCTCTCAAAATTTCAGTACTTACCAAAAATACACGCTTTATATCAGATCTCAATAAATAATCCGGATTTAAAATGTATTTTTTATGATTTTTCATTTTTTTTAACATAAAATTATTAAAATAAGGAGCACTTATCAAAATGCTCCTTTTTGATTCTCTGGTTAAGCTGTTTTAGTTAAACATGTTGTTTTGCATTGCCTGCAAGGTAATGTTGGAACTTTTCCTCCTTTTACAGCTTTCATCTCAACTTTTAACAAACGATTTTTTTCTTCGTTTGTTAAAAAATCTTTTTTTTTATTCGATTTCTTTTCCATGATAAAATTTTTAAATATTAATAAATAAAATAATTACTTGAAAATCTGTGTACAATTTTCATTTATAAAGGTGAATACAATTATTTGAAATAAAAAGGACAAAAACGGACTTCAAGGGACATTAAGGGACATTTTTCGGCTTGCCGAATGTTTTATAAATGTTTTCTTGCTCTTTTGGGGTAATTAATCCGTTTGCAACGGTAATATTTTGTTTTTTTAACTAACGAGACAGTGTTTTTTTGCATATCCCGTATTCATCAGCGATTTATTTCCGGGTTTTTGCTCCGAGTTTTTGATGTTTTTCCGTTTTCATGGTGTGTTTTTAGATTTTCGCTAATCGGGATTAAAGCTAAATACAAAATTATAACGGAAGAGAAGTGCTTTTTTTTTAAAACCGAAAATAAATAAATTCCTGTATTCCGTAGTTTCCGAAAAGAACCAAAATAATACCTGCTGCATAGTAAACAGACCAACGGAATAAAACAGATTTCTGCGAAATAAACGAAACAATATCTTTTTTTCGTTCAATAAGATTTATAATAAATACAATTCCGATAAGAAGAAAACTTTTCAGTAACAAAAAATGATTAAAATTCAGCAATGAATGTGAAAAATCAAAACTGTTTTTGATTAAAGTTAATGCAATTCTTACAGATTGCGAACGAAAGAAAATCCAAGCAAAATTTACGGCAATAAAAACAAGACTTATTTTCAGTATACTGTTCAGTGTATTTGTTTTTTTAAATATTGTAAACGGAACAAACCTTTCCGCAAGATAATATATTCCGTGTAAAGTTCCCCAAATTATAAAAGTCCAACCGGCACCGTGCCAAAAGCCGCTTAAAATAAATACAAACAGGATATTAAAAATAAAACGGGATTTTGAATTTGTTTTGCTTCCGCCGAGAGGGATATACACATAATCTCTGAACCAGGTGCTTAATGAAATGTGCCAACGATGCCAAAAATCGGCAAATGATTTTGCAAAATACGGCAGTTTAAAATTAATTCTTAAATGATACCCGAGAACTTTTGCTGCTCCTCGTGCAATATCGGTGTAGCCTGAAAAATCACAATAAATCTGAAAGGCAAAAAAGAAAGTTGCCATCCAAATATCAAACCCGTGATATTTTCCCGGATTGTTATAAACTTCGTGAACAATAAGCGATAGTGTATCGGCAATTACGATTTTTTGAAAAAATCCCCAAAACATAAGTTTTAAACCCTCGGTAATTCGTTTATAATCAATCTTCGTAAGTTTATTGAATTGCGGAAGCAAATGTCCGGCTCTTTCAATGGGACCGGCTACTAATTGCGGAAAAAAAGATACGAATAATGCAAATTTTACAAAGTTTTTTTCAGGTAATATACGTTTTTTGTAAACATCAATCGTGTAACTCATTGTTTGGAAAGTGTAAAACGAAATTCCTACGGGTAATAAAATATTTTCAAATCCTTGCCCTTTAAATAGTTGATAGCCAAAAAAACGATAAATATTTTTATCTATAAAATGGAAATATTTGAAAGTAAATAAAATTCCGAGATTTACAATAATGCTTAACCAAAGTAAAATAAGGCGTTTTTTCTTTTCCGAAGTTTTATTTATTTCCAGTGAAACAAAATAATCGACCAAAGTAGAAGCGAGAAGTAAAACAATATATTCGGGTTTCCAAACAGCATAAAAATACCAACTTGCAACCAGCAACAGAATTTGCCGAGTTTTAACTCTCTTTAAAGAAAAGAAAATAAAAACAACAACGGGGAAAAAAATTATAAAATGTAATGAATTAAAAAGCACGTTTTATATTTAGCTTCACAAAAATAAAAATATTGCGGAAAAATACTATAAAATCTTAAATTCAGTTCGTCGGTTATTTCGTTTCCCTTTTTCGGAGTTGTTTTTATCAATCGGCATTGAACTTCCGTAACCTTTATATGTTAAACTTGTTTTTTTTATACCTTTAGAAATTAGGTAATTATAAACGGACTTTGCCCTTTTCAGTGATAATTCTTTATTGTGAGTTTCGCTTCCGGTATTATCGGTATGTCCGCTGATTTCTATTTTAATTTCAGGGTTTTGTTTCAAAAAATGATATAAATTTTGAAGCTCGGTAAAAGAATTTTCTTTCAGCTGATAAGAATCAGTATCGAAGAATATGTTTTTAAGTATGGTTTTTTCTCCTTTTTTTACAGGTGATAAAGGAATGTCGAAATGATAAGTTTTCAAATTATCTTTTGTTTTTTTTATGCTGAAATTTTTTGAAAAGAATAAATATCCTGGTTTTGAAACGGTAAAAGCAAAATTTTCTCCTGCCGGAAGACAAACTAAATATTTTCCGGTAAGTTCATCGGATGAGGCAAGGGTAACTTCTTTTCGGGTTTCGATATTTATAAGTTTTATTATTGTAGATAATCTTTCGGAAGTTTCTTTATCGTAAACAACTCCCTGAACATAAGTAACTTGTCCGGGCTTGTTTTCTTGCGTTATTTCAAAAGTGTATAAATCAATTCCTCCGAATTCCGATTTTTTTGAAGAGGCAAAAAATGCTTTATCGCCTTTTGCATTTAATATCAAACTGACTTCTTCGTCGAAAGTATTAATCGGATAACCGAGGTTTTTCGGCTTTTGCCAATGCCCGCTGCTGTCTTTTCTGCTTAAGAATAAGTCGGATTTTCCCATTCCGGGGTGTCCGTTCGAAGCAAAATATAATGTTTTATTATCGTAATGAATAAAAGGCGATTGCTCGTGTTTCGGAGTGTTTATCGTATCACCCAAATTAACCGGTTGCGACCAACTGCTGTCTTCGTTCATAACGGTTTTCCAAATATCGATGCCTCCTTTTCCTCCGGGACGGTTTGATGCAAAATATAATGTTTTTCCGTCGGCAGAAAATGAGGGCTGCGACTCCCAATATTTGCTGTTTACGGGTTTTCCGAGGTTCTTCGGTTTGCTCCATTTTTTCCCGGTTTTATGAGAAATGAATATATCGCAACTGCCGAAAGTTAAGCCGTGAGCCGATTTGCCTCTGTCGTATTCGCAGGATGTAAAAAATAATAATTTCCCGTCGGCGGAAATTGATTGTGCTCCTTCGTTTCCGAAAGTGTTTAAAGGCGGACCTAATGCTTTTGCTTTTGAAAAAACACCGTTTATCTTTTCGGAAGAATAAAAATCTTCTTGTTTCTCAACAGTTCCGTCATAAGAAATTTTTCCGGAGGGAATTAATCGGGTAAAAATTAATGTTTTTTCGTCGGCTGTCAAGCTCGGAAGATATTCGTCATATTTCGAATTGATATTTTTTCCGAGATTAACCGGCTTAAAATCTACCGGATGCTTCATTGCTTCAATTCCGAAATTGCATTTTGTTATGTATTTATTGATACTTTTTAAATATCGTTTTTGTGTGTCATATTTCTTCAGCAGTTCAAAATCTTGTTTTGCGTCATCATATTTTCCGATTTGAAGCTCTGTTTTGGCAAGCGTAAAATATGCCAATGCACTTTTTTGCGGTTTTATGCTGATTGCTTTTTTTAAAGCAAGTATTTTTTTTCCGTATAGTTTGTTTTCTCCGTAAATATCTGATAATAAATAATATACTTCAATAAATTTTTTGTCTTTATCTAATGCGGCTTCCGACCAATAAACGGCTTCTTTATAATTATATGAGTTATAATATTTTAATGCTTTGTTAAAATATTCAATTGCTTTTTTATTTTTTGTCGATGTCGAAAAAGTTTGGGAATAAATCTGCCCGCCGATAAACAGTAACAGTATGAATATTAATTTTTTCATTTTAAATTGTCAATAGTATCCTAACTTTTAACTTAATTATCTGAAACTCGGGCAATCACAACCTTTTCCGTTAGGGTCGGGAATATCAAAACGAACGCCCAAGCTTAAAGCAAAAGATTTTGAATGCGAATGATTTAACGTTATTGCCAAGTCAATTTTTTTTGTTAAATAGTAGTTGTATTCAGCCATACCGCTCAGCCAAGCGATTTTGTATAAAGTATTTCCGGATAAGTTATAGTTGTCCTCATTTACCCAACCGTCAATGTCTGATTTGTCCGTTTCATAAAAAACGGCAGGTCCGAAACCGATGTAAAACGAATGTTTGTAATATTTTAATACTTTGTATTTTAACATAATTTGGCTGTATCCGGCAAGTGTGTTATACCGGTCGTTCATTACGGAAGTTGATATTCTGAAAGATAATTCTTTAACAAAAAAACGGTCGTATGAAAAAATAAGCCCGGGTTCGAAAGTTATATATCCGCTGTTATCAATTGTATTTTGATGCAATGGTAAATTCTGTTCCGCAAAAGGATGTGCTGAAACTGTTAATAATCGGGCAGATATGCTACTTTGTGCGGAAAGTACCGTAATTCCCGTAAAAAAAGATAAAATAAATAGTATTGTTTTCATTGAAATAAAATATTTAAGCAAAAGTAATTATTTTTTTGAGTGTTTTTGTATATAACAACTTTTGAGTTCTCTGTAAGATTTTAATTATAAAAAAATCTGTATAAATTTAAATATTTATAGCTAAAATCCTGTTTTTACTTTAAATTTGTATTTGAGTTCGAAATTTTTTCTTTTAAAATGATTGAACAAAATAAAAATACGCTTACAAAAAAAATAGGATTGGTAGTCGGTGTATTATCGGCTGTTTTTATTTTAGTATTTGCAGATTTAGATTCTCAAAAACCGCAAATTACCGCAACACTTGCAATTGCCGTGTGGATGGCAATTTGGTGGATGACTGAGGCAGTTCCCGTTGCCGTAACTGCACTTTTGCCGGTTGTTTTGTTCCCGGCATTCGGTGTTATGAACGGCAAAGCAGTTTCTTCCGAGTATTTTAACAGCATTATATTTTTATTTATCGGCGGTTTTTTAGTTGCTTTGGCAATGGAGAAACATAATTTGCATAAACGCATTGCACTGAAAATTTTATCATTGACCGGAAGCGGTTTCGGAAAAATTCTGTTCGGATTTATGTTTGCTACCGCATTTCTTTCGATGTGGATGTCGAATACGGCAACGGCAATGATGATGGTGCCGGTTGCGATGTCATTGATATACAAATTTACTGAATATCTGAATCCTGCGGATGCAAAAAAGATATCAATAGGTTTGCTTTTGAGTATTGCCTACGGAGCATCAGTCGGCGGAATTGCGACATTAATAGGAATAATAGGAACACCGCCGAATTTGGCTTTTACAAAAATTTTTGCACTGAATTTTCCGAATGCACCCGAAATTTCTTTTTCGCAATGGCTTGTTTTTGCATTGCCGATATCCGTAATTATGTTAATTGCTGTTTGGCTGATTTTATATTTTAAATTTAAACCTTCGGGCAAAGAAGATTTGAAAGAAAATACAATTTTTAAAGATCAATATAAAGAACTCGGAAAAGCGTCTTATGAAGAAAAAGTTGTTTTTACGGCTTTTATTGTTTTGGCTTTTTTATGGATTTTCAGAAGCGGATTTAATTTCGGAGTTTATATTCCCGGTTGGGCATCTTTATTTCAGCATCCCGAGTATTTGAATGACGGAACGGTTGCAATATTTGTTGCTTCAATATTATTTCTGATTCCTTCAAAATCTGATAAGAAAAAACGTATTTTGGATAATAAAATTTTTGTAAAATTACCTTGGCATATTATTTTACTGTTCGGCGGCGGTTTTGCTTTGGCAAAAGGATTTAAAGTTTCCGGTTTAACCGAATGGCTCGGTGGTCAATTAACTGTTCTTTCCGGAGTTCATCCGTTTGTGATAATTTTTATTGTGGCTTTATTTATGTCTTTTTTAACAGAATTAACTTCAAATACGGCATCAACGCAAATGATTTTACCGATTTTGGCAAGTTTGTCTATTTCTTTAAAAATGAACCCTTTATTATTGATGATTACCGGAACGCTTGCTGCATCTTTAGCATTTATGTTGCCGGTTGCAACTCCGCCGAATGCCATTATTTTCGGAACAAATAAAATTCGTATTTCAGAAATGATACGAACCGGTTTTTTGTTAAATATGGTTGGTGTGTTAATTGTCAGTTTAGCAATGTATTTCTGGGGACAATCTGTTTTCGGTATTGATATCGGTATTTTCCCGGAGTGGGCAAATTAGTTTGAGTGTGTAAAAAATTTCAAAATCCTTGGATGAAATTATCGGGAATAAAATTTAAACTTTATTTGAAATTTTGCAGTGAATGATTATTTCCAGAATATTTCTTTTACGGATTATTTTGATTTTTGGGGGATGTGCAACGGTTACCGGTGTTAGCAACAGGTATTAATAATTAATTTTTAATTCTAATTTAATAAAATACTCAGGTAATGTAATAACTTCAATTTCTAAAATTTTTCCTATCTGAGGTATTTTTTTATAAATTTATTATCATTTTCTGCTGAAGTTTCTTCCGTGACAATTATGATTTTATCATCTTTGAACATATCATTTTCTTTGTTATATTTTAGTGCATATAAAATCAGTTTTGCATCTGCTGATTCTAAAAAATCTTCTTTCATTTTTTCATATTCAGCTTCATTAAGTCTGTTTTTTGCAACTCCGTAAACAAACTGATTTTCTAATTGATTGTAAAATCTCTTTGTCGGAAGTATATCAACTGTGCTAACTCTTACTTCTTTCTTTTTTAAATATTCTAATTTTTCTAAAATAATACCCTTTGAAACAAATTTACTTTCTTTTGCAACTTTATCAATTATGATTATTTCTTTATTCGTAATTTTATTTTTGATTAAATCAAATAAAGTGCCGTCATTGTCAAATGGTAAGTAATAACGAACCAAAGCCAATAGAGAACTTGTGTCAATTACTACTTTCATAAGAGGTATTTATCTAATTTTTTCGGATTAATATTCAAAGTTTTGCAGACTTGATATTCATTAAGAATTCCTTCGTAAAATGCAGTTTGAACAGTAGAAATTAGAAGTGGTGATTTGATAGGTTGCGGTGAACGTCCTTGATGCTTTATTCCCATTTCCTTTTCAGCTTCCTTTTTCAATTTTTCTTCTTCCCTTTTTAATCTATATTCTTCATTAAAACGTGCTTTTATTGTGTTGTAATTTTTTTCGGATATTTTTTTTTGATAAAGTAACCTTGTAAATAATGCAATACGGCTTAAATGTGTTTCTTTTGAAATAGTATCAATTAAGCTAAAATGAAAATCATTTTTTTCTGTTGCTCGTTCAATGTTATCTAATATTTCTCCGTGTTCACCTGCTAAAAAATGATAGGAAAAATCATTACACCACCGTTCTATTTTACTTAGATTCTCTTGTGCTAAATAATTAAAGCTAATTTTTTCAATTTCTTCTTCATTGATCAGAAAATGTCCTAATTCGTGAATAAGTGTAAATATTTCTCTTCTGAAAGCTCTTTGGTAACGTTTAATAACAATCACATTCGGATTGATAAAAAAACCATCAATATTAGCAGTCTCTTTTTTGTTCCACGTTTCAACAAATTCAAATACGAGTATGTTACTATCGGCTAATTTTGAAATTATGGATTTTAAAAATGTTTTAAGATTTCTGTTAAAATCAGGGTACAATATTTTTCGTATTTTCTTAGCAACTTTTTTTGGATCATCTTTTATAGAATAAACAGGAACTTTCCTTGAAATATCAATTTCAGCTAATTTTGAAACAGCAGATAGAGAAAGTTTTATCTCTTCAAAATGGTTAACTATTTTTTTAGCACCGATATTAAGTTCTGAATTGAATCGGTTTTTTCTAAAGAAGATGCTTGCTTCTTTTGATTTAGTAATATTTTTTGGGTCCAAATAAAAAGAAAGACCTTTATTAAAAATTTTATCTATTCTTTTTAAATATCTTAAATCTATGGTATTAGATGTAATATCTTCTTTTGTAATTTTATTTTTTAAATTCAAATTTATCATAACAAGCAACTCGTCCGTTGAAATCTTGTAAAGATTTAACAGATAATTTAATCGTGATATGTTATGTTCAACTCTCAATTATTTATATTTTCTGCAAATATAATTATTTGAATTTAAAATGTGAATTCCAATTTTTTTTGTTTTGAACTTGTTGGTAACTAGTATAACACTATTACCGTTCGATTATGATTATAATTGCTGCACTGTTACGAAAATTTATAATATCGTAAAATATTCAAAGTTAAAAAAATAATATCAACTCTCAAAAACTGAAATGTTGAAAAGATTTAATTTTAAATCAAAAAAATTAATAAAATCATAATTAGTGATTAAATTTGTAAAAAAAAGAAATGCTTATTACAAAAGATATAAAATTAGCAGATGTTATTCTTCAAAATTATCATTTGATACCTATTATTTCGCGTTTCGGAATAAAATTCGGTTTCGGTGATAAAAGTGTAGGACAAATTTGTACCCAATATCATATTAAAACGAATTTCTTTCTTGAAATTGTTAACGCTTTTAATGATAAGGATTATAAACCTTATGAAAAACTTAAAAATATGTCTTTATCGTTGACTGTGAGCTATTTGCTGAAATCTCATTATTATTATAATAAAGTAAAACTTCCGTTTATTGAGAATTTAATTGATTCGTTAGAGTGGGAGGGAGAAGATAATTTGAAAAATAAGAATGTATTGAAAAAATTTTTCAGACAATACAGAAAAGAAGTTAATGAACATACGGCAAATGAAGAGACAGAAATTTATCCTTATGTATTGGAATTGGAACAAAATTATAATAATACCGGAAAAGTTTCAGTTTCATTTCTTGAAAAATTGAAAACGAAATCAATAAAAGATTATGCCGATACCCACGATGAATTAAATTCTTCTTTGCTTGATTTAAAAAATATAATTATTAAGTATTTATATCCTGCTGAGAATAAAGATATTACGGTGCAGATACTTATTGAAATATTTAAGTTGGAAAAAGATATGACCGATCATACGGAATTAGAAGAAAAGGTTGTTATTCCTGTTGCCGAAAAAATAGAAACAGAACTTAAAAAAAGATATTAATGGCAGTAAAATTTTCATTTCTTATTGTTGAAAAGTCGTATATTATTCGCTCCGGTTTAATGCAGATTATAAGTAATTTTTATGAAACAGGTGTTGTTAATGAACTGCATAATGTTGATACTTTACTGAAAAAACTGTCGGAAGTTAATGCAGATGTTTTAATTATTAATGCAAAATTAATTGCTGCTGTTCCCGAACTTATTTTGGATATCAGAAAGAGATTTGAGCAGTTAAAGTTAGTTGTTTTTGCGGGAACAAGGAGAGAAGCAGATGAATTTCCCGGATTTGATTTAAAAATTTCCGTAGATGAACCGAAACATTTGATTGTTGAGAAAATACAATCTTTAATCAATGAAATAAAACCGAAAAAAGATAATAACCTGTCGGAAAATTTATCTGAACGGGAAAAAGATGTTGTGAAACAAATAGCTTTGGGAAAAACAAATAAAGAAATCGGTGAAGCATTGTTTATCAGTCCTCATACGGTTATTACACATCGAAAAAATATTACGGGAAAATTAGGAATTAAAACGGTTTCCGGTTTAACGGTTTATGCTATTTTGAATAATTTAATTAAAATTGAAGATGCGGTTTAGTGAGTCAAAAGTTATATGTTTGTAAAGTAAAAAGTATAAAGTTATGCGAGCAGCAGTATTCGGAAAAAATTTTAATGATGATTTTAAAGATGCTTTAAGAACCTTTTTTAAAATTTTAAAAGATAATAAAGTTGAGATAATAATTTATGAACCTTATTTTCGATTTATCTCAAAAAATTGTACTCATATACCTACAGTTTATTCAACTTTTGATAAAGCATTTTCGAAAGACGATTTGCCCGATATGGTTTTTAGTATCGGCGGCGACGGAACTTTTTTAGATGCAGTTTCTTTTGTCAGAAATACCGAAGTTCCTATTGTCGGAATAAACAGCGGTCGTTTGGGTTTTTTGGCTAATATTTCAAAAAAGGAAATTCCTGAAGCGTTAAAGGCAATTTTTAAAAATAGATTTTCATTAGAAGAACGAACCTTGTTGGAAGTAAATACTGATAAAAAATATTTTAAAGACTTTAATTTTGCTTTGAACGAAGTTACGGTTTTAAAGCGTGATTCCGGCTCTATGATTACTATAAAGGTGTATGTAAACGGTGAATATCTTAATACCTATTGGGCTGACGGATTGATACTTGCAACACCTACCGGCTCTACGGCATATTCTTTAAGTTTGGGAGGTCCTATTGTTGTTCCGGGTTCGAGTAATTTTATTATCACACCTATTGCTCCGCATAATCTTACTGTTCGCCCTATTGTATTGCCCGATAATTATGATATAACCATAAAAGTTTCCGGACGAGCCGAAAACTACTTACTTTCAATAGACTCACAATCGGTTGTAGTTGAGAAGAATACAAAAATTTGTATTAAAGCGGCAAATTTTAAAATTAAAACAGTCCGAATTGAAGAAAATACTTTTTTTGATAATATTCGCGATAAATTAATGTGGGGTTTTGATAAACGGAATTAAATAAAATTCAGGTGCACAGCTCCTGCTTTTTATCCGTGCCACGCTGCAGCACGGCACGATTGTGAGATTTGGGATTTTAGTTGTAACGCACCTCCAAGGTACTTTGCAATTTTGTTACAGTTTCAAATATGCTCCGAAATATAATCGAAAATCACCTGTTTATCATCCGGGTGAAACCAATGAATTTCTTTATCTCTTTTAAACCAAGTTATTTGGCGTTTGGCATATCGTCGAGAGTTGCGTTTAATAAGTCTTATTGCTTCTTCTAAATTATATTCTCCTTCAAAATAAGCAAAAAGCTCTTTGTATCCTACCGTATTTAAAGAATTTAAATGCCTGTCTTTATAATATTTTTCAGCTTCGGCAATAAGTCCTTCTTTTATCATTATATCGACTCGCCGGTCTATTCTGCCGTATAGTTCATCTCTGTCTCTTTCCAATCCTATTTTCAGGATATTGAAATCTCGTTTCTTTTTAGGTTTTGTAAGAAAAGAGGTGTATGTTTTGCCGGTTTGAATACAAACTTCAACAGCTCTTAATATTCGTTTCGGATTGTTTAAATCAACAATTTGGTAATGTTCGGAATCTAATTTTTTAAGGTCGAATCGCAAACTTTCAATACCTTCTTTTTCGAGTTTTTCGTTAAGGTTTTTTCTTATTTCGGGGTCGGCATCGGGCAAGGCATCTATCCCTTTACAAACGGCATCAATATACATTCCGGAGCCGCCGACCAGCAGGGCTGTTTCTTTTTCTTTAAATGTATCTTTCAGAATATCAAGAACTTCCAATTCATATTTTCCGGCACTGTAATAATCATAAATTGATTTATCGGCAATCATATAATGCTTCACTTTTGCCAAATCTTCTTCGGAAGGGCGGGCAACTCCAATTTTAAGTTCTTTATAAATTTGTCTTGAATCGGAAGATATAATAAAAGTTTTGAGCCGTTGAGCAAGTTCAATGCTTAAATCCGTTTTTCCGATTCCGGTAGGTCCTGTTGTTACGATTAGAGTTTTATTCAAAATTTAATACTGACTTTTGTACTATTTAAAACTTTTGTAAAAATGGAAAACTTTTTAAATTTTTCAAAATGAAATTAAAGTTTTACTAACTTTGCATTTCGGATAAGAAGATACAATTCAAAAGTGAAAACACAAAAAGTATTTGTTTTATAAAGCAGCGGTAATGATAAGAATAAAGATCAGGAAAAACAATCAACGATTTATTGTTGCGGAAAAGAAAAATTTTAGGCTTATATTTTTTGCTTTTGTTATAGGAATAATCGTAGGAACAGCCGGTTCTGTATTCAGACTTTTCTTAAATAATATAAATAATTTCAGAAATACTTTGTATGCAAATGCTTTGCATTCCGGAGTTATTAATTGGGTATTTCCTATATTATTAGGAATTATCGGAATAACAGTTTCAATTTTTTTAGTTAAAAAATTTGCTCCGGAAACTTCCGGCAGCGGAGTTCAGGAAATTGAGGGTGCTTTGGATGATATAAAACCTTTGCGTTGGAAAAGAGTTTTGCCGGTAAAATTTATTGCATCACTGTTTTCTTTGGGAAGCGGCTTGTTATTAGGACGTGAAGGACCGACCATTCAAATAGGAGCCAATATAGGAAAAATGATTGAAGATGTATCTAAAGAGCCGAAAAATGAAACAAATCCGTTGGTTTCGGCAGGTGCGGCAGCAGGTCTTGCGAGTGCATTTAATGCTCCTTTAGCAGGAATAATTTTTGTGATTGAAGAGATGCACGGACATTTCAAATACACTTTTTATTCGGTTGCTGCAATTATGATAGCTTCCGGAACTGCTGATTTTATTGTAAGAGCTTTAATAGGTGCAGATCCTGTAATTAAAATGACAATTTTCTCAAGCCCTGATATCTCTGCTTTATGGTTATTTATAATTCTTGGTATTTTTTTAAGTTTAATCGGTTATTTATTCAATAAATTAATCATTTTATCCTTGAATTTTTTTAGCAGAATTTCAAAAACTCTGTTTATTATCAGTGTTGTATTTGTCGGTTTGTCGGTAACGATTGTCGGCATTTTAAATCCTGATTTGATAGGCGGAGGTTACGGCACAATTCGAACAGTTTTGGACAATTCTTTGACTCTTAAAGTTTTAGTTGTTTTATTTGCAGGCAGATTAATCCTTACAATTTTCAGTTACGGAACAGGCGTTCCGGGAGGAATTTTTGCACCCTTACTTGCACTTGGTGTTGTTTTCGGAATGTTTTTCGGAAATATTTCTCACTATTATTTTCCCGGCCTTATTTCTCAATCCGGTATTTTTGCCGTTGCCGGAATGGCAGGAATATTTGCTTCTACTGTAAGAGCTCCTTTGACAGGATTGGTGCTTGCAGTTGAAATGACTTCAAATTACGAAATGATACTCCCCTTGATAATTACAACAGTAACGGCTTCAGTAATTACGGCACAATTAGGAAATCAACCTATTTATACGACCTTATTGGAACGCAGTTTAATAAAAAATAAAAATATAAAATAATCAGAGGCATTTTTCGGTTGTTTTGATATAAAAATAACCGAAAATCAAGACTGATAATATTTTTTGATTTATAGTATTAAAAATATTCGGAATACAACACAGAAGGTTATTAATCAAAATAATGACCGCTTTCGAGCAGAGATTTTAGTTTGTCAGTTTGATCATTTCTTCCCAGTACAAAAAGTTTATTTTCTTTTTTGAGTTCAATATCACCGTTAGGATTAAAAAGATATGTTCCGTCTTTAAGTTTTAATCCTATGATGTTTGCACCGGTTTTTTTTCGGATATCTAAATTTGCAATGGTGCTGTTAATAAAACAAGCCGCCAAATCATCGCAGGAAATTTCTTCCAGATTTACATCCTGTCCTTCACGTAACATAATTTGTTCCAGAAATTCAACAATATCAGGTTCGGTAATCAGTTTTGCCATTCTGGCACCGCCTACTATATCGGGCATTATAACATTGTCGGCTCCGGCACGTTTCAGTTTTTTAAACGAATGTTCATCGGAAACTCTTGAAATAATTTTTAAATCTGTGTTTAAATCTCTTGAAGTTAATACAATAAGTAAATTTTCGGCATCGTTCGGCAAAGTAGTAAGTATTGCTTTTGCATTTTTTATATTTGCTTTTTCAAGTGTTTCTTCATTGGCAGCATCACCGTGAATTATCGTTAAGTTTTTGTTTTTCAGAATGGTATCATTTGTGTCATCGTTAATAATTTTTTCATTGTTATCAATAACAACTACTTTTTTGTTTATTTCCAAAAGGTCACTGACGGCTTTTTTTCCGTTTCGACCGAAACCGCAAACTATTATATGATTTTTCAATTTCTTTATTTTTTTTGATTTGTAATAATGTTTTATTGCTTTTTTATAATCACCGTCGATAAATATTCGGGTAACCGAAGTTAAAAAATATCCGAAAATTCCTAAACTTGTAATAATCAGAATAACAGTAAAAATCATTCCTTGAGTTGATAACGGTTTTACTTCTTTGAAGCCCACTGTTGACATAGTTAAAATTGTCATATATACAGCTTCGGTAAATGTGTAGTTCTCAATTAAAATAAAACCGGAAACTCCTGATACAAAGATAAACAGAAGAAAAATTGAAGCAATATAAATATTTCTGAATTCTTTAGACATTTGTTTTATTATTTTGAAGGTAAAGATGTCCTATTCTGCAATCTAAACATCTTTTTTTAATACAATATTCGTTATATAATTGAATTAAAGATTGTGAAAAATAAGCGTTTTTTATTTCTAAACCTGCCGAAATCCATTTTTTTGTAATTTTATTTTTTTCGGGTTTTAATTTTTCAAGAAAAGTAACAGCTTTTTCAGTAATATCAGGATTTGCTTTTTCTTTTCCGCAGAGGAATAAAATGGGAATGACCGTATTAATAATAATTGAATTTACGGCCGATTTACCTGTTTTCTTCTCTTTAAAGCGTGTTTCTGTACCGAATTTATAATGTGTATTCCAGTATCCATCGGCAGTAACATTAAACATTTTTTCAAGTTCGCCGATTGTTTTTGTTTCAAGTATTTTAGAAAATAAATGTGTTGATTTGAAAATTAAATCTGCAAATTGTGAAATCCGTATTGTCGGGAAATTTGACGGGCGAATACGCATAAATTTCCATAAATACGGCTCAATAGGTGTAAGTTTATATTTGTTTTTTAAAAACGTATATTCTTTTTTCAATTTTAGATAATAATCATCATTGTTTGTATCATTTTCTAACATTCCGGCTTGACCGAAAAGTAGTGCTTCAATTTGAAATTTGCTGTTTTTATGTTTGGCAAGAATTATTGAAGGTAACGATTTTGCAAGCATTTCAAAAGGCAGTGCATTGACTTTAAATCCGAAAGCTTTTGCTGTTAGAATATACAAAATTTCTTCCCAATTTCCGGTTTTAAAATCAAATAAAGATTTTGCATAATTTGTTTTTTGTTCTGCACGCTCAATTAATAAACTTGACAGCCAATCGGATAAATAAAATGTATCAACTTGAGGAATAAAATTACGACAGGGAATTTCTTGTTTTGCAGTAAGTAAGTTTTGGTATTGTTCAAAAAGATGTTTGTCATAGTTTAAAATACTTGTTACAATTAGCTTATTATCAGCCGAGTAACATTTTTTGTCATTTTCGGTAACAAGGTGTAAAATAACATTATTATACGCAGGATCTTTATGATGATTGTGTTTAAACCAATCGGATGAACGGAGATGAATTTCAATATTTCCCGCCCAAATTGTATCACCGATTTTTATTTTTGCATTAAAAAAATCAGGACCTGCATCGGTGTTTAATGTCCCGGTCGAAAGAATTTTAATCTCAGTTCCGTCAACATCAGTTATATTTTCAGAATTAAAAAGTTTATTTCTCCAAATGTAGTGTATAAATTTTTCGGGTATGGTTATTTTCTCTCGCATAATACAAAAATAATCTTAAACTTTATTTAAACCTTAAAATGCAGCATTTTTGTGCGGATTTTTTAAATTTTAGCTAACAGAACAGAAAAAAGAAATAAAAAAGCCGACATCAGCCGGCTTTCTTAATCAACTATTATTATTTGTTTGTTTATTTCACTTCTTCATAATCAACATCCTGAATATCATCTTCGTTATTTTTCTTTTCATCATCGGTACCGGTTTGATCGGCATACGGATTGTTGATATTTGCATCTTGGAAATCTGCTCCTTGTGCACCGCCTTGGGCTCCTTGGTTATACATTTCCTGTGATGCGGCTTGAAAAACTGTATTTAACTCATTCATAGCTTTGTCAATAGCATCCGGATCTTCACTTTTATGTGCGTCTTTCAATTTTTTCAAAGCGTCTTCAATCGGTCCTTTTTTGTCTGCCGGTAATTTGTCGCCGAATTCTTTTAATTGTTTTTCAGTTTGAAAAATTAAAGAATCTGCCTGATTGATTTTGTCAATTTTTTCTTTTGCTTTTTTATCGGCATCGGCATTTGCGGCAGCTTCATCTTTCATTTTTTGAATTTCTTCGTCAGATATACCCGAAGATGCTTCAATTCTGATTTTTTGTTCTTTCCCGGTTCCTTTATCTTTTGCCGAAACATTTAAAATACCGTTGGCATCAATATCAAAAGTTACTTCAATTTGCGGAACACCTCTCGGTGCCGGAGGAATACTGTCTAAATGAAAACGTCCGATAGATTTATTGTCATGAGCCATAGCTCTTTCACCTTGTATCACATGAATTTCAACAGAAGGTTGATTGTCAACAGCTGTTGTAAAAGTTTGTGATTTTTTTGTCGGAATGGTAGTGTTCGAGTCAATTAATTTTGTCATAACACTGCCCATTGTTTCAATACCGAGGGAAAGCGGAGTAACATCCAACAATAAAACATCTTTTACATCTCCTGATAATACACCGCCTTGAATTGCAGCACCTACGGCAACAACTTCATCCGGATTTACGCCTTTTGAAGGTGTTTTTCCGAAGAAATTTTCCACAACTTTTTGAATAGCAGGAATTCTGGTGGAACCGCCTACAAGAATAATTTCATCAATATCAGAATTTGAAATTCCGGCATCTTTCATAGCAATTTTACATGGTCCGATTACTTTTTGAATTAAACTGTCTGCCAGTTGTTCAAATTTTGCTCTCGTTAAAGTTCTTACTAAATGTTTCGGTATTCCGTCAACAGGCATAATATACGGAAGATTAATTTCCGTGCTTGTTGAACTTGACAGTTCTATTTTTGCTTTTTCGGCAGCTTCTTTCAATCGTTGAAGAGCCATCGGATCTTTTCTTAAATCAATGTTTTCATCTTTTAAGAATTCTTCTGCTAACCAGTTTATTATCATTTGATCAAAATCATCACCGCCGAGATGTGTATCTCCGTTTGTTGATTTAACTTCAAAAACACCGTCGCCGAGTTCCAGAATTGAAATATCAAATGTTCCGCCTCCTAGGTCAAAAACAGCAATAGTTTCGTCTTTTTGTTTTTTATCTAAACCGTATGCTAATGCTGCAGCAGTAGGTTCGTTAATAATTCTTTTTACTGTTAAACCGGCAATTTCTCCGGCTTCTTTGGTTGCTTGTCTTTGTGAATCACTGAAATATGCAGGAACGGTAATGACAGCTTCCGTTACTTCTTGTCCGAGAAAATCTTCGGCAGTTTTTTTCATTTTTTGAAGAACCATTGCCGAAATTTCTTGCGGTGTATATAATCTGTCATCAATTTTAACACGCGGTGTGTTATTTTCGCCTTTTACAACTTTATATGAAACTCTTCCGATTTCTTTGCTTACCTTGTCATAAGTTTCTCCCATAAATCGTTTTATAGAGAATATTGTTTTTTCCGGATTTGTTATTGCTTGTCGTTTTGCCGGATCTCCTACTTTTCTTTCTCCTCCTTCGACAAATGCAACAATTGAAGGAGTTGTTCTTTTTCCTTCGCTGTTTTGGATAACAACAGGTTCATTTCCTTCCATTACGGAAACGCATGAATTTGTTGTTCCTAAATCGATACCTATTATTTTTCCCATTTTTTTATATTATTTTAATTAGTATTCAGATTGTCAATTTTACTTTATCAATCATTATGCCGAGCAGTTTTTTTATCGTTTTTATGAAAAAAAGGCATAACAGATGATTCTACCGGCATAAAATTGTTGAAAAAATACAGACAAAAAGTCAGTTTTATAAAAAAAGCTTACTTTATGCAACTTCTTATATGAAAAATACGTCTTTAAAGAAACGAAAAAAATGAGACACTTTAATTGGAAAAAAACTTACGAAACCGGAATTTTTGAAATAGATAAGCAACATAAAAAATTATTTGCATTAGCGAATACTTTTTATGATGAGCTTTTTTCTGAAAATTTCAGACCCGGTACTAAAGAAATTGTCAGTATTTTGAATGAACTGAAAGATTATTCTGAATTTCATTGTAATTATGAGAAAAAGATATATTCCGAAGATATTATTAGGCGTTATTTTGATATTGAAAATTTATTGGCAGATAAAATTTACGAACTTACCGAGAAAAATAAATCAAATGACATTATTGCTTTATACGGATTTGCCGAATTTTTAAGGAAATGGCTTTTAAAACATATTCTGCTTTTAAATACAAATAATTTCAGAGAAGTACTGAAAAAAGAAGTTTTTAATCTGTCTTGTAATTAATATTTATTACGGGATTTGCATAAATTTCCAGAAATAACTTTTCAGCTTTTTCTGAATGATTATTTATCTTGTTCAGTTGCTCTTTTTTATGTGCAATGAAATTTTCTTTTTCTTTTTTCGAGTAATTTTTTGAATATTTTTCGGATTTTTTTAATAAATCACAGGCTATATAATTGTTAGGAAAGAGATGGTAATTTTTATAAATTTCAGTATCAATAATTTCAGCTAATTTATTGACTTTAAGATTTGTTCTTGAAATTTTTTCGGTTAAATGAAGGCTTGAATTTATTGATTTTCCGACAGCAATATGCACATATCCTTTTTTATTGCAGGTTGCGTCAATAATACTGTTAATATCTTCGTCGGGTGCTTTTTCATATTTTCCGTTATGTGTATTTAACAGCTCTTTTACTTTCAAATAGTCATTGGGTTCAAATTCATAAGAAACGGATAAAGGAATGATATTAAGTTCGTGCATATTTTCTTCAAATGATTTTGTGCCGGACGCATTGAGCATTTTAATTACTCCCGATTGTGTTTTGTCATTTCCGTTTTTTGTTCTTCCGCCTCGTTGAGCAATCCAAACGGATTGTTTTTTGTTGAAAACCGTATAGCGAATATATTCTGAAAGTTGTATTGTCTTTTTTAAAAGTTCTTTTGGTGTGCCTTTTCGATAAACTTTAAACATTTTATTTGTTTTTCCGATATCAAGAACTAAAGGATCTTCCATTAAGTTATTTCCGAATGTTATTTCTGTAGTTTGAAAACCGTTAGCAACCAAAAGGTACTGAAATAATGTAGCATCCCAAATTATATCTCTGTGATTTGAAATGAAAACATAATGTTTGTTTTTGTTAATATGTTCTAATCCCGATATTTTTATTTCAGTGATTGTATTGTGAATAACTTGATCTGCAATTTGGTGCATAATTTTCATTTGAAAATCATTTATCGAATGCACTGAATTCATCAGTTGCAAAAATGCTTTGTCAGTTAGTTTCGGGAAAAAATATTGGAATATTTGTTTAAATCGATTGTTTTCGGCTATTCGTTTTACGGCTTCGAGAGCTTCAGTTTCATTATAAGGTCTGAATTCGTCGTAAAAGTCAGTTATTTTAATAGTTTGCATAGAAGCAATTTAGTATATTTTACAGATTACAAAGATAAAATTATCCTGATAAATTAATTATTTTTCTTTTTTTAATGTTTAAAATTTATATTCGCAGGTCAGTATAAAAAAACAAAAAAAAATACATAATATGAGTAAATTCGGAAAAACAATTAAAAAATTCCCGAAAACGTTTTGGGTTGCCAATTCAATGGAAATGTTTGAACGTGTTGCATGGTACGGACTTTTTACTGTTCTTGCATTATATCTTACAAATTCAACAGATCAAGGTGCTTTGGGTTTTTCGCAAAGTCAAAAAGGTTTAATGATGGGAATTGTTACGGCAATTCTGTATCTTTTACCGCTTATAACCGGAGCTATTGCCGACAGGGTCGGGTATAAAAAAATGCTTATTATTGCTTATGTTGTATATTCTTCCGGATATTTGATGATGAGTATTTTTACCGAATATTACTCGGTTTTTGCCGCATTTTTATGGGTAGCACTCGGAGCGGCTTTATTTAAACCGATTATTTCTGCAACAGTTGCAAAAACTACTGATGACAGTACCTCTTCAATCGGATTCGGAATTTTTTATATGATTGTTAATGTCGGCGGATTTATAGGTCCTTTTATGGCTTCAAAATTAAGACATTCCGGAGACGGTAACAGTTGGAAACTGGTTTTTTATATGTCAACGGCTGCAATTTTGATTAACCTTGTTTTAGTTTTATTATTGTATAAAGAACCCGACAGAGAAAAATCAGACAAAAAATTATCGGTAGTTATCAGAAATTCTTTAAATAATATTTGGACGGCTTTACAAGATAAAAAGTTATTGATTTTTCTGATTATTATGGTTGGATTTTGGACAATGTTTAATCAGTTGTTTTATACTTTACCTAATTTTTTAGATCAATGGATTGATACATCAGTGCTTTATAATGCTTTGCACAGTATTTCTCCTGCTTTGGCAAATGCTTTCGGAACTAATCGCGGAGATATTGCTCCGGAAATGATTATTAATTTGGATGCAGGTTTGATAGTTTTGATTCAGGTTCTGATTTCAACAATTGTAATGAGACTGAAACCGGTAAATGCCATTATCAGCGGTATTATTGTTAATGCAATCGGTATTGGTTTGGCATTTGCAACCAATAATGCATTTTATGTTATTTTCGGTATTGTAATTTTTGCAATTGGTGAAATGGCAAGTTCTCCTAAGTTTACTGAATATGTAGGTAAAATTGCTCCGAAAGGAAAAGAAGCACTTTATATGGGAACTTCGTTTTTGCCCGTAGCAGCAGGAAATTTTTTCACAGGTTTCCTGTCAGGGAATGTGTATCAAAGCATATCCGATAAAACATCTTTGTTGAAAAGAACTGTTGCCGAAAGAGGCTTGCAATTACCTGAAATTTCAAAAGAGTTCACTCAAAATCAATATTTTGATGCCGCTGCAAAACAGATGGGTATGGGGAAAACAGAGTTAACACAATATTTGTGGGATACATATCATCCTGATCATATTTGGTATATCTTCAGTGCAATAGGTATTGTAACTGTAATAGGTTTACTTATTTATGACAGATTTGTATTGAAAAGCAAAAAGTAAAATCAGCTAAAATTATCGAATTTCCGAAAACTTTATGTTTTGAATACGGAATATATGAAAAAGAGA
>JAADGE010000089.1 GCA_013152535.1 Chlorobiota bacterium
GAAATAACAGACCAATCAATTCCCAAAAATTTAACGGCAGTATTTCCGGTATCGGGTTTGTTAATTTGTCGATAACCGACCGTTGTATTCGGAAAAAAATGTCCGTCAAAAAGTAACAAATTAGTATAAACAGAATCTAATGTAAAAAAAAGTTTCGTTTCAACAGTATCAGTATTTATAATTTCAAAATAATTTATGTCGTATAGATTCTCTCCGGAATAATAACTGCCGGATATAAGCCAAGTGTCGTTGTCCTGATAAACCAAGTGTTTTTCAGAAATTGTATGTAATAAATTTTTATATAATTGCAAAGAATCGTTCAATAGATATGTCCACGAAAGTGTTGTATTAAATGCATGTGCATAAAATCCTGTTTCATTGCCGGGTGTTGTAAAATAAGAAAAATCAATTGTTAAATTTTTTTCGGGCGGCAAAAGCGGAGCAGTTTTTTCGGGTTGTTTACATCCGAAAGAAACAAGAAATATTATTCCGAATAAAAAAAGTATTTGAATAGGATTTTTCATATTATCGGTAAAACTACTAAAAATTCATTTAAAAATTACTTTTAACTGCACATTAACTTGATTTGCATTTGTATTTTTCGTATTTTTGAGAGAAATTTAAAAAAATAAATTTATAACTATGGAACCAAAAGAATTTTTTATAAAAGAAGCAGGAATAATTTCTAAGGAGTTAGAAACCAAAATTGAAAAATCGAAACTGTATGCCGAAAAAAGACGCAAAGAACTTGAGGCTGAGATTAAAAAAATGGAAGAAAAGAAGGTTAATTTTGATGCCGATCTCGAAAAGTTAAAAGAAGTGTCGGATGATAAGTTTGAAAGCGAGATGAATGCTTTTAAAGAAAAATATCAAACCGATAATATTATTGATACCTTAGATAAAAAATTTACTGAATTTGCCGAAAAAACTAAAGGATTTTTAAGTAATATGGGCGATAAAGTTTCCGATTTTTATCATAAACAAGTTGATAAAAAAGATAAACCTGAGAATCTTTAAAAGGCTGAAAATTCATGAAAAACGGTTTGAAATATTTCGAGCCGTTTTTTACTTCTGAGTTTGCTTAAATTTAATGTTTCGGGAAACTTAGATTCTTTAAAAGTCAGCTTCGAGAACTACCGGACAGTGGTCAGAATGTTTGACATCGGGAAGTATGGACGCTCCCTTTATTTTCAGCTCAAATTCTTTGCTTACCATGTGGTAATCAATACGCCATCCTTTGTTATTGTTGCGGGCATTTGCTCTGTAACTCCACCAGCTGTAATTGTGCGGTTCTTCATTAAATTTTCGAAAACTGTCGATAAATCCGTTATCAATAAAAGATTGAAACCATTCGCGTTCTTCGGGTAAAAAGCCGGATGTTTTTTGTTGTTTCTCGGGGTTATGAATATCAATCCAAAGTCGGCAAATGTTATAATCCCCGGAAATAATTAAATTAGGTCGTGTTTTTCGTAATTCTTTTATGTAGTTTTGAAAATCTGAAAGCCATTGTATTTTAAATGCTTGTCTTAAATCGCCGCTTGAGCCGGACGGATGATATACGCTTATTACCGAAACATCACCGTAATCAGCTCGTATAAATCTGCCTTCATTATCGTATTTTTCAATTCCCATGCCGTATTCAATATGGTCGGGTTTTATTTTTGTTAGAATTCCGACTCCGCTGTACCCCTTTTTTTGAGCCGAAAACCAATACGATTCGTATCCTGATGACTTAAATAATTCAGAATCAATCTGCTCGGGTTGTGCTTTGGTTTCCTGAATACAAACAATATCCGGATTTTCATCGGTCAGCCATTCGGCAAAACCTTTTTTAAGTGCAGCTCTGATACCGTTTACATTATAAGAAATAATTTTTCTCATATTATTCGTTTAGGTCAATTAATCCGTCGGGTAAGTCAAAGATAATAACTTTTTTTTTATAGTTTATTTCTTTGAGAAATTGCTCATTTAACGGAATAAGAATTTCTGTATTATTTTCGGAATAAACGGTAATTACAGGATTTGAAGGAATATTAATATATTCTCCGGATTTTCCGATAAGTTGTTCACGATTATAAACAGTAAAACCTTCGGGAATTGACGTTTCTTGATTCTTTGTTTCAGGTAAAATATTTTTTTCTTCTGTTAAAACAGGAAGATTTATCAATTTATTAATTTCCTTGTCAGAATCAATATTTTCTAATTTTACGAGTAATCCGCTTTTTTTATATGATTTCGGCGGATATGAAAAGAAAAACGGAACTTTATTTCCGTCAATAATCAGGAAAATAAGTTCCGTTAAATTTAATTGTTCAAAGTTAACTGAAAGTTTGATGACTGCCTCACCTTTATATCCGTGAGTTCTTATAATTTCACCGATTGTAACTAAATTAAGTTCTGAAATCGGTTTCATAAAATTAGTCTTCTTTTTTCTCTTCAGTTTCTTCTTTTGTTTCAGTAACTTCTTGAGTTTCTGTTTTTGCTTTTACATCTTCTGTTTTCGTTTCAACTTCTTTTGTTTCCGCTTTAACTTCCTCAACTACATCTTTTTCAACAGCAGTTTCTTCAGCCGCAGCTTCACTATCCGGTTCTTCTGCTTGCTCAACTTCTTCCGTTACCGGAGTTCGTTTTGCAGCAATTTCTTCGGCTCTCGCTTTATTGATTTCTTCTTCAATTTTTAAGCGAGTTTCTCTTTCAGCTTTTGTTTCAGCTTTCAGTTTGTCTGCTTTGGCTTGAATCTTTTGTTCTTTGTCTTTCAACCAAGAACTGAATTTGCTTTCTGCTTCTTCTTCAGTCAAAGCACCTTTGGTAACTCCTTTTAAAAGATGGTTTTTATACATAACCCCTTTATATGAAAGGATTGCTCGACAAGTATCCGTAGGAACGGCTCCGTTTTGAAGCCAGCCTAAAGCTTTGTCGAAATTCAGATCAATAGAGGCAGGATCGGTATTCGGATTATACGAACCGATTCTCTCAATGTACCTACCGTCACGCGGTGCCCTGCTGTCTGCAGCAACAATGTAGTAGAACGCCCTTCTTTTGCGGCCGTGTCTTGCTAGTCTGATCTTTACAGGCATATTATTATTTATTTTAGTTAAAAAATGACTGCAAAGGTAAAGTTTTATTTTTTACCGACAAATGTTTTCCTTCAAATTTACGAGCACAGATTCAAGCGTAAAATACAAGAATTATTATGCTAATATCGATCAAACACTTTCAGGAAAGTCAAAGTTAAGTTTTTCTTTTGGTCTTTTGTTTATTTCGGGGTACTCAACCTCCGCATTGTTTGTTGTCTGAAAAAAGGATATAATTTTTTTATTGACAATGGATATCGGGATCTAACCTTATTGATTTGTATTTCATCATTTTAGGTGCATTGTCGGGTGAAATTGTCAGTGTATCGGTAAAAATTATTTCTTTTCCTACAGATAAGGCAATTTTATATGTTTTTCCCCATTTTGCGATAAAAATAAATCGTTTATTTTTCGTATTCGGTTTAATCTGATATTGTTCCCCGGTTTCGGTATCTTTTACCGTAATTTTAACATTGTTTGGGATTTCGGAACTGCATTTTGAGAAAACAGAACCAATCATAACGGTAATATCGGAGCGTTTAACAGAATCTAAAGTAATTAAAAATATGTCATTATCACTTGCATCCGGACTTCTTTGCGATGAATAATAGGCATGTTGTCCGTCGGCAGTGGGTGTGTAAAAAATATCGTCACCGACAGTATTTATCGGATAACCGATATTTTCAGCGGGAGTCCAAGTTCCGAATTCAGTTTTTGTTGATTTAAAAATATCGTAACCTCCGAGGTTTTCATGCCCTTTTGAACTGAAATATAATGTTTTACCGTCGGGATGTATGAATGGACCTTCTTCGTTGTATTTTGTATTAATGCCTTTGCCGAGATTTCGTGCCGGTCCCCACATTCCGTTTTTCATTTTTTCGGAAACATAAATATCTAAACCTCCGAAACCTCCCGGTCTGTCGCTTGTAAAATATAATTTTTTACCGTCGGCAGATATAGAAGCGTGAGTTTCTCTGTCTTCTGTATTGATATTCGGACCTAATTTTACGGGAGTATTCCATTCTCCGTTTTCAAATGTACTTTGATAAATGCTTCCGTAATCATCAGCTTTGTAAATAAATAAGGTTTGTCCGTCAACAGAAAGACCGCAAGATGCTTCATGATTTTTTGTATTAATTGTTTTAATGCTTTTTGCTTTAGTCCAATGTCCGTCAACTTTTTCACTTATAAAAATATCTTCATTGTAGTTTCCGTCTTCATCAATTTTATCATCCCAACCGTCAGGTCTTCTTGAAGTAAAAATTAAAATAGATTCATCCGCAGAAATAACCGGGCTGTGATCTTTGTATTCAGAATTTATACTGTCTCCGAGATTTGTTATTTTAAAGCTTATTTTATTTTCAAACAAGCGTTTACCGGATTCGCATTTGAAAATTTCGCGATTAATAACTGCCAAAATTTCGGGATTTTTTTCAACAACAGAACGAAGATTTGCTAATTCTTGTAAAGCTGCAACAAAAAGATAGGCTGAACGATATGCTCTTGCTAATTGAAAAGAACTTTCGACATAACGATTTAAAGTTGCCGGTTTATTAAATATATTTTTAGCCTTTTCAAAATATTCGATGGATTCTTTTTCTCTGCCTTTTGTATTTAACAGGGCAAAACCCATTTTGTAATTGAAGTCTCCGTCATTTGGATTGTCATATAAGAATCGCTGATAGAAATCAATACTTTCTGCAAAAATATTACCGTCAATAAATTCTTCGGTTAATTGAACTTCGTCTAATTTTTTTGATTGCATTATTTTACAACTGCCCAAAAATACAGCAAGAATTATTGTAATTCCGAAAATAATAATTATTTTTTTCATGCTTAAAATTATGTTACAAATCTTCCGAGAACATCGGATCCCACGGCGGTAACACAATTGGTTTTTGTTTCAGAATTTTCAGGGTTTGTTCGTTAATAAATTGTTTCAGAATAACGACACGGAACATATATTCATCAAACCATCTGTCGGTCATCGTCAGATACCCGTTATGTCCCGAGGATTTTCCCCAACTGTTTTCAAGTAACCACTTTGTTATTTTTCCGCTTTGGTCAACATCGGCACCTACTAATGCCATACCGTGAGTTGAACCGCTTTCGTGAGATAAAATGCGTTCTTTTTTATTCATATCAAATTTAACGCCAAAAAGTGATTCGTAATCATAATTTTCTGTATCTAAGAGTCCTTCGTCTTTGTTTAGTTGTTTTCCCACATCGCATGAAAAATACATGGCTTTATTGTTCTGTATGGATTTAAGAGCATATTTTTTTATTTCTTTTGCCGGCAGATTGATAAATGTCCAATTTTCACCTTCAATAACATTTCTGTCTTTCTGAATTTCATATAATTTATAATATTCTTTTGTAGGGTCATCCATTAACATAATATAATCGGAATAATCAATATTTCCGAGAGATGCTTTCATAAATGATTTTGGTGTATATTTTTTATATGGTGTAAGAATACCGTTTTTATCGGTATATCTCCATAAAAATTCCGTCGGCGGCTCTCCGAGGTTGATACAAAGCATTTTGTAAATATCTTTAAGTGAATTTAATTTTGCTTTTCGTAAAATATCATCAGTCCCTTTCATTAAACGGAGATGAAGTGCATCGCCCCTTAATTTTCGTCTGATTAACTTAATCATTACTCGTGTATTTTCACTTGAATGGGTTTCGGGCATAACTTCTTTGGGAACTAATCCGTATTTATCAGCCAGATTTGTGAACGAACTCCAAACACCGCCGTCACCGACAACATTTTTAAACAACCATTCAACTTCCCGATTATCTGTTTTTAATTTTCTTGTTTCAATAATACTTTCGAGAAATAAATTGGATTTTTCAAAAATATCCCAAAAATAAAGATAGTTTTCAGAATATTCAAACAAAGGTAATTTCAATGTTTGCATAGCTTTAGGGCGTATCACATTTAATGATGTGAACATCCAGCATCTTCCTGAAGATTTCTGATTGGTGATACCTTTTACCGAGACTTTATATTTGAATTCATGATCAAATTTTCCGATGTTTTGTCTGTTTAGAGCCAAATTTTGGATTGTATTGTTTGAAACGGCATTTGTTACAGCTTTTAAATACGAATTATCTGATTGATAAGCAGTTTTAATTTCTTTAATTTCTTTTTCATTTAAAGATTTTTGAGAAAAAGAAGAGAAAAAAGCTGAGAGAAAAACAGCGAGAATAATAAGTTGTTTCATTTTATCAGTATTTTAAGTTTATTGAGCAAATGTAAGTAATTTATTGCGAGAGGATACATTTATCAATAAATTTTGTTACTTACATCTTAAAAATACCGTATTTGTCTTTGTTTTCTTTGTTCAATTTGAATTTCTTTATTTTTCGGATATTTAATTTCAAATGACAGTGTTATTTTTTTTGTTTCGCTCGGTTTTAATTTGAATTCCCATTTTAATTTTCCTGTTGTTTCATTCATAACTGCACCTGAAGTATTCAAAACTTTAACTTCAATTTCATCGGTTTGAGAAATCGGTATTTGATCTAAAATTTGCAAATTAATATCGGTTTTTCTGTTGTTACGGGCAATTAATTCATAGGTCATTGTTTCTTTTCGTTTGGTTCCGATAATTTTAGAACTGCTGTATGCTTTCAACTTTGTTCTGGTAACCAGAACTTTTCCGTCTCTTCCGAGAGAAAGATCTAAAGTATCTTTTACATTTCGTATATCAATAAATGACTGACCGAGGTATGTTCCTGCATAATAGACATTTGCAGGTCCTTCAATAAGGTTTAAATCTTGCCAGCCGGTTATGCGAGCTAAAAGAAAAACATCTTTATCTAATTTTGTAACGGCATAATCTTTATAGGTTGCGGGTAACTGATATTCATTTATATCAACAATATAAGGTTTATCGTCAGAAGGTATATCATAAGTTTTTTTAATGTTAAATTCTGCACTTAATTCAGGAACTTCTGCTTCGGCATAGGTATTTGAGAAAATATCATTTTCTTCTGATAATTGATTTTCCTGAACGACGGAAGGTATATTACTTGATTGGATTTTCTTTTGTAAATAGCCTTCAGATTTGCTGTATTTTTTGTCGTAATTGTATGAATATGTTTTGTATTGCAGATACCAAGGATTTAAAATGGGTTTTGTGATACTCAAATTAGGATCTGCCGTAGAAAGTTTAATTTTAATATTTTTCCAGTCAATATCGGAATTGTTATATACTTTTGCCCTATATTCCAGCGTAACAGGTTTATCAGTATCAATTGCTTTAATATCATAGGACGGAGACCAACCGGCATCGTCCAGCAAATATTTTAATGCTATTTTACACGAAGTTGCAGTATTTGCGGAAACTAAAACACTTATTTCCGAGCGAGAATAATTTAAATTACTGTTTAATTGTGCTAATTGATTTTTTATTTTCTGAAATTTTGTATTCAGTTTTTTATTTTTCGTTTTCAGCTTACTTAGTTTGGTGTTAATTTCGGTAATTCTGGTTCGGTAAAAATCTGATGCTTGTTTCAGGTCTGTTATACTGACACCTTTGTCTTTCCCGCCTATGGAAATATTTGTCAGCAACATTTTCTTTTCAATATTATAGGCATCTGACTGATCCGAAACAGCTTGAATTTTATCAGAAATTAAACTTAAAGAATCTTTAAGCCGTTTTGTTCTCGGAGCATTGATTTCTTTTGCAAGAAAGTTTATTTTAGTTGTAATTCCAAGTAAATCAACATCTTTACTTGTTGTAATCCGAACACTTTTAGTTTTAATTTTCGGTGATAAATTTATAAAAACAAGACGCGTTTTTCCGGTTTTTAAATTAAGTATTTTATTTCTTTGAATTTCGGCTCCCGAAAGATATACGGTAACAGAATTGATTTTGGTTTTTACTTTTTGTTCTTTTATTCCTTGTCCGAAGTCAGGAATAAGAAAAAAGACGGATAAAAAAATAATTAAAAAAAGATGTTTCATAGAAAAAAATTAAGGTTTATATTTCTTAAAGATACAAAAAAACATGAAATTTCATAAATTATGTAATAAAAAAAGGTTTTTCAGCAGGTTAATTGTTCTAACTTTGTTTTTTTAATATCTGAAATAAACTATGATACATCAGACAAAAGGTATTTTGTTACATCGTTTTAAGTATTCTGATTCTAAATTGATACTTAAGATTCTCACAAGAGAATTCGGTTTGCAATCGTATCTTTTTTTTGTTTCTGTATCAGCAAAGAAAAAAAGTATATTAAATGTATTGCAACCGATGTATCTTTTAGATTTACAGGTTTATCATAAAAATAATACAGGATTACAGAAGATAAGAGAAATTTCGGCGGGCAAAGTATTAATAAATTTACCGTTCGATATTTATAAACAAACAATAAGCTTATTTCTTGCAGAATTTTTATTAAAAATGTTACAGGAAAATCAGACTGATAAAGAATTATTTGATTTTATTTATAATTCTGTGATTAGTTTGGATAATGAAACGGAAGATTTCAGAAATTTTCATGTTTTCTTTTTGTATCGACTTACCGAATTCTTAGGTGTTAAGCCGAAAAATAATTATTCCGATTCTAAAAAGATTTTTGATTTACAAAAAGCAAAATTTATTATCGGTCAACCGAACCATCCTTATTTTTTAAATGAAAATAAAAGTCGTAAATTTTATGAATTGATAGAGTTAAATAATTTTAATCAGAAAGGTTTTAAATTAAGTAATTTTGAACGAAAATTTTTACTTCGCAGTATGATTGATTTTTATAATTTACATTTAGAGCGTCCGGGAAAATTAAAATCATTAGAAATTTTAGCTAAAGTGTTTTCTTAAATTATAACATTTGGGAATCTCTTATAGATTCAGATACGTTGATAACATAATCACCCAGTTTTTCACAAGTTGAAAATAATTCATTATAAAGAATTCCGGATTTGTATTTGTACTTTTTAGCTTTGACATTTTTAATGTGGTCTTTTCTTAATTCATTTCTATATTTATTAATTTGAGATTCAATTTCGTTAGCTTTGCTGATATCAACTTCACTATAATCTTTATTAAGGTTAACCAGCATTTCTTCTAAAGAATTATCAATTAAATCAAACATTTTCAGTATGTTATCCGAGATTTCTTTAGGAAATTCAATTTTTGCTTCTTTTTTTCGAACCATTGCTTTCTCAAGATTATGACAGGAATCACCAATACTTTCAAGATTATCAATTATTTCAAACATTCCTCTGATTTTTAAAGAGGAAGATTCGCTTAATTCGCCTTCGGATACTTTTGCAAGATAATCGGCAATTTCAACTTCCATTCTGTCGATAATTTCTTCATATTTTTCGACTTTTTGAACCAATTTTTCGTGTTTCTTATCTTTTTTTACTATGAAAAGTTCACGCACAAAACCGAACATTTTTGTTACCCGTTCTCCGTAAACATAAATTTCTTTACGTGCTTGCAGTATGCCTAATTCCGAAGTAGAAAGCATTCCGATATTGATGTATTGTAAACGAAATTCTTCGTCAGAATCTTTATCCGGAACCATTTTTATCACAATTTTTTCAATAAGTCCGACCATCCAAACCATAATAAAGGTATTTGTAATATTAAAGGCACTGTGAAATATTGATAAAGCAACAGGAATTGAGGCCGGATTGCTTAATGGTGATGCAAACCCCATTTCTGTAACAACATAATTTATCAGTTTTATTACAGGATAAAATAATATCAAAATCCAAACAACACCGAATACATTAAAAATAAAATGAGCCCGTGCTGCTCTTTTTGCTGAAACATTTGCTACCATGGCTGCCAGATTTGCCGTGATGGTAGTTCCTATGTTTTCACCGAGAACCATAGCTGCAGCCATTTCAAAAGAAATAATTCCGTTGAAACACAAAACCAGTGTTAATGCCATGGTAGCACTTGATGATTGAATGATAACGGTCAGCAAAGTTCCTACTCCCAAAAATAATAACAGCGATAAATACCCTAAATCTGTATAATTTCCGAGAAAATGTAATATTTCGGGATTATTTTTAATATCAGGAACAGATTCTTTTAAATATCCTAAACCAATGAATAATAATGAGAAGCCGATAACTAATTCTCCCCAAGATTTTCTTTTTGTATTTTTAGAAAATAACAAAGGAAACCCAACACCGATTATTGGTATGGCAATGGTTGTCATATGAACTTTAAATCCGAGTATTGAAATAAGCCAAGCAGTTACCGTTGTTCCGATATTTGCTCCCATAATAACTCCGATAGACTGAACCAATGATAACAAACCGGCATTTACAAAACTGACAACCATAACTGTGGTTGCCGAGGAAGATTGAATGATTGCCGTAATCAGAAATCCGGTAAAGATTCCTTTTACCCTGTTAGAAGTCATTGCCGCTAAAATGTTTCGCATTTTATCTCCGGCAACCTTTTGCAGGGATTCACTCATAAGTTTCATCCCGTATAAAAATATTCCTAATGAACCAAGCAGGGTTAGGACTTCAACAATTCCGAATTTCATATTTTATAATAAAAGTGTTTATATTTATGTGCAATATTAAATAAATTTTTAAGAACAATTACGATTACAATTGTTAATTTAATATTAACTTTCTATGTTGTATTCCAAATATTTTTAAATCTGTTTTGATAAAATAAAAAACGGATTGTTTGTCGCAATCCGTTTTTATGTTTGGAGGGTGTTTAAATTTAAAAAATTGTAATTGTGCCGTCTTTATGACCTTTTTGACTGACAGTAATTTCACCGCAAGTTCCTGAGCTAAAATCAAGTGTAATCGGTTTTTCTCCGTCAATATTTATTGTCATTGTTCCTTCGGTAGGATACGGACAACCTGTGCTTGCAAAGAATTCAACTTTCATATTTTCAGTAGTAGTTGTAAAATGTTCACCGTTTCTGTTAATTCCGTCAGAATTTCCGGAAATTTCTAAACTGAATTTATTTGCAATACTGAAAACATATGTCAGGCTTGCTGTATTATAAAGAACAGAGGTTCCGTCAGCATAATCTAATTTGAGGTTTTTAGCCGTTATATCAAAATAAAAGCCTAAAGCACCGGATTTGAATGTAGCCGTAATGCTTCCTGAGACACCCTCATTATCAACTGTATAGTTAACAAATTCAATGGTAATTGAACCGGCACCTTCTGTATCAAAAGCATCTGCTGAAGCCGTAATTCTGATTGTACCGTTCCGTGTAATTCCGGCATCATCCGTACAATTATCGAAAGTTAATTCAAAACCGTTGTCGAGTTGATTGTAAGTAAATTTACAGTCGGAAAATTGAGCTTTTAACGCTTTTGCACCACCGCTTCCGTCATTTGATAAAGCAAAAGCATCAGCCATAATGTAACTTCCTCTTGCGGCATCTTCGGCAGATTGTGTATCTGCATTGTCTTTTTTACAAGATGAAAATGCAAATAATACTCCGAATAGCAGAAGTGTTGAAATTTTAAAGAAATTTTTTTTCATAATATTTAAATTAAAGTTAATAGATATAATAAAGGTTTGTAAATAATTTACTTGTTTAAAAATACGTCAAATATTTTACCTAAAACATCTGACTTTTGTATGATAATGTATGCTAAAACAGAGAAAAAAATGATTAAAAGGAAAAAACGAATTTTTGCTGTTCGTTTTTGTTTTTTGGTAATTTCTCTTCTGTAAGAGCTGCGAAATTTACCTTTAAAATCGGGTCTGTATTCTCCTTTTTCTATGTCTTCTTTTTTGTCTTTTGCTTTTTGTATTTTTGCGTCTAATATTTCTTTTCGTTTATCGTAATACAAAGGTTTGTATTTGTATTTCTTATATTCCGGAAGTTTGATGATTTGTCTTAAATTCATAATTATAAAGTAACGAAAATAAATTAAAGTTATTATTCCATTAAACCGATATCGTATTTATGCCCGCAAATTAAAAAATTTAAACCGAAACTGAAATTTACGGTTTTGGTATTTTTTAATAAATTATCGGAAAAACTGCTTTCGTTAACAGCCCAAAGAGGAGCGGCAATATTATCGGTTATCAGGTACATTTGAAACGGTCCGACTTTGTATGACAAGCCCATTCCGATATTATTTGCCGAAGCATTCATAACAGAATATGAAACGGAATAGGACCATGCTTTAAAAAAATTGGTATTGGCAGAAAATGTATAAGAAGAAATCAAACTTTTATTAAAAAACAGACCTCTGTATAATAATCCTGTACTAAGCCAATTGGTGATTTTTAAATTTGCACCGAGATAAATTTTAGAATTTAAAGCCGTTGTGTATGATGTTTCTTCAATGCTCGGATTAAAAACATTCAAGAGGGTATCAATCATATCATTTTTAATTTTCTCTCCGAGTGTTGTGTTGGCTCCGGTTGTATCATTCAAATTACCGATATATTTTGCTATATCTAATCCGGAAAATGTAAATGTTGCTTTTTGAGTCATTATTTTAGGACTTGTTTTCCATTTAATAAAGCCGAAATCAATTAATGACGCCGATAAAGTTAATCGATTATCCATATTATATTCAATTCCCAAATCAACACCTAAACCTGTATTTTTCGGAAAAATAAAACTTGATAAATCAGAAGTCGGATTGTTAAGTAATGTGGTATCGACATTAATTCCGTTAATTTGCCCGACAGAATCCGTAAAATTCCAAGGAATAATACTTGCAGCTTTTATATCAAAATCGGAATTAAATGTCCAATCATACATATTTTCGGTTTTTATATCGGTGTACCATTCCAAATTCATTTTACTTGTTTTTATATTAGCATAACCGGACAGATATTTTAATTTTGCACCCAAATAAAGTGTATTATTAAAGTTTTTTGACACACCGATATAAATTTCTCTGTGTAAATCTAAATTTTGTTTAAAATCAAAAGCTAAAGGAGTTCCGTTTATTCGGTAATTTCCTCTTCTTAATTCTATTAAAGCTTTTGGATATTCAAAATATTCTGAGAATTTATAGTTCATACCGAAACTGATATACATATCATTTCTTAAAGTGATTCCGATATTCAGTAAAGAAAATTCTGTTTCAAGGTTAATATTATTACCTGTTTTTAATGCCTTTTCAATACCGTCTAAATCAATCATAAATAAATTCTGCGTATAAGGTCTGGGTTTAATTGCATCGTTAATTGTGAATCCGGAATGGGTTACATTTATGTCAAAATTCGGAAGAACGGGAATGTCGATAAAAACTTTACAACCGGTTTGCTTTGCCGGGTTCAGGTATGTGCCTTGAGGTAGGTGTTGCATCCAATAAGAAGTTAGTCTTTGCGAAAATGCAGAAGAGAAAAAAAGTGTACTTATCAGAATGAGTGTAATTATATGTTTAAACTGTTTCATTATTTTCAGAAAAAAGTTAATTGTTATTTGTTGATGCATCAAAATCAAGTTTTACGGCAATTTGAACTCCCATTGCATAGTCTCCGAGAATTTTTATAAATAATCCGGTATTTTGCATATAGGAATTTAAATTTCCCCTAATAATCATTTTAGAGGCATGTCGTTGAATTAAATTTTGAACTCTGGTTTGATCTAAGAAAATAAATATATCACTTTCATGCGGAACAGTTACAATACCCTGAGAATCAGTTTCTGCAGCTTTAAGGTGCCATCCCTCATCAGAAATGTTAATTAGTTGCGTATCCGTAAAAACAGAATCAATAATATTTCCTGTTTCTCCTGTTGCTGTTGAGTCTGCAAAATATATTTGTGCCAGTCCGTCAATCGGGAAACCGTTATTAAATTTTATTTTTAATGTTGCTGATTTTATTCTTTCATCATTAAACAATGTAAAATTCATTGTGTCAGTCATTACAATTGTGTCTAATTTGGCATCTAAAGGAAGGTCAATGTCAACATCAATGTTCATTTTCTCGTCTCCGGTAATATTAAACGGCAATGTTTGCGTTGTATGACTTCCTGAAGACAGATAAAATGATATAAATCGCGGAACAGGAGAAAATACCTGTGAAAGAACCGGAACTTCTGTAGTATCAAGAACAATATCAGTATGTGCACTTGTTCCTGCAACAGTCGGAGCTGCAATTGTAAATTCATTATGACTTGTATGACTCAGTGCAGTTCCGTCTGCTTGATGGAATGTTAAAGTATCCATCTTAAAAAATGTAACAATAGGAATATAATTATCAATATGGAAGGTTATTGACGGATTTTGGAAAAAGAGTTTGCCGGACAATAAGTTATTATACACTTTCATTTTTGATGTATCTGTCTGTATGGCAAAAGTATCTGCGGGTACCGGAGTTCCTGCCGGTGCCGGAGTAATTGCCAGCGGATAGATTTCTGAAAATGTAGGTGACAATAAATTTTTATAGTACATTCTCAAATGTATTAAATTGTTATCGTCCACTTCTGCCCAAAGCGAGGAATCTGTTTTCGGTAAAAAATTTATTAAAGTAAGTTCTGTATTAACTATCGGAGCAGCAAAACTGCCTTCGAAATGAAGGGAATCGGTTGTTAAATTATCAAATTCGTTGAGCGAAAAATTTTTTCTGCAGGAATCGAAAGAAATAATTACAATAAATATTAATACAACCGAGATAAAAGATTTTATCTGATTTTTCATTGTTATTTAAGATTTGGTTAAAAGGTCAATTGCAAAGTTACAAAATTTTTATTTAATGTTATATTTATACAAGTAATTATCTTTGTTTCCGGTAATCAGAGAAAATTCAGGGTTGTTATCAAATACTGTAATGCTGAATAATCCGGTTCCGGTTAAAGGAAATCCTTTGCATAAGTTTCCTTTATTATTTATCAGGTATATTTTATTTTCGGAACTTGCTCCGAGACGGATGTCATTTTCATTAAATTCATATACTGTAACATTTGTTTTTAAGTCTTCATCGTAAGCATATGAAAATAAACGTTTTTTGCTTATTCCGTCATAAACGTCCGTTTGGTTTTTATCCGTAAAAATATATTCGGGCACTTGATCTCCGGTTATATCTTTATAAACGTAATAGTGGTCTCTTGCGTATGTTTTAAAGGAGTTTTTTTTAATTTTGCCGTTTTCATATATCGAATAAACAATACCGGCAGGATTGCTTATTGAAAAATGTGCTTTATCATTAATGTTATCTTCCGTAAACCAAATTTCCGTATTTTTTGAAATTGATATGTTAACTTCGGGTTTTACACGTATTTCTCCTTTTCTGTTAAGTAAATATAAGTTGTTTCGATCTCTGAAAGCTATATAATCTTTATCGCCGTTTTTAAAATGTTTTATTGATTGCGTAACATAACTTTTTGTTTTATCGAAATTCCATCCCGAAATTATTTCACCGTTTTTATCAAATAAATAAACAGATTTGTTGGCACAAGCTACAAAAATTCTGTAATTTCTGTTTTGATCATAGTCAAACAAAGAAATACCGCATGTTGCTTTTGATTTTAATTTTACGGGATAACCTTCCAGCCAATTTCCTTTTCTGTCGATACAATATATTTTACTTTCGGTATTAAAAAGAAGTTGAAGTTTCTTATTTTCATAATAATCAATTTGATAAATATTGCTGATTATTTTACCGTCTAATTGCCTTGTCCACAGAATTTTACCATTTTTATCGATAAGATAAATTTTATTTGCGACATCTTGAATAACAATTTCTTTTTCATCGGTATTATGATTTATTACAATAAACGGTTTTGTTTCGATTAATGTATCTAAACGCACTTCCCAAACGGTTTCCGAAATTTCTTGGGTTAATGAATTTAATCCGATGTCAACTGTCGTATATGCCGGATAAGAATCAAAAATAATTTGAACAGCCGGTCCCTGAACGCGTTTTAATGAAGAAAGATTTTTATCAAATTTTTCAGATAACTTTTTCTGTAAAGAATTTTCAATATTTTTTGCAGAATGGCTTATATCAATATAAAAACTGATATTGGATTCATCCGGAAGTGATTTTATAAATTCGTAATTGGGTGATTTTCGTTTAAAAGTTTTATCTTTTTCAAATGAATTAATGATTTCCTTTAAATCAGAAGCAGATTTTCCGAAAATTATAAAATCGTCTATTAAAGTGTAATATTTTGCATTTATATTTTGAAAAATTATTCCGTAGAATATTTCTGGGATGTTATCAACAGGAAGTTTTGCAATTGTATAATTGTCTTCTTCTGTCTTATAAGTTTCATAATATGAAGAAGTTTCAATATTATTCTTTTTGCAATATTTAGAAATTACTTGATTAAAGAATTTTTCGGTTTTAGATTTATCGTTAAAATTTATAAAAATATATTCTCTCGGATTTTTCCCGTTTTTATTTATGTCTTCTCTTATTAACGCAATTTCATTATCTGTAACGGAATATAAATCAGTTTCATCTTCTTTTATTTTGTATGTTTTATAAAATTCTGCCAAGTTAATTTGAAAATCATTTAACTGTTTTACTCTTGCTAAAAAATCCTCGTATTTATATTTAAAATAATTACCGCTTTTAATATTTAATGTCAGAAAAAAGGATGTTTTTTCCGGTAACAGATTTAAAACCTTATTTTTTTGAGGTTGTGTGTTTTTAAAAATTGAAAGAAACTGCATTTCCGGTTTCAAAATTGTATGTCCGGTTAATTTCAGGCGTTTGCGTTTTAAAGAAATATTAAAAGCAGACCAATAAGCGGTATTTTGTAAAAGTTTCAATTCGTTTTTAAATGAATTGTTAAAAATACTTCCGGTATTTGAAAAAAGAGTTTCGTAATTAATAAAAAGTTGAGCATCATCTTGGTTTTCAGTCTTTTGATATAATTTTTTAAACGCCTTATTATCAGCTAATCCGACTCCGCTGTTGATGTTTTTTATTGATTTTTGAATCATAATTTCCGAAAAACTCATCAGAAGATAATTCTTGTAAAAAGTATAATAAATTGTTTTGTGATTTTTGAAATTTTGTTTTATAATTCCGGCTCCGGCAAAATTTGAAGTGCCGGAATTTGTTGCAGATTTAATGTTTTTTATAGTTTGGCTGATAATGTTTTTATCATCGGAATTTGCTCCCGCAATAAATAAAAATTCATTTTTTCCCATTCCTGTCGGGTGTGCTGATATAATTACACTTTTTTGGTTGAAAAAACGTTTTATTTTCCTGTTTTGATGAAGCAAAGAATCTAAAAAAGTAATATTCCGAAAAGTTTTTTCAGTAATATCATTTTTTTCTAAAATTTCTTTCAGAGCTTCATTTTTTGAAATCTTATTTAAAAAGTAATTAAAATCATCGGTTTCTAAAAAATATGAAACTTCGGCAGGAAGAGCATTTATTACAGGCGGAAGTTTTCGACTTTTTTTTTCTAATTGTAAAGAAACAATTATGACCGCTGCAACCGCAAGTACCGAAATGAAAATTAAAAATTTATTATTCAGCATTGTAAGTGTTATTAAGTTCTCCGTATTTTTGTTTTATTTCATCCAATAAAGCTGAAATTTGATTTTCATCTGTCGAAGTTAATAATTTTAATCGAAGTTCTTTAAAATTTTTTAAACCTTTAAAATAAAGTGCAAAATGTCTTCTCATTTCAAAAATACCCTTTTTCCCTTCTTTTAATGCAATTGATTTTTGAAAATGCAGTTTGGCAATTTCAACTTTTTCGTTAATTGACGGTTCGGGTAATATTTCGCCTGTTTTCAAGTAATGTTTTATTTCTCTGAAAATCCAAGGTTTTCCGATACTTGCTCTTCCGATCATAATGCCGTCAACCTTATATTTGTCAAACGCATTTTTTGCAGAAAATCCGTCGAAAATATCACCGTTACCTATAACAGGAATATGAATGCTCGGATTTTGCTTTACCTTTTTGATTAATGTCCAATCGGCAGTTCCTTTATAAAGTTGTGTACGTGTTCTGCCATGAATTGTAAGAGCTTTAATTCCTGTGTCTTGCAGTTGTTCGGCAATTTTATCAATTACTAAATTGTCAGAATCCCAACCCAAACGTGTTTTTACGGTTACCGGTAATTTTACTGCATTGACAATTGCTTTGGTCATTTCAATCATTTTAGGAATATCTTGCAACATTCCTGCACCGGCACCGCGATTTGCAATTTTTTTAACGGGACAACCGTAGTTAATGTCGATTAAATCGGGTTTAGCCTCTTCTGCAATTTTTGCAGCTTCAACCATAGCATCAATTCGATGTCCGTATATTTGAATACCTGTCGGACGTTCTGCTTCATCAATTTGCAGCTTTTTCAACGATTTGTCAATATTTCTGATAAGGGCTTCAGAAGCAACAAATTCCGTATAGAGCAAATCTGCACCGAAAGATTTGCACAACAATCTGAAACTTCTGTCGGTAATATCTTCCATAGGTGCCAACAGCAACGGGTATTCCGGTATATTGATTTTTTCGATTTGCAAAATCAGACAGAAAGTTTTTTAAACAAATTTTTAAAGTTAACTTCTGAATCAATGAGTAAAGGCAAATCTTCAATTTTTACTCGATCTTGTTTCATTGAGTCTCTGTATCTTAATGTTACGGTGTCATCTTTCAATGTTTGGTGATCAATTGTTATACAGAAAGGTGTTCCGATTGCATCTTGCCGTCTGTATCGCTTGCCTATAGAATCTTTTTCCTCGTATTGACAATTGAAATCGTATTTCAGTAAATTGAGAACTTTTCTTGCTTTTTCGGGCAAACCGTCTTTTTTTATTAAAGGCAAAACAGCCGCTTTTACCGGTGCTAAAGCCGGCGGTATTTTTAAAACAGTACGAATTTCGCTTTTTCCGTCTTCTTTTTCAATAATTTCTTCCGTGAAAGCGGTTGAAAGCACGGTAAGAAACATTCTGTCAACACCGATTGATGTTTCTATAACATAGGGAACATAGGATGAATTAGTTTCGGGGTCAAAATATTGCAATTTTTTTCCGGAAAATTTTTGATGTTGCGATAAATCAAAATCAGTACGGGAGTGAATACCCTCTAATTCTTTAAATCCAAAGGGAAAGTTAAATTCAATATCAGTAGCGGCTTTAGCATAGTGAGCCAAATTTTCGTGGTCGTGAAAACGATAATTCTCTTCGCCTAATCCGAGAATATAATGCCATTGCATTCTTAAATTTTTCCAATAGTCGAACCATTTATCTTCTTCTCCGGGTCGAATAAAGAATTGCATTTCCATTTGTTCAAATTCGCGCATTCTGAAAATAAACTGTCGGGCGACAATCTCATTTCTGAACGCTTTACCTATTTGAGCAATTCCGAACGGAAGTTTCATTCGACCTGTTTTTTGTACGTTCAGGTAATTTACAAAAATTCCTTGTGCTGTTTCCGGACGCAGATAAATTTTATCGGCATCTTCACTTACGGAACCGAGTTTTGTGTCGAACATCAAATTGAACTGACGAACATCAGTCCAATTTTTGCTTCCCGAAACAGGGCAACTTATTTCGTTGTCAATAATTATTTGTTTTATTTCGGCTAAATCTCCTTCGGAAACAGCTTTGGTTAAACGAGCATTAATTTCGTCAATTTTTTTCTGACGTTCCAAAACTCTGTTGTTAGTTTCTCTGAATTGGTTTTCGTCAAAACTTTCACCGAAACGTTTTTTTGCTTTTTCAATTTCTTTATTGATTTTAGCGTTAATTTTTTCAACAAAATCTTCAATTAAAACATCTGCCCTGTATCTTTTTTTTGAATCTTTATTGTCGATAAGAGGGTCGTTAAATGCCCCGACGTGTCCGGATGCTTTCCAAACTGTAGGATGCATAAAAATAGCCGAGTCAATACTTACAATGTTTTCATGCAGTTTCACCATGGAGTCTTTCCAATAGCGTTTGATGTTGTCTTTCAGTTCTGAACCGTTTTGACCATAATCGTAAACCGCACTTAATCCGTCATATATTTCGCTTGATTGAAAAACAAAACCGTATTCTTTTGCGTGTGCAATAACTTTTTTAAATTTATCTGTATCTGCCATTGTTTTATTTTTGCTGCAAATTTAAAAATTTAATGATAGTTTATCAGAAGGGCGTAAATTTTTTATAACAATTATTTTTATAATAAATAAGGGCTTCATTTTATGTGAAGCCCTGACTTAATTTTGATGAATGAATTCATATTTTAATTAAACCCTTTGAATTTGGTTAGATCTTTTCGAGGGTTAATTGTCATTACCGGAATTTTATTTTCGTTAGCAATCATTTTTTGTTCGGAAGCACCAAGCATATAATCATGAAAACTGATATTTTTTGTCGTAGTAATCATAATTAAGTCAGCATTTATTTTTTCTGAAAAAATAAGTGTTTCATCATACAAATTTTTACCTTCAAGTTTTATAACTTCATAATTTACATCCTTACTTGTAAGGAATTTTTTGGCAGTGATAATATTTGCCGTAATTTTCTTTTTAAAAATAGGATCGGAAGATTCTATATAACATAAGTGGAATTTTGCTTTAAAATATTTATAAATAAATTCAGCCCATACCAACTTTTCTTTTTCGGAAAATTTAAAATCTACAGGAAAAACAACATTATTCATTGTTTCTGAACCTGGAGAATCTTGTACAACAATAAAAGGTGCTTCAGAACCGATAATAACTTTTAAGGCCCAACTTCCCGTAAATTTTTGCATTCCTTTGATTCCGTGTGTACCCATTATTGCAAACAGAGCATTTTCATCTTCAATAAGTTTATTTATATCTGTAAAAATGCTTCCTTCTCGTACAACAAATTTTGGTTTGATACCATATTTCTCCAAATGTTCTTCAATCGCAGCATTCATTTTTTCTGTTGCCTGTTCAATATCCGATGAATTTTTTACGATATGTAATAAAATAATATCACAATTAATTTTTTTTGCGAATTTTTCAGCATATTGTAAAGCAAATTCTGCTAATTCTGAAAAATCCCAAGGAATTATAATAGGTCTGTTATAGTTCATAATATTAAACAGTTAGGGTATTTAAACTTCAAATTTAATAAAAATTATCGGAATATTCAAGTATTTTGTCATTTTATCAACGATAAAGTATATTAAACCAAATAAAATTGAAATATTCCGCTTTTTTATATATTTTTACAATCCTTTAAATAGTAAACTTTATATCAATGAGCGGCAGTAACGATTTAAAAAAGTTAATAAATGAAACACAAGTTCTTAAAGAACGAATTGAAGCATTAGAAAAACTTAATTCTGAATTAGTTGAACAAAATGAACAATTAAGAGAAGAGAACGATCGTCAACAGGAAATGCTTTCTTTTTTGCCTGCAGATGCTAAAAAGCAAATGGACAAAAAGGTGAAAAAAACCTCGTCTTTAAGATATAAGATGGTTACTGTTATGTTTTCTGATATTAAAGGTTTTACGCAGTTGTCAAAAGAACAGAATGCAGAAGCATTAATTGATGAATTAGACAGTTTCTTTTTTCAATTTGATGAAGTTGTTGATCGCAATAATCTTCAAAAAGTGAAATCTATCGGAGATACTTATATGTGTGCCGGAGGAATACCGAAAAAAAACAGGACAAATCCGATTGAAGTTATTATGGCTGCTTTGGAAATGCAGGATTATTTAAAAAATCTTCAGGCAGAATCGAAAAAAAATAACCGGAAAATTTGGGATTTAACTTTTGGAGTACATACCGGACCTGTTACTGCTGTAGTTTCCGGAAAAAGAAAAATATCTTATGATATAAAAGGTGATACAGCTAATATTGCAAGTCGTATTGAATCTGCTTGTAATCCTTCTGAAATAAGTGTATCGGGAATGACCTATGAGTTTATTAAAGAATTTTTTGCTTGTGAATTCAGATTAAAAATGCCTGTAAAATACAAAGGTGATGTGCCTGTATATATGGTAAAAGGCTACAGACCGGATTTATCAGTTGACGGCAGAGGGAAAATTCCTAATAAAGCATTTCGAACAAAATTTCAAATTATAAAATTTGAAGATTTAAATGATTATGTGTTAGACCGGTTAGAACGTGAATTGCCGAAACATTTATACTATCATAATTACAAACATACGATTGATGTTACTATTGGCGTTGAAATCATCGGTTACGGCGAAGGTGTTAATGAAGAAGAAATGTTACTGTTAAAAACAGCAGCATTATTCCATGATTTCGGGCAAATTGTCGGTGCTGTCGACCACGAAGAAAGAGGATGTAAAATAGCCGCACAAATATTGCCTGATTTCGGTTATGATAAAGAACAGATTGAAACCATTCAGGGAATTATTATGGCAACAAAATTGCCGCCGAAACCAACAACTATTCTTCAGGAAATAATTGCCGATGCTGATTTGGATTATTTGGGAAGAAGAGATATGATACCGGTTTCTGATGCTTTATATCAAGAATTAAAAGTTCAGGGACTTATCGGATCGTTTAATGATTGGAATAAATTACAGGTAAAATTTTTATCTGTGCATCAATATTTTACCAAAACTGCACGACGAATGCGAACAGTTAATAAAGAAGTGCAAATTGAACGTATTAAATCACTCATTACCGAAGATTAACAAAAAGGTTTTGCAATTAAGCAAAACCTTTTTGTTTTTAAACATTGCTAAATGTGCTTTATTTTTTTGTATTTTTGCACTGTAAATTTTTTTATTAAATCACATATTAAATTTTTCTTATATGGAAACAATAAATTGGAATGAGATAGGATTCGGGTATGTAAAAACTGACTATAATGTAAGATGTTACTACAGAAACGGAGAATGGGGAAAAATTGAAGTGAGTTCTTCCGAAAATATTTCGATACACATGGCAGCTACAGCATTACATTACGGACAAGAAGCATTTGAAGGATTAAAAGCATTTAAAGGAAAAGACGGGAAAGTGCGCTTATTTCGATGGGAAGAAAATGCAAAACGGCTGCAACGTTCTGCAAAAGGAATTTTAATGCCTGAAGTACCGATTGAATTGTTTAAAAAAATGGTAAAAAAAGTTATCAGAAAAAACCAACGTTTTATTCCGCCTTACGGTAAAGGTGCATCTTTATATATAAGACCCGTATTATTCGGAACAGGACCGCAAGTCGGAGTTAAACCGGCAAATGAATATTTGCTGATTATATTTGTTACACCCGTAGGTCCTTATTTTAAAGACGGATTCAGTCCTGTTTCAATGTTGATTACCCGAGAATACGATCGTGCCGCACCTCTCGGAACAGGGAAATTTAAAGTCGGCGGAAATTATGCTGCAAGTTTAGCTTCTATTAAAAAAGCCCATGATGACGGCTATGCAAATGTTTTGTATTTAGATGCACGTGAAAAGAAATATATTGATGAATGCGGACCGGCTAATTTTTTCGGGATAAAAAATAATACATACATTACCCCGAAATCTGATTCTATTTTACCGTCAATTACAAATAAAAGTTTAATTACTTTAGCCGAACATATGGGATTAAAAACAGAACGACGACAAGTAGAATTAAAAGAATTAGAAACATTTGAAGAAGTAGGAGCTTGCGGAACAGCAGCAGTAATAAGCCCGATTAACAAAATAACTGATAATGAAAACGGGAAAATTTATACCTACGGTGATAAGCCGGGAAAAATTTCTACCCTATTATATGAAAAATTACAGGCAATTCAAACCGGAGATGAAGAAGATATTTTCGGGTGGGTAGAGATTGTTGAATAGTAATTGTATAACGTTTAAAAAATAAAAAAGGGACTTTGCTGTCTCTTTTTTTGTTTGTGTCGTTTCAAGTCTTACCTTTGCGAACTTTTTAATTTAGAAAGAATGCAAAGTATAAGAAATATAGCAATTATTGCTCATGTTGATCATGGCAAAACTACTCTGGTTGACAGAATATTACATCAGGTAAAATTATTCAGAGATAATCAGGAAGTTAAAGATTTAATACTTGACTCCAATGATTTGGAACGTGAAAGAGGAATTACCATTTTGTCAAAAAATGTTTCGGTAAGATATAAAGATGTTAAAATTAATATTATCGATACTCCCGGTCACTCGGATTTCGGAGGAGAAGTTGAACGTGTGTTGAATATGGCCGACGGTGTCATATTATTGGTTGATGCCTTTGAAGGCCCGATGCCGCAAACACGATTTGTTTTGCAAAAAGCAATTGAACTCGGATTAAAACCGATTGTAGTAATCAATAAAGTGGATAAACCGAATTGTACTCCCGAAGAAGTTTATGAAGATGTTTTTGATTTAATGTTCAGTTTAAATGCTACCGAAGATCAATTGGATTTTCCTGTTGTTTACGGTTCGTCAAAACAAGGGTGGATGTCTGATGATTGGCTTAACCCGGCAACTGATGTCAGTTATTTGTTAGATATTATTATTAAACATATTCCGGCACCCGAAAAAAAAGAAGGACCGTTTCAAATGCAGGTAACGTCTTTAGATTATTCTTCTTATCTCGGAAGAATTGCCGTAGGCAGAATTACGCGAGGGAGTATTAAACCCGGACAAAAAATAGCCGTTGTAAAAAAAGACGGCAGTATTGAAAAATCAGAAGTTAAAGAATTATACCGATTTGAAGGTTTAAGTAAAGAGAGAATCAAACATTCTGAATTAGAAGCAGGAGAAATTTGTGCCATATTGGGACCCGACAGTTTTGATATCGGAGATACTTTTACAGATATTGACAATCCCGAAGGATTAAAATTTCGTAAAGTTGACGAACCTACTATGAGTATGTTGTTCACAATTAACACATCACCGTTTTTCGGGAAAGAAGGAAAATACGTTACTTCGAGGCATTTAAGAGAACGGCTATATAAAGAAATTGAAAAAAACTTAGCACTGCGTGTCGAAGATACAGATTCTGCCGATAAATTTTTAGTTTACGGAAGAGGTATTTTGCATTTATCAATTTTAATAGAAACGATGCGTCGCGAAGGTTATGAATTTCAACTTGGTCAACCGCAGGTAATTACAAAAGAAATTGACGGGGTAAAATGTGAACCGATAGAATTACTTACCATTCAGGTTCCTGAATCATTTTCCGGAAAAGTAATTGAAATTGTTACAAAACGGAAAGGTGAAATTGTGAATATGGAGAACAAAAATGACAGAATGCATCTGGAGTTTTCTATTCCGGCAAGAGGACTAATCGGAATGTCCAACTCAATCTTAACCGTAAGCGAAGGCGAAGCTATTTCGGCACATCGTTTTAAAGGATTCGAACCGTGGAAAGGTATTCTTGAAACTCGTAAAAAAGGATCGTTAATTACTATGCATACCGGAACTTCAATTCCTTATGCAATAGATAAATTACAAGACAGAGGTCGATTTTTTGTTGATCCGGGTGAAGAAGTTTATGCCGGACAAGTCATAGGCGAAAACACTCGTGATGATGATATTTTGGTTAATATTACAAAAACAAAAAAACAAAGTAATGTCAGAGCAGCAGGAACAGATGATAAGTCTTCCATTGCACCGGCAATAAAATTTTCATTGGAACAATGTATGGAATACATTAAAAAAGATGAATATATTGAAGTAACTCCAAAATCCATTCGATTGCGAAAAATCATTTTAGATGAACATGCTCGGAAACGTTCCGAGAGGAAAGATTGAAAAGAATGAAAAGAAGTTTTTTTTCAGCTTTTCTTCATATACTGTCCTAAAAAAATGCTGTGTTAATTCCCGAATAATTTATTAAAAAAGTTATTTATTTTTTGGATGCTGCTATCTTATTATATTTAATATTTAGCAATGAAATGTTTTTTTTAATACCGAAATTTTTTGGATTGTTATTTTTTTGTTTTATCTTGTAGTATTTCCGATTGGATAAAGGCAGAATATTTATTTAAAAAAATGAAAAAAATAATTTTAACAGTCGTTTTAATAATAACTGCAATTAGTTTATTTGCTCAAATTTCTAATGAAATAAAACTTGATGAAGCAAAATATAAATGCACCTACTTACTGACATATCAGCCTGATTCAACAGATATTGAACTTATTAAACAAGAGGAAATGATATTATTTATCGGTGATAAAATTTCAGAATTTATCAGTTCCGGTTTATATAAACAGGATTCTCTTAAGTCTGTTTTTATAAAAAACATGAATAATCCCGAGTATAAAAATCCGGACAGTTTAAGTGCAAAAAAAATGTTTGGTATGGATTTACCTCATACTCATTTTAACGAACACATTTTCAAAAATTATCCGAAAGGAAAGATAACGGTTACCGAAGATATTTTACTTGATAATTTTAAATATGTTGATTCTGTGGGTTTATTTAATTGGGTAATAAAAAATAATACAAAAAAGATTGGTAATTATATATGCCGAGAGGCAGACTGTTATTTTGCCGGAAGAAATTACACTGCCTGGTTTACCGACGAGATTCCGTTGAGTGAAGGACCTTATAAGTTTTCCGGTCTTCCCGGCTTGATAATAGTTTTATATGATGAGAACAATCAATATAAATACGAATTATTAAGTATGAAGAAATTATCTGAATTGGTTAATATCGAGATAAGTGATGATAAGTATATAAATACAAATAAACACGAATTTTTCAGGCTAAAAGAAGAGTTTAACAAAAATGCGTTTGACAGAATGGAAGATGCCGGGATATTTTTTGGTAATCCTGTAACTAACAAGGAAAAACAAAAAATAATTATTAAAATGAATAATAATTCTGTTGAACTTTAGATATACTTTTAAAACAAGAAAAAACCATAGAAAAATTGATTTAACTCTTAATCGGAATAATATTTTTAACACAAAAGAATATATTACTGTATATGAAGAATCCTTTTTATATTTTCAGAACAATTATGAATTAAGACCTTCACAGATAATGATATCAATTTCATGTAATTTATGAACCTGATTAATAAATAAAATTACAATTTTAACTTAATATTCCCAAAAATCACGTTTTTTATTTAATTCTTCCATTCTTTTTAGAATATCAGGCGGAATGGACTCTAAGAATGACGGATGTTGTTCAATGGCAAAGGAAATTTTTTCAACAATTTCTTCAATGCTTTCGTTTTTGTAATCAATATTCAGCGGTTTTTTAATTACCATTGACTGCAAAATACCTTTTTTCTTAATAAACAATCCTTTTTTATCAAAAGAACGTCTGAAACCGTCGATTACAATAGGTATTACAACCGGTTTGTAGTTTTTAATAATATGTGCTGTTCCTTTTCTTATAGGCATCCACGGTTTTACAGTGCCTTGCGGGAACGAAATAACCCAACCTTCTTCTAATGCTTTTCCTATTTGTTCTGTATCAGACCTATTAACCGGACGTTTTATTTCTTTTCCTTTTTCTCGCCAGGTTCTTTGAACGGTTATCGCTCCGCCATAAGCAAATAATCGAGGCAAAATACCTTTTTTCATCGTTTCGGTTGCAGCCACAAAATAAATATTCAGTTTCGGTTTGCGAAGGTATTTTAAAGGCTTTTTCAGATTGTCAATATTACCGGTTAATGAGGCGTTAAAAACATGCAGCATTGCAGCAACATCAGCAAAGTAGGTTTGATGGTTTGAAACAAATAATACTCCGGAATCGGGTAAGTTTCTGATAATTTCGGAACCTTCAATATTCAATTTGTTAAACTTGTTGTATCTGCGATGAGAGATATATCCTAACAATTTGATTAATAATCGTTTGAAGAATAATTTCTGTCCGAAAATGTTTTCTTTAAAAATTGGCATATTGAAAAAAATACCTGCGAATTTACAATAACTTAATAAATACAGAAGTATTTTAACTTTTTTTAAGAAGAATATAATTTATTCAATCAAAAATTTCAAAATTTTACGCTTCTTTTCGGAGTAGGGGGCATATTTTATTTTCGGTTCATACCAATACGGTTTTTTCAGGATACTTTTAAAATGTGAAAATGTTTTAAAACCGGTGTAACCGTGATAATTTCCTATGCCGCTGGAACCGGTTCCGCCGAATGCCAAGCGATGATTAGTCAGATGCATTACGGTATCGTTAACAGCACCGCCTCCGAATGAAATTTCACTTTGTATTTTTTTTATGGTTCTTTTCTTTTTGGAAAATATATACAGAGCTAAAGGTTTCGGTCTGTGTTTAACCTCTTCTATGGCATCATCCAAATTTTCAAAAGTAATTACCGGAAGTATAGGTCCGAAAATTTCATCATCCATGGATGTGTCTTTAAAAGTAACATTATGCAACACTGTAGGGTGAATAATTCTTTTTTCTCTGTCAAAAGTTCCGCCGGTATAAACTTTTTCTTTGTCGATTAAATTCAGAAGTCGGTCAAAATTACGTTCGTTAATTATTTGAACATAATTTTCGGGTATGGTATCAAAATTCGGAAATTGTATTTCAATTTCTTTTTTAAGTTCTTCAAGCAATTCTTTTTCAATTTTTTTATCTGCAAGAATATAATCCGTTGCAACACAGGTTTGTCCGGCATTTAAGAATTTGCCCCAAACAATGCGTTTGGCAGTTATTTTCAGGTTTGCATCGGGCAAAACAAAGGTCGGACTTTTACCTCCGAGTTCCAAGGTTACCGGCGTCATATTTTGTGCTGCGGCTTTATAAACTATTTTTCCCACCGGAACACTGCCGGTAAAAAATATTTTATCAAATTTCAAATTTAGGAATGCCTGTGTTTCTTTTACACCGCCAACCACAACGTGAAAAATTTCCGGAATAAAAACGTGATTAAAAATTTTTGCCATAATTGCCGATGCGTTAAAAGACAATTCGCTGGGTTTCAAAATTACGGTATTTCCTGCGGCAAGTGCCGAAATAACAGGTATAAGTGATAACTGATACGGATAATTCCAGGCTCCGATGACCAAGCAGCAACCCAAAGGTTCCGGCAATACATAACTTTTACCGGGGCGATTGGCAAGATTGGTCTTTTTTTTCTCCGGTTTCATCCATTTTTTCAATTTTTTTATTGCCAGATTTAACTCGGAATAAACAAGAGAAAGTTCTGTTGCATAAGTTTCAAATTTTGATTTTGAAAAATCTTTATAAATTTCCTCATAAAAATATTTTTCATTTTCAAGAAGGATTTTTTTGAACTTTGTCAGTTGTTTTATTCTGAATTTTAGCGGTATTGTTTGTCCGGAAAGAAAAAACTCTCTCTGTGATGCAAGTAAATTTTCAGGTGTCATTAGTTTTAATTTATCATAAAAGTATAAAATATATTTTCACTGACAAAGCAAAAGCCGATGATATTTTATATTTTTGTATTTACTTTTTAAAAATTAATCTTATGAATGTATCAGTAGATATTAGTTATTATCCTTTGAAAGAAGAATTTAAACAACCGGTTTTAGACTTTATTCACCGCATGCAGAATTACGAAAATCTTGAAATAATTCGTAACGGAATGAGTACGCAAGTTTTCGGCAAATACGATGAGGTAATGCAAATTATTACAAAAGAAATAAAGAAAAGTTTTGAATTACCGCATTCAATATTTTTGCTGAAAATTATCAATACCGATTTGTCATGATTTTAGGACAAGTTGATGTAATTAAATTTTTTCTGAAACCCTATCAAGATGCTTCCGGTTTAAATATTGTCTTGGAATTTATTGCTGCATTTTTCGGAGTTATAAGCGTTTTTTATGCAAAAAAAGAAAATATTTTGGTCTATCCTGTCGGTATCGTCAGTACCGGACTGTATGTTTATTTATTATCGCAATGGAATTTATACGGCGACTTGATAATCAATATTTATTATACGCTGATGAGTATTTACGGGTGGTATATGTGGAGTAAGATTATTGATGATAAGGACAAACATATTTCTGTAACGAAATCGAATCGGAAAGATAAACTGAAAGCATTCGGGATTTTTGTTTTTACATCGATTTTTGTAATTGTCGTTTATCGTTTTTATAATGTGATGCCGAATAATTTAAATTTTGTTGAAAGTGTAAATTATGCTATTGATAAAATAACATCGGGGAATTTAACCGAATTCCGGAAAGCAACGCCTTTTATGGATACTTTTACTACCGGAGCCGCATTTGCAGCAATGTGGCTTATGGCAAATAAAAAACTGGAAAATTGGATATTTTGGATTGCGGTTAATATTGTTTCAATACCGTTATATTTTGTTAAAGGTTACGGTTTTACCGGAATTCAATATACAATTTTTCTCATACTTGCCGTTTACGGTTATCGTGAGTGGACAATAAAATTCAAAAGCAAAATATTGCTGTAAAATAACTTGAAAAATTCATAATATAAGCGGTTTTATCTGTTTTCTTCGTAAAATAATGCAGGACAATTTATTGTATTTAACTATCTTTGCGAAAAATATAATGTTATGGCAAAAATTCTGGTAATTGATGACGAGAAAGCAATTCGAAATTCTTTAAAAGACATTCTTGAATACGAAAAACATGAAGTAACATCGGCGGAAGACGGAGATCAAGGATTAAAAGAACTTGAGGAAAATGATTTTGATATTGTTCTTTGTGATATAAAAATGCCCGGTATTGACGGTATTGAAGTATTGAATAAAGTTAAGAAGAAAGGTATTGATGTTCGATTTATTATGATTTCCGGACACGGGACGGTTGATACTGCTGTTGAATCCATAAAAAAAGGAGCTTTTGATTTTATTGAAAAACCGCTTGATCTAAATCGTTTACTAATCACAATAAAAAATGCACAGGAATTTGGTAAATTAGCAACTGAAACAAAAGTTTTAAAAAAGAAAGTCAACAAAAAATACGAGATGATCGGGGAAAGTAAAGCGATTAATCAAATAAAAAAAATGGTTGATAAAGTTGCCGATACCGATGCTCGTGTTCTGATTACGGGTAATAACGGAACCGGAAAAGAATTGGTTGCTCATCGTTTACATGAAAAAAGTAATCGCAGTAAAAATCCTTTTGTAGAAGTAAATTGTGCGGCAATACCTTCAGAACTTATTGAAAGTGAGCTTTTCGGACACGAAAAAGGGTCTTTTACTTCGGCACATAAACAAAGAACCGGAAAATTTGAACAAGCAAACGGCGGAACAATTTTTCTTGATGAAATAGGAGATATGAGTTTGTCGGCACAAGCAAAAGTTTTGCGGGCATTGCAGGAAAATAGTATTTCGCGTGTCGGCAGCGACAAACAAATAAAAGTTGATGTTAGGGTCATTGTTGCTACCAATAAAAATTTAAAAGAAGAAATTGCCGCAAAACGTTTTCGTGAAGATTTATACCACCGTATCAGTGTTATTTTGATACATGTTCCTTCATTAAACGAACGAAAAGAAGATATCCCTCTGCTTGCAGAACATTTTATAAATCAAATAAGTACAGAACACGGAACCGCAAAAATGAAAATTGATAATGCAGCAATTAAAGAACTGCAAAAAATTAATTGGACAGGCAATATCCGAGAACTTCGAAATGTTATTGAGCGATTAATTATTTTGTGCGATAAGAAAATTACGGCACAGGATGTTAAATTATATGCCCAACCCTTGGGAAAATAAATTTTACAAAATAAACCGATATGAAAATTTAATTAAAAAAACATCAAACGGACTTATTTTAAACATTTCTTTAATGCTTTGATTGAGATGAAATGTTCCGTCTGATACAGCATCGGTTCGATTTTGTGACCACACAAAATAAAATAAAGAACCCGGTTTGTATTCCCATCGTAAAACTAAATTTGAACGAAACTGTCGATAATTAAAATCAGGTAAACCAAAATAATAATCATAATCACCGGATGAAGTTTCATTAATACCGTATATTTTTTCATTTGGAAGATAGCTTATTTGATTATCGGAAAACAGCATGAATCTGTCTTGATATTGATCGGCTTTAGCATTCGTAATCTTTTTATAATCAGTATAATCTGCTGCACTCACAAAAGGTGCACCATAATATTGAACGGTAAAATCAGGCGTAATATTATAATTTATTCGTAAAGTAAGAACAAACGTTTTTTGATTTATACTTGCAAAAATATAACGTTCTTCATTCTGAAATTCAACAGTTTCGACATATTGCAGCTTTGAATTGTTATAGTTAAACTGCGGCGATAAACTAACTGATAAAGCATTTAAGGGTTGATATGTAATGCCTCCGTATATTCCGTAACTTTTGCCGGATTGATTTCCGCTTATTTGATTATAAAAACCGGTATAAAATTTCAATTTTTTCGCAGAATTACTGCTTACATTAATATTATATTGAAAACTTCCCGGTGTTTTCATTCCCGGTCCGCCTCTTAATAAAGAATTGTCAATATTATAACGTTCCTTGGTAATATTAAATCGCATCGACCATAAATTTTTGAATTGAGCGTAACTGCTCAAATTTCCGCCGAGGAAAGTACTTGTTCCTCCAAAATCCATACCTGTCCATTCATTAGTACTGATACGGATTGATCTGAAAATCGAAAACGGCTCTGTAATATTGTAATTCACCCACATAAATTGGAAGATTGAATTTGCTCTTCTTAAATAACCCATATCATTGAGTTCAAATCCGGGAGAACGCCAAGATATATTAAAACCGTAACTTAATCCTTTAGGACTTTGTTTTCCGACAGTTAAATTTCCGCCGAAACCCGATAAACTTGTTAATGTACTGTCATAAGTTAAATAATCGGCATCCGGTCTTTGAAAATAACGCCGCGATGAAAGCTGTTGCTCCGATATGGCATTTGTGCTGCCGTTAATATTGCTTCCTGCAACTTTCACAGATAAAAAATATTTTTTATCTGTGAAATACTGCATAAAATCCAATCCTCCGGTATAAGCGTTATTATTTAAAAAATCCAATTTATCGGAATTAATAATTCTGTTAACCGAAGTAAGCATTCCGCCTACGACCGTATTTCCGTCGTTTAAATCTTTTTGCAATCGACCGGAAAAATAATTCGTATATGGTTCAACAACTTCTTTTTTTCTGTTTCCTAAACTGTCAATTTCTGCATAAGTTTTATTAGTGAAACTTTCAATAACTCCGACAGACCATCCGTTTTTAGTTTTCCCCGTTAGTTTTAATGCCCCTAAAATAATCGTATTTTCAGGGACTTTTGCATATTCGTTTTCCGATAAATCATTGTAAATATTATATTGCGGACGTCGCCCTATTCTTCTGGAATAAAAAAGATTATCGCGCGACCAAGGGCTTCCGCCTGGAGTTAATTGATAATCTGTAATATTGCTGCCTTCAACAAAAAACGGTCTTTTTTCTGCAAAAAATGTTTCAAAAGCTGTTAAATTTACTTCTGAAGGATCGGCTTCTACTTGTCCGAAATCCGGATTAACGGCAAAATTCAATGTTAAATCATTTGTTATCCCTATTTTACCGTCAACACCGGCGTTATAAGACCAATCACTGCCGTCAGAAAAAGGATTGCCTTCTTCTTTTTGATAATTTTCATATTTTAATGATACATAAGGAGCAATTTCAATTTGACGTTTAGGATTTAAATTTGTTAATCCTTCTAATGTCCCGAATCTGCTGACCCATCCGGCTTTTTTCTTAGAAACAAATTGCCAAATATCCCATTCATTATTGCGAAAAATATATCTTCCGACCTGCAGTCCCCAAATTTGGTGTTCCTTTTTACTGAAACGCAATTGACTTAAGGGTATTTTCATTTCAGCATTCCAACCGTATTTTGTTTTAGCCGTTTTAGCCGTCCAAATCGGATCCCAGGTGGGATCGTCATTATTAATATTATCATTTGATGTAACAGCATCATTTCTTACACCTGCAGCATTAACGGCAAAAACAAATGCCGTTTTTTTATCATAATAACTGTCAAATTGAACAACAACCATATCTCCGTCCCAACTGTCTCTTCGTGACAGCCGGTTTTCAATTTTTTCAGGTTCGGTATCAAAAGCTTGTATTGCAACATAAATATTATTTTCATCATATAAAATCTTAAACTTTGTTTTTTGACTCGGCTTTGCTCTTTCAACAGGTTCAAACTGTAAAAAATCTTTACCTTCTTCAGCATTTGCCCATACCGATTCATCAAAAACACCGTCAACAGTAATTTGATGCTCTTTAATTTTGTGTGTATTATATATTCTATTTTGCGAATTTACTGTTACAGAAATAAATACAATGAATAATATTATCAGATATTTCATTTTTGTCTTTTTCGTATAAGTTACAAATATCTGATATTATATGAAATTTATAAATAAAATCTTCCAAATACCTGTATCAAATAATAAACGACAGTAATTATAAAATATGTGCGTTTGTTATAACAGAAACCTATGTTTGTACTTTGGTAAAGTCCTTTTCTCGGTTCAAATTCGATATTTATAAATTAAATGTAATTTTGCTGTATAAAGTATATTATGTTTTTAAAAAAATTATATAAAATAAATTATTCAAGAATTGCTTATCATATTCTGTTCTGGACTGTTTTAAGTGTATTTTATGATTATGTCAGCTCATTTTTGAACCATCAATCTTTTTTTGAAACCTTGCTGCACGATTTATTGTTTTTTTTCCCCTCTGATATTTTTGGTGTTTATTTTACCTTATATGTTTTAATCCCGAGATTTTTACTGAAAAAGAAATACATCAGTTTTACAATTTATTTTTTTATTTTTTTTATCATTTTAATGTTGGCTTTTACAATGCCGCTTCAATATTTGGGTATTTATCTTGACAGAATAGGTGCCAATAAAAATTTACCTTCTTTTTTTGAATATGTAAAACGAAGTTTTCTGATTGCTTTAACAATAAAGCTGATGATTATCGGTATTACAACAGCCATAAAATTAGCGAAAGTTTGGTTTACTTCACAAAAAAGGCAACAAAATTTGTTAAACGAAAAATTGGAAATTAAACTACAGCTGAAAGAATCTGAGCTCAAATATCTTAAATCTCAAATAAATCCGCATTTTTTGTTTAATGCTTTAAATAATTTGTACAGTTTAACCCTTGAGAAATCAGATAAAGCCCCGGAAATTGTACTTAAAATATCTTCATTGTTAGATTATGTATTGTACGAATGTAATGTGCCGCAAATTGAACTGACAAAAGAAATAGAAAATATTACCGGATATATTGATTTACAAAAAATAAGATATGATGATAAAGTAAATATTATTATTGAAACTAAAGGCAATCCGTCTGAAATTAAAATTGCTCCTTTGCTGATATTACCTTTGGTCGAAAATGCTTTTAAGCACGGGTTGGATAAAAATGTCGGAAACGGGTTTATTCATATCAACATTAATGTTTCTGATGACAGCAAATTTTCGATAAATGTAACTAACAGTTTGAACGGAGAAAATAATCATGTCGGAGACGGAATCGGATTGTTAAATTTAAGAAGACGCTTAGATTTACAATACCCTGATAAATATAAATTAAATATTTTATCCGATGATTACCGCTTTACATCCGAATTATGTATAGATTTGTATTAAATCAATGAATTTTCACCTTTCTGTGTCCTTCTACAGAGTTAAAATTTGTTAAAAGACATAAGTGAAAATAGAGCTTAAGATGTTAAGTGACTGTATGATATAAACAATTGTTTAACTGTTTGAAAATAACCTGAACAAATATAAAACATTAATAATTTTTTTTTTTTTGAAGAATTAATTTTCTTTGCAATTCACAAAATCATTATTTATTAATTAAAATTTAGTATTATGTCAGACGTTGCCTCAAGAGTTAAAGCAATTATTGTAGACAAATTAGGTGTTGAAGAAAGTGAAGTAACATTAGAAGCCAGTTTTACTGACGATTTAGGTGCAGACTCACTTGATACTGTTGAGTTAATCATGGAATTCGAAAAAGAATTTAACATCGCTATTCCTGATGATAAAGCTGAAACTATTGCTACCGTAGGAAATGCAGTAAGTTATATCGAAGAGAATACAAAATAATTTTATTCGGATTACGGCTTTTGTCGTAATCCGTTTTCTCTTTAATTAAACAAAAAAACATCATTTATGGAATTAAAACGTGTGGTTGTAACCGGAATGGGAACAGTTAATGCGCTTGGTCATAATCTAACCGAAACGTGGGATAATATGATTAAAGGCGTAAGCGGTGCAGGGCCTATTACCAGTTTTGATGCAAGCAAATTTAAAACACATTTTGCCTGTGAAGTAAAGAATTATGATCCTTTAAAATACTTCAAAAAACCTGTTGCTCGAAAAATGGATCTATTCACACAATTTGCTTTGATTGCTGCAGATGAAGCCGTAAATGATGCAGGTTTGGATTTTGATGCAATTGATAAAGACAGAGCCGGAGTTATTTGGGCATCGGGTATAGGCGGTTTGCAAACTTTTAAAGATGAAATTGCAGACTATGTTCAAAATGATTTTACTCCTCATTTTAATCCTTTTTTTATTCCTAAAATGATTGCCGATATCGCGGCGGGACATATATCTATAAAATACGACTTCAGAGGTCCGAATTATGCTACCGTTTCTGCTTGTGCCTCATCGTCTCATGCATTAATTGATGCATATAATTATATTCGTCTCGGAAAAGCTGATATTTTTATTTCCGGCGGTTCCGAACATGCGGTTACAGAAGCCGGTGTAGGAGGTTTTAATGCTATGCGTGCTATTTCAACCCGAAACGATGACCCGAAAACCGCTTCACGACCTTTTGATATCGGAAGAGACGGGTTTGTTATGGGAGACGGCGGTGCTGCATTAGTTCTTGAAGAATATGAACATGCAATAAAACGAGGTGCAAAAATTTATGCCGAATTTGCAGGAGGCGGAATGAGTGCTGATGCTCATCATATTACAGCTCCGCATCCGGAAGGACGAGGTGCAACGGTTGTTATGAAAAATGCCATTGATGATGCAAACTTAAAACCCCAAGATATTGATTATGTAAACCTTCACGGAACTTCTACCGGTTTAGGCGATATTGCAGAAACTAAAGCTGTCCTTAATGTTTTCGGAGACCATGCTTATAATTTAAGTATCAGTTCAACAAAATCAATGACAGGGCATTTACTCGGAGCAACCGGAGCATTAGAAGCCATAGCATCCGTAATGGCAATAACGCACGGACAAATACCTCCGACAATTAATCATTTTGAATTAGATCCTAAAATTAATTCAAAACTTGATTTTACATTTAATAAAACAAAAAAACGTGATGTCAAAGCGGCATTAAGTAATACTTTCGGATTCGGCGGGCATAATGCTTCTCTGGTATTTAAAAAGTTTGAAAAATAATATTTTCGGTGTCTTTAACTGACAGACAAAAAAAGAATTGTAACGAAAGAGCTTTAATGCTTTCTTTAAAAAAACTACTTGGTTTTAAACCGAAAACTATATCTTGTTATATTCTTGCATTAACACCTAAATCTTCAAATATTCATCCTTGCAATATCGGGACAGATGTTAATAATGAACGTTTGGAATTTCTCGGTGATGCCATTTTAGACGCTGCCGTGAGCGAATTATTGTTTAAACGTTTTCCGTCTGCTGATGAAGGTTTTTTAACACAAATGCGCACTAAAATTGTTAACGGTAAAAAATTAACGGAGTTAGCAGGAAAACTGCATTTGAATGAATTAATTTTCAGCAATACCAAAAAAATTTCTGAACGAATTGCTGAAGATGCTTTTGAAGCTTTAATAGGAGCAATATATATCGACAGAGGATTTAAATACGTAAAACAATTTGTTTCGCAGGAAATTATGGTTAAACATATCAATTTGAATAAATTGAGATTTGTAGATAATAATTTTAAAAGCAGAATAATAGAATGGTCTCAAAAATATAAAATACCGATAGAATTTATTACCGAATCTGTTTCGGAATATTCTAAGGAATTCGTATCTAAGCTTTTAATTAATGAAATAATTGTGAGTAAAGGAACCGGTTTTTCTAAAAAAACGGCTGAGCAGACGGCTTCCGAAGAAGCATTGAATAAAATTAAGAACGGGGATTTTACATTGTAACATTGAAAAAAAAAATTAAATTAAATTCTGTATTTGATTTTCCGAAAAATTTTATCGGAATATCTTCTCATTTTAAAGATATTCAAGTTGTTTGGACTATCAATAATTTAATTGATTTTGACTTTATTAAGGTTGAAGATTTTACATTATTAAACAAAAAAGAAAAAACGATTCAAAGTTTTTCTGTTTTTTATTTTGTTGATAATAAGGGTTTAAAACATTTTTTAGTTTCAAATAAAAATCAAAATACATTACTTTTTCCTAAAATAAAGAACATTGATTTTATCCTTATTTCTCAAACTCCCGTTGAATACTTAAAAAAAATTAACTCTTTATTGTTACACTCTAAAATGATAACAGGAGCTTTTTTATTACCTTCAGATACTATTATCGCCAAAACTTTGTCGGAATTATTTGAAGAATAAAAAAGGGTAATCTGTTAAAACTACCCTTTTTTTCAATATTTAAAGTATTTTATTTTTCAAGAATTTTTGCTTCAACACGTCTGTTTAATTGACGCCCTGCTCTTGTAACATTATCTGCTCTCGGTTGAGTTTCTCCGTATCCTACGGCCACAATCTGAGCCAAATTAACATTTCGTGTTAACAGGTAATCAACTACTGATTGTGCTCTTCGTTGCGATAATTTTTGGTTAAATGCTGCAGAACCTTGGCTGTCGGTATGTCCGGAAATTTCAACTCTTATATTTTTATATCTTATTAACAATGCCGCTAACCTGTTTAATTCCGGAAATGATTCGGGTCTCAATACTGCTTTTCCGGTATCAAAGAACACATTGTTAAGAACTATTTTTGCTCCTACACCCATCGGTTGTAACCGGATATCTTTACGAATAACTTCATGAGTGGAAGTATCTGCAATGATAAAATTTTCAGAATGGAAAAAATAATCCGGAGCTCCTGCCGTAAGTGCATAATCTTTACCCGGAGGCAGCGGAACCGTATATGATCCCGTGGAAGCATATGATTGTACAACTTTTACAACTTCTCCGGTTGCATTATCAACAAGTTCGAGTGTTGCTTTTACGGGTTCGCCTGATAATGCATCCGTAACAATTCCGCTTACTGTTGATAACTGAATGACTTTAATGTTTACAGGTTTCTCAATGTCTGTTTCTTTTACCGGTTCGGCAAAATATGCAATTAAATCGTCCGGGTTCTCTTTTGAAATAAGGAGTGGTTTTTCCGGACCCAGAAAAACGATTTGATAAATGTCTTTATCCCCGTATCCGCCTTCTCTGTCCGAAGCATAATATCCGAAATGTTCGTTAGGTGTTAACATAAAGAAGACATCGTCTCCGGGTGTATTAATAGGGTAACCGATATTTTCAGGTTCTGTCCAAGTTCCGTCATTATTTCTGTGAGTTTTAAAAACATCGTATCCTCCCATTGAATTATGACCTTTTGAGCTGAAATACAAATCTTTACCATCAGCAGAAATTTCAACGGTTTCTTCATTGTATTTTGTATTAACAACGGGGCCTAAATTTTGAGGTGTTTGCCATTTTCGTCCGTCTTGTGTTTTGTAGCTTACCCATATATCTTGTCTGCCTTGTCCGCCTTTTCTGTCACTTATAAAATAAAGAATCATAGAATCTCTTGTAACGGAAACTGAACTTTCTCGGTACTTTTCTTTATCAATTCGTTTCATTTTTCGAGGTTTTGTCCAGTAATCACCTTTATATTGGCTGTTATATAAATCACCGGCACCTTTATAACCTCTGTAAATACATAATTCTCTGCCTTCCGGAGAAATATCGGTAACAGCATCATTATGTTTTGTATTAACAGGGTATCCTAATTGTTCGGCATTTTGCCATTTACCGTTTGAAAAATGCGACATATAAACATCTTCATAATAAAGTCCTGTATGCGGGTTTTTTTTGCCGCCTGTAGTATTTTCTCTTCTGGATGTAAAATATAAAACAGAATCTTTAAAAAAGAAAACGGGACTGTATTCCGGTGCTTTTGTATTTACTCCGTTACCTAAATTGTCAATAAAGCAGCGAACGGGATTTTGCATTAATTTTTCACCGCTTTCGCATTCTTCAATCCGTTTATTAATTTTATATTGAAGTTTTTTATATTTTTTAGAAGAAAGAGATTCTCTGTAATCCTCATAATTATCTATAGCATCCTTAAACTTATAATTATATTGATATGCTCTGCCGAGCCAATATTGAATATCTTCGGTAACTCCGGAATAGTTGAAGTAAGCATTGTCTATATATTTCAGAGCTTTGCGCGGTTCTGCTGTTTTTAAATAACAAATACCCGTTAAATAATTTAATGCTGCATTATCTTCATTATAATTTAATGCAGTTAAATAATCATTAAGAGCTTCTGAAAAGGAACCTTTTTTGTTCATTCTAAATAAATGATTTCCCTTTTTTACATGTTTCCATGCCTCCTTAAATCCCTCATCTTCAATTTTATATTCGGATTTTTTAACTTTTACAAATTTTTGTGCGTATGAAATATTTGCAAACAATCCGGCAAAAAGTAAGGCTGTTATTATTTTAAGTTTCATAGATTTTCCCTGATTTAATTAATTGCAAGCGTTAATAAATTTTTCTGAATTTTTAAGCCCTAATTCAACAGCTTTATTCCAATCATTACAAGCTGCCGTAAATTTACGAAGATTTTCTCTTGCAGTTCCTCTGTTGGCATATGCTTCAGAAAATTTTCCGTTTATTTTTATTGCTTCCGTAAATGCTTTGTCTGCTCCGATATAATCTTTGAGTTTTATTTTTGCAACTCCTAAATTATTATATGCTTCGGCATAAGTATTATTAAAATTAACAGCTTTTTTAAAATCACTTACTGCATCTTCAAAACTTTTCTCAGCATCATCTTTTTTCTCTGTATTAAAACTTTGAATACCCTCGGCATATTTTGCCAAACCTCTCCCGTTATATGATTGATAATATTCGGGATTTATACTTAATGCTTTAGTATATGCTTTAATTGCCTCGTCATATTTTTTAAGTTCATTTAAAACGGCTCCTAAATTATTATATGCAAAATATAATTGAGAGTCAACTTGAGCCGCTTTTCTGTAATCTTCGGCAGCACCTTCCAAATTTCCTTTTAATCTTTTGGCACTTCCTCTGTCGTGATAGGCATATGCATAATTTGAGTTGACGGCAACTGCTTTGTTGAAATCATTTATTGCTTCATCATAATTTTTTAATTTTAAATAAGCAACACCTCTGTAATAATAAGCATTTGGTTTTTTATACCCGTTCATTAATGCTTGCGTAAAATCTTTAACGGCACCGTCAAAATCATTGGTATTTATACGAGAAAAACCCCTTGCAAAATAAACTTTAGGCATGTTTTTTTCTAATTGTGCTGCAACGGACAAATCGGCAATTGCACTTTCATAATCATTTAATTCATTTTTAATTACACCGCGATTAAAATATGCTTTTCCGAAATTAGGTTTTAATTCTATGGCTTTATCTAAAGAAGCTATTGCTGTTACAAAATCTTGTTGTAAAAAGCTTTTTACACCTTCATTGTATTTGAGTTCAGCCTCTTGACCGGAAGCCGTAATGCTTTTGTTCTGTCCAAAACTCAGAAATCCTAAGTTTATACAAAACAAAATGAGTAATATTTTTTTCATAATGATTTTAATTTTTGTAAATTTGTTTCATTCACAATAAAAAAATAACAATTTAAAGAACAAAAATAATCTTTTTTTGTATTTAAACGTTTTCTTATAACTTTAAATTATGAAAACAACAAATAATTTTAAATTTATTAGTACAGAGTATTTGGACGGAGTTTCAAAAAATACGGATTTTATAAAAAAGATAATTTCTTTATTTAAAGTTGAAATTAAAGTATATAGCGAAAATATGCCTAAATTATTAATTGATAAAAATTATGAAGAATTAGCGAAACTTACACATAAAGCAAAATCAAGCATTTCAATACTCGGTATGATGAAGCAAGCTGATGATTTAAAAAAAATAGAAACTGATATTCAAAATTTCGAAAATTATGAAACACTTGAAAAGCGGATAAATAATTTTTTGGATGACTGTGAACATGCTGTCTCGGAAATTATTATTTTTGAAAAAACCTTATAACATAACTTGAGTTTTCCTTATACATATTCCGATACAATTACATTCTCAAATAATGAATTATCGTTAAAAAGTTTGCGAAATATTATTATTAAAGAATTAACTTCAGGGAAGATATCCGGATATTCTGAGAACGAAGAATCCGGCTTATTAAAGTTATATTCTCCGTTTTTAAAAATTCCTTTTCAAATAAATATTGAAGTAACAAATTCCGAAATTTCTTATTCCGTTCACTTAGATTATTTAATCAAAATTATTCTTGCAGTTATTATTTTTTCGGCATTGTTTTCATATACTTCTTTAAGTTTCTTTTTTTGGTTTTCATCCCTGTTCTCTGTCATTTTTTATACCCTTAATATATTGATTATTAATGGTTTTGTGAACTCTTATATTCTTAAAATATTGAAAAAATATAATCTCATTTCTTCAGAAAAGGAGATATGGACAAAAGAACAGGAACAATGGTTAAATGATAAAAACAGATGTCCTGCATGCGGACAATATTTATCAGATATAGATTTAATTTGTCCCGAATGCGGTTTGCATCTGAGACGAAACAAACATACCATTCCGTTAGATATAAGTAAATATAAAAATGAACCGATAAAATATCATTATAAAAAAGAGTAAAGTCTGTTATTTGTTGAGAATTTTATTTTTCAATAAAATAAAAATCAAATATGCAGAAAACATTCCCCAAGCAGCACCGACAAAAACATCTGAGGGGTAATGAACACCCAAATAGATTCTGCTGTATGCAACTGTAATTGCCCAAAAAAATATTATAATTGTATAAAGTTTGTTTTTGAATATTAAGGTTGTGAAAAAAGCTAAAGCAAAAGCATTCGCAGCATGTGATGAAATAAAACCATATTTTCCGCCGGGTAATTTAACGGTATGTACGAAACTCGCAATATTCGGATTATAGCAAGGGCGAAATCTGAGAAATGTGAACTTAAAAAGAAAAACGGAAGTTTGGTCGGTCAAAACGATTAACATAATAATACCGAATAACAGCAATAATCCTTTTGTTAGTTTGAATTTTCGAAAAATTAAAAATAAAATAAAAGCATAAAGCGGTATCCAAGAATATTTTCCGCTGATAAAACTCATTACAACATCAAAAAAATGATTGTGAAATTGGTTTAAAAACAGAAATAAATCAATATCTCTTTGAATTATTTGATATAAAAAATCTTGCATTATTTACTGTTTGTAAGTAAAAACTAAAGCATAAAAGTAAGAAAATCTAAAAAAAAACGCATATTATATTCAAAATTGTATTATTTTTGTAGATTAACTGTTTATGTGTGCAACTGATAAATTAAATTTTTAATGATGTTTAACAATAAGCAAATTACAATTTTTATTTTTTTGTTAGTTTTTTCTTTCGGGTTTAAGCAAAGTTCAGCCCAATTAAAATCACATGCAACTGTCCGTGCCAAATGGATTTTTAATATTTCATACGGTGTTACGTGGAAAAATGAACAAAATATTGATACTTTTACTATTGGTGTTTTTTCTTCCGAAGAAATGTATAATGAATTAAAAGAACTGGCAAAAACAAAAAAAATTAAAGAAAAACCCGTTGAAGTTATACGGTATTTAAATTATAAAGACATTCAGGCAAATCAAATTGTATATATTTCCGGAAATGAGAATGCGTATTTGGGACTTGTGTATCAAAAATTAAAAGGAAAAAATGTTTTGATAATTTCTGATCGTTCTCATCAACCCCAATTCAGCATTATTAATTTTGCGAAAACAGGAGAAACAAATCCGTTCTTAATAAATGATAAACTTGCCGTTATAAACCATATTAAAATTTCAAAACAATTATTGAAAATCGGCGATAATCGGGAAATACTACAAGATATTTATGCTGAAACAAACAGGAATCTTCAAGTTACATTAAAAAAATTAGAAGAAAAGGACAGAGAAATAGATTCTTTGAAACAAATTAATAAGGTACAAGAAGAGTTATTGAAAAAGTATGAAGATTCTGATAAAACTAAAAAATAATATTATCGTTATTTAAAATTTAATATAAATGAAAGCTCAAAAGAAATATTTACGGTTTTTTATATTGTTGTTTTTGTTTTCTTTTATTTTTAAGCAAGGTTCAGCACAAAAAATATCTGAGGAAGCTCAACGTGCCGAATGGATTTTTAATATTTCATACGGTATTACATGGCAGGATGAAGCTAATATTACGTCCTACACAATCGGTGTTTTTTCTTCAAAAGCTATGTTTGTCGAACTTCAAAAACAAGCAAAAACAAAAAAAATTAAAGGAAAACCTGTTGAAGTTATACGGTATTTAAATTACAAAGACATTCAGGCAAATCACATTGTTTATGTTTCAAGAAATGAAAATGCGTATTTGGGACTTGTGTATCAAAAATTAAAAGGAAAAAATGTTTTAATAATTTCCAATCGTTCTAAACAAGAACAGTTTAGTATTCTTAACTTTAGGAAAATAGGAGATTCAAAGCCTTTTGACATTAATGACCGCTTAGCCGGTGAAAATCATATTACTATTTCTCGTCAATTGCTTAAAATAGGAGGAAGCAGAGAAGTTATTCAAAGAATTTATGCAGAAACAAATCGTAAGTTGTTAGCCGAAAAAAAAGCACTTGAGGAAAAGAAGAAAGAAATTGCCGATAAAGAAAAACTACTGTCAGAACAAGAAGCACGTATTAAAGCTCAAAGAGACAGTATTGCAAGTAAAGAAAATCTTATCTCGGCAAAAGAAGGCAAATTGCAGGCACAAAATGCAGCCTTAGATTCTATGAGTTTTGAAGTTCTGCAACAAAAAAAGGATTTAACAAAAAATCAGGCATTTTTGAAAGTACAAGAGCAAAACATTGCCAAACAAGAAGAGTTTCGTAAGAAGTTAAATCTTGAGATTCTTGCACAAACTAAAAATTTGAAAGATCAAGAAGAGAAATTAAAAAAGAATAAAGAACAATTAGGGCAATCTCAAAAAACCGTTGCAACCCAAAAAAACATTATCTATTTTGCGATTGCAGCACTTGTTATTTTCTTGTTTCTGGGGGTTATTATTGTGAGCAGTTATATTAACAAACAAAAAGTTAACAAACAATTAAGTGAACAATATGTGGCTATTAACAGTCAAAAAGATGAGATTCAAAATCAAGCAAAATTACTTGAGTCTGTTAATACGGAACTTGAAAAATTATCAATTGTTGCTTCAGAAACTGATAATGCCGTAACGATTATGGATGTAAAAGGTAATTTTCAATGGGTAAATGCCGGTTTCACAAGATTGTACGGATATACTTTACAACTTTTAAGAAATGAAATTGATGATAATATTGTAGGTGCCAGCAGCAACCCGGAAGTACAAAATATAATTAGCCATATTATTGAAACAAAACAAACCGGTTCCTATCAAAATTTAAGTAAAACAAGAAACGGAAATGAAATTTGGGTGCAAACAACAATTACACCAATTTTGGATGAGAATAATGAAGTTACACAGTTAATTTCTATTGATACAGACATAACAACTGAGAAAAAATCTGAAATTGAAATTAGAAAACAAAGAGATCAAATTGAAATTCAAAATGAAGAAATTACTTCCAGTATTAATTATGCAAAAACAATTCAACAAGCAATTTTGCCGCTTGCCGCAGATTTAGAAAAATATTTTGAATCGTTTCTTATTTTTAAACCGAGAGATGTTGTATCCGGTGATTTTTATTGGTTCAATGAAAAAACAGGTAAAGACGGAAAGCCGGAAAAATTATTTATTGCAACGGTAGATTGTACCGGTCACGGAGTTCCGGGGGCATTCATGTCAATGATCGGAAGTCGATTATTAAGTGAAATTGTATCAGAACAACATATTACAAGCCCTAAAGATATTTTGGAATTTTTAGATAAAAAAGTAAAAGCAGCTTTACGACAAGAAACAACGGATAATAATGACGGTATGGATATGGCTATGTGTGTTATAGAAAAAGAAGATACCTCATATCACATAACATATTCCGGAGCAAAATCAGATTTGTATTATTATTCTCATAAAAATGATGACATAATAATTCTTTCGTCTGAAAGGCGTTCAATAGGCGGGACAAAACAAAAAAGAGGTAATATTAAATTTACAAATAAAGATTTTTATTTGTCTGAGAATGATATTATGTGGTTATCTACAGACGGAATTATTGATCAAAATAATGCGGACAGAAAGCGTTTCGGAACACCTAAATTTATTGAGACTTTAAAAGAAGCAAAAGATTTAGGACTGAAAGAACAAAAAAGACTTTTTTTGAATAAATTAGATGAGCATCAAGGTCTTGAAAAACAAAGAGATGATATAACGGTTTGGGGAATTAAATTTACCGATAAATGGTAAACTGTTTATTAAATTACAAAAGAAGAAAAAGGCATTCGTTATGATTGCCTTTTTTGTTTCACTTTAAATGTCCAAATAAAGGTAAATTCCGAAACAATATCTCCGTCTTTATCTCGTCCGGTCGATTTTGCTTCAATAGTTACGCCTTCTCCTGTTTTTATTGTTTCTTCTACGGCATCTTTTATTTCTTTTCCGCTTTCGCAAATAAAATTTACCGCTGTACGTGCTTTTTTCGAGAAATGAGCATTCATATCAAAAACCAGCATCGAAACCGCCGGTTTTCTTCCGGAAATTTGAGATAATGCCAAAATGCCCGTTGCCAACTCCGCAGCCATTGCCTGTGATGCAAAATACATTGATTTAAACGGGTTTTTTGTCAGATATTTAAAAGGAATACGCACTACGGCTTTTTCTTCCGTTATTTCGGTTACGTTAATTCCCGAAAAAAAAGCAGAAGGCAATTCTTTAAGCATAAAAAATTTAAACTTAAACTTATTTCTTACGGTTTCTCTGAATTTTTCGGCACTGTTCATATTTTATACTGTTAAATTAGGTAAAACATAATTGTAAATTGCCCAAAAATGAGCAAAACTTCCGCCAATGATAAAAAGGTGGAATATTCCGTGAGCGTAAGGAATTTTTTTCGATAAATAAAAAAATACACCGACAATATAAGATGCTCCGCCTATTGCCAGCCAAATAAAACATTTTTTGGCTATTACATCTGCCAAAGGAGCGGCGGCAATAATAATTACCAGTCCCATAGCAACATAGGCAAATGCCGAAATTGCACGATATTTCGGTTTATACCAAAATATTTTATATAAAGTTCCGATAATTGCCAATCCCCATTCCACTCCGAAAATACTCCATCCCCAGCCGCCTTGAAGCAAAACAATCGAAAACGGCGTATAGGTTCCGGCTATTAAAATATAAATTGCCGAATGGTCAAATTTATTCAGCTTGTATTTTAATCGAATATTTTCTGCAGAGTGGTAAAGTGTTGATGCTAAATATAATAAAATTAAAGAAGCTCCGAATACGGCAGCACTGACAATTGATATTGTATTGCCGAGCCGTAATACGATGCTTTTACAATCATCAAAGCCGTTGCCGCAATGCTTAAACCCAAACCAACCAGATGTGTAATACTGTTTACAATCTCATCTCTTTTTATTCTTTCTTTTTGTGTCATTCTTTAATTCTTAAACCAATTATCTTTTACCAACGATTGAATAATTTTTAAACTTCTGTGTCCGAAAACCGGATGTAATTCCATTGACATATCTGTAGCTTGTTTTATTGCAACTTTTGATGTCGGTTGTCCGGTTTCTTTTGCTTCTTTTAAAACGGATAAAGTTGTTTGATAAACGCCTAAATCCCAATCTTTTGCCAGATGTCGTTCGATAAAATCATCATTATCGACATAACCGTATTGTTCGTTGGCACAATTTACAATTCCCATTCATTCTGTTATTCAAAAAATCGGGAACATATATAATGCCTCTGTCTGCTAATGCTTTATCGTCTCTGTCGTGGTCTTCGAGTTGATTGTTGGCGGCACCGCAAATAATTTTTGCTTTAATTTGCGGAATTGTTTTTTCGTTAAGAACTGCACCTGTTGCACACGGAGCAACAATATCGCAATTTTCAAACAGAATTGAGTTATCACCTTTTTCCGCCAAACGGGCTTCAAAATTTTTATCGGCAAATTTTTTCTTTACGGAATTTACGACATCGGGATTAATATCGGCGGCAATTACTTTTGCAACACCTTTATCAAACAAATGTCCGATTAAAGGTTCGGCAACATGCCCCATGCCTTGTACGGCAATTGTTTTACCCGCCAAAGTTTTGCCTTTAAACGCAAGTGCCGCTTCCATACCGGCAAGCACACCTCTTGAAGTCGGCTCTGAGGGATTGCCGCTGCCGCCGACCGTTTCCGGAATACAGGTTGTAAATCGTGTTGTTCTATATATATTCAGCATATCTTCAACACTTGTTCCGACATCTTCCGCCGTAACGTAACAACCTTTTATTGCCGTCAGTAATTTTCCGTATTCGGTATAAATATATTCGCGATAGGATTTATCGTTTTTATCATATTCCGGATTATGTACCATAACGCCTTTTCCGCCGCCCCACCACAATCCGGCAAGTGCATTTTTATGGGTCATGCCTTTTGCCAATCGCATGCCGTCACGCAGATAATCTTCAACGGTATCGTATTGCCAAAAGCGAACTCCTCCGGCTGCCTGTCCTCTTTTTGTTCGGTGAACGAATGCAGCTTGCAAAACATCGTATTTATCCGTTAATTGAAAAAACATACCTTCGTGTTCTTCAAAATCACGTGTGTCGGAATTAATAAAATCGGCAAGAAATTGTAATTCTTTATGAGAAGGTTCAACTTTCTTATTCTTCTGATTATAAACCAGATGAAAGCGATTTATTTTGTTTTCTTTCAAAATTTTGATGAAGTCCGGAATGTTTAAGTTTTTCATTTTTTATAAAATAATTTTTAAAAATAAAATATGTGCAAAGGTAAATTTTTAATCCTGTCAATCCGAGGAAATTAATAAAATAAATTAACAAATGTTTTTTATAAACCGTGCCACGCTGCAGCGTGGCACGGTATTAATTATTTCAATTTAATCGACTTCAAAATTTTTTAAGATTTTGAATTTTATAAATTAAAACGGATATTTATTTTCTTCAATCATTTTATCGGCAATTTTTCGTCTTGCAGCTATGACATTAACCCCGTCAACTTTTGTAAAACGTTTCATACCTGTAAGCATACCCATTTTTTCATTTCCTTCGGCAAATGAATTTACGGCATCATCGCCGAATTTTTTAATTGCATTAGCTGTGTCATAAATATATACATCAAGCATAAGTTTTTGCAATTCAACTTTATCGGCACCGTTCATATGTTCAAGTTTTTCAACTCTTAACATAAAAGATTCAGAGGAATATGTAAGCATAAGCATATCTGCAGCTGCAAATAAAATTTCCTGTTCGTTTTGTAATTTATCTTGAAATTTTTGTGCAGCAGCACCGGCAACCATTAAAATTGCTTTTTTAAAGTTTTTAATTGCTCTCTTTTTAAGTTCAAAATAATCTTGTGTCGTATCTCCGAAATCCGGAATACCCATCAATTCTTCAGCTACTGCTTTTGCCGGAGCTAAAATGTCTAATTCACCTTTAAAAGCACGTTTAAGAAGTTCACCGACCATTACCATTCGGTTGATTTCGTTTGTTCCTTCAAAAATACGGTTTATACGCGAATCTCTGTATGCTCTTTCAACAGGAGTTTCTGCCGAATATCCCATACCATACCTCCGTATATTTGTACTCCTTCGTCAACGACATAATCCAATATCTCAGATCCGAGAACTTTTGCAATTGATGCTTCAATAGCAAATTGCCTCAAACCTTCAAGTGCTGCTTTTCCTTTATCCATACCATCGGCAATGTAACCGTCAATGGCATCGTCAATATTTTGACTTATTCGGTATCCGAGAGATTCACCGGCAAATGTTCTGATTGCCATTTCTGCTAATTTGTACTTGATTGCACCAAACTGAGCAATAGGTGTTTTAAATTGTTTTCTTTCCGTTGCATATTGAACAGCATAGGTAATTATTCCTTTAGCTGCACCTATTGTTGCAACACCGAGTTTTAATCTTCCGAGATTAAGGATGTTTAATGCAATTTTAAATCCTCCGTTTCTGTCACCAAGAAGATTTTCTGCGGGAACTTTTACGTCATTGTAATAAATTTGAACTGTTGACGATCCTTTAATACCCATTTTTTCTTCTTCCGCACCTATCGTTATTCCTTCCCAAGCTCTTTCTACGATAAACGCACTCAAATTTTTATCATCTTCAATTTTAGCGTAAACGATTTGTAAATTGGCTATTCCGCCGTTTGTAATCCACATTTTTACACCGTTTAAAGTGTAATATTTTCCGTCATCGCTTAAAACAGCTTTTGATTTTCCTGCATTAGGGTCAGAGCCTGCATCCGGTTCTGTTAAAGCATATGAGCCAATCCATTCGCCGGAAGCAAGTTTAGGAAGATATTTTTTCTTTTGTTCTTCGGTTCCGTAGTACAGGATAGGTAAGGTTCCGATTCCGGTATGAGCAGAAAAAGCAACTGAATAACAAAAAGATTTACCGATTTCCTCAACAACGCGCATAGATGTTACCGTATTTTGACCGAAGCCTTCGTATTCTTCCGGAACGGAAACACCAAGTAATCCGAGTTCTCCGGCATCTTTTACGAGTTTTGTTAATAAATCTCTGTCATGATTATCCAAATCGTCAATTTTCGGTAAAACTTGTTGTTCAACAAAGTCCGATGTTGTTTGAGCCATCATGTCCTGTTCTTCGTTAAATTCTTCGGGTATGAAGATGTCTTCGTATGAGGTTTCTTTGATTAAGAATTCGCCTCCTTTGATTGTTTTTTTATTTTCCATTGTTTATTAGATTTGAGATTTGAGATATAAAGATATGAGACTTATTAGTTCAGCCTGATAAATATGAACTCAAAACAGATTAATTATTTCTTAATTTTTTAATTAAACCGTAAGTCATTTTTTGTACTTCATCAATTTTATTTAATATTGAATTTGAAGTTTCTTTATTCATAAGATTTAATTTGTTTGCAAGAATTATTTGTGTTTGTAATTCAAAAGAAGAACCGTTTGAAATACCGAGGAAATGAATGAATTCTTTGACATTATTTCTTCCTGCGCCTTCTGCAATATTTGACGGTATTGAAACAGCAGACCTCTTAATTTGCGATGTTAATCCGAACCGCTCGTCAATCGGAAAATTCGATACTGCTTCATATACTTCGATTGTCAATATTATTGCTTTATTCCAAATCGAAAGTTCTTTTAAATTATGCATCTTGTTTGTTTTAAGATGTGAGTATTGAGATATGAGATTAGAGTATTGAGACTAGAGATGTGAATATTCAGATACGAGAACTGTTGTTATAAAATATATTACACTCATATCTCTATACTCATATCTAACATCTATAACAGCTTTCATGTGCCAAATACCAACGTATATTTCATATCTCTATACTCATATCTAACATCTATAACAGCTCAAAAATTCCTGCACCGCCTTGTCCGGTTCCGATACACATTGTTACCATTCCGTATTTTTGTTTCCTGAGTTTCATTTCATTCAATAACTGAACGGAAAGTTTTGCACCGGTGCATCCCAGCGGGTGTCCCATTGCAATTGCACCGCCGTTAACATTCACAATATCAGGATTTAAACCTAATTCATTAATAACTGCTATTGACTGAGATGCAAAAGCTTCATTAAGTTCAAACTGCTCAATATCATTCATTTTCATACCGGCATGTTTTAACACTTTAGGAACAGCAGCTGCCGGTCCGATACCCATTTTATAGGGTTCTACTCCGGCTACCTGATAATCAACCAATCTTGCAATCGGTGTTAAATTGTATTGTTTCATTATTTTTTCGGAAACAACCAATACAAAGGCAGCTCCGTCTGACATTTGTGATGAATTTCCGGCTGTTACGCTTCCGCCTTGAGCGAAAACCGGTTTTAAACGTGCTAATCCTTCAATATTTGATTTTCTGGGACCTTCATCCGTATCAACAACATATTTACGGGTTTTAGCTTTGCCGTCGGCAAAATATGTTTCTTCGACTTCAATCGGAACAATTTGGCTTTTAAATTTACCTTCAGCAATTGCTTTTAATGCCTTTTCGTGCGATTTTAATGAAAATTCATCTTGTGCTTCACGACTGATATTATATTCTTCAGCAACTGCTTCAGCAGTTAAACCCATACCGTGCCACCAGTCGGGATGTGTTTTGGAACCTTTCGGATTCGGGAGACTTCGCCAACCGCCCATAGCAATCATTGACATTGTTTCTGCTCCTCCGGCAATAATAATATCTGCTAATCCGGCACGAATTTTTGCAGTTGCAACAGCAATTGTTTCTAATCCGGATGCACAATATCTGTTAATTGTAGAGCCGGGAACTTCTATTGTGTCCAAACTCATTAAAGAAATCATTCTGCCCATATTTAAGCCGCTTTCAGCTTCGGGAAAGGCGTTCCCTGTAACGACATCGTCAATTATATTTTTTTCGATTTGCGGGAAATCGTTCATCAGGTGTCTTATTACGGCAACGGCAATATCATCGGGACGTGTAAACCTGAATTTACCTCTCGGTGCTTTGCCGATTGCTGACCTGTATCCGCCTACTATATATGCTTCCATATTTTCTGAATTTAAGATGTGAGATTTGAGATATTAGATTTGAAATATTTTACTTCTGTATCTGTAATCTCTGTTTTCGAATTTCATTTGCTTTCTCAAAATTTCACATATTTTTTAAATAATTATTAAAACTAATTTTTATGATATTTTGATTTGAATTGTGAGCTGTTTTATGTAAAAATTTTTTTATCTCACGTCTCAAATCTCATATCTGAGAAACAACCATCAATTTCTGAGTATTTTACCTTTAGTTATCAAACTTTGCATTCTTTCGAGTGTTTTCTTTTGCATAGCAAGTTCCATAAATGCTTTTCGTTCAAGGTCTAACAAGTATTTTTCAGATACTTCGGTCATTGCCTGAGAAATATCACCTCCTGAAATAACGTATCCGAGTTTTTCTGCAATTAACTTATCGTGTTCCGACATATATTTACCTTTTGTAAACGAATCTGCACCGACTTGCCAGAGTCCGTGAACTTCTTTACCGAGAACTTTTACATTATTTCGCGGAGCCGGTTGTGAATAACCTTTTTCAACCATTTGTAAAGCAACTTTTTTAGCATAAGAGACTTGATCAACCGAGCTGACAATGACTTCATCAATTCCGGGGCGTAAATAGCCTAAATCGAAAGCTTCGTAAGCTGATGTTGATACTTTTGCTTGTCCGATAGTGAGATATCTGTTAAGGAATAGATTTGAGCGGATGTCACCGTCTCTTATTTCATCACCGAGACGAAGAGCAAATTCTTTTGTTCCGCCGCCGCCCGGAATTAACCCGACTCCGAATTCAACAAGTCCCATATAAGTTTCTGCATGAGCAATAACTTTATCGGAATGCATTGAAAGTTCGCAACCGCCGCCGAGAGCCATTCCGTGAGGGCAGGCAATAACCGGAATTGCAGAATAACGTAATCGCATCATAGTGTTTTGGAACATTTGTACGGCATAATTCAGCTCATCATATTCTTGTTCGACAGCCATCATAAAAATCATTCCGACATTTGCACCGGCAGAAAAATGATCGGCTTCGTTTGAAACTACTACCGCTTTGTAATCGGCTTCCGCCAAGTCAATTGCTTTGTTAAGAGCTTGTAAAGTTCCTGCTCCGATAACATTCATTTTCGAATGAAATTCGACATTCAGAACACCGTCTCCGATATCAAAAACAGTTGCTTCTTCATTCGTATAAAGAACATTTGTTTCACGTAAGATATCAAGTGAAATAATATCTTCACTTCCGGGAACAACTTTATAAGATTTTGACGGGATGTCATAAAAAAGTTTTCTTCCTCCGTCAATTTTATAGAATGATTTTGCACCGCTTGCCAACATATCGTAAACCCATTGTGCCGGTTTTCTGCCTGCTTCTTCCATAGCTTTAACTGTTTCTTCAACACCTACGGCATCCCAAGTTGTAAAAGGTCCGAGTTTCCACCCGAAACCGGCATTTAATGCATCGTCAACTTTGTAAAGTGCATCGGTAATTTCAGGAATACGGTTTGACGAATACCAAAAAAGTGCATAAAAACTGTCACGCATAAAATCGCCGACTTTTTCTTTATCGGATATTAATATTTTAATCCGTTTTCCGATATTTTCAATGCCTTTTGTTTTTTCAAAAACTTTGAATTTCGGTCGGGCATCAACGGTGTATTCCATAGTTTCAAAATCCAAAGTCGGGAATGTTTTTTTACCGTCAACCATTACTTTTGTCGAGAAACCTTTTTTTGTTTTCGATCCGAGCCAACCGTTATCCAGCATTTTCTGAACATAATCAGGAATTTTAAAAAATTCGTTTCCTTCATCTTTGGTGCTGTCTTTAATACCGTTTGCAACATGCACAAGTGTATCAAGACCAACTACATCGGCAGTTCTGAAAGTTGCCGATTTTGCACGTCCGATTAATGTTCCTGTAAGTTTATCAATTTCGGTAATATTCAATCCGTATTTTTTTACGTTATTAAAAAGATACATAATTGAGAATGTTCCGATACGATTTGCTATAAAAGCAGGTGTATCTTTAGCATGAACGGTTGTTTTTCCCAAAAAACGTCGAGCATAATCGCCGAGAAATTCAATTACTTCAGGGTCTGTTTTTGAAGAAGGGATAATTTCAAAAAGCTTTAAATAACGCGGCGGATTGAAGAAGTGTGTTCCGCAAAAGTGTTTTTGAAAATCCTCACTTCTTCCTTCAATCATTTTTTCGATTGAAATACCTGAAGTATTTGAAGTTACCAAAGCACCTTTTTTTCTGAATTTGTCAACATTGGCAAAAACTTGTTGCTTGATATCGAGACGTTCGATTACAACTTCAATTACCCAATCGCACGTTGCGATGTCTTTAAGATTATCATCGAAATTACCGGTTGTAATGCGTTTGGCAAATTCTTTTTTGTAAATGGGAGATGGTTTTGATTTTAGTGCGGCTTTTAAAGCACCGTTTACGATACGATTTCGCACAACTTTGTCTTCGAGTGTGAGCCCTTTTGCTTTTTCTGCATCAGTCAATTCACGAGGTACGATGTCGATAAGCAAAACTTCGAGACCGATGTTCGCAAAATGACAGGCTATACCGGAACCCATTACTCCGGAGCCGAGAACTGCTACTTTTTTAATTCTTCTTGTCATAATGTAGGGGGTTTATAATTATTTATTAGTCTGTTGTTGATTAGCCGGATTTTCCTGAAAAGCTAATTCATTAATTTGATTCAAAACTTTATAAAAAATTTTAAGTTCTGTTTTGTCTGTTTTGTCCAGAAGTTTTTTATTGAAATCAATTAAAATTTGTTTTACCAATTTTCTTTTTTTAATTCCGAAATCGGTTAAAAAAATTTTCATTATTCTTTTATCTTTTTCATCAACTTCTTTAAAGATAAACTTTTGAACTTCCATTTTTTTTAAGACACGACTTAAACTTGTCGGTTCCATGCCGAGTCGACAAGCAATTTGTGTGGCGGGTGTTCCTTCTTTATCAATATTCACAAGAATATAAGCAACGGTTTGCGAGGTGCCATACTCTGCTGCTAAACGATTGTACATTTTTGTCAATGTATGCCAAGTTCCTTTGATATGAAAATCAACGGTATCTTTTAAATTCATATTTTTCACATTTATTATGCGTGCATTGCAAATTTACAAAAAAATATTATGCATGCAAAGTATTTTTTATTATTTTTATTTTTTCCGGGAATATTTAATTTTCTTTGTACAAATATTTACACCTAAATGATTGAAATTTCACATCTCAACTTGTATTTTAGTAATGAAAATATTTTCAATAATTTTTCTTTATTCATAAAAAGAGGAGAAAAAATTGCACTTACGGGTGAATCCGGAAAAGGAAAAACTACTTTATTAAATTTACTTGCGGGTTTTATTCCTGATTATAAGGGTATTGTAAATGTATTCGGTAAAAGCCTGAATGCAGAAAATGTTTCCGAAATAAGAAAAGATATTGCTTGGTTGCCGCAAGATACCTCATTAGCCGTAAAAACCGTAAAAGAACTTTTTTATGCACCTTTTGAATTTGAGGCAAATAAAAAAATGAAACCCGAAAATAATAAACTTACTGAGATTTTTAAAGAATTTGAATTATCTGAAAAATTACTTGACAAAAAAATAAACGAAATTTCGGGCGGACAGAAACAGCGAATTATGCTTGCAAGCTGCTTCTTATTAAAAAAATCGTTGTTATTGATTGATGAACCGACTTCGGCATTAGATGAAAAAGTAAAAAAGAAAATTACCGATTATATTTTAAACCAAAAAAATCTTACGGTGGTTGCTGCAACACACGATGACTATTGGATAAAAAAATCGGATAAAATTGTTGAGTTATGATAAAGATTGAAACAAAACTGAAAGAGATTGAAACGAGTTGAGTGAAATTATATAAATGGAAAAGGTTGCTGACATAAATTATTTTGCACTGTTTTCGGGCTATGCCTTAATGCTTATTCCGGTATTTGTGTTGTGGTATTATAAAACCGGATTGGTAAAAGATACACTGATTGCAACGGCAAGAATGACTGTTCAATTATTATTGGTAGGTTTATATTTAGAGTATATTTTTAAATTAAATAATGTATTGATAAATATTTCATGGGTTATTTTAATGTCGATTATTGCATCATACACAATTATTCGAAGAAGCGGTTTACGTTTGCGATTATTTTTTATTCCTGTTTTATTTTCGGGAATAATAAGTATTGCTGTTACAGATGCTTTTTTTTTAGGTTTTGTCATTAAATTGGATAATGTTTTTAATGCACGCTATTTTATTCCGGTAACCGGTATGTTGCTCGGTAATACAATCAAAAATGTTGTTATTGCTGTTGATGCTTTTTACAGACGCATAGATGAAGAGGAAACCTATTATCGGTGGCACTTAGCAAACGGTGCAACAAAAAAAGAAGCCCTTTTGCCTTTTATGCGTGATGCTTTAAAAGTTGCTTTTAATCCGATGATTGCGACTACGGCAATTATGGGTTTAATTTCTTTGCCCGGAATGATGACAGGACAAATTCTCGGCGGAAGTAATCCTAATGTTGCAGTAAAGTATCAGATTATGCTTTTAATAACGATATTTTCTTCGGCAGTTTTGAATGTAGTTTTAACAATTTTATTTTCTAATCGATTTGCTTTTGATGCTTTTGATAATTTGAAGAAAGAAATATTCAGAAAGTAACTTACACCCACAATAATTTTGATGAATTTTAAACTCTTCCGTTTGCTGAATATTCCTATTATTATAAAAGGTAATTAGGAAGTTTCGGGAAATGTTATGTGTTTATATTTCAGTAAATTGCCAATGTCTTTTTAATATAATTACCCCAATTTAAGCATATTTTGTGTATTTTTGGGGTAATTTATTTTTTCTTTTACTTTTTTCTTGATAAAAAAGTAACAAAAAATCAAGACTGCAAATAAATTTCTTGTTTTCTACACTTCGTATCCCTAAAATAAAAGAACTCACTCCCTTCGCAGGCTTCGGTCGTTCAAACAGCTTTTATTTTTACGTTCTTCTACGTTTGAAAACTACGAAATTTCTTTGAGGTCGGATGCCGCAACTTGCAAAATAATCGGTAATTTTAAAATCGGTAATTTTAAAAAACTTTGCATTTCCTGAAAGTTCCTAATTAATAAAGATTCTTATTGCAAATAAATTAAAACACTTGCATAAGCAGCAATGCCTTCTTCTCTTCCGGCAAAACCGAGATTTTCCGTAGTGGTTGCTTTAATTGAAATATCATTTACGGGTATGTGCAGAGTTTCGGCAAGAATTTCTTTCATTTGCGGAATAAAATCTTTAACCTTTGGTTTTTGAAGAACAATTGTGCTGTCGATATTGGAAATTTCAAAGCCTTTTTTCCGTATTAATTTTACTACTTTTTTCAAAAGGATTTTACTGTCAATTCCTTTGTATTCGGCAGAGGTATCCGGAAAATGAAATCCGATGTCTCGCAGATTTGCTGCACCGAGCAAAGCATCGCAAATAGCGTGAATAAGAACATCGCCGTCGGAATGACCGAGACTGCCTTTTTCGTGAGGAATTACAATTCCGCCTATTGTTAACGTTCTGTTTTCTGCTAATTTATGAACATCGTAGCCTATGCCGGTTCTTATTTTCATTATTTTCTGTTAAAAGAACTTTGTCAAAGTTCAAAACTTTGACAAAGTTTGATTTAGAAAATATATTATAATCCTAATTTTTTACGAATTTCTTTCGGAACTGCATTTTTATTTATCATAATATCCGTTGTTTGTAACAAAACAAAAGCGGTTGAGGCATAAAAATAGCCTTTGTATTTGGAGTTTACACCCCAAGAATTTTTTACGATGTAATATTTTGTTCCGTTTTGGTCGTGAGCAATTCCGATAATGTGCATACCGTGATCATCGGTTGTTTCCTGGCTGTTGAATTTTTCCTGACGTAATTTTTGTGTAATTTTCTTTTCTTGTACGGGTCCGCTTTCTTTGTAAATTTGTTTATTGCGTTCTCTTTCGGTTAGTTTTTCCCATTTTGCTTTTTCTAATCCGTTGAGATTTTCGATATCCGTTTCCGGAATAACGGCAACACCTTTATTGTACATAAATCCTTTTGTGCTTACATCGGCACCCCAAGCAACTGTATAACCGTTTTTTAAAGAATAATCAATAACTTCCTCAAATTCTGTAAGCGGGAGATTATAAACTTTCTTTGACATCCAATTATCCGGAACTTCCAAAATGAATTTTGAATAAAACGGGTGATGTGTAAATGAACTTATTTCAATATAATCATCAGGATTTAAACCAACATAATTTTTTGCAAAACTTTTCGGAGTATATTCTTTTCCTTTATAGGTAAACTTTTCCGGAAGTGTTCCCAAATATGTATCAATAATAGCATCAAATGCTTTTCCCCAAACAGGTGTTATGGCTTTATTTTTATTTTTAATAACTCCGTCAACAAAATCTTTCAGTACTTCGTCTAACTCGCCATGAACATGTTTTTTTGTTCCGTAATGTAAACCGGTATAAACATTTTCAGGAACTAATCCGTATTTTTTCATAACATACGTGTCATCATGAAAAGCACCGCCGCCTCCGAAATTAATATGTCCCTGCATTCTTACGTCTAATCGTGCTTTGTCTTTGTAACAATGATCTACAACGAACATTTCAGAAAGATTAACGGTGTCTTTTCCTTTTCGCAACATTTCTGATTCTAAAAAAGAAAGACCTGAAAAACTCCAGCAGGTACCGGAGCGATATTGATTTTTTACACTTGTTGCAGGTAAGCGGAAATTTTCTTTAAAGACATAGCCTTTAATTGTATCATTTGTTTTTTGAGCAGTTATTGTATTTGATACAAATAATGCAAAAATGATAATTGTTAATTTAATGTATTTCATAATTTGTATATTAATTAAATGAATAATTCTATCCGAAAATATTTCCTAAACCGTCGGGAAGGACATTTTTTGCCATACTCTTTGTCTCTTTTTGTGCAATTTCTTCTGCTTTTTCAAGTACTTTGTTTACGGCAAGTATGACGAAATCTTCAACAGTTTCTTTGTTACCGGCAATTTTTTCGTTTATTTCAATTGATAATATTTTTTTATTACCTGTGGCAGTTATTTTTACCAAACCGTTTTCTGCTTCAGCTTCAACAACAGTATTATCAAGTCTCTTTTTTATTTGAGCTGCTTGTTCCTGCATTTGAGTCATTATTTTATCAAACATAAATTAAGGATTATAAAAATTTACTGATTGTTGTTAATAACCTGTCTTGTTTAATCGGTTTTTCAAGGTATTCATCGCAACCGGCTTCATATCCTTTGTTTTTTTCATTTTGCATGGCATAAGCTGTTTGGATAATTATCGGAATTTCCGGTTTGTATTTTTTAATAATTTTTGTTGCTTCATAGCCGTTCATAATCGGCATCTTAACGTCCATTAATATAATATTAAACGGAGTTTTTTCAGCAATAACTTTCTCAACGGCTTCTTGTCCGTTTTTGCACCAAATAATTTCAGCAAAAGTTTCGCGTAACACTTCTTCAAGATAAAGATAATTCATTATTTCATCTTCTGCGATAAGGATTTTGAAGCCTGTCCAATTAAATTGACTCATATCTATCTGATTCTCTGACAACTGTATAGTTTAATTATTTAATAATTCTTCTTGCACCCAGAATACGGTCTTTAAAATAAGAAATACTCATGTCAGAAATCACAACACCTCGCGATGAAGATGCGTGAAGAAACTTAATGGTTCCTTTTTTATTTGAAACGACAATTCCCAAATGCCCGGTAATACGTTTATGTTTATTGCTTCCAGTAAAGAGTAAAATATCACCTTTTTTGCAATCTTTTACATTAACTTTTGTTCCGACATTAGTATAATCAATTGAACGACGAGGTAAAGTATAGTTGAAATGAGCATAGACATATTTTGTATAACCCGAACAATCAAAACCGGTTTTCGGCGTATTTCCGGCATATTTATATCTTACCCCGATTTGTTTTTTAGCATAGTTTACAACTTTATCTTGCTGAATTTCAGTTCTGCTGTCATTAGTTCTTATTTCTTTTGTTTTAGTTGTATTACATTGCGTAAAAAGCACTAAAATACTCCAAAATACCAGGCTTGTTATAATTGTTTTTTTTATCTGCATAATTGATTTATCTTCTTGATAATAATGCTAATAATCGTAAAATTTCAAGATATAACCAAACTAAAGTTACCATAAGACCAAATCCGGCAAACCATTCAACGTATTTGGGTTGTCCGGTGTTTACGCCTTTTTCAATCATATCAAAATCTAATATTAAATTCATTGCGGCAATAACAATAATAACTAATGAAATTACTATACCTAATGTTCCGAGTTTAAAAAAATTGACGCCGCCGCCAAAAGCTGAAGCAATAATATTAAGAATGTAAAACAATGCAACACCGCCTGTTGCAACGATAACACCTTTTTTAAATTTAGGCGTGGCTTTTAATACTCCTGTTCGATATAAAATTAACATTACAAACATTATTGATAATGTTAAACCTACTGCTTGTATCACAATTCCGCTGTAAAATTTTGCATAAAAGGCAGATATTGAACCTACAAATAATCCTTCAAGTAAAGCATAAACAGGAGCTGTTATCGGAGATTTTTCCGGTTTCATAACAGTAATAATTGCCACAATTAATCCGCCGATTGCACCGCCCCAAATAAATATTCCCGGGTTTATGCTTCCCGACACAGTCATTCGCCAGGATAAACTTCCCGTAATTAATAACAGAAGAAAAAGTAACAGTGTTTTGTTAATTGTTCCGCTTACAGTCATCGGTTCAGTAAATACACCGGATTGTGCATGAATACTTTCGAAACGTTTTTCCGATAAAACAGGATTTGTTGTTTTTCCGAATCTCATAATATTAAAATTTATATTGTTAAATTTGATTTTGAGTGCAGACAAAAATAATAATTCTGCGGATTATTTATATATAATGAAAGATTTATTTTTATATTTTATAATTTCGCACTTTATAAATTGAAAAAAGAAGCACTATGAGCAAGAATATGATTTTAGATAAATTAGAAGGGGTTTATGATAGATACAAAGAAGTAGAACGTTTATTATCAGAACCTTCCGTTGCTTCTAATCAGGAAAAATATGTAAAACTGAATAAAGAATACAAGAATCTGGAACCGATTATCGAAGCCTACAAAGCATATAAAAATGTTATTGAGAATATTGAGTCTTCAAAAATTATGCTTTCGGAAGAGGATGATGCCGAAATGAAACAAATGGCAAAAGATGAAATTGATTCGCTTATAACTCAAAAACACGACTTAGAAGAAGAGATTAAGGTATTATTGTTACCGAAAGATCCGGAAGATGATAAAAATGCTATTGTTGAAATAAGAGCCGGAACCGGCGGCGACGAAGCCAGTATTTTTGCCGGTGATTTGTTCAGAATGTACACAAAGTTTTGCGAACTGAAAAAATGGAAAGTTGAAATTAATAACATTACGGAAGGAACTCAGGGCGGTTACAAAGAAATTGTTTTTCAGGTTACAGGTAACGGTGTTTACGGTATTTTAAAATATGAATCCGGAGTTCATCGTGTTCAACGTGTACCGGAAACGGAAACACAGGGCAGAGTTCATACATCAGCAGCTTCGGTTGCCGTTCTGCCCGAAGCTGAAGACATTGATGTTGAAATTAATGATGCCGATGTAAGAAAAGATACCTATTGTTCTTCCGGACCGGGCGGACAATCTGTAAACACAACATATTCGGCTATTCGATTAACACATATTCCGACCGGTTTGGTTGTTACTTGTCAAGATGAAAAATCACAAATAAAGAATTTAAAAAAAGCAATGAAGGAATTAAAGACACGTCTTTATAATTTAGAATATCAAAAATATTTGGATGAAATTTCTTCTAAAAGAAAAACTATGGTTTCCGGCGGTGATCGTTCTGCAAAAATCAGAACATACAATTATCCGCAGGGACGGGTAACCGATCACCGTATCAAACTGACTTTATACCATCTGCAAAATATTTTAAACGGTGATATAACCGAAATTATCGAAAAACTTCAAATTGCAGAGAATACTGAAAAACTGAAATCTTCCGGAATGGAGTAATTTTTTACTGTTTACTTAAAATGATACAAGAAAATAATTGTTCCGACATAAGCCGGTTTTTTGCGGTCTTTTATTTCCAATGTTGCTCTCATTTCTGCTTTACAAATACCTCTTAAGTCTTGAACTTTCATAACTTTAACGGTTAAACGAACTTCATCGTTAACTCTTACGGCTTCACTGAACTTAAATTTGTCAATACCGTAATTTACAAGCATTTTAACATTATTTACTTCAATTATTTCATTCCACAAAGGAGGTAATATTGACAAAGTTAAATAGCCGTGAGCAATTGTGGAGCCGAATTGAGATTCTTTTTTTGCACGTTCTTCGTCTGTATGAATCCATTGGTGATCCATTGTTGCATCGGCAAATTTATTAATTTGTGCTTGGGTAATTTTCATATAATCGGAATAATCCAAAGTAGAGCCTTCCAATGCGGCAAATTCTTTGAAACTGTTTATTACTGTTTTAGCCATTTTTATCAATTTTAAAAAACCGAAAATATAAAACAAAAAGTCTTATGCAAAATTTTCTGCTTATTTATTTTTCCAAGAATCTCTTAATGGGACGGTTCTGTTAATAATTATTTTATTTTCAAATGAATCTTTATCAACACAAAAATACCCTAATCGTTCGAATTGAAAACGATCTCCGCTTTTGGCATTTTTCAAAAAAGGTTCTGCTTTGCAATTTTCCAAAACAGTTAATGAATTCGGATTAATAAATTCTTTAAAATCTTTATTTTTATGTCCGTCGGGCGATTCATCGGAAAATAATCTGTCGTACAAACGAATATCAACATCAATTGCGTGTTTTGCCGAAACCCAATGCAAAGTTCCTTTTACTTTTCTGCCGTCGGGTGATTTTCCTCCTTTCGATAAAGGATCGTAGGTACAAAGAAGTTCTGTAATTTGTCCGGTTTCATCTTTTATAACTTCATTACATTTAATAAAATATGCATATCGTAAACGTACTTCTCCGCCAAGTTTCAGTCTGAAAAATTTACGATTGGCTACTTCTTTAAAATCTTCTTTTTCAATATATAATATTTTTGAAAACGGAACTTCTCGTTCACCCATTGTTTCATCTTCCGGATTATTAATTGCAGGTAATAACTCTTCTTCGTTTTCCGGATAATTCGTAATGGTAACTTTCAGTGGATTTAAAACCGTCATTACTCTTTGTGCCGTTCTGTTTAAATGTTCACGAATACTGTATTCCAACAATCCGACATCAATAATGTTTTCGCGTTTTGCAATGCCCACTTTATCTGCAAATAATTTTAATGATTCAGGTGTATATCCTCTTCTTCTTAAACCTGAAATAGTCGGCATTCTCGGGTCGTTCCAGCCCGAAACATATTTTTCTTCAACCAGTTCGGCAAGTTTTCTTTTGCTCATTACCGTATAGCTTAAATTTAAGCGAGCAAATTCAATTTGTCGCGGACGTGTTCTGCCTTCTTCATAAATATGATCCATAAACCAATCATAAAGAGGTCGATGATTTTCAAACTCCAATGTGCAGATTGAATGTGTAATACCCTCAATATAATCGGATTGCCCGTGTGTAAAATCATACATCGGGTAAATACACCATTTGTTGCCGGTTCGGTGATGTTCGGCATGTTTTATACGATACATCACAGGGTCGCGCATGTGCATATTCGGAGAAGACATATCAATTTTTGCTCTTAAAACTTTTTCTCCGTCTTTAAAATCGCCGTTTTTCATGCGTATGAATAAATCCAGGTTTTCTTCAGCCGTACGATTACGATTAGGACTTTCAGTTCCCGGTTTTGTCGGTGTTCCTCTCATTACCGAAATTTCTTCTCCGCTTTGATCATCAACATAAGCAAGTCCGTCCTTGATTAATTTAACAGCCCATTCATAAAGTTGATTAAAATAATCCGAAGCATAATGAACCTTGCCATGCCATTTAAATCCGAGCCATTGTACATCTTCCAAAATAGAATCTACATATTCTGTATCTTCTTTTGCGGGATTGGTGTCATCAAATCGCAAATTTGTTTTGCCTTTATATTTTTCTCCCAAACCAAAATTCAGAATAATTGATTTTGCATGTCCTATATGCAAATATCCGTTAGGTTCGGGCGGAAATCGCGTTATTATTTCTTTGTGTTTGCCTGAATTTAAATCTTCTTCTATAATTTGTTCTATGAAGTTTAATGATTTCTTTTCTTCCGGTATTTCAATATTATTTTTATCTGTCATAAGTATCTGTCTGTAAAATTATCGGACAAAGATAAAATGAATTATTGTTTTTTAATACATTTGCAAATTGATTTTAATTTTTGAAATAAGAAAATGGGATTTATTGAAATTGAAGGAATGGAATTTTATGCCTATCACGGGCATTATAAAGAAGAACAAATTGTAGGAAACATGTTTTTGATTGATTTAAAAATTGAAACCGACTGCCGAAAGGCTGCGGAAAGTGATAATATCGAAGATGCCGTAAATTATCAAACGGCGTATAAAATCATTAAAGAAGAAATGAAGAAAAAATCTAATTTATTGGAAAACATTGCAGGCAGAATTATTGATGCTTTGTATGAAAAGTTAGAAAATATGAAGTCCGTAAGTTTAAAATTATCGAAAATGAATCCTCCTATGGGCGGAAAAATTAAAAAAGTTAGTATTACAATGACAAGATAAAGAAATGAAAAATAATCTATCAATATACAACACATTAACACGAAAAAAAGAAAAATTCGAACCCATCAATCCGCCCTTTGTAGGAATGTATGTCTGCGGACCTACGGTTTACGGCGATGCACATCTCGGACATGCACGTCCGGCAATTACCTTTGATTTGCTTTTCAGGTATTTGAAATATCTCGAATATAAAGTAAGATATGTCAGAAATATTACCGATGTCGGGCATTTAGTGAACGATGCCGACGAAGGTGAAGACAAAATTGCCAAAAAAGCAAAACTTGAACATATTGAGCCGATGGAAATAGTTCAAAAATATACGAACAGCTATCATCGAAATATGACACAACTGAATGCCTTGCCTCCGAGTATTGAACCTCATGCATCAGCACATATTATTGAACAAGAAGCGATGGCAAAAAAAATCCTGAAAAATGGTTTTGCCTACGAAGTTAACGGCTCACTGTACTTTGATGTTGAAAAATATTCAAAAACAAATAATTACGGAAAACTGTCGGGAAGAAAAATTGAAGATTTACAAACAAATACACGAGAACTTGCCGGACAAAGCGAAAAGAAAAATCCTTTTGATTTTGCTTTATGGAAAAAAGCCGATCCCGAACATATTATGCGGTGGCCATCGGAATGGAGCGAAGGTTTTCCGGGTTGGCATCTCGAATGTTCCGTTATGAGTACAAAATATCTCGGAAATAAGTTTGATATTCACGGCGGCGGATTGGATTTGCAATTCCCGCATCACGAATGTGAAATTGCACAGTCAAAAGCTGCAAACGGCGAAGATTCCGTAAAATATTGGATGCACAATAACCTTATTACCATTGAAGGACAAAAAATGAGTAAATCACTCGGAAATTTCATAACTCTTGATGAAATGTTTTCCGGGAAAAACGATTTGCTCGAACAAGCATATAGTCCGATGACTGTGCGATTTTTTATTTTACAGGCACACTACCGCAGCACGCTTGATTTTTCAAATAAAGCATTGCAGGCATCCGAAAAAGGAATGCAACGCTTGATGAAAGGACTTGAAACTCTCAAAAAAATAAAACCTTCCGGCGAAACTTCTGTTGATATAAAAGCTTTGAAAGAGAAATCATTCAAGGCATTAAATGACGATTTAAATACTCCGATTTTAATAGCACACCTTTTCGACGGAATTAAAATGATAAATCAAATTCAATCGGGCGATGAAACAATAAACAAAGAAGATTTGGAAAGTTTGACATCTTTTTATAATCTTGTTGTATTTGATATTTTAGGTTTAAAACCTGAAAATAAAACAGAAAATTCCGATACTAAATTTGAAGAAGCAATAAATTTACTTTTAAATATCCGTTTGGAAGCAAAGAAAAACAAAGATTTTGCAACTTCCGACAAAATTCGGGACGAGTTAAATAAAATAGGAATTATCGTAAAAGATAAAAAAGACGGTTATGAATGGGAAATGAAGTAAACTACGATTAAACTGTTAAAAAAGGCATACAAAAGAAAATAAATTGTATGTCTTTTTTTCTATCTTTACTCAAAATTTTAATCAAAAATAATTGTTATGAAAAAACTAATATTCTTATTCTCATCAATTCTTATTTTTATGTCTTGTTCAGAAAAAAATAATGAAAATTCCGGGCAACAATCCGATGAAAAAATTATCGGGAAACCCGAATTAAAACTGAAAAGCGATATTATGACACCGGAAGTCCTCTGGTCTTTCGGTCGTTTAAGTGATGTACAGGTGTCTCCCGATGAAAAATCTTTACTTTTCGGAATTACCTATTATGATATTCCCGAAGATAAAGGAAATCGTGAACTTTATACTATGCCTGCGGAAGGCGGTGATATGAAGCAAATTACAAAAGCCGCAAAAGGAGAATACAATGCCGTGTGGAGCAAAGACGGAAAATCAATTTATTTTACGACATCCGCAAAAAACGGAATGCAAATTTTTAAAATGAATGCCGACGGCACCGGCAGAAAACAAATAAGTAATATTGAAGGCGGTATCAGCGGTTTTAAACTGTCGCCCGACCAAACAAAAATTCTTTACACCAAAGAAGTTGATTTGGTAAAAAAAGTTGTTGATGTTTATCCGGATTTACCCAAAGCAAATGCCCGTATCATTACTGATATGATGTATCGACACTGGGATACTTGGACCGATTCGTACAGCCATATTTTTATTGCCGGTTTTAACGGATCTGCGGTTTCGGACGGTACGGATATTATGAAAGGCGAAGATTATGATTCACCGCTTAAACCTTTCGGGGGACCGGAGGAAATAACTTGGAGCCCTGACGGAAAAACCGTTGCCTACACTTGCGTGAAGAAAAAAGGGCTTGCATATACTCTTTCAACAAATTCGGATATTTATTTCTATAATCTTAACACAAAACAAACCGTAAACTTTACAAAAGGAATGAACGGATATGATAAAGCACCCGTTTATTCACCGGACGGAAGTAAAATTGCTTGGACCGGTATGAACAGAGACGGATATGAATCAGATAAAAACAGATTATTTGTTTATGATTTTAATACGAAAGAAAAGAAAGATTATACAAAAAGCTTTGATCAAAATGCCGGTAATTTAGCTTGGGATGCAAAGGGTGAAAATATTTATTTTATAAGCGATTATCATGCTCGTTTTCAAATCTATAAATTAAATCTTGCGAGTGATGAAATAAAAGTTGTAACACAAGGTGACCATAATTATCGTTCGGTTGCCGTATTATCCGACAAACTGATTGCAACAAAACAATCAATGTCAATGCCGACGGAAATTTTTGCCCTTACCGATGAGGGAAAAGAAACACAAATCAGCTTTGTTAATAAAGATATACTCAATCAATTAGAAATGGGAAAAGTTGAAGCTCGTTGGGTAAAAACAACCGATAATAAAAATATGCTGGTATGGGTAATTTATCCGCCGCATTTCGATGCAACTAAAAAATATCCGGCACTTCTTTATTGCCAGGGCGGACCTCAATCATCTGTAAGTCAGTTTTGGTCGTATCGCTGGAATTTTCAAATGATGGCTGCTGACGGTTACATTATTGTTGCACCTAACAGACGCGGTTTGCCGAGTTTCGGGCAAGCTTGGAACGAGCAAATCAGCGGTGATTACGGCGGACAAAATATGAAAGATTATTTTTCGGCAATTGATGCTTTGAAAAAAGAACCTTTTATTGATGAAAATAAATTAGGTGCTATAGGTGCGAGCTACGGCGGATTTTCAGTTTATTGGCTGGCCGGGCATCATAATAAACGCTTTAAAGCATTTATTGCTCACGACGGAATTTTTAATCTTGAAGCACAATATACCGAAACCGACGAACTGTGGTTTGCAAATTGGGATTTGGGCGGTGCTCCTTGGGATTATAAAAATAAAACAGCACAACGCAGTTATGCCAATTCTCCGCATAAATTTGTTGACAAATGGGATACGCCGATAATGGTTATTCACGGAGGAAGAGATTACAGAATTCTTGATTCGCAAGGTTTCAGTGCTTTTGATGCCGCACAATTAAGAGGCGTGCCTTCAAAAATGTTATATTTCCCGAAAGAAAGCCATTGGGTTTTAAAACCGCAGGACGGAATTTTATGGCAGCGTGAATTTAAAAGTTGGTTGGATAAGTGGCTGAAATAATTTCATCTGAAGAATTATAAAAAACTCCGATTTATTTCGGAGTTTTTTTATGTATTCAACACCTTTAGAGGGTTAAAAGCATAATATGAACACAGTTAATGTGTTGAGTTTATTTTCACGTTATTTTGGGTGTACCGCCGGCTTAAAAACAAAAAGCCTCCTAAATCTTCCGATTTAAAAGGCTTTCATTCTGTCGGGGTGAGAAGACTTGAACTTCCGACCCCACGCCCCCCAGACGCGTACTCTGCCAACTGAGCTACACCCCGAACTTGTTTTTTGCTTTAAAAGCGAATGCAAAATTATGAAATAAATCAATCCTCACAAAAAATACTTACTACTTTTAGTTTGGATGATAAAAAACAGTGTAAAATTAATAAACTTTGACAATGAATTGCAAACAATATATATACTCAAAGCATAAAGTAAGACTGATAGCAGATTTTTTGCTTTTGGACATATGTATAAAAAATATAATGATTTTAGTCTCGTCTTTTATCGCAGGTGTTTTTCATTTTCTAAATAACCATTTTGACAACAGTTTGGTATTGCTTCCGGATTGGGGTATTTTTTTGTAAGCGGTTTTATAACGTAACAAACTCTGTTATATTTTTTCCGGATAGCCGGTAATATCTCTGATAATATGATATAAACCTTTTAATCTTCCGTACATTTTATAATAGACTTTAGTGTATAATTTTTCATAAATTATTTTGTTTTTTTCATTTGGTGTGTAGCGGCTTCCTGTACGACACATATTTTTTACGGCTTCTTCGTAAGAATTATAATAATTCATTCCGACTGCAGCATTAATAGCTGCTCCTAAAGCAGACGTTTCATAAGTGTGCGGTTTTTCAACCGGCAGGTTAAAGATGTCGGCGGTCATTTGCATGGCTTGTTCGCTTTGAGAACCTCCGCCGGAAACTATGATTTTTTCAATTTTTGTTTTTGTTCTTTTTTCAGTTCTTTGTAATCCTTCTTTTAAGGCATAGGCTAAACCTTCAAGAATTGCTCTGTATATGTGTGCTCTTGTATGCACATCTCCGAAACCGATAATTGCACCTTTTGCTTCCGTTCCGGGAACTTTAACTCCGGGCGACCAGTATGGTTGAAGAGTTAAGCCCATAGAACCGGGCGGAATATCTTTAATCATCTCATCAAAAATTTGTTCGGGTTCAAGACCTTTTTGTTCGGCAATTTCAATTTCTTTATATCCGAATTCTTCTTTAAACCAATTAACCATCCAAAAACCTCTGAAAATCATTATTTCTGTATTAAAATAATCTTGAATTGCACCGGGGTATGCCGGAAAGAACGGAATGACTTCATAATAATTTTTATGTGTTGTTTGGACGGTTGCTGTTGTCCCGTAGCTTAAACAGGCAACTTCTGGTGTATAAACACCCGATCCGAGAACTTCTGATGCCTTGTCGGATGCTGCGGCAAAAAGAGGCAAACCTTCGGGAATACCTGTAAGTTTTTCTGTTTCTTTTGTGATATATCCTAAAATCTCTCCCGGTTTTACTAATGAACAAAGTTTATCGGCACTTACCGGAAACATTTTTGTATTTCTGTGATTTTCGGAGGCCCATCGCTGTCTTTTATAATCGAAAGGCATATAACCGACCATATTCCCGACAGAATCTGTAAAATTTCCGGTAAGTTTATAAGTTAGCCATCCCGATAAGTAAATAAATTTATCTGTTTTTTCCCAAATTTCCGGTTGGTTTTGAATAATCCAATTACATTCTGCATTTTTAACTGCATGGGTAACAGCTTCTTTCATGTTAATCATTCTTAAAGAAGTTCTTGCCAGACCTTTCGGATATTTATGAACTTTTGCCTGTCGTTGATCAAGCCAACTTATTGCCGGTCTTAAAGGTTTTCCGTTTATATCAGAATTTACAACAGTTCCTCTTTGTGTTGTTAAAGTTACAGCTTTGATATCGGTTTTCGAAATTACAGTTTTTGAAAATAGCTTTCGACAAGTTTCGGATAAGTTTTTCCAAAAATAATCAGGATATTGCTCCGCCCAACCCGGTTGATTTGAGTAATAGGCTTCAATTACGGTTTTTTTAATATCTGTGATATTTCCTTTTAAATCAATAATTACTGCTCTTACGGACTGCGTTCCGACATCAATTGAAAGTATTAATTCTGTTTTTGCCATTTTGAAAAATTTTAAGACATCAAATTATTAATTCTGTTTTTTTAAGTGAGAATATTTAATTTTTTTTAAGATTAACAAATCATCGACGTTTGATATTTATTTTAAACCCAGCATACCTGCGGGATTCATAATACCGTTCGGATCAAAATGATTTTTTACTGCTTGCATTGCACTTATTACTTCTTTTGAAACAGCTGTTTCCATCCATGGAGCTAATACTCTGCCGATGCCGTGATGGTGGGATAATGAACCTTTGTTATTATAAATTGTATCAACCAATCCTTTATGAAATTGTGTATAATCATCTTCTTCATTTCCCTTTTCCATCGGACTTAAAAATGTAAAATATAAATTTGCTCCGTTTGAATATACGTGTGAAATGTGCGACATAAAAATTGTTTTATTCCTTTGTTTTACATATGCCCTGACAGATTCCCAAAGCGGAATAAGATTATCCCATGTTACCGCTGTTTCTATGGTATCTGTCATTACACCCAAATCCATCAGAGGCTCTCTCATATATGCACTTGAATATCGTTGTTCCAGCCAGTTTTTTGTAGGACCGCTTCCGATATAAAAGCCTTTATATTTTTTTGCAGTTTTCTTTATTTTTCTTTTTACAAATTTTGTATAACCAGTATCACCTTCAACAGATACGAACATTAAACACCTTTTTTCGGGTAAATATCCCAAAGTTTTCAGAACCTTATTTGATAATTTAACTTCAAAACCTTTTGTTTTAAACGCAATATCAGTTTCATCAGGATCAGAAATGCGGAATAAATGCGGTTTGCCGAAATCGGCTTGCATAATTTTTCGCATTGCATAAACTGCATTATCAAAAGATTTGAAAATAAAAGAAGCATATTGAGTATTTTTAGGACGTAATTTTCTCATTTTCATTGTTATTTCGGTAATGACTCCCAATGTACCTTCGGAACCTATAAATAGAGGGTATGTGTCCCAAGCTTCTGCCTTTGAGGGATAATCTTTGTTTTCAATTATTCCTTCAGGAGTAACAATTTTAAGTGCAACAATCATGTCATCAATTCTTCCGTATCCTGTTGATGCTTGCCCGGCACCTTTTGCTGCTACCCAGCCTCCGACTGTTGAAAATTCAAAAGATTGCGGGAAATGACCGCAAGAATATCCTAATTTATTGAGATATTTTTCAAATGCCGGTCCGAACATTCCGGCTTGAACTTTTACAGTCATATTTATGGTATTTACTTCAAGAACTTGATTTAAATGTTTTGTCATATCCAAAGCAATACCGCCTTTCGGTGTCTCCACACCTTTTGTAACACTTGATTGTCCGCCCACCGGAATAATCGGAATCATATTTTCATTACAATAATTTACTAACATAACAACATCATTATGAGATTCAGGTGCAATAACAGCGTCAGGAGGATTTGCGATTAAGCCTTTTCTTAACAGTAAAAGTTCAGTGTAATATTTCCCGTAAGAAAAATTTGCACGAGAAAAATCATCTGTATGAATATTTTCATCTCCTGCAATTTTTTTAAAATCATTTATTTGCACTTCGGATAAAGACGTTTTTTTTTCTAATTTAATTTTATTATCTCCTAAAAGATGTTTTTCGGTCAAATCTTGTTTACTTAAGGAGAATATTTTTTTAAGAATATTTAAAGTAACAGCATCAATTTTTTGTTCTCTTTTATCCCCCCATTTTAAGATTTCTCTGTATGTTTTTTCCATATTTTATGAATTTAACTCGGCAATGTATAAAGTTCAATTATTGAATTGTATTCGTTTTGTTTTCGTTCATCTGTCCAATTTAACATTTCGGATGCAACTTTCATAACTTTTTGCAGAACGTCTTCATTTGGTTTTCCGAGAGTTCCTATTCCGGTGCGTCTCAATAAAATATCTTTTAAGGTCATTGCACTTTCATATCTTATTGCGTAAACAACTTCTGATAATAATTCTCCGTCATGGCTTACAACTTTATTATATTCAGGATTTTCTATTGCAAATTGAAAAACTGTATGACTTTGAGTTCCGTAATTTCTGCTTATATATTCAACTGTTTCAATACCGAAAAAATCATCGTATTGCAGGTGTTGTTTTCGCATAAATTCATTCATATCCTTAATTTCACAACCTGAAAGATATAATTTATATGAAAATGATTCCGAGAGTTTTTTATTGGTTTTTTTTTGAATTAATTTCATTACATGATAAGCTAAATTTCTGCTGGTTGTAAATTTACCTCCTTCAACTGTAATTAACCCATCAATGCCTTCTGTTGCGTTATCTAAAACTTCATATCGCCGGGATGTGTTATAAGAATCTTCCGTTTGGTCATCAACCAAAGGACGTAAACCACCGTAAGCATGGATAATATCATCATAAGATATTTTTTTGTTATAATTATTATTTACGGCATCTATTACGTCATATAAACTTTGTTTAGAAACTTTATAATTATCGGGCGATCCGTTATATTCTTTATCGGTTGTTCCGATTAATGAATGTCCGCGCCAAGGCATAATCATCATATGTCCGCCTTCCTTTTTTTGCAACGAGACAGCATGTTCCCCGGCAATTTTTTTAGTGATTATATGAATCCCTTCCGACCGCAAAACTTTATGAGAGGATTCTGTTTTTGAAGCCAAGTTTAAAATAATATCAGCCCAAGTTCCTCCGCAATTAATTGTTAAAGGAGCATAAATTATTTTGGTTTCATCAGAAAAGACATCTTTGACAACCACTCCGTTAATTTTATTTGATTTGCTGAAACTAAAATTTTCAACCTTTGAATAATTGGAAACTTTAGCCCCGTATTCAACGGCTGATTTAATAAATGCCAATGTAAGTCTTTCGGGAAAAATGCTTTGGTAATCGTAAAATACGGTTGAATTTCTTAAATTTTCTTTAATAATATTCGGTTCGGCTTCAATTGTTTTATTATAAGATAATGTTTTATGGTTTGAAAGACGCTTACTTTTATCCCAAGTATATTTTTTATCATATGAAAGTGTGTCATATAAAAACATACCGATCATCATTTTCCACATACTACCTTTCCATTTCACATAATTCGGAAACATAAACGGTAAGGGATAAACAAAATTAGGTGCAATATTTCCTAATATTCGTCTTTCTTGAAGAGACTCACGAACTAATTTAAATTCCATATTTGCCAGATATCTCAATCCTCCGTGAATTAATTTTGAAGTTGCTGCAGAAGTTGCACCTCCGTAATCTTTTTTTTCAAAAAGAGCGACTTTAAGATTTCGGCTTGATGCCGCATAAGCAACTGCAGCACCGGTTATTCCGCCGCCGATGATAATTAAATCAAATTCTTGATTCTCGTGTTCTTCAATGTATCTTTTTAATTTCATTTTGAATTTAAAACTAATTTCAGTAAAGATACTTCACATACATTAAAGTTCAAAACTTTTTAAGCGAAAAACATTTTATTAACTATTTTTGCACCGTTAAATTTTATAAAGTTGAAAAAAGCAGTCATCGGTTTATCGGGAGGAGTAGATTCAAGTGTTGCAGCATATTTGCTTAAAAAACAAGGCTATGATGTTCATGCGATTTATATGATTAATTGGCATGATACCGAAGGTGTAATTGAAGGTAGTTGTCCCGGAGATGATGATATTTTGGTTGCTCAATTAGTTGCTCGGAAATTAGGAATAACTTTTGAAACAGTTGATTTTAGTGATATTTATGCTAAACGTGTGGTGGATTACATGTTTTCTGAATATGAAAAAGGGCGAACGCCTAATCCGGATGTTTTGTGTAACAGAGAAATTAAATTTGACGTATTTTTAGATAAAGCACTTGAATTGAATGCCGAGTTTGTTGCCACGGGACATTATTGCAGAAAAGAAACGACAAGAAAAAACAATAAAGAAATTCAAAGATTGCTTGCCGGGAAAGATAACAACAAAGATCAAAGTTATTTTTTGTGTCAACTTTCGCAAGAACAACTTTCTAAATCACTTTTCCCGATTGGTGAACTTCAAAAATCAGAAGTAAGAGCAATTGCTGACAGATTAGGACTTGCCAGTGCACATAAAAAAGATTCACAAGGAATTTGTTTTGTCGGAAAGGTTGATTTGCCTACATTTCTTCAACAAAAACTAAAAGTGATAAACGGAAATATTATATTAATTCCAAAAGATTATTCTGAATTTTTTAAAACAGCGAACTATCAGGAATTAAGATTTTCGGAACAACTGAAACTTTTAGCAGAACCGTATAATTATTCTCCCGAAGACGGAAAAATTATCGGCAGACATCAAGGAGCTCATTTTTATACAATCGGACAGCGACGAGGATTGGGAGTAGGCGGATTAAAAGAACCCCCGTTTGTTCTGGATATTGATGTTGAAAAAAACATTGTTTATATCGGAGAGGGGAAACAACATCCCGGACTTTATCGTAAAGGATTGTTCATAAAAAAAGATGAGATTCATTGGGTACGTCCTGATTTAGAAATCTATCCCGGTAAGAAATTAAAAATTTCAGCACGAATACGTTATCGACAACCTTTGCAAGATGCTGTTTTGTATATGCAGCAAGAAGGTGCATATATTATTTTTCAAAATGAGCAAAGAGGAATAACCTCAGGACAGTTTGCTGCATTTTATATCGGAGATGAATTAATAGGATCCGGGGTAATAAGATAATTTTAAAGAAAAAAATCGGTGTAACAGAATTCATTACACCGATTTGTTTTATATTATTCTTGTTCAGCAAGAAAACGCTCGGTGTCCAAGGCTGCCATACATCCGGATCCGGCTGCTGTTACGGCTTGTCTGTATATTGAATCCTGAATATCGCCTGCAGCAAAAACTCCGGGAATATTTGTTTTTGAAGTGCCCGGAATTGTTTTAATATATCCGATTTCATCTGTTTCAATATAATCTTTAAATAAGTCAGAATTGGGTTTATGTCCTATGGCAACGAAAAAACCGTCAATGTCAATTTTTACTTCTTTTTCATCGGCTTTTCCTTTTCTTTTTATAAGAGTTACACCGGTTACAACATTTGTTCCTGTAATTTCTTTTGTATTATGTTCATATAAAACTTCAATATTCGGTGTGTTTTCAACACGTTTTACCATTGCTTTTGAAGCTCTCATATACGGTTTTCTTATAATAAGATAAACTTTTTCGGCTAAACCGGCTAAATAGGTAGCTTCTTCAGCTGCCGTGTCACCGCCGCCTACAACGGCAACTTTTTGTTCTTTATAGAAAAATCCGTCGCAAGTTGCACAAGCAGATACTCCGGCACCTTTAAATTTTTCTTCAGATTCTAAACCAAGATATTTAGCGGTAGCACCGGTTGCAATAATTACGGTTTCGGCAATAAAAGGTTTTTTTTGGTCAACAATAAGGTTAAAAGGTCTTTTTGAAAAATCAACGGAAGTAACTTCACCCCATCTGATGTCGGTACCGAAACGTTCGGCTTGAGCTTTTAAATCTTCCATCATTACCGGACCTGTAACACCTTCAGGGTAACCGGGAAAGTTGTCAACCTCGGTTGTTGTGGTTAATTGACCGCCGGCTTCCATACCCTGAATCATAACAGGCTTAAGATTTGCTCTTGCAGCATATATTGCAGCGGTATATCCGGCAGGACCGGAACCGATAATTAAACATTTTACATTTTCGGCAGGTTCTAATTCTGCTGACTTATTGTCATTGGTATCGTTTACATCTAATGTCTTAAAAAAACTCATTTTATTATATTTTTGTTAATAAACTTTTGTTTTGACTAATAATCTGATTATATAAAATATAAATTCGGATTAAATTGTCTTTTTCTTTTCAAACTATATGCCGTTATAAATTATCGGTAAAGATGTCAGTATAATAATAATTATGCAAATATATTGCAAGAAATTAAAAAACAGATTGTCTTATCCGTGCCATGCTGCAGCGTGGCACGGTAACGAAGGAAGCGAGCCTTGCAGAAAATTAATCCGATTTCGGTTTATATACGAACCGGAAAATGTGAACAAATATTTATCAGCACAAAAATATTAAAGCATTTTTCTCATTTTAAAATGCGGAATACCGACTTCATAAAATTGCTCACTTATAATTTTATAGTTTAATTTAAGATAGAAAGAAACAGCAGTTTTGCGGGCGTGTAAAACAATCTTTTGAATTAGGCATTTAACTGATAAATCATTTTATAAGTAATCGGTTCTTCGGATACCATCCTGTTTATTAAATTTTCAAACAATCCTTC
>JAADGE010000085.1 GCA_013152535.1 Chlorobiota bacterium
AACCGTCTTTTTTCGGCATCATAACATCCAATATAATCAGATGCGGTTTTTTTGTTTTTACGAGTTCGATTCCGTCTTTGCCGTTTTTTGCAGTGTAAACTTTATAGCCGGCATTTGCTATGTTAAATTTCAATATTTCTCTGACATCTTTCTCATCGTCTATTATTAATATTTTATATTTTGATGTTTCCATAATAAAATTTTTCAAGGCAAAATTAATATAAAAAATCATTCGGGTTTTAAAATATTAAGGACTTAATAATTGCTTAACATTAAACTTACAATTTCTTAAATTATACTTAATCTTTTCTTAACCGGCTTATCTGTCGGCAAATTTAACTTTGCAGAAATTATAAACAGAAAATTATTCATTAATTAAATATTAAGAAAATGAAAAACAAATTTTTAAAAACAGCTTTATCGGCTTTAATGTTTTCAACGGTAATTTTTTCTTCTTGTAAAAAAGATACTCCGATTGAACCGAATCCGAATGCAACAACTTACGAAGATGACGAAAACGGAAATATTACCGTAACGGATAAAGGAGAAGGAACAGGAAATTATACTTTTACATCTGATAAAGTTTGGATATTAAACGGATTGGTCTTTGTAAATGACGGTCAAACTTTAACGATTGAACCGGGAGCATTAATTAAAGGAAAACCCGGAACGGGAGAAAATGCAAGTGCTTTAATCGTTGCAAGAGGCGGTAAAATAAATGCAGTCGGAACTGCAAGTAAACCTATTATTTTTACGGCAGAAGCAGATAATGCAGAAGGAACAGGTGTCGGTGCCGATGCGAGAGGTCTTTGGGGCGGGCTTATTTTGCTCGGTAAAGCAACTACAAGTAATTTAACTGTCGATAAAGCTGTTGAAGGCATTCCGACAAGCGAAACAAGAGGTTTATACGGCGGAACAAATGATGCTGATAATTCAGGTACACTAAAATATGTTTCTGTTCGCCACGGCGGAACCGATATTGGTGAAGGCAATGAAATTAACGGATTAACACTCGGTGCGGTAGGCAGCGGAACAACAATAGATTATATTGAAATTGTTGCAAATAACGATGACGGAATTGAATTCTTCGGCGGTGCAGTAATGGTAAAACATGCTTTAATTGTAAAATGTAAAGATGATTCTTATGATTATGACGAAGGTTTTCACGGGAAAGGTCAATTTTGGGCAACCATACAAGCTGCCGATTCTGACAGAGGCGGTGAACATGACGGCGGACCCGGTGATAATGAAACAGGAACACCTTATTCAAAACCCGAAATTTATAATGCAACATATATCAGCGCAGCAGGCAGCGGAAGCAGAACATTTACTTTAAGAGATAATGCCGGTGTTACTTATGCAAATTCAATTTTTGTAAACTTTGATAAAGGCGTTGATATAGAATATTTACAAGATGACCAAGCAAATATGGTCGATTGTTCATATAAAATGTTTGAAAACGGAAATGTACATATTCAAAACAATGTTTTTTATAATGTAGCAGGTCAAACTGACGGAAGCAGTTATGATTCTTATGAATTATTTAAAATTTCAACACCTAAAGACGATCAAGGCAATCCTTTATATGAAGCACCTCAGGATAAAAAAGATGCATGGGCATCAGCTTTTACAGGTAATACGAATAAAATTTCCGACCCGGGTATTTCTGCTGCAAATCCGGTACCTTCCAATCCTCAAACCGATGATATGGCTTCATATCCTTCAGGATTTGAAAATGTATCTTATAAGGGAGCATTCGGAAGCACAAATTGGGCTGCAGGTTGGACTTTAACTTTTTTTAAAAATTAAACAAACAGGAGTAAACAATTTGCTAAACAAAAGCATCTCGTCTGTTGCGGGATGCATTTTGATTTATTTTCAAGCAAACAAACAAAATACAAAAACAATGAAAAAAATTATTATCAGTGTCTTTCTGATTTTTATTTCAGTATCCTTTTTGCAAGCTCAAGATATGTGTGTTGTAAGAGGAAAAGTAACTGACGGTGAAACGGGCGAAGCTCTGCCGGGTGCAATTGCTATGGTTGATAATTCAGATCCGGCAATTGTATCGGTAACAGATTATGACGGAAATTTCAGTTTGGAGAATGTCCCTGTAAACACAAAAAAAATCATTATTTCATTTCTTTCTTACGAAACGAAAATTATTGAAAATTTAAATCTGCCGGCAGGCGGCGTAAAAGTTATTAATTTACTGTTGGAAAAAACAGATTCAGAAATATCAGAAGTTTTTGTAAGTGCTAAATCATTGACAAATACAGAAAACGCAATGATTTCTTATCAAAAAAAATCGTCCGGATTGGTGAACGGAATTTCATCACAACAAATTTCAAAACTCGGAGATTCGGATGCGGCTTCGGCATTGAAACGTGTTTCAGGAGTTTCTGTTTCGGGAGGAAAATACGTGTTTATCAGAGGCTTAAGTGACAGATATTCGATGGTAAGCTTAAACGGCGGAGAAATACCGGGTTTAGACCCGAATAAAAATACGGTTCAAATGGATATGTTTCCTTCAAATATTATTGATAATATTATTGTTTATAAATCTTTTACACCGGATTTACCGGCTTCTTTCACAGGTGGTTATATTAATATTGTAACAAAAACCTATCCCGAAAAGTTTACTTTAAGTTTTTCAACTTCTTTCGGGTATAATACGCAAAGCAGTTTGAATAAACAATTTTTAACCTATGAAGGCGGAAGGTATGATGTTTTGGGAATTGATGACGGAACACGTTCAATACCTGCGGCAGCTGCCGGTTATGTTCCGTTTCTTTATGAAAATAATGATGAATTAGACAAAATAACCGGTTCATTCAATAAAATAATGAAAACATCGTATAAAAAATCCTTTTTAAATCACAGTCATGCTTTTTCTGTCGGTAATCAAATTAAATTATTCGGAAAACCTTTCGGATTTATTTTTTCGGGAAGCTGTAAAAGGGATTTCAGTTCTTATGATAACGGCGTTTACGGACGTTATAATTTAATTGAATCCGGAAGTGCCGGTATAATGAATCCGCTGATCAGTGAAACAGAACAAAAAGGAGATGAAGAAGTAATGATGTCTTTCCTTGCCGGATTTTCTTATAAAATTAATCGAAATAACAGCATAAGTCTGACATTCTTAAGAGATAACAGCGGTTTGAAATCTGCTCGTTACCGAGAAGGCCAAAAACCTGAAGATAATCTTTATATGTATGAACATGTTTTGGGTTTTCAGGAACGCAAATTTTTAACCGAACAAATTTCCGGTATTCATGTTTTTCCGAATATTTTAAACTTGAAAATTGATTGGATAAGTTCTTATACGCTGTCGGAACAAAGGGAACCGGATTTGCGTTTTTTTAATTATGACGGAGAAGCTAATCAATACAGTATCAGTTATAATGCCTATCCTTCACCTGCCAGATTTTACAGAAACTTATCCGAAATAAATTCTGATACAAAAATTAATTTTACCTTTCCCGTAAAAGTTTTTCAAAAGAAAAGCAAGTTTAAAGCAGGCGGTGCATATACTTATAAATCCAGAATTTCGGAATCGCGAAAATTTGACATATTATCTCAAGGATTAGATTTTAACGGTCGTATTGAGGATTATTTATCAGATGCCGGTATCGGACAAAATGCTGAAAACGCAACTTACGGACTGTATGTTTCGGATGATGTACTGACAGACGCGTATAACAGCTATACCGCAAGTGAATATATCTCAGCGGGCTACGCTATGATTGACATTGATTTGCTGAAAAAAATGAAGCTGATTACAGGTATGCGTTATGAATACAGTTATACTTATATTGAAAATAATGTTGACCCTTCAAATTTTAAACATGTGAGAGCAGAACAAGCGTTAAATGATTTTTTACCTGTTTTGAACTTAAAATATTCATTAAATAAAAATTCAAATTTAAGATTAGTTTATGCAAGAACAGTTGCTCGTCCGGCATTTCGTGAGATTGCACCGTATGCATATTATGATTTTAAAGAAGGGTGGCGTGTAGTAGGTAATCCCGAACTTAAAAGAACATTAATTGATAATGCGGATTTGCGATACGAATTATTCGGAAAAAACGGTGATATTTTTTCTGTCAGTTTATTTTATAAATATTTCAATAATCCGATTGAGTTAATTGATGACCCGAGAGCCAACAATGCTGAATTTCATTATGTTAATGTCGATAATTCAAAAATGTACGGATTTGAAACAGAATTGAAAAAACATTTGAATGAAATTAATATGCCGAATTTTTCAATCGGCGGAAATTACAGTTTGTTAAAATCACAAGTAAAATATGTTGAAAATTTCGGAAGTGAAGATAATTCCGGTGTTATTTTACAACGTCCTATGTATGAACAAGCACCCTGGGTTGCAAATGCTTATTTAAGTTATGATAATTCGGATAAGGGTTTAAATATAAATGCGGCATTTAATATCGAAGGAGATAAATTAGCTGTTGTTACAAAAGGAGCAACGCCGAATATTTATAAAAAAGCATATCCCGATTTAAAATTTAATATATCAAAAACGTTCGGAAAATATTTCAAAATTAAATTCAATGTCAGTAATATTTTAAATCAAAATTATAAAAAATCTTACAATTATAAAGGAAAAGAATACATTTTTCAATCGTATAAACTCGGAAGAACTTACTCCTTATCTTTAAGTTATGATGTTAATTGACAGTACCGAATAAATCGGGTATTGTGTTTGTTTTGTACTTGCAACTGTTTGAACTGTAAGTGTAGAATGAGAAAATTGAAAATGCTAAAAAACATATTATTAGGGTAGCTGTAAATTATATTTTTTTATCTTTGCAAAAATTAATATTTTAACTAAATTTATTTAATTATGAAAAACACTATTATTAAAACAGGAATTTCATTATTTGTAATTTCATTATTTGTTTTCAGTTCTTGTACAAAAACAAATGTTAGGCGCGGAAACAAACGTATTATAGGTACTTGGGAATTATCATCACAAAAAAGTATATCTCAAGGCAGCGGAAATTCTAATTATACATTTACAACAAACACTTGCGGTTATGATAATTCGTCTTCTTCTTATACTTATATGGATTCTGTTATGATTGAGGGAACAACAGTTCATGAATATTATTCAAACAGTAATACTTCAAGCGGAGTAACAACTGACGACACAGGGGATACAACTTATACTCAGGATGATACAAGTTGGATGACATTTAATGAAGACGGAACTTGTAAAATGAAAGAAACGAGCAAAGATACTGATGATAACGGTTATCCTGATAATTATGACAGTGAATATACCGGTTATTGGAGTTGGATTGATTCATACAAAGAAAAAAGCGGAATAGTAATTGATCTTGTTAATATGTCCAAAAGTTACGGCGGTTCCAGGACTATGCGTCTTTATATTAAAACGTTGGATAAAGAACAATTAGTTTTCAGTTATACTACTACTTATACAAGTTCCGGTGAATATACTTCTTTTTGGGATTATTGCTCAGATGACGGAACAGATGTGTACAGAACACGCAAATCGGATGATACAGGAACTGAATCCGGCGAAAAGTATTATTCAAAACAATAAAAATAATATTTTTTGTACATAAAATAATAAAAATGGAGAAGTGTGATAAATATTTCTCCATTTTTTACACCGAAACTTGAACTTCAAAACCTTCCTTTTTTACTTTTTCGGCAATTTCATATAATTTTTCCTTTACTGCTTTTCGTTCATGAAATTGCTTACCTTGAAATTTGTTTTTGAAAGTTCTGCCGCATTCGCAATAAATACAATCAAAGTTACAATATTTATAGTCAAGCGGCAAGAGATTTATTCCGAGTGATACACCGAGGCGGCGACTTTTTACGAGACCGAAAATAATTTCATCAAATAAAAATACAGGCATTATTTTTTTCGACAAATGTAAAAAAATACGGATAAAAAAAGAGACACTTTTAAGGTGTCTCAATTTTCTTTTTTCTTAAAGTACGTTTAAGATTGCTTAACTGTTTGTTTGATTTATATATTACGTAGGTTTTATTGTTGTTGCAAATATACGGTGTTTGTATAATTGCAAACTATTTGATTGACGAACGGTAATATTAAATTGATTAATGTTTAAATTTTCGGGATTAAGAATAAAATATACTTCCCGAAAAACAGTTGCTTCTCGAAAAATAATGTGAATAATCAATAAATTCCGGAATTATTATTTTCCCGGAAAATCAGCTTTGCGTTTATTCATAAAAGCATCGGTTCCTTCTTTAAAATCTTCAGTTCCGAAACATTTTCCGAATTCTTTGACTTCAGCTTTAAAGCCGTCAACTCCGTCAGTATAATAAGCATCAACACAGGCAATTACCCCCGCTACAGCTACCGGCGATTGTTTCATTATGTTTTTTAAAAGTTCTTCTGTTTTTGCAATAAGTTCTCCTTGGGGAATAACATAATTAACTAATCCGAGTTTCAGTGCTTCATCGGCTTTTATCATTGCTCCGGTCATAAGCAGTTCCATAGCTTTTCCTTTCCCGATAAGTTGCGTGAGGCGTTGTGTTCCGGCATACCCGGGTGTTACTCCTAAGCTCACTTCCGGCTGACCGAAACGGGCATTGTCGGAAGCTAATCGGATGTGGCAAGCCATTGCCAGCTCTAAACCGCCGCCGAGAGCAAATCCGTTTACGGCAGCAATAACCGGTTTGCTGAAAGTTTCAATAATTTTAAAGATACGTTGTCCGTTTGCCGATAATTCTTTGCCTTCTTCAACTGAAAAATTTGCAAATTCTTTAATGTCGGCACCTGCTGCAAATGCTTTTTCTCCGGAACCCGTGATGAGAATGCTTTTTACTTCGTCTTTTGTTGCAATGTCGGTAAAAATGCTTTCAACTTCCGTAAAAACGGCTTTGTTAAGTGCATTTAATTGTTTGGGACGGTTTAAGGTAATTGTTAAAATTCCGTCTTTAATTTCTGTTAAAATATTTTCGTATGTCATTTTAATAGTTTTGAAATTTTATCTTCAGTTAATTTTTTTATTGAAATTGCTAAATTTTTATATTCTGTAACTTCTTTATTTGAAGGAATGTACATATCTCCCGGATAACGAGTATCAACGCCGAAATCACTTAAATTTTTCGGATCAACAGTTTTGAAATCTTCATCAAAATCAGCACATTCTGCAAGCAAAAATTCAATATTATGGGTTTTAATAATTTCTTTTCCGTTGCTGATAAGATATGCTTTCAGAACTTTTTCGGTAAGTTGTTGGCAGTGAAAACAAACAGCAGAAGCAGCAACTATATCAAATTCTGTTAATTTATTAATTACTAATAAATCTTCATCAGCTTTTTTCAGCCAACTGTTAATATATTCTTTTGTTTCTTCCGTCATAATTCTACACCTTCTTTAACGGCTTGTCTGATAATATGACCTTTTATATTTTCTTTAATTTTAACTTCGCTTTTATTTTGGATGATTATATCTGCCGGGATCTTGTGTTCTGCAAGTTTTTTTCTGATTTGTGCCTGAAAGTTACGTTTTTCCTTAACAGATATTTTTTTTTCAGTAATTATAATGAAGTCATAATCACTGTTTTTCGAGCAATTACCTTTGGCTCTTGAGCCGAACATAATAATTTTTCCTGCAGGGAAAAATTGCAGGACAATTTCTTTAATGATTATTATTTCTGATGTTTCTTTCATAAATATACTTTATTAATGCAAATATAAAAAAAATCAAACAACCATCAAATTACAACCTCTTACATCGGAATTATCAAATCTTCCGAGAATTTCAAAAGTATTGTCTTTGTGTATTTTTCCTAAATCTTTGGTTTCGACAAAAGAGCAGGAATAGAGATTTGCCAAATCTATGATATTAATGCCGCCGGATTGTCCTTTCGGGAGACATCCGAAAGGGTCGTTTGTGTCTCTTATCAAAATTTTCATCCAAGGCGGAGTAATGTACTTATTTGCTTGTTTTGCATAGGCTTGCGAAAGAAGTTCAGTCATTCCGTATTCAGAGTGTATTTGTTTTAAGCCGGTTGCATTTTTAATTATTTTATGAAGTTTTTCTCTTACGATTTCTTTTTTCCGACCTTTCATACCTCCTGTTTCAATAATTATTGTGTTTTTCAGCGACAGTTTATATTCCTCGAAAAAATCAATAAGGGCAAAACTTACTCCGAAAAGAATTGTTTTTTTATTTTGTTTTTCTAATTCCGAAAGTTTTTCAAAAAGTTCTTGATGATTGTATAAATAAAAATCATTATCCGGTTTGTTACTTATTTGCATTAATTTTTTAACCATATAAATAAGCGATGAACTGCCTTGCTCGGAGTAGGAGGGCAGAAGTGCCGTAAAGATATATTTATCAGGTTTACCGTAGAAGATTTTGAATGTTTTCAAGAAACTTTTATCATAAATACTCAAATCTGTGATATGATGTTCGCTTCTTGACATTCCCGTTGTTCCGCTGCTTCGGAATGTTGTTTGAATTTTTTTACCGGAAGAAATAATTTTGTGTGTTTTAAAAAAATCAATCGGTAAAAAAGGTATTTCGGTAAAGTGTTTAATTTTTGAAATATCAATTTTAAGTTTTTTTATGTAATCCCGATATGTGTTATTGTTTTTGAATTGAAAATCAAATATTTGCAGAGCAATTTTGTTGAACTGCTCTTCATTTTCGATGTTGAAAATCTCGTTTATTATTTTATTTTCCGGAAACATTTCTGCAAAAATAAAAAAACCTGCCGGAGCAGGTTTCTGATTTTTAAAAATTATTAAAGTTTTTTATGGCATAACCACCAATCGTAACATTCATGTTCGCCTTCTTTAGCTTTTTCAAGTCTGTCTTTTGCCATTGCGGTGCTTGTTGCAGGCGGAACAATTACTCTGTCTTTCAATATTTCGTTATTCGGCCAGTTGGCAGGCATTGCTACACCGTTTTTATCGGAAATTTGCATACCTTCAACAGCTCTTAAAATTTCATCCATATTTCGTCCGAGTTCTTGCGGATAATAGAGAATAATTCTTATTTTTCCTTTGTCGTCAACAATAAAAACCGCTCTTACCGTATTTGTTCCTTTCCCGGGATGAATAAGTCCCAAAGTTTCTGCAACTTTTCCGGTATCGGCAATAATAGGGAATTGAATTTCAACATTCATATTATCTTTAATCCATTCTTCCCATTTTATGTGGGCAAAAACCTGATCGACACTTAATCCGATTAATTCGCAGTTTAATGCTCTGAATTTATCGTAGCGTTGCTGAAATGCAACAAATTCAGTAGTGCAAACCGGTGTGAAATCGGCAGGATGACTAAATAATACAAACCATTTTCCAGCGTAATCAATCGGTAATATTTTTATTCCGTGCGTTGTTTGGACTTCTATTCTCGGAAAGTCATCCCCTAATAAAGGCATCCTCTTTTTTTCTTCCATTTTTTTGAGTTTTTGAATTGTTAATAATTAGTTTCTTTAATTTCAAAATATGATTGCGGATGCAGACAAGCCGGACAAACTTTAGGTGCTTTTTCGCCTTCATGAACATAACCGCAGTTTCTGCATTTCCAATATATTTTTCCGTTACGTTCAAATACTTTTCCGGATTCTAAGTTGTCATATAAGGTTTTGTAACGTTTTTCGTGTTCTGCTTCTACTTTTGCAATCATTCTGTATGCTGTTGCTATTTCTTTAAATCCTTCTTCTTCTGCAATTTTGGCAAATTCCGGATAAAGTTCTGTCCATTCTTCATTTTCACCTTCGGCAGAAGCTTTTAAATTTTCTAAAGTAGTTCCTATCTTTCCTGCAGGGTATGTAGCCGTAATTTCTACCATATTTCCTTCTAAGAATTTGAAAAAACGTTTAGCATGTTCTTTCTCATTAAGTGCAGTTTCAGCAAAAATAGCTGAGATTTGTTCCAAACCTTCTTTTTTTGCTTGTTTCGAGAAATAATCGTAACGCATTCTTGCCTGTGATTCGCCGGCGAACGATTTTAATAAATTTTGTTCTGTTTTTGTTCCTTTTAAACTTTTCATAATGTAAAAATTTTAATTATTAATTTTATTTTATTGAATTTCTGAAAATTCTTCTTTACTGACACCGCAAGTCGGACATTTCCAATCATCCGGCAGTTCTTCAAATTTTATTTTTTCAATGTTGTTATCATAGATATGCCCGCAAATTGAACACTTGTAAATTTTTAATTTTGTGTTTTTGTTTTTTGCATTTTCTTTTTTTATGTATGTCGGAGCATTTTTAGGGGCAATTCCTTTCTTCACATTTTTATAATAAGCATATGTTAAAGGTGTTTCGGATTTCCCAATCATTTGAGTATCAACTAATTCTCCGATAAATAAAAAATGTGAATTTATATCAATTACATCAGTTAATTTAAACTCCAAGTATGCAATGCTGTCGTTTGTAAAAATCGGAGTTCCTGTTTTTCCGTATTTAATATCAAATCCTTCTGATTTATTGAAATTTTTACCGCTTTTAAAACCGAAATTTCCTATTGTGTCGGATTTTGTTTCTTGTTTTAGTATTGAAACTGAAAAACTTTTATATTCTCGGATTAATTCACTTGTGTAATTATTTTTATTACAGCTAATCGCAAACTTTGCAGGTTCGGAAGTTATTTGAAAAACTGTATTTGCAATGTATCCGTTAGCTTTTTCTTTGTTGCCGGAACTAACTATGTATAAGCCGTATGAGATATAATTTAATGCTTCTTTATTTATCATTTTGTTGAGATTTTAGTTTTTCGAAGCACATGTTTTGCATACTCCTTTAATCATAACATCAGTTTGATTTAAAATGAAATTTTCAAGACCACTGTATTTTAAATCATTATAATTATAGTCAAAATCGTATATTGCTCCGCATTGTTCACATTTAAAATGTCCGTGAATATGGGTTTGTACATCGTATCTGATTTCGTTTTCTTCTATATTGACACTTTTTATAATACCGTGTTCTTCAAAAAGTTTCAGTGTATTATAAACCGTTGTTTTTGACAGTGTCGGAATTCCGTCTGCTAATTTCTTGTATATCATATCAACGGTCGGATGTATGTTGTTTTTGAGTAAATAGTCATAAATTTTTATTCGTTGATAAGATGGTTTTATATCAAATCTCAGCAGTTCACTGCCAATATTTTGTATCTCTTTCATAATTGTAATTATTATAAAATTAAAAACATTGCAAATTTAAAACAATAAAATGAAATATGCAAGGATTTCATTTTATTATTTTTCGTTTAAATGTAATCAGTTGTTAATCAGTAATATAATTTGACAGGATTAAAGTTTGACAACTTCAGAAGCGTTTTGTCGGGATGTGAGTATGATTTTATATTTATCGGAAAGAGTCTCAAAAGTTTCATTTACAAGTTGATGTGTATTGTTTACAGCTGAGATGTGAGAAAAAAATAATATTTTTAAATCATATGAAGCAAATTTTTCAATAAGTTCTTTGGCTTGATGATTCGATAAATGTCCTTTTGGTGAGCTTACTCTTTGTTTCAGATGATAGGGGTATAATCCGTTTTGCAGCATATCTTCATCATAGTTTGCTTCAAGAAAAACCGCATTGCATTTTGAAAATTCGTTTTGCAGAGTTTTATCAACTTTACCTATGTCAGTCATAACACCTATATTTTTGCCGTCGATCTCAATTCTGAAACTACAGGGGTCTGCTGCATCATGGTTTTTTTTAAAAGAATGAATTTTAATTTTTCCTAAAATATAAGGTGCACCCGGTTCAAAAATTCCGAAATTATCAGTTTTATTTTTATCGTAACATTTATGATAAGTTTTTTTTGTATAGAAAACAGGAATACCTAATTTTTTGGAAGTAACTCGTGCTCCCTGAATGTGGTCGGTATGTTCGTGCGAAATAAAAATAGCTTTTATTTTATTTTTATCTAAACCGGTTTCGTTTAATCGCTCAATTAATCGTTTGTAATAAATGCCTATGTCAATAAGTATTGCTGAATTTTCATTTCCGATGTAGTAACAATTTCCGTTACTGCCGGATGCGAGGGCACAAATTTCTGTCATAAGTTTTTTTGTAAAGAAAAGAATAATTTCATAAATTCTGATTTTAAAATAATATTAAATGAATAATTTATTCTTTAATAATTTTATATATATTTGCAAACTTTAATTTTTAGAACTAAAATAATATAATCATTTAAAAATGGCTACATTACAAAGAATACGAAATGCAGGACCTATAATTGTAATCGTAATCGGCTTAGCATTGGTTGCTTTTTTATTGGGAGATGTTAATAAACTTTTCTCTCGCTCAGAAAAAGATGTTGCAGAGATTAACGGAACTCCTGTTACAATTCAGGAATATCAGGCTCGGTTTAAGAATTATGAAGAAAGTATGAAAACTCTGACCGGAAAATCTTCTTTAGATGAACAAAATCAAAAATTCGTTAAAGAACAAGTTTGGGATAAAATTGTAAAAAAATATGCACTTTCTTCTGTTTATGATAATTTAGGACTTGGAGTCAGTGATTTAGAACTTGCTAAAATAGTAAGCGGAGAAAATATACAAACCGGACTTGATCCTTTAACACGACAAATATTTACTGATCCGAACACTCGACAGTTTAATGTAAAAGCTGCCGTAAATTTTTTTTCCAATGCAAATCAATCCGAAGAGAGTTTGCAAGTTGCTAAATTTTTGGAAAATGAAATGCGTGATAACAGAGAATATACAAAATATACGTCATTAATTTTAAAAGGGTTAAATATTACTGATTTTGAGGCTAAGCAGTTATATAAAGATCGTGTTAATATTGTTGATTTTGATTATACGACTAAAAAATACAGTTTAATTCCTGACAGTATAATATCAGTTTCGGAAACAGAACTTCAAAAATATTACGATAATCATAATACTGATTTTGAACAAAAAAAATCTCGTGATATAGAATATGTTACATTAAATGTTATCCCTTCTGAAGATGATTTTAAAACAGCAAAAAAGGATATTGATTATGACATACCGGAATTTCGTGAAATCTCGGTTGATACTTCAATTACTGAAATTATTGACTATGTAAATGCTAATTCAGAAGTTCCTTTCAGCGATGCTCACCTTACTCTTGCTGAACTCGGAGATACTGCTTTGTTCTATGCATCTCCGGATTCTGTTTTCGGACCTGTTTTAGAAAACGGATATTATGTATTAAAACGTGTTTTCGACAGAGTTAATATACCTGATACCGTCGGTGCACGCCATATATTAATTAAAGTTGACGGACAAGTTATTAAAGATATGGCAAGAGCTGAAGAAATTGCAGACAGTTTGAAAGTTTTAATCAAAAACGGTGCTGATTTTGCTCAGCTGGCAAAGGATAATTCTGCCGATCAAGGTTCTGCACAAAAAGGCGGAGATCTCGGTAAATTTACAGAAGGTCGAATGGTAAGGGCATTCAGCGATGCTTGTTTTGAAGGTAAAACCGGCGATTTGCTGGTTGTCAAAACTCAATACGGAGTTCATTTAATTGAAATCACTTATCAAAGCAGTCCGAAAAAAGAAAAAGTACGGCTTGCTAAAATAGTTAATAAAGTAAGACCGGGTAATAATACGATTAGTGAATATTATGCCAAAGCAACCGCTTTATCTGCAAATTCAGCAAATAATATCAAAAAATTTGATGACTTAATTGATAAAGAACATTTAACAAAAAAAATTGCGACTGAAATAACTCCCGAAACAGAAATTATTGCCGGAATAGATAATCCGGAGCCTATTATTCGTTGGGTTTTTAAAGATGAAACTGAAAAAGGCAGTGTTTCAGAACCATTCCAAGACGGAGATATTTTTATTGTAGTTGCAGTAACAGAGGTAAGAAAAGACGGTATTGCTCCTTTAGAACAAGTTAAAGATATTGTAACCGCAAAAGTAATAAAACAAAAGAAAGGTAAAATGTTAGCTGACGAAATGCAAGATGTTACGACTTTTGATAAAACTGCTGCGAATATCAGTTTTTCATCTTCACGATTAAATAACGACGGTATTGAATATGCTGTAATTGCAACTGCAACTCAGCTTGAAAAAGATAAAATTTCAAAACCGATTATAGGTGAAAACGGTGTTTATGTTTTAAAAGTTACATCTAAAACAAGTGTCAGCAAAGTCGAAGATAAAGACGCAGTTAATGATAAAAGAAATGCAGAAAGAAGATTATATTTTACTGTTTCTCGTAAAATATTTGATGCCTTAAAAGATGCTGCTGACGTAAGAGACGACAGAAGCAAATTCTTTTAAAATCTAATGACAGATAATTAAAAAATCCGAGCATTCAGTGTTCGGATTTTTTATTTTCATCTTCATTATAATGCCATTTTACTTCCGTAATATCTTCAAAAAAACTTTCAGGATTTGAAAAATCATAAAGAAACTTATCATCATTTTCATTTGTTTCACCTGCATTGCTGAGTTCAATATGTTTAGGTGCAAATATAATTGCAGAAATAAAACCGGTTAATGCTCCGAATAAATGCGATTCCCAAGAAACTTCCGGTTTTAAAGGTAAAACTCCCCACACCATGCCGCCGTAGATAAAAACAATTAATAATGAAAGTGCCGCCATAGAACGATTTTTATGAAGTAATCCCGAAAAAAATAAGAAAGAAGCAAAACCGTAAATCATTCCGCTTGCACCTATATGATAGGCAGGTCGGGCGGCTAACCAAACCCAAAATCCCGAAAACAGCCATATTATTAAAAAAACTTTATAGGCAGATTCCTTATAAAAATAAAATAAACCCGTTCCTAACAGTAAAAACGGAATTGTGTTGGAAAGTAAATGTTCAAAACTTCCGTGTATGAACGGTGCCGTAATTATTCCCGTTAAGCAATTTAATCTTTGCGGATAAATTCCGTAGGTATATAAATGAAGATTTAATGAATATTCGATAATTTTTATTAACCACATTATTATTAAGAATAATACAGGAACCGTTAAACTTAATTTTAATCTTATTTTCTCAATATTATTCATTAATTTTACCTTTTTAATACAAATGTAATTATTAATAAAAATATTTTGCAAGAAATCAGATGAAGTTTGAAATAATAAAAAGAGATGCAGATACAAAAGCAAAAACAGGAGTTTTGCATACCGATCACGGAAAAATTGAAACTCCGATATTTATGCCTGTCGGAACTGTCGGTTCGGTTAAAGCCGTTCATCAAAAAGAATTGGACGAAGATATAAAAGCTCAAATAATTTTGGGAAATACTTATCATCTTTATTTGCGTCCGGGAGTAAAAATTTTGGAACAAGCCGGCGGATTACACAAATTTATGAATTGGAATAAACCTATTTTAACCGACAGCGGCGGATACCAAGTTTTTTCGCTTTCGGATATAAGGAAAATTACGGAAGAGGGAGTTCGATTCAGCTCACATATTGACGGGTCAAAACATTTATTCACACCTGAAAGCGTTGTAGAAACAGAACGGTCGATAGGTGCCGATATTATGATGGCTTTGGATGAATGTCCTCCGTATCCGGCAGATTATGAGTATGTTAAAAACTCTATGGGTTTAACGCATCGCTGGCTTGAAAGAGGAGTAAAACACTTTAAAAAAACTTCCGGAAAATACGGATACAAACAAGCATATTTTCCGATAGTACAGGGAGGAACACACAGAGACTTACGCTTGCAATCTGCCGAATTTATTGCATCGCAACAATGCGACGGAAATGCAATAGGCGGTTTGTCGGTAGGAGAACCAACTGAAATGATGTATGAAATGATTGAATTGGTTAATACTGTTTTGCCCGATGATAAACCGCGATATTTAATGGGTGTGGGGACACCGGAAAATATTTTGGAGGGTATTGCTCTCGGAGTTGATATGTTTGATTGTGTAATGCCTACACGCAACGGAAGAAACGGAATGTTGTTTACTTGGAACGGTCGTATAAATATTAAAAATAAAAAATGGGAAAATGATTTTTCTCCTTTGGATGAATCCGGAACATCTTTTGTCGATAGTTTTTATTCAAAATCATATGTGCGTCATTTGATGAAATCTCAAGAACGACTTGCCGCTCAAATTGCAAGTATTCATAATTTAGCTTTTTACTTGGAATTGGTAAGAGTTGCAAGAAAAAAAATAAATAACGGAACTTTTTCGCAATGGAAAGAAAAGGCAATAAAACAATTATCTGTAAGGTTATAATATTATGAGAAAAAAATACATTCAATTATTAGTCGTTATTATGCTCATAACGATAGTGCTTTTAATTTTTGTACAACTGGCATGGGTTGACAAAGCATTAATAATTGAAGAACAGGTATTTAAGGATAAAGTAAATAAATCACTTTTTGAGGTTGTAAAAATTGCGGAGGAACGAGAAGCTTTACTGCAAATAACACACTCATCCGTACCGTTCGGGAAAGATACCTCTGATACCGGAAGTAAGTTTTTATTTGAGAAAAATTTTATTGAAGATGAAAAGGACGTGAGTGAAGAAAAAGATTCAATTAATCGTGATTCTATAAATGAAAAAAGAACAATTTATTATCTGAAAGGTGATTCTCTTTACAGAATTGATGCCGGTGTTAAAGACTCTTTAGGAAATTATAAAGAATTTACACAAGATGATTTAAAAAAACGAATTATAGGAAATATCAGTAAAAAAACAATTTTTATTCAGGATATTTTAAATCGCTTAATTTCAAACGAAACATCTGTAGATAAACGTTTAGAAGCAGTTCAGATAAAACAAATAATAGCTAATGTATTTAATCATAACAAAATAAGGTATCAATATTTTTATGGTGTCAGAAATCAGAAAAATGAATTCTCGGTAAAATCTCCGGGATTTGATGCCGAGTCCTCAAATCATACCTATGAAATTCAATTATTTCCTAATGATATTTTACCCTCTGAATATTATCTTGTTGTGTATTTTAAAAGAAATAAGCATTTAATGCCTAAAGATATTCCGAAACAAATGGTTATTTCAATTATTATTACAATTATTATTACAATTACTTTTACCTTTATCATTTATCTTATTTTAAAACAACGGAAACTCTCTGAGTTGAAAAATGATTTTATTAATAATATGACACATGAACTTAAAACACCAATTTCAACAATTTCTTTAGCATCACAAATGTTGACTGATGATACTATTCATATTGATAAAAATAAAGTAGATTCGATAACAAAAATTATTAATGACGAAAGCAAACGCCTTGAATTTCAAATAGAAAAAGTATTACAAATTTCTTTATTCGAAAAAGGAAATATTCATTTTAATATTCAGGATATTGATATACATGAGATAATTGAAACCGCTGTGTTGAATACAGATATTAAAGTTAAAAACAAAGGCGGCAAAATAAGTAAAGAATTAACAGCAAAAAAACATATAATTAAAGGGGACAAATTGCATTTGACGAATATTTTTTTCAATTTAATTGATAATGCCGTTAAATATTCTAAAGAAAACAGACCGCCGAAAATTTTTGTAAAAACAGAAAATTCTGATAATAAAATAAAAATCATTATTTCAGATAACGGTATAGGTATTAATAAAGAAGGACAAAAAAAGATTTTTAATAAATTTTATCGAGTTCCTACCGGAAATGTTCATGATGTAAAAGGGTTCGGATTGGGGTTAAGTTATGTAAAAAGAATTGTTGACGAACACAGCGGACATATTTCCGTAAAAAGTGAGTTGAATGTCGGTACGGATTTCATTATTTATTTTCCTTTATCTGAAACAAAAAAAGTTTTAAAATAAATTTGCCGGAAAAAGGTTAAAAATATTCTATGTGATCATTAAAAACCATAAATAAAAAAACTATGAAGAAAATTAAAATTTTATTAGCTGAAGATGATGTAAATCTGGGATCTTTACTGCAACAATATTTAGAAGCTAAAGATTTTGACACTCAATTATATACTGATGGTGAAGCTGCATATAATGCCTACATGAAAAATGAATTTGATTTGTGTATTTTAGATGTGATGATGCCCAAAAAAGACGGCTTTGAATTAGCAAAAAATTTTAAAGCTGTAAATGATGCAGTTCCCGTAATTTTTCTTACGGCAAAAGTACTCAAAGAAGATGTTTTAAAAGGGTTCAAACTGGGTGCTGATGATTATATTACGAAACCTTTTAATATGGAGGAACTTCTTTATCGCATCGAGGCTGTTTTAAGACGATTCGGAAGAGAAACCGTTGAAGAGCAATCTGTATTTCAAATAGGAATAATTCATTTTGATTCTAATTCTCAGACAATAAAAACCGGAGATAATGTTGAAATTAATAAACTGACATCTAAAGAATCTGATTTGCTGAAATTACTCTGTCAATATAAAAATTCTGTTATGCGCAGAGACTTTGCTCTGAAAGCAATTTGGGGTGTTGATAATTATTTCAATGCCAGAAGTATGGATGTTTATATTACTAAATTAAGAAAAATATTGCAGGCTGATCCCAATATTAAAATAATTAATAAACACGGCGAAGGCTATAAATTAATTGTTGGTGAAGAATGATATTAAGTAATTGATAATAATCTATTTATAAAAAAGGATATTATGTCGCAAATTTTGCAAATAAAAGCTCGTCAAATTTTGGATTCCTGCGGAAATCCGACTATTGAAACGGAGGTGATAACAAATCAAGGAATCGTTGGCAGAGCATCAGTTCCGTCAGGGACATCTGTCGGGAAATATGAAGCCCTTGAATTACGAGATAATGATAAAGGGTTTTTTCTCGGAAAAGGCGTATTGCGTGCTGTTTCTAATGTAAATAAAATTTTTTCGGAAGAATTAAAAGGAGCAAATATATTTGATCAAAGCGGTATTGATGCTGCAATGATTCAACTCGACGGAACAAAAAATAAATCAAATACAGGGGCAAATGCTGTTTTAAGTGTATCACTTGCCGTAGCACGAGCTGCAGCACAAAGCACAGGGCAAAGTTTGTTCAGATATATCGGCGGCGTTAATGCCGATACTTTACCTATACCGATGATGAATATTTTAAGCGGCGGGAGTCATGCTGACAATAACCTTGATATTCAGGAATTTATGATTATCCCGATTGGTGCACAACAATTCAGTGAAGCTTTACGGACAGGTGCTGAAATTTTTCAACATTTAAAATTAGTTCTGAAAAAAAATAAATATTCTGTAAATGTAGGTGAAGACGGAGGATTTGCCCCAAACTTAAAATCGCATGAAGAAGCGTTTGAATTACTTTTAAAAGCTGTTGAAAATGCCGGTTATAAAACCGGTAAAGATGTTGTATTTGCAATAGATGCTGCTGCATCTGAATTTTACGACAAAAAGAAAAAAAAATATCATCTGAAATCTTTGAAAAAATATTTAAGTTCTGCCGAACTTATTAATTATTGGGATAAATTAACGGAAAGTTATCCGATTGCATCTTTGGAAGACGGCTTGCATAAGGATGATTGGGCAGCTTGGAAAATATTGAATGAAAAAATAGGAGACCAAATACAAATTGTAGGAGATGATTTATTTGCAACAAATCCTGAACGTTTGATAAAAGGATTTGAAAATAATGCTGCAAATGCAATTTTAATAAAACCAAATCAAACAGGAACTTTAACAGAAACAATTAACACTGTTAATTTAGCAAAGAAAAACGGATACAATACAATTATAAGTCATCGTTCCGGAGAAACAGAAGATACTTTTATTGCCGAATTAGCCGTTGCATTAAATACAGGAATGATAAAAGCAGGGTCTTTATCAAGAACCGATCGTTTGGCAAAATATAACGAATTGTTACGAATTGAAGAAACTTTGGGTGCTTCGGCAAGGTTCGGAATATTTTGATTTAGTGTTTGTTAAAAGAATTTACAGTAAGCTTTATTTCGGAGCAATACGATATAAAAATACTGCTACAATTGTGAAAATAATATTAGGTGTCCAAGCTGCTAATATTGGAGAAAATCCTCCTTTTATTGAAAATTGTGCTGCAATTTGCATTAAAAAAATATATACAAAACTGATTAATACACCGATCCCCAATTTTAATCCGGCTCCGCCTTTGGTTTTTCTTGAAGCTAAAGATACACCGATTAAAGTTAATATAAAAGTTGAAAACGGAAATGCTGTTCGTTGCTGTTTTTCAATAATATAAGTATTAATATTGGATTCGCCTCGAAGTTTCTTTTCGGCAATGTATTTATTAAGCTCAAAATAATCCATTGTAGATTTTTCTGTGTCTCTTCGCTTAAAATCTATGGGTGTAATATTTAATGATGTATCAATCTTCATTCCTTTTGTAATAACATCTCTGTTCTTTCGTATTTTTCTGATATAATAATTGTAAATTGTCCATTTATTAATGGTACTGTCCCAAACTACTTTTTTTGACATGAGTTTAGAAATTAATTGATTGCCTTTGAATTTTTCTATCGAAAATTTATTTCCGGTATTCGTTAACGTATTAAAATTTTCCATATAAATAAAAACACCCGGACTGATTTGTTTGTGAATATTTCTGTCGCTGTTATAATATGTTCCGTTTATGTATGTATTTTCAAAATCCAGCCTTTCTCTGTTTGCCGGCGGAATTATAAAATTACTTAAGAAAAAAGAAGTAAGAGCAAGAATGAGTGCTGAAATAAAATAAGGATACATTAATCGCTGAAAACTTATTCCCGAACCGAGAATTGCAATAATTTCTGAGTTGTCAGCCATTTTTGATGTAAAAAAAACAACGCTTATGAAAACAAAAAGAAATAGAAATAAATTAGTATAAAACGGAATAAAATTAAAATAATATCTGAAAATAATTTCATGCAAAGGAACTTGTTTTTCGATAAAAGAACCAATTTTTTCAGAAACATCAATTACAACAGCTAAGCTTATAATTAATATAATGGAAAAAATAAACGTTCCCAGAAATTTTTTTATAATATATCGATCAAGTATTTTAAGCATTAAATAGTTCTTATTTATGAAACATCCCTTTTTAAATAAAATTGTTTCTGTAATAAATTTTGTGTAAAAATATTTAAATAAAGGTAAAGCAAAAAATAAAAGCACTCAATTGAGTGCTTTTATAAAAATAGTATAAAAGAAAATTAATTTTCTTCTTCTTCTTCAGCTTCGTGAGCTTTAATTAAGTCATTTTGAATATCTCCCGGAACAGGGGCATATTCTGAAAATTCCATTTCAAAAGTAGCTCTTCCGCCCGAAATTGAACTTAAAGCTGTTGCATATTTTGTAATTTCAGCCAAGGGTACTTTTGCTTTAATAACTTCAAATCCGTTGGCACTGCTCATACCCAGAATAATAGCTCTTCTTCCTTGAAGATCGCTCATCACGTCTCCCATATTTTCTGAAGGAACCATCACGTCTAAATTATAAACAGGTTCTAAAATCTTAGGTCCGGCTTTTTTAAAGGCATCAGAAAATGCTTTAGAACCGGCAATTTTAAATGAAATTTCATTAGAGTCAACATCATGCATTTTTCCGTCGTAAACCATAACACGAATATCTCTGGCGTAGCTTCCGGTAAGCGGACCGTTTTCCATTTTTTCCATCAATCCTTTTATAATTGCGGGCATATAGTTTTTGTCAATAACACCGCCTACAATACAGTTGTAGAAAACCAATTTTCCGCCCCATTTCAAATCAATAACATCTTCATCTCTGACATTTACAGTAATTTCTTTACCGTTAAATTTATATGTACCGGGTTTCGCTTTTCCTTCTTCGTGGGGTTCAATAATCATATGAACTTCTCCGAATTGTCCGGCACCGCCCGATTGTTTTTTATGACGATAATCTGCTTGAGCTGCTTTTGTAATTGTTTCTCTGTACGGAATTTTCGGAGCAATAAATTCTGTTTCTACTTTAAAAATATTATCTAAATGCCATTTCAATGTATTCAAGTGGTGATCCCCTTGTCCGTGAATAATTAATTGTTTCAATTCTTTTGAATATTCAAGAATATATGTCGGGTCTTCATCTCTTAATCGGTGTAAATATTCTCCTAATTTTTCTTCATCGGATTCGCTTAATGCTCTGATTGCTTTTCTGAATTTAGGATTCGGATAGTCAATATCTTTAAATTTAAAATCGCAACCTTTTTCATTTAATGTATCACCGTTTGATGTACTTTTCAATTTTACGGTTGCTCCTATATCTCCTGCAACAATTGAACTTATATTTTCTCGATTTTTTCCGTTAGAAGCAAAAATTTGAGAAATACGTTCTTTATTTTGATTTTTTTGATTAATTAAATCTTCACTTTCATTAATTTCCCCTGACATCACTTTAAAAAATAAAACTTCACCGAGATGTTCCTCAACACTTGTTTTAAAAACAAATAATGATTTAGGACCGGCAGCATCCGGTTTTACCTCTTTCCCGTCAATAGTTTTTTCTGCAGGCATATCTTCCGGTGAAGGTAAGGCATTTTGAATAAAGTCGAGCAATCTGCGAGTACCCATATTTTGTTTTGCAGCCGTGCATAAAACCGGAAACATTCCTCTATCAAGAATTCCTTTAAGAATTCCTTCTCTCATTTCATCTTCTGTCAGCGTTTCTTTTTCAAAAAAAGTTTCCATTAAAGATTCATCGTTTTCAGCGGCTGATTCAATTAATACCATTCTCAGTTCTTGAGCTTTATCTGCTTCTTCCGCAGGAATATCCATAATTTCCGGATTATTTCCGTCAGAATCCCATTTATACATCTTCATTGTAATGAGATCAATAATTGAACTAAATTCAGTACCTTGATTTACCGGATATTGTACAATTGTAATATTATTTGATAATTGCTCTTTGGCAAGCTCTATCGTTTTCTCAAAATTTGTTTTATCATGATTTAAGTGGTTCGCAATTATTATTACAGGTTTGTTAAACTTCTCGGTCAACCTCCAATGAATTTCAGACCCTACTTCAATACCGTTTTGAGTATTTAAAAGAAGTAAAGTTGTATCTGCAATCGAAATTGATGATACGGCACCGCTTATAAAATCCAAAGCACCGGGGGCATCTAAAATGTTAATTTTTGTATTATTCCATTCGGTATGTAAAACGGATGAAAAAACAGAACCTTCTTGTTCGTGTTCTACCGGTTTATAGTCAGATAAAGTCGTTTTTGTATCAATACTTCCTCTTCTTTGAATTTTTTTTCCTTCAAAAGCCATATTTTCGGCTAAAGTAGTTTTACCGCTTCCGGCATGCCCTGCAAGAGCAATATTCCTGATATCTTTTGTCTTATAAACTTTCATCGGATATTTATTAAGATTTAATAAGTAATTTTTTAAAGTGCCGACAAAAATAATAAAAAAATAATAATATTCAAGTTTTGATATCGTATTACAGATTATGTTGATATGTTATATAATATGTAATGAATTTAGTAAATGAGGTTTTTTATTAAATTACAGTGCATAGAATAAACATATTTTTTAGTCAATGAAAAGGAATATATTTTAAAAATCGAGTTTAATAATTCTTGATTTTGATAAATACATTAATAGTTCATTTTATTGAAAACAAAATGTCTGAAAAACCTGAAAAAATAATGATACTTTTCCTATTAATTGATTTTATTAAATTTATTTAAAAAAACTATTGCATTGAAAAAAAATAATTCTACCTTTGCAGCCCAAATTTTAAAATAAGTCAGAAATGCCTACAATTCAACAATTAATAAGAAAAGGTAGAAAAACAGTAAAAGGAAAAAGTAAATCTCCGGCATTAAATTCAAGTCCTCAAAAACGAGGTGTCTGTGTCAGAGTTTATACAACTACGCCGAAAAAACCGAATTCAGCAATGCGAAAAGTTGCCAGAGTCAGATTGACAAACGGAAAAGAAGTAAATGCTTATATTCCGGGTGAAGGTCATAATTTGCAGGAACATTCTATTGTTCTGGTAAGGGGCGGAAGAGTGAAAGACTTGCCCGGCGTAAGATATCATGTTATAAGAGGAACTCTTGATACTCAGGGAGTTGATGACAGAACTCAAAGACGTTCTAAATACGGTACTAAAAAACCTAAGAAAAAATAATTATATATTAAAGGTATATGAGAAATCAAAAGAAAAGAAAATTCGGAATTCAACTTGATCCGAAATTTAATGACAAAATGGTTACACAGTTTGTCAATAATTTGATGTTAGACGGGAAAAAGAATGTTTCGTTTAATATTTTTTATTCGGCACTTGACATTGTTGGGCAAAGAGCAAAAGACACTGAAAGTACACCGATTGAAATTTGGAAAAAAGCAATTGCAAATATAACGCCTCAGGTTGAAGTTAAAAGCAGAAGAGTCGGCGGTGCAACTTTTCAAGTTCCTACTGAAATTAATCCTGGCAGAAAAATGTCTATCAGTATGAAGAATATGATAAAATATGCAAGATCCAGAAGAGGAAAATCGATGGCTGAAAAATTAGCAGCCGAAATTCTTGATGCTTTTCATGAAGAAGGCGGAGCTTTTAAAAGAAAAGAAGAAACACACAGAATGGCTGAAGCAAATAAAGCATTTGCACATTTCAGATTCTAAAAAGATAAATGGCAGCAGAAGATTTAAAATATTTGCGTAACATTGGTATCATGGCTCACATCGATGCCGGTAAAACTACAACAACCGAAAGGATATTGTATTATACCGGTGTGAATTATAAAATCGGGGAAGTGCATGACGGTCTTGCTACAATGGATTGGATGGAGCAAGAACAAGAACGCGGTATTACAATAACTTCTGCAGCAACTACAACTTATTGGAAACACAATGATATAGAATACAAAATCAATATAATTGACACACCCGGTCACGTTGATTTTACAGTTGAAGTTGAACGCTCATTAAGAGTATTAGACGGTGCCGTTGCTGTATTTTGTGCTGTGGGAGGAGTCGAACCTCAATCCGAAACTGTCTGGAGACAAGCCGATAAATATCATGTTCCGGTTGTTGCCTTTGTGAATAAAATGGACAGAACAGGTGCTGATTTTTTTGGAGTTGTTGAACAAATAGAAGAAAAACTCGGAGCACATCCCGTGCCGTTTCAATTGCCTATAGGTTCTGAAGAAAACTTTAAGGGTGTTATTGACTTAATTGAAAAAAAATCATATATTTGGAATAACGAAGACGAATACGGAGAAAAATATGAGATTTCTGATATAAGTGAAGAGTATACAGAAATAGTTGAAGAGTGGAGGGAATATTTAATTGAAAATGTTATTGAGAATGATGATGAAATGATAGAACGATTTTTTGAAAATCGTAATAGTATTTCTGTTCAGGAATTTAAAGAAGTGGCAAGGAAAGCAGTGTTGCTGAGGAAAATAATCCCTGTTTTTTGCGGTACGGCATTACGAAATAAAGGGATACAGATGTTATTAGATGCTGTTGCAGATTATCTGCCGAGTCCTGTTGATATTCCGCCTGTTAAGGGGATTAATCCTAAAAGTAATAATGAAGTCATAAGAAACGCAGATAAAAATGAACCTTTATCTGCATTGGTTTTTAAAATATCAACTGATAAATATGTCGGAAAATTAGCTTATGTCAGAGTATATTCAGGTTTTTTAAAAGCTAAATCACAAGTTTTCAATCCCAGAACAAAAAAGCGTGAACGCTTAATGAATTTATATCACATGCATGCAAATAAACAAATTGCTGTTGAAGAAGTTACGGCAGGTGATATTTGTGCAATAAGCGGATTTAAAGATATTCAAACCGGAGACACTCTCACAGCTGAAAATAAACAAGTTATTCTGGAAAATATTCAATTTCCCGAACCTGTAATCGGAATTGTAATTGAACCTAAAGCCCAGAAAGATATTGATAAATTAGCCGATTCATTGCAAGTATTGTCAGAAGAAGATCCTACATTCAAAGTTAAAATTGACAAAAATACCGGACAAAGAATTATATACGGTATGGGTGAACTTCATTTAGAAATTATTACTGACAGATTAGAACGAGAATTTAATATTAAATGTAATAAAGGTAAACCTCAAGTATCGTATAAAGAAGAATTAACCAAAGAGGTTTTGCATCATGAAATTTTTGATAAAGATAATGCCGGAAAAGGAAAATTTGCTGAAATAAAAGTAAAAATAGGACCTTTTCATACAAACGATGATACTGATAATTTTAGATTTCTAAACAGACTTAATAAAGGTGTATTACCTTCTAATTTTACGGAAGCAATTAAAAGAGGATTTATTCAGGCTATGAATAACGGACCTTTGGTAGGATATCCCTTGGAAAATTTATCTGTTGAATTATTAGATGCAACCTATAAACAAGATGAATCTGACGAACTTTCATTTGAAATAGCAGCCAGACAAGCCTGCCGAATAGCATTTGTTAATGCAGCACCGGTACTACTCGAACCTTTTATGGAAATTGAAGTATTAACTCCGGGAGAATATCTTGGCGATATCGTTTCAGATTTAAATAAAAGACGCGCTAAAATAAACGGAACATCAGAAAAAGCAAATATGCAGGTTATTCATGCAGTTGCACCATTATCTGAAATGTTCGGTTATGTTACAATTTTAAGAACTTTAAGTTCGGGAAGAGCTTCTTCCGTTATGGAATTCTCTCATTACGGTAAAGTAGAAGATAAAATATCAAATGGAATAATTGCAAGATTAACAGGAAAAATATTTGCTTAAAATTTTATATAAATGGCACAAAAAATCAGAATAAAATTAAAATCTTACGATCACAACTTGGTTGATAATTCAGCTGAAAAGATTGTAAAGACCGTTAAAACAACAGGTGCAGTAGTAAGCGGACCAATCCCTTTACCTACTCAAAAAAGAATTTTTACTGTTTTACGTTCAACTTTTGTAAATAAAAAATCAAGAGAACAATTTCAACTCTCTTCATTCAAAAGATTGATTGATATTTACAGTTCAAATGCAAAAACTGTTGATGCATTAATGAAATTAGAACTTCCGAGCGGAGTTGATGTTGAAATAAAAGTGTAATTTTTTATTAATTAATAAAAAGAAAGTAAAATGGCCGGATTAATCGGAAAAAAAATCGGAATGACATCCGTTTTCAGTGCCGAGGGAAAAAATATTCCATGCACTGTTTTAGAAGCCGGACCTTGTGTTGTTACTCAAATTAAAACGATTGACAACGACGGGTATGAAGCTGTACAATTAGCGTACGATGAAAAAAAAGAAAAAAGAACTAATAAAGCACAAGCGGGGCATTTTAAAAATGCTAAAACTACTCCGAAAAGAAAATTAGTTGAATTTTCAACGGAAAAAGGAATTGAATACAAATTAGGAGACATTATTGATGTAGAAACATTTAATAATGACACTTGGGTTGATGTTACCGGATTCTCTAAAGGTAAAGGTTTTCAGGGAGTTGTAAAGAGATATAACTTTAAAGGTGTAAATGATGCAACTCACGGACAACACAACAGATTAAGAGCACCGGGTTCCCTCGGAGCATCTTCATATCCTTCGAGAGTTTTTAAAGGAATGCGCATGGCAGGAAGAACAGGAAACGACAGAGTCAAAGTTTTAAATCTTCGTATTCTGAAAGTTATTCCTGAAAATAATATTATTATAGTAAAAGGGTCCGTTCCGGGTCCGAAAGGTTCATATATCTTAATCGAAAAATAATGGAATTGAATATATTAAATAAAGACGGAAAAGATACCGGCAAAAAAGTAACATTGTCTGACGAGATATTTGGTGTTGAACCTAATGACCATGTTATATATTTAGATGTAAAACAACATCTGGCAAATAAAAGGCAAGGTACTCATAAAGCAAAAGAAAGAGGAGAGGTAAAAGGGAGTACAAGAAAAATTAAAAAACAAAAAGGTACCGGTACCGCAAGGGCAGGAAGTATTAAAAGCCCGGTTTTAAGAGGAGGAGGAAGAGTTTTCGGTCCCAGACCGAGGGATTATAGTTTTAAGCTGAATAAAAAAGTTAAACAATTAGCCCGTAAATCAGCACTCTCTTACAAAGCTTCCGGTAATAATATTTTGGTTGTCGAAAACCTTGATTTTCAAGTACCTAAAACGAAAACACTCATTGATTTTAAAAATAATTTAAAAATTAATGATAAAAAAGTGCTTTTAGTTTTATCAAATGAAAATAAAAACATATATTTGTCAGCTCGAAATTTAAAGAAGTCTAAAGTCTTAACAGTTTCACAATTAAATACTTATGATGTATTAAACAGTGAAACTCTGGTCTTAACAGAAGGCTCAATTGATAAAATTAACAAAGTTTTGGGCGTAAATCAAGAAAAATAAGATTATGAATATCCTTATTGAACCGATAATAACCGAAAAAATGACTGAAAAAAGTGAAAAACTTAATCAGTACGGATTTATTGTCAAAAAAGATGCAAATAAGATTGAAATTAAAAAAGCTGTTGAGAATTTTTATAATGTTACCGTAGAAAATGTAAATACAATGATTTACGGAGGAAAAAGAAGAGACCGTTTTACAAAACGCGGTTTAATTAAGGGAAGAACCAAATCATTTAAAAAAGCACTGGTTACATTATCCGACGGCGACACAATTGATTTTTACAGCAATATCTAAGAGAAGATGGGAGTTAAGAAATTAAAACCGGTTACACCCGGACAGAGACGAAAAATAGTCAACACTTTTGAAGAAATTACTGTTTCAAAACCTGAAAAAAGTTTGATTAAAGGTAAGTCGAAATCAGGAGGAAGAAATAACCAAGGGCGTATGACTATGCGTTATATAGGCGGCGGTCATAAAAAATCATACAGATTTGTTGATTTCAAAAGAAATAAAGACGGAGTTCCTGCAACAGTAAAGACAGTTGAATACGACCCGAACAGAACTGCATTTATATCTTTATTATTTTATGCTGACGGAGAAAAACGATATATTATTGCTCCGAACGGTTTAAAAGTCGGAGATGTTATATTGTCCGGTAAAGATGTTGCACCGGAAATCGGAAATACTTTATTTTTATCTGACATTCCTTTAGGAACCGTTGTACATAATGTTGAGTTACAACCCGGAAAAGGCGGAGAAATGGCAAGAAGTGCTGGTTCATATGCACAATTAGTTTCTAAAGAAGGCAAGTTTGTTGTATTAAAATTACCTTCAGGAGAACTCAGAAAAATTTTGAGTACTTGCAGAGCTACTGTAGGAACTGTTTCCAACTCTGATAATGCACTTTTAAAATCAGGAAAAGCAGGTCGCTCACGTTGGAAAGGAAGAAGACCCAGAGTAAGAGGCGTTGCAATGAACCCTGTTGATCACCCCATGGGAGGCGGTGAAGGAAAATCTTCAGGAGGACATCCGCGGTCAAGAAACGGTATATTAGCTAAAGGTTTTAAAACCAGAGGTAAAAAAGTTTCTGATAAATATATTGTAGAAAGAAGAAAAAACAAGAAAAGAAAATAAATTTATAATTATTTTTTATGAGCAGATCTCTCAAAAAAGGACCGTATATAGACTTTAAACTTGACAAAAAAGTTAAAGAAATGACTGAGTCCGGTAAAAAGAAAGTCATTAAAACATGGGCTAGAAATTCAATGATTTCCCCCGACTTTGTCGGACAAACAATAGCAGTACACAACGGTAAAAAATTTATTCCCGTTTACGTAACTGAAAATATGGTGGGACACAGATTAGGTGAATTTTCACCCACAAGAACATATAGAGGACATAAAAAGAAAAAATAATGGGTGTACGTAAAAAACAAAGAGCAGAACAATTAAAAGAGCTGCGAAAAACGCAATATTTTGCAGTGCTTAAAGGTTGTCCGACCTCTCCTCGAAAAATGAGATTGGTCGCCGATTTAATAAGAGGTGAAGAAGTATTAAAAGCCCTTGATATTTTAAAATATAATCCGAAAGAAGCTTCCGGAAGATTAGAAAAACTTCTGAAATCTGCCATTGCTAATTGGGAAAATAAAAACGAAGGACAAAAACCTGAAGACCACTTTCTTTATATTAAAGAAATTCGTGTGGATTCAGCAACAATGTTGAAAAGATATCAACCGGCTCCTCAAGGAAGAGCACACAGAATAAGAAAACGTTCAAATCACGTTACTTTATATATTGACAGTAAAGAAAACAAATAATGGGACAAAAAATAAATCCGATAAGTAACAGACTTGGTATCATCAGAGGATGGGATTCTAATTGGTTCGGCGGAAAAAAATATGCTGACAAAATTCTTGAAGACAGTAAAATTCGAAAATATCTTAAAACTCGTTTGGCTAAAGCCGGAGTCTCAAGAATTATCATTGAAAGAACTTTAAAACTCATTACTGTTACCATTACTACTTCAAGACCCGGTATTATTATCGGAAAAGGAGGACAGGAAGTTGATAAGTTAAAAGAAGAATTGAAAAAAATAACAGGTGAAAAAGATATTCAAATTAATATTTTTGAAATCAAAAAACCTGAACTTGATGCAGTTATAGTTGCAGAAAATATTGCTAAACAAGTAGAAGGAAATATTGCATACCGAAGAGCAGTAAGAATGGCAATCTCTTCTACAATGAGAATGGGAGCCGAAGGAATTAAAGTATTGGTTTCAGGTCGTTTAAACGGTGCTGAAATGGCTCGTAACGAAATGTATAAAGAAGGAAGAACTCCTTTACATACCTTAAGAGCCGATATTGATTACTTTAATGCGGAAGCATTGACAAAAGTCGGCTTAATCGGAATTAAAGTTTGGATTTGCCGAGGTGAAAAATTCGGAAAACAAGATTTAACCCCGAATTTCAGTAAACAAACAAAAAAAGGATCACACCACCGTTCAGGCGGACCCAAAAGAAGAAGAAGAAATTAACAGTTAAGTTATTTTAAAATGTTACAACCAAAGAAAACAAAATTCAGAAAACAACAAAAAGGGAGAATGAAAGGTAATTCTCACAGAGGAACTACCATTGCATTTGGTTCATTTGCTATAAAATCCCTTGAAACTGAATGGCTGACAGGAAGACAAATTGAAGCAGCTCGTCAAGCTGTTACAAGATATATGAAACGTGAAGGAAATATATGGATTCGTATTTTTCCCGATAAACCGGTAACTAAAAAACCTGCGGAAGTTCGTATGGGTAAAGGTAAAGGAGAACCGGAATTATTTGTTGCAAGAGTTCAGCCCGGAAGAATTTTATTTGAAGCAGACGGAGTACCCGAAGCAGTTGCTCGCGAAGCAATGAGATTAGCAGCTCAAAAATTACCTGTAAAAACGAAATTTATTGTACGAAGAGATTATACTGAAACTGTTTAATCTTTTATTATAGTTAAAATAATACGAAATGAAAAATTCTGAAATAAAAGAATTGTCAACAAAAGAGTTGTTTGAAAGATTAGTCAGTGAAAGTGATAACTTATTTTCATTGAGAATGAATCACAAAATATCTGATCTAGATAACCCTCATCAAATTAAAGAATCTAAAAGATCTGTTGCTCGTTTAAAAACAGAAATAAGAAAAAGAGAATTAAACGAAGTTAAATCTTAATTTGATATAAAAAAAATGGAACAAAGGAATTTAAGAAAAGAACGAACAGGTACTGTTACCGGTGATAAAATGCAAAAGTCAATTACCGTTACCGTAAGAACACGATATAAACATAAGATGTACGGTAAATTTATGACTAAAACAAAAAAGTATATTGCTCATGATGAGGAAGATACTTGCAAGCTGGGTGATGTAGTCAAAATTGCAGAAACAAGACCGCTCAGTAAGAGAAAAAAATGGAGATTAGTTGAAATAATTGAAAGAGCTAAGTAATCATGATACAACAAGAAAGCAGAGTAAATGTTGCTGATAACAGCGGAGCAAAAGAAGTGCTGGTAATCAGAGTTTTAGGAGGTACTAAAAAAAGATATGCCACTATCGGAGATCAAGTAGTTGTTGCCGTAAAAAGTGCCATACCGGCAGGTGAAATAAAAAAAGGTACCGTAACTAAAGGCGTTGTGGTCAGAACAAAAAAAGAAATTCGCAGACCGGACGGTTCTTATATTCGTTTTGACGATAATGCAGTTGTTCTTTTAAATGCAACGGGTGAAATGAGGGGTACACGTGTTTTCGGTCCGATACCGAGAGAATTGCGTAAAACAAATATGAAAATTATTTCATTGGCTCCGGAAGTTTTATAAATTGAAAATTTTAGTTTAATGCAAAAGAAAATATACATTAAGAAAGGCGATATCGTTTTTGTAAATTCAGGAAATGATAAAGGCAAAAAAGGTCGTGTTTTGATGGTTAACCGTGATAAGTATAAAGCTATCGTTGAAGGAGTTAATATTATTTCAAAACATACAAAACCTAATGCAAAATATCCTGAAGGAGGAATTATAAAAGAAGAAGCTTCTATTCATATTTCAAATTTAAATGTAATATGTCCGGAAACCGGTGTTCCCACAAGAATAGGAAGAAAATTAAACAGTAACGGGAAATTAGTTCGTTACTCTAAAAAGTCTAAGAACCAACAAGAGATTAAATAATGGAAAAGAGAATTCCGACATTAAAGAAAAAATTTAAAGAAGAAATTACTCCTTCATTACAAAAAGAATTTAAATATTCCAGTGTAATGCAAGTTCCGAGATTAGAAAAAATTGTTTTGAATCAAGGAATAGGTCAGGGTGTTGCCGATAAAAAAGTAATTACTACAGCTCAAGAAGAGTTATCAGTAATAGCAGGTCAACATGCAATACAACGTATTGCAAAAAACAACATTTCTAACTTTAAATTACGTGAAGGAATGCCGATAGGTGTTTCAGTAACTTTGAGAAAAGACAGAATGTATGAATTTTTGGAAAAACTTTTAGTTGTTGCCATTCCCAGAATCAAGGATTTTAACGGAATTTCCAATAAATTTGACGGAAGAGGTAACTATACCCTCGGGATAGAAGAACAATTTATTTTTCCTGAAATTGAACTCGATAAGATTGATAAAATCTTAGGTATGAATATAACATTTGTTACATCTGCAAAAACCGACGAAGAAGGTTATGCACTATTAAAACATTTCGGATTTCCTTTTAAAAAATAATAAATATGGCTAAAGAATCAATGAAAGCTCGTGAGCGAAAAAGACAAAAAATGGTCGATAAATACGCTGAAAAAAGAGCAAAATTAAAAGCTGAAGGTGATTGGGAAGGATTGCAAAAATTACCGAAAAATTCATCTAAAGTTCGTTTGCATAACAGATGCAGCATCACGGGCAGACCAAAAGGTTATATGAGGCAATTCGGAATCAGCAGAATAACATTCAGAGAAATGGCTTCTGAAGGATTAATTCCCGGAGTTAAGAAAGCAAGTTGGTAAATTTTAAATAAATTAGTAATGATTACAGATACGGTTGCAGATTACCTTACACGAATCAGAAATGCTGTTATGGCAAAACATAAAGTTGTCGAAATTCCGGCTTCTAATTTGAAAAAAGCTATAACTAAGTTATTATTTGATCAAGGATATATATTAAGTTATAAATTTGAAGATGATGATAAGCAAGGAATTATTAAAATAGCCCTTAAATATCATCCTAAAACAAAAGTACCCGCTATTCATAAATTAGAACGCGTAAGTACACCCGGTTTACGAAAATATACTTCTGCAGCAGATATGCCCAGAGTATTAAACGGATTAGGTATAGCAATTATATCTACCTCCGGAGGCGTAATGACAAATAAAGAAGCTGCTCGTCAAAAAATAGGCGGTGAGGTATTATGTTATGTATATTAGAATTAAAAATTTGAAATAAAAGGATAAGATAAGATGTCACGAATAGGTAAATTACCGGTTATTATTCCGGATGGTGTTAAAGTTGATGTTTCTGAGGATAACGTAGTTACCGTAAAAGGGAAACTAGGAGAATTATCTCAAAAAATTCACAAAGACATTAAACTTGAGATTGAAGGAAATATAATCAATTTAACACGACCTTCTGATTCTAAACAACATAAATCGTTTCACGGTTTATCTCGCGTATTAGTTAATAATATGGTTGAAGGAGTTTCTAAAGGATTTGAGAAAAAACTTGAAGTTATAGGAGTCGGTTACAGAGCTTCTGCAAACGGTCAATTATTAGAAGTAAATGTAGGGTATTCTCATCCTATTATAATTCAATTGCCTGATGCAGTTAAAGTTGAAGTTCAACAGGAAAAAAGACAAAATGCATTTATCACTCTTAAAAGTTTTGATAAACAATTATTGGGCAACGTTGCTGCTAAAGTAAGATCCTTCAGAAAACCGGAACCCTATAAAGGAAAAGGTATTCGCTACGTTGGTGAATATGTAAGGAAAAAAGTCGGAAAAGCAGCATCAGAATAATATATTTATTATAAAAAGAATTAAAATGGCTTTATCAAAGAGAGACAGAAGATTACGAATCAGAAGACGAATCAGAAAAAGAATTCACGGAACTGCCGAAATACCCAGAATGTCAGTTTTCCGTAGTAATAAACATATTTATGTACAATTGATTGATGATATTTCAGCTAAAACTCTTGTTGCAGCATCTTCAGCAGATAAAGGCTTAATTGAAGACAATAAAGCTAAGAAAGAAGTTATTGCCGCAGTTGTAGGGAAAAAAATTGCCGAAAAAGCAAAAGATAATAAAATATCTCAAATTGTTTTTGACAGAGGCGGATATTTATATCACGGCAGAGTTAAATCTTTAGCTGAAGCAGCAAGAAAAGAAGGACTTAAATTTTAACGAACATGGCAGAACGCAGAGAAAAAAAAGTTAGAAATACAGATTTAGAATTAAAAGACAGATTAGTTGCTATTAAAAGAGTTACTAAAGTTACTAAAGGCGGTCGTACATTCAGTTTTGCTGCAATTGTAGTTGTCGGTGACGAACATGGTATTGTAGGTCAAGGTCTCGGTAAGGCAGGTGAAGTTGCAACAGCTATCCAAAAAGGAATAGAAGACGCAAAAAAGAATCTTCACAAGGTTCCCGTTTTAAAAGGTACAATTCCTCACAAACAAACTGCTCGTTACGGAGGTGCTGATGTTCTCATGATTCCTGCTTCTCACGGAACAGGTGTGAAAGCCGGCGGTGCAATGCGTGCAGTACTTGAAAGTGCCGGAGTAAAAGATGTACTGGCAAAATCTAAAGGTTCTTCAAATCCTCATAATCTTGTTAAAGCTACTATGAAAGCATTATTAACAATGAGAGATGCATACACAATTACTCAGCACAGAGGAATTTCTATTGATAAAGTTTTTAACGGATAGATAATATAAAATGGCAAAGATAAAAGTTACAAAACGGAAAAGCAGTATCGGTTCTACCGAAAGACAAAAAGCAACATTAACGGCTTTAGGTTTAGGAAAAATAAACAGTTCTGCTGAACACGAAGAAACAGATCAAATTAAAGGAATGATTCGAAAAGTCAACCATTTGGTATCTGTTGAAAAAATAAAATAATTAATACCTGAAGAAATATTAAACGATGGATTTAAGTAATTTACAACCTGCAAAAGGGTCAATTAAAAAGAAAAAAAGAATAGCAAGAGGTATCGGTTCAGGTAAAGGACGCACTGCAACTCGAGGACATAATGGGCAGAAATCCAGATCCGGTTATTCACGAAGATTCGGTTTTGAAGGCGGTCAAATGCCTATCCACAGAAGATTACCGAAATTCGGTTTCAGAAATATCAATCGAGTTGAATATAAAGCGATTAATATTGAAACTCTTGAAAAACTTGCAAAAGATAAATCTATGACAGTTATAGATGTTGAATCATTAAAAAATGCAGGTTTTATTCAAAAAAATGATTTGGTTAAAATACTCGGAAATGGTGAATTAACCGCTAAAATTGAAGTTAAAGCTCATGCTTTTTCAAAATCAGCTGTTGAAGCTATAGAAAAAGCCGGTGGTAAAGTTGAAAAAATTCAGAATTAATGAAAAAGTTTATTGAAACAATAAAGAATATTATTGCTATTGAGGATTTAAGAAATAAAATTCTTGCAACTCTGGGATTAATTCTTATCTATCGTCTCGGTGCTCATGTTGTATTACCCGGCGTCAACCCTCTCGCAATTTCAGCATTCCAAAAAGAAGCAAGTTCAGGCGGTATTATTGCTTTGATAAACATGTTTTCCGGGGGTGCTTTTGCCAACGCATCTGTTTTTGCACTCGGTATTATGCCGTATATCTCTGCATCAATTGTTATTCAATTGTTAGGGATGGCAGTACCGTATTTCCAGCGATTACAACGTGAAGGAGAAAGCGGAAGAACTAAAATTAACCAAATTACACGATATTTAACTGTTTTAATTACAGGATTTCAAGCTCCTGCATACTTAACGAACTTAAAATACCGATTACCTGCCGAAGCCTTTGTAATGCACAGTCAGGATTTATTCTGGATTTCAGCAGTCGTTTTAATGATTGCAGGTACAATGTTTACTATGTGGCTGGGTGAAAAAATTACAGATAAAGGTATCGGGAACGGTATTTCTCTTTTAATTATGATTGGTATTATTGCCAGATTACCTAATTCTTTTGCTGCGGAACTCGTTTCTAAATTAGGATCCGGCGGCGGAGGAATGATTGCTTTTATTGTTGAAATGGTAATTCTCTTTTTAGTATTCGTTGCATCAATAGCACTTGTGCAAGCAGTACGGAGGGTCCCGGTGCAGTATGCAAAAAGGATAGTCGGAAATAAACAATACGGCGGTGTACGTCAGTACATACCCTTAAAAGTTAATGCTGCCGGTGTAATGCCTATTATCTTTGCACAAGCATTAATGTTTATACCAATGATGCTTACTCGTTTCGATTCAGAAACAACAAATGCAATAGCAGCATCATTCTCGGATATTACCGGATTTTGGTATAACTTTACTTACGGTATATTAGTTGTTGTGTTTACATATTTTTATACCGCAATTACCGTTAATCCGACGCAAATGGCTGAGGATATGAAGAAAAACGGAGGTTTTATTCCCGGTATTAAACCCGGAAGAAAAACTATTGAGCATTTAGATGAAATTATGTCAAGAATAACATTGCCGGGTTCAGTTTTTTTAGCCTTAATAGCTATAATGCCGGCATTTGCAAAAATAGGCGGAATTAATAATCAATTTTCTTATTTTTTCGGAGGTACTTCCTTATTGATTTTGGTGGGTGTTGTATTAGATACTTTACAGCATATCGAAAGTCATCTGTTAATGAGACATTATGACGGATTGACTAAGTCAGGAAGAATTGCCGGAAGAGGCGGATCTCAAATTTCTATGTAAAATATGGCAAAACAACCTTCAATAGAACAAGACGGTGTCGTTACAGAAGCTCTTTCTAATGCTATGTTCAGAGTAGAATTGGAAAACGGACACACCATTACGGCTCATATTGCCGGTAAAATGAGAATGCACTATATCAGAATTTTACCCGGAGATAAGGTAAAGGTTGAAATGTCGCCTTACGATTTGACAAAAGGAAGAATAAAATATCGATATAAAAATTAATAAAATGAAAATCAGAGCATCAGTTAAAAAAAGAAGTGCTGATTGTAAAATCGTCAGAAGAAAAGGACGACTTTATGTAATCAACAAAAAAAATCCTAAATTTAAACAAAGACAAGGTTAATATTAAAACAATATAATTATGGCCAGAATAGCAGGTGTAGATATACCGGATAATAAAAGAGGTGAAATTTCTTTGACCTATATATACGGAATCGGAAAAACAACAGCTCAAAAAGTACTTGAACAAGCGAAAGTTGATAAAAATATTAAAGTTCAGGATTGGACGGATGATCAAAAAGGGAACATTCGTAATATCATTGTAGATAATTATAAAATCGAAGGAGAATTACGTTCTGAAAAACAAATGAATATTAAGCGATTAAGAGATATTGGTTCTTATCGAGGTATTCGACACAGAATGGGATTACCCGTAAGAGGACAGAAAACAAAAAACAATGCTCGAACTCGTAAGATAAGAAGAGTATTTTAATTAATTAGTTTATTATTTCTTTTATAATAATATGGCAAAGAAAAGCACAAAACCGACAAAAAAAAGAAAAGTTATTGTTGAAGCAGCAGGACAAGCACACATCCATTCTTCTTTTAACAATATAATAATCACTTTATCCAATGCCACAGGTCAGGTAATTTCTTGGTCTTCAGCCGGCAAAATGGGTTTTAGAGGTTCTAAAAAGAATACTCCGTATGCAGCTCAGGTTGCAGCTTCTGATTGTGCAAAAGTAGCTCACGATTTAGGATTAAGAAGAGTTAGAGTATATGTCAAAGGTCCCGGGAACGGTCGTGAAGCAGCAATCAGAGCAATACATACCGCCGGTATTATGGTTACCGAAATTCAGGATGTAACACCATTACCGCATAACGGTTGCAGACCACCTAAAAGACGAAGAGTTTAAATTTAATAATATTAGTAAAGATAAAATGTAATGGCAAGATACAGAGGTCCAAAAACAAAAATAGCCAGAAAACTCGGTTCTCCGATTTACGGTCCGGATAAAACGTTTGAAAAAAAGAATTATCCTCCGGGGCAACACGGGAACAACCGAAGAAGAAAAGTTTCCGAATACGGTATTCAGCTTAAAGAAAAACAAAAAGCTCGTTATACTTACGGTTTGGCTGAAAAACAATTTTATAATACATTTAAAAAAGCTGATGCTATTAAAGGTATTACAGGGGAAGTTTTTCTTCAATTATTAGAAGCAAGATTAGATAATGTCGTGTTTAGAATGGGAATTGCTCCTACAAGATCTGCAGCTCGACAATTAGTCTCACACAGACATATTACCGTAAACGGAAACATTGTTAATATTCCGTCGTTTGAAGCAAAACCCGGTGATATTGTAGGAGTCAGAGAAAAATCTAAATCACTCGAAGTTATTACTGATGCACTTTCTAAAGGTGTGCATACTAAATATTCTTGGATTGAATGGGATAATAATTTATTAGCCGGTAAATTTGTTACTATGCCGGAACGTTCCGAAATCCCCGAAAATATCAGAGAACAATTAATTGTTGAATTATATTCAAAATAGTAATTATAATATATCTTTTATGGCTATTTTAGATTTCCAAAAACCTGATAAGGTTATAATGATTGAGCAGGATGAATTTTCCGGCAAATTTGAATTCCGTCCCCTTGAACCCGGTTACGGTATTACTGTCGGAAATGCTTTACGCAGAATTCTGTTATCTTCCTTAGAAGGATTTGCAATAACATCTTTAAAAATTGACGGAGTAGATCACGAATTTTCTACTATTTCCGGAGTAATAGAAGATGTTCCCCGTATCATTTTAAATTTGAAACAAATCAGATTTAAAAGATTATCGGAAGAAAATGAATCTGAAAAATTTGTTTTAAACTTTACCGGTAAATCAGTTCTGAAAGCCGGTGATTTTAATAATTTTATGACAGATTTTGAAGTTTTAAATCCGGATTTAATTATTTGTAATTTAGAGAAAGATGTTAAATTACAAATGGATTTGACCGTAGAAAAAGGCAGAGGGTATGTTGCCGGTGAAGATCATAATATAGATATGTCTGATATTGGTCTCATTGCCGTTGATTCTATTTTTACTCCGATTAAAAATGTGAAATATTCAATTGAAAATTTCAGAGTCGGACAAAAAACAGATTATGAAAAATTAATTTTCAATATTGAAACAGACGGTTCAATTACACCTAAAGATGCTCTTAAAGAAGCTGCAAAAATTTTAATTCATCATTTTATGTTATTTTCTGATGAGAAAATTACGCATGATTATGAGGAAAAGAAGGAAAATGAAGAATTTGATGAAGAAATTTTGCATATGAGACAACAATTAAAAACTCAATTGGTTGATTTAGATTTATCTGTCAGAGCTTTAAATTGTCTCAAATCTGCAGATGTTGACACACTCGGAGAACTGGTTGTTTATAATAAGAACGATTTATTAAAATTCAGAAATTTCGGAAAAAAATCTTTAACTGAAATCGAAGAACTTCTGGAAAACAGAGGATTATCATTCGGAATGGATGTAACAAAATATAAATTAGATAAGGAATAAAGAAAATGAGACACAGGAAGAAATTCAATCATTTAGGAAGAAAAACAGCTCACAGAAAGGCTATGTTGTCAAATATGGCAATATCTTTAATAGAACATAAAAGAATTAAAACAACGGTTGCCAAAGCTAAAGCTTTAAGAAGTTTTGTCGAACCTATTATTAACCGTTCTAAAGACGATACAACTCACTCCAGAAGAATGGTTTTCAGAAAGTTGCAAAACAAGCATGCTGTTAACGAACTTTTCAGAGAAATTTCTCAAAAAATTGCCGAAAGAGAAGGCGGTTATACCCGAATTTTAAAAACAGGTGCCAGATTAGGTGATAATGCAGAAATGTGTATTATTGAATTAGTTGATTATAACGAAAACTATTTTTCAGGAAAAACTGCTGATACTAAAAGAAAAAGAACCAGAAGAGGTAAACCAAAAACAACTGAGAATAAAGTTGCGGAAAGCACAGAAGTGTCTGAGGTTGAGAACAATAATGATGAAGTTGTTGACGAAATAAATGAAGAAATTGTTGACGAAGTTAAAGCAGAAACAAAAGGAATACCTAAAATTGAAGAATCTGATTCTGAAGAAACAAAAAAAGAAGAAGAATAAATATTTAAGTTTTTAAAAAAAATTATTAAAAAGAGCAGTCATAAGATTGCTCTTTTCTTATTTTTGTAAAAAAGTAAAACTTATGAAACATCTTTTACTCTGTTTTTTGTTTGTTAACATATTATATAGCGGACTGTATGCTCAACAATTTTCAGTTAATACCGACAGTGTTGTAATAAATTCCGGTTCGGATTTTAAGTCAACTGACGAATTTCTTATAACGCACTCACATTCTCAGGGTATTGTTCCCGGCAATACTGCTTTATGTAATAAAAATTTATTTCATTATGAAAATTCCTATTTTTTAGTTTATGATTTGCAAAATGATTTTAATTTAAACGGAGATTGGCTCGTACAAAATCTTGAATTTGCCGTAGAGGATGCAGAAGCCGGTAATAATATTTCACAACCCCTGATAATAAAACTTTGGGTAATGTCTGATTATAACCATCATAGTTTTATTCAGGACAGTTTAACTTTATTAGTGTCGGATACAATTTCTGTTTCAGATACCGATTCCGGTACCTTGAAAAATATTGAATTCAATCATGATAATACAGTTTCTGAAGGGAAAGTTTTAGTTGTTGAATTTTTATTACCCGATGGTACGGAAAATAATAATTTACTTTTTCTGGGGTCGAATAATGACCGATATTCTGATTCAACCTACATCAGAGCACCACATTGCGGAGTTGCTGAACCGGTAAATGTCTCTGAAATTTTATTTCCAGATATGATGCTGATTGCAAATATTTACGGTCAATATTTATCCCCGAATCCCGAAATTTTATCCTTTCATATAAATGGGCAGATTACTGATACTCAGATAAATAACGACCCTGATTATACCGTAAAAGTTGTGATGCCTGCTGATACGGTTTTGAATGCCTTAGTTCCTGATATTCAGATTCCTGCAGGTTTTCAAGTTACGCCTGCTTCGGGTGATACCGTCGATTTTTCATCCGGTCCGGTAACATATACTGTTGATAATAATCTTTCAAAAGTTACAAAATCCTGGGCTGTTAGTGTTGTAAAAGCCGGTCCTGATATTATAAATGCAAGTTTGCCTGAGCAACAAGGTCAGATAGTGATTAATAATACAGATTTTACTGTTACAATTCCCGTTCTTGAAGGTTCAGATTTAAGTAATTTATCTCCGACAATATATGTTTATGACGGTTTTACGGTAACTCCGGCATCTGGTACATCACAGGATTTTTCTGCGGGTCCCGTAACTTATACGGTCTCACATAACTCATTACCTATAACGCAAGATTGGCAAGTTTCAGTTTTTGAGGTTCCTGCAGTAACGAGTGTTGAAGATTTATACGCAGACAAAATTAAAATATTCCCTAATCCTGCAAATACTTACTTTTTTATTGAATATAATGAACTTAATAGAGCAGAAATTTTTAACATAACAGGAAAGAAAATAATTGATACTTCAGATAATAAAATTTCAGTTTCTGATTTTCCCGACGGAATTTATTTTTTGAAAATTTATTCAAACAATAAGGTTTATAATAAGAAAATTATGATAATTCATTAATTTACTGTTTGCTCTTTTTCAGCAGACCGGTAATGCCGGTAAAAACAATATAAAAAGGGTGAATTATACTTAAAAAGGGAATGTAAAATAATAATTTTCTTTGTTTGAAATAAATTCCGAATGTTATAAGTAAAATTATATCCGGAATAAACTTTATTAGAAATAAAATAAATAAATTATTGAATGTTAATACTTTGAATAAAGTCAAAAAAACAGCTGAAATTAAAATTAAGTTTATAATAAAAACAATTATTGATACAAAAATTGTATCAAAATCTGTATAACTGCTGCTTTTTGATGCCCATCTAATTCTTTGTTTACTAAATTTGTTAAAAGTTTTTTCAGATTTTGTGTAAACAACAGCATCCTCTGATTTTAAATAATGAATTTTTTCAGGATATTTTTTTTTGAAATTGTGAAGTAAGAAAACATCATCACCGGAAATTTCATTCATATACATAGCATCTTCAAACTCATTAAAAACGGCTTTCTCATACACTAAATTAGCCCCGTTACACATAATAGGATGCCCTATTCCGGCAGCTCCTGCAGCGGATGCTGCGAGACTTAAAAAATCAAGTGCTTGTAACCTGCCGAAAAAAGTAGTACCTGTCATTATTACCGGAGCAATTATCATTTTAGGATTATGTTCTGAGTAATAGTTATAAATTGTTTCCAGCCATTTTTTTTGGTAACGGCAATCAGCATCGGAAGTAACAATAAGTTCATTTTCAGCCTTTCTTATACCTTCTTTTAATGCTTGTTTTTTTCCGTTTTTTTCGTTTTGCAGCGATAGAATTCTAAAATTAGGAATATCGGTGATTAAATCTGATAATAATGTTTCAGATTTATCTTCAGAATGATCATTGATAAAAATAATTTCATATAAATTTGTATCAAGAGTTTGAGTTTTTAATCCCGAAACCAATAACGGAAGATTTATTTGTCCATTCTTAAAAGGAATAAGAACAGAGATTTTTACAATATTTTTTTTTATTTTTTTATTTACAGAAAACGATTTAAGCTGAATGAATCCGAATATAAAAACTGATATTAAAAAAAAATATAAAGACAGAAAAATAAAACTGATTATTTCCGATACCATTGAGTTAGATTTGAATTTCTTTTACCGCCCCTTTTAAAAAAACGATTCTAATGCAGACTTTAATACCTTTCAGTAAAATTAAAAGGAATATTTGTAATCTCAGCCATATCTTCGCCTGTTTCGATAATATCACTGTCTCCTCCGGGGCTAATCCAAGAGATCTTAATTTTTTTACCGGAACCAAAGAAATATTCTAATCGCTCAATTATTTTAATAATTCCTTTCAGTGAAGCACTGCTGATCATTTCAAATTGAAATTTCCAATTTATGTCACAATCTGTATCAGGTAAATTTTTATCAATCCAGTCTGCAACATTATTATAAATTTCGTCAATTAATACGGAATAAGAATTGCCTTTTATTTCAAAATCACAAGTTTCAACTGATAAATGGACGTAGGGTGTGTCTTTTTGAGCGAGTATTAACATAAAGTACTTTTACTATATTCATATTTTTTACAAATATATAAATTACAGAGTAAAATTAATAAAAAACTGTTATTTAGAAAATGAAATATTTTATGAAGAAGTGCAAGTGAAAAATAAACTTTTTATATTCATTGTTTGGATGGCGTTTTGATATAAGTATGTAATTTAAGCCATTAATTAAAAAAAGAGATTACCGGTTTCGATAATCTCTTTTACTCTTTACAAGATACTGCAAAAAATATAAATTATTACATAGTTTTAACAATTTCACTGCTATAATCTTTTAATAAAGATCTTACCAAACCTAAACTGGTATCTTTAGCATTTATTGCTACGTAAATAAGAAATGCATTATCATTTGTAACTGTTAAAATGTGTATCTGGTTATCTAAAGTAATTAAGATATCGGATATAGTTTCTTTTAAACCCAAAGCATCAATAGCTTTAAACTTAGCTTTCACTACTTCTAGATTATATATAGCCGCTTTTTCCGGATCAAACTTAGGATTTTTAGTCCCTGATATAAGAGATAATCCATCTTTTATATCTACTATTGAAAATGCAATAACACCCGGAACGTTGTTCATAACATTTTCTTTAAACTCTTTTAAAATTTCATTTGTACTCATATGTATATATTTTAATGTTAGTGATGCAAAAGTAAATTTTTTTTTATAAACAGAAAATTAAATGGTAAATAATATAGGTAAAAACACTTAAATTATAATTATTTTAATACTTTAATTAATGCTTTATGTGCATCAGGTATTGCAACGTTTAGTAAGAATCCGAGATTAATTTCTTTCTTATTTATAAGTACTGACCATTGATATTTATCCATAATGAGAACAATTACTAAAGAGTCATCGTCAAAGTCCATTAAGTAATAATCTTGAAGCCCGGGTAAATCTGCATCTTTCAACATTTTTGAAATATAACCGGTAACTTGTTCCAAAACAGCAGTTAATTTTGTATCAGTATTAAATCCTGCAATTGATTGACCTGTACCTGTCATCCGAATGTCACAAGCAGTCAGCCCTTTCCCTAAATTGTCTTTTAATGTTTCAATTGCATTGTTAAATTCTTTTATATTCATTAATATTTTGTTTTTAATTGTTTATTGATTTTTTATAATCGTTAATTAATAAGGGTTTTAAGATGCTTAATAAATAACCTAATTTTATCTTTGTCTTATTAAAAATTAAAGCAATATGATGATTTTTGAAAATTAAAATAAATAAAAGATAATTATTTTTCAAATCCAATAAATAAAAGCTGTTCTTTTTCTCGAATTTTGATTTTAAAAATAAGTTATTTATTGATTTATGAAACTTCGCAAATACAACTGTCTGATTAGTTTTAAGGCTATATACCGATTCTCCGTTATCAGCGGAATAAACGCTTCCGGAAATAAAGGTATCTCCTAAATCATCTTGTAATTGAGTAAATGATTGTTTAATTATATTTATGTTAATCTTTGTCGAATTTTTCGGAATGGTTTTTTTTGATTTTTTGATTTTTTCACTATGAATAATTTCACTGAAATATTCCTTTAAATCTCCTGTTTGTCCTACCTTGTTATATTTAATTTTAACAATATCCTTTTTTTCAGTATCTTTTATAATTGTATTAAAAAACAATTTAATATCTTCAGGTAATGGCTCAATCTCAACAATTGCACCTTCCGAACAAACAATTTTAGCAGGTTTATTATTAAAATTAAAATTTATTTCTGCACTGATAGCGGAAATTTCAATAAAATGTAAAATGTTTCTGAGTTCTTTATAGTCAAGTTCAAATTCGCTGTTCCATTTTTGATAAAAGAAACTTCCTTTAGTCCAATTCAAAATTTCTTTTGCGTTATTAATATGATAGTCATTATTCAATACGGCATCTATGAGATTTCCGTCTTTTAAAAATAATGCTCCGGTATCATTGCCGCTTTCTGCGTTTAGGATGCAGGTAAACGAAATATAATCTGTAATTGACCGAAGCGGAATACGCTCAATATTCCCTTTAAATTTTAAAGGTGCAAGTTTCTCTTTAATGTACATAGGTATTTAAAAATTATTTAATACTCAAATTTTTGTAATAAGTTTTTTGTGTAGATATTGTTGCAAAGTTAAAAAAATATTGTTAAAAATAAAAGATATTAATATTTTTATATATTTGTTGCGTTAAACAAATGCTTATGAAACAGAATAAAACAAAAAATAAACCTTTTATTAATCTTTCACTAAACCTATGTAAAATTGAAATCAAGGGCCCTTCCTATTCCGAAGATATTGATGATATTTATGCAGAAATAATAAAGTGGATGCAAGATAATATCCCGAAAATGAAATGTGAATTAATTTGTGAATTTCATTTTAATATTCTTAACAGTATTTCTCATAAGAATTTATTGCAAATATTTTCTTTATTATCTGAGTTTTCTGAAAAAGGAAAGAAAATGAAAATTGTTTGGTATGCAGATAAAAATGATGAGGATATTTTGGAACTTGCTGATGATATTTCTGAATTGTTTAATTTGCAGTTTAAAGTAGTTGAAAAATAATTAACTAACAAAATATATAATTCATACTTTATGGAAGATAAATTTCAAAAAATTGTCAGAGATTTAGGGGAAGGAATAGTAATTGTAAATTTTAAGGAAGAATTTATATTTGCGAATTCTTCAGCTTGCAAAATTTTTGATGTTCCGAACGGAAAATTAATTAACAAAACTCTGAAAGATTTTGTTGACGATGAAGAATGGAAAAAAGTTCTTAATCAAACTTCAAAACGTAAAATCGGGGAGCCGGGAAAATATCATTTAGAAATTAATACAAATAATCATAATAAAAAAATGTTATTGGTTACGGCAAAGCCTGAGTACAATGAATCCGGAGAAGTCATTGATACTGTTGCAGTTTTTTTTGATATAACTGAAAACATTAATGAACATAAGAAATTAAAAGAATTTAATCAACAATTTGAAGAATTGGAAGGTCAATTATTTGAACAAGCCATTGAAGCCGATATCCGGAAAAAAGAAGCAGAAAAGCTTTTAAAGCATTTTAATGACAGTATTAATTATGCAAAAACAATACAATATTCATTATTGCCGTCTTTATCTCATCTGAATAAAATGCTAACAAAAGATGTTTTTGTTCTTTATAAACCCAAACATACCATAGGAGGAGACTTTTATTATATGAAACGAAGAGATGATTCTATAATTTTTGCAGTAGCAGATTGTACCGGACACGGTGTTTCGGGAGCTTTGATTTCAATGCTGGGAATTACTTTTTTAAATGACATCATTGATCAAAATTTATTATTTAATTCCTCTGAAATACTTAGTAAGTTAAGAAAAAAAATAAAACATACCTTTAAAGAGTACGGTAACGATTTTCAAAACAAAAACGGGATGGACATTGCACTTTGTATTATAAGTTTAAAAACAAATATGATGCAATTTTCCGGAGCATTTAATCCTTTGTATATAATCAGAAATAATGAATTAACAGAATATAAAGCAACAAAAAATCCGATTGCATATTATCCTGTCGAAAAAGAGTTTGAATCTCATAATATACAATTATTTAAAAATGATACTTTCTATTTATTCTCCGATGGTTTTCAGGATCAGTTAGGAGGTGAGTCAGAAAAAAAATATTCTAAAAAAAAATTTCGTGAATTTCTTTTAAAAATACATAAGGAAGATATGACAGAACAAAAGAAATTATTAGAAAAAGAATTTGTCAGTTGGCAATCTGAAAATGATCAGGTGGATGATATGACCGTTATGGGAGTGAAATGGGATTAATATAACATATATTTTAATCGAAAGGATTTTTTCGACACTCTTCGTTCGGGGGATCCGTAGGAAAGTTAGATTTTTATAACACTTTGAAAAAGTATTATGAATTTGTAAAATGATCGACCATATAACAAAAGTTCATATTAAGACAGTTCGTTTATATCATTTAGTTTTTCCGTTAATATATTGAAAGAAAGTCATCACAGTTGAAATAGGAGAGAGCTTAAAAGAATTTTGCTTTGAAATATCAGAGCATTTTGAGATTTGTTTTATTGAAATTGGTTATGACGCAGATTATGTTCGTTTTTTACAAATAAAAATTTATTTTGTTTCAGTTTTATTTATGTTAAAGAAACACATTATCCGTTTTTGTAATTCTGTATTAAATATTACTTTTGTAAGTTCAAAATGAAATTATTTTTTACATTAAAATATCATTTAAAATGAGTAACATGAAAAGAGTTTATACTTTCGGAAACAAACAAGCCGAAGGAAAAACAGAAATGAAAAATTTGCTCGGCGGAAAAGGAGCAAATCTTGCTGAAATGAATCTTGTAGGTGTCCCTGTCCCTCCCGGATTCACAATTACAACTGAAGTTTGTACGGAATACAATAAAAACGGAAAAGATAAAACTGTTGACGCTTTAAAATCTGATGTTGAAAAATCGGTAAAACAAATTGAAAATATAATGGGAACCAAGTTCGGAGATAAAGAAAATCCTCTGTTGGTTTCGGTACGTTCGGGTGCAAGAGTTTCAATGCCGGGCATGATGGATACGGTTTTAAATCTTGGTTTGAATAAAGATGCTGTGGAAGGTATTGCCAAAAAATCCGGTAATGCTCGTTTTGCATGGGATTCTTACCGTCGATTTGTTCAAATGTACGGCGATGTTGTACTCGGTATGAAACCCGAATCAAAAGAAGATATCGATCCTTTTGAAGCCATTATGGATGAAGTAAAAAAAGCAAAAGGTGTAGAAGATGATACACAATTGGAAGTTGATGATTTAAAAGAACTTGTAATAAAATTTAAAGCTGCTGTTAAAAAACAAACCGGACATGATTTTCCTGATAATCCTTGGGAACAACTCTGGGGAGCAGTAATGGCAGTGTTCGACAGTTGGAATACTGACCGAGCCATATATTACAGAAAAATGAATAAAATACCGGAAGAGTGGGGAACTGCCGTAAATGTTCAAGCCATGGTATTCGGAAATATGGGACAAAATTCTGCAACAGGTGTTGCTTTTACCAGAGATGCCGGTACCGGAGAAAATATATTTACCGGTGAATATTTAATAAATGCTCAGGGAGAAGATGTTGTTGCCGGTGTAAGAACTCCGCAACAAATTACTTTGGAAGGTTCAAAACGATGGGCAAAATTGGCTAATGTTTCGGAAGACGAAAGAGCTTCAAAATATCCTTCTTTGGAAGAAATAATGCCTGAGCAATATAAGGAATTAAATACTATTCAAGAAAAACTTGAAAAACATTATAAAGATATGCAAGATCTTGAATTTACGATTCAAGACGGAAAACTTTGGTTGTTACAAACTCGTAACGGAAAACGAACCGGAGCTGCAATGGTAAAAATAGCTATGGACATGCTGAAAGAAGGTATGATTGACGAAAAAACAGCAATTATGCGTCAGGAACCTGAGAAATTAGACGAACTTCTTCATCCTGTTTTAGACGAACTTCTTCATCCTGTTTTTGAAAAAGAAGCTATTGCCGGAGCAAATGTTGTTGCTAAAGGTTTACCTGCATCTCCGGGAGCTGCAACCGGTCAAATCGTATTTTTTGCCGATGAAGCTGATAAATTTGATAATTCAATTTTAGTACGTATCGAAACTTCTCCCGAAGACCTTGAAGGAATGAATGTTGCAAAAGGTATTTTGACTGAAAGAGGCGGAATGACTTCTCATGCTGCAGTTGTTGCCAGAGGAATGGGGAAATGTTGTGTTTCAGGTGCAGGCGAAATAAAAATTAACTATAAAGAACGAACTTTAACAACAGGCGGAGTAACTTTTAAACAAGGAGATTGGATTTCCTTAAACGGTTCAACCGGTGAAGTTTATGAAGGTAAAACGGCCACTATTGATTCCGAAGTAGGAGGTGATTTTGCAGAATTAATGGAACTTGCCGATAAACATGCTCGCATGTATGTAAGAACAAATGCTGATACACCGAGAGATGCTGCTGTTGCACGTAATTTCGGTGCCAAAGGTATCGGGCTTACCAGAACGGAACATATGTTCTTTGAAGGTGAAAAAATTGTTGCCATGCGTGAAATGATTCTGGCTGAAGATGTTAAAGGAAGAATAGAAGCACTTGACAGATTATTACCCATACAACGTAAAGATTTTGAAGGTATTTTTGAAGCAATGCAGGATTTACCTGTTACGGTTCGTCTGTTAGATCCGCCTTTACATGAGTTTGTTCCTCATGATGAAGCCGGACAAAAAGAAATGGCAGAAGTAATGGGCGTGAGTGTTGAGGATATTAAAGAAAAAGTTGAAGATTTATCTGAAGTGAACCCGATGCTCGGACACCGCGGTTGTCGCTTGGGAAATACTTATCCCGAAATAACCGAAATGCAAACTCGTGCTATTATTGAAGCTGCTCTGAATCTTAAGAAAAAAGGTATAAAAGCTCATCCTGAAATTATGATTCCTTTAACAGGAACCTTGGCGGAAATGAAGATGCAGGAAGATATTGTGAGAACTACAATAGCTAAAATATTTGAAGAAAGAAACGATTCAATTGATTACATGGTAGGAACCATGATTGAAATTCCGCGTGCGGCACTTACGGCTGATTTAATTGCTCAGTCTGCCGAATTTTTCTCTTTCGGAACTAATGATTTAACTCAAATGACTTTCGGATATTCACGAGACGATGCCGGTAAATTTTTACCGATTTACATTGAAAAAGGTCTTTTGAAAAATGATCCTTTTGAAGTATTAGACCAAGAAGGCGTCGGACAATTGGTTGAAATGGCAGTTAAAAAAGGTCGTCAAACCCGTCCGAATATCAAACTCGGAATTTGCGGTGAACACGGCGGAGAGCCTTCTTCTGTTGAGTTCTGCCACAGAACAGGGCTTGATTACGTAAGTTGTTCTCCTTATCGTGTGCCTATTGCAAGACTGGCAGCAGCTCAAGCAGCAGTAAGAGAAACTTTATAATCACATAATGCTGTATAATAAAAGAAAGACAAGTCATAACGACTTGTCTTTTCCTTTTTTACATCCTATCATTGCATTAGGTGTTTAAAATGTATTTTTGATATTTTTCGGATAAATACTATAAGTCAATTAATTTTTTTCTTTAGTTGTATTCTCGTCGATATTAATGTGTTGAATATCAAAATTAAGTTCTGTTAAATCGGATTCACTAAATGTATCTTTCCAAACAATGTCCATGTCGGCAAATTGCATATCCGTAATTTTTCCGGGAATTTCAAAATTAACCGTAAAACTTACACTTTCTCCTTTTTGCAGAATTTTAATTTTTTCTTTTGATTTTACGGTTGCCCACTCCTTGCCGTTTTCTGTTCGTAAAACACAATTTGATGGTATAATGATACCGATTTTATCTCCTGTATATGTGCATTTAAATTTCACGGCAGTTTCATCGGTTTGTTTTTTTAATTTCAGCATATTTATTTTAAAAGCAGCACCGGATATTTTATTTTTGTCAGGCGGCAAATGAAACGGTTCTGTTTCAACAGTAACGCCTTTGGCCGGAAAAGTATAAATACCGCCGGGTCTGAAATCAATATCGTTTGTTAAATAGTTTGTTTGTTTTTCTGATTTTACGGTAAAAATTTCTGTTTTTCCGGGTTTAAGAATACGCCCTTTTTTTACTGTTTTAAGGGAATAGGAATTTTGGTTTACAACAAATTTGCATTTGTCTTTTAAAAATAAAATATAGTTTTTTGTTTGATTATTAATTTCAAGTCCTAATTTAACAAAGTCGGTTTTTGAAATTATATTTTTTGCAATTAATTTAACTCCGAACTGTTCGCCGAAAGTTGCATCATAATAAAAATTCGTCATTTTCGAAGATTTTTGTGCAAAAACTGAGAAACTGACGAGCAGGAGTGTGAAAAATGTAATTTGTTTCATTTCGTTTAGTTTATATTTAATAATTATTGATGTTAACAGAAATTAAAAAATCAAAGAGGGATTTTTCCCTCTCTTATAGTATTTGTATCTTGAGTTTGTTTAAAAAAGCAAAATTAACAAAAAAATTGTATTGATTTGGTTTTTATATTTTGTAAAAAATGATTGTTAATCTGTTGAGGTCAATTTTTTCAGTCTTCTTTATCAATAGCTGCTTTATTCTTATTGTAAACAAATTCATAGAGTTTATAGGCATCTCCTCTTTTTACGAATTTTAATTTTTCAAAAACGGTATGACCTTTTTCAGTGTCGCATTTGAATTTTAAAGTTACGGTTGTCAAACCGTTATTCGTATTTGTCGAAAATGCGTATCGTTTGTGATTTGTAACAGTGCCGAAAGCCGAAGCATGTTTATTAAAAACATCATAAAAGTCATCTTTAATCCCGGCATCAATAACAGATTCTTTATCTAATATTGTTTCCATGGCTTTTTCATCTTGATTATTGAAAGCTTCAAAAAAACTGTCAGCAGCTTTTTGTGCATCGTCAACCGATTTGCAACTTGTGAAGGAAATTAATCCTAAAATAAAAAATAATCCGAGTAATTTAATTCGTTTCATATGTAAAATTTAGTTTTTAAAGCATTAAATATACAAAAAAAAAGATAATCAAGACAGATTTTTTTATCAAATGCAGTATATTTTCCGTAAAAGATGATTCTGCGGATGATTTTTCAGATAAGAATATTTAAAACGCATTTAAAAATTTTTTGATTTCGGTTTGATTTAAAGAACTGTTTATGGCTTTTGAGATAATCTTTTTCTCACGATTTGTCAAATGCCAACTCACGGAAATATGGCGTTCGTTACTGTTGATTTGAAGATTAATAAAAACAATCTTTTTTCTGAGTTTTTTTTGGGTTTGGAAATAAAGTTCTTCCGCGTTTATTCTTTGAAAGTTAAAATAGTTATTTAGAGCACCTTGAAACGGTTCGGTTAAATCAGAAAGAAAGTTAAAATCGGATGTTTGTTTATTTTTTCCGTCACAACTGATATTAATAAAGATTATTTTATCGGTATTCTTGATAAACCAATCGGAAAAAACAGATAAAAACTGAAAAGAAGTTGACAAACCGTAATTATCAGTCATTCCGGCATCAGATAATTTTAAATGATCTTTTCCGGGTAATGAAACATAAGGAGAAACAAACGGAAAACTCGCACTCATTCTGACGGCTGTTGTAAAGCGAAGATTACCGGCATTATAATCCTTGTATTTTGTGTTAAAATCGATATTGACTTTTTTATTATTATTTTGAATGGTTTTGAAAGTATTACTTAAAAAAGATATTCCCGATGAAGATATCAGAACTTTTCTGCCGTTCTCAATTTCGGCAGGACTGAAAATCATCATTGGAATCAGTGCATTTTCTTCCGGTTTTTTATAGGCAGACATTGGTTTGTCAAGAACGTAATTTGTATGTTCATTAAATGATTTTTCGAGCATATAGGCTCTGTCTTTAAAATAAAAATTGTTGTTATACTTGAATTTCCGAGAAATATAAAAAATATCGGATGAAACGTAACTGAACAAAACAGGATTCAACATATCTTTTGACAGATTATTTAATATTGTATCGTTATGCCAAGTCTTAATTTTATTTAAGGTTTTTTCATAATAAAGTTCTCGGGCATAAGCAGCACCGAACATGCCTCCCGAAGCACCGGTAATTAATTGTGTGTGCTCAAAAAAACGGCCGTTTGTAAGAATGTCGAGATAGGCTGAAATGACATAAGTCCAAACACCGGCTTTTAAACCGCCTCCGGCTGTGTTTACAAAAATGAATGAAACTTTTTGCTTTGTATTTATTAAATGCTGTCTGCGTTTTTGTAAAGTTTTCAAAACTTTCTGATAATCTTTTTTTTGAATTTTTTGATAATCAATAACAGAAGGAGTGTTTATTTTATTTTTATTTATTTTATAATTAATACCGTATGCCGACCGGTGATAATCAAGAAAAACGTTTTGATTGATATAAGCAAAAAGGATAAAGAACCCGATAAAAACATAAGCCGACCATTCTTTAAAAAAAGTATATAAGGCAGCAAAAGCGATAATAATAAACGAAATAAGCAGCATAATACTGACGGCGGCAGGCAAGTTAAATACTGGGATTTCTTTGTACAACCCGAGAATAAAAATAATAAGAATTAAAACTCCGGAATAAATTAAAGCATCTTTATAATTATGAGCTAAAACCTTTTGAATTTTTTTCGGATCGTAGTGTTCGAATAATTGAGTTCGTTTGAGTTTGCCCGGATTTTTTAAGTATGTTTTTACCGACCAAAAACGATTGGCGGCATCGGGTGCATGTGTTTTTTTCCATTCTTCATCAAGATTTCGAATTTTTTCAATTGTTTTAGAACCTTTTTTAGTCTTATTGTTTATTTTTTCTTCTAATATATTTAAATCAATATTACGAGCTTGAAACCAACTGAAAGAAGCAAAATACAATAAGATAATTCCGACAAATAAACCGAGACAATTTAGTAAAATTTCCGGAAAAGAATATAGCTGAATATTAATTTGAAAATTAATTGATTCGATAAAATAGCTTATTATAAATGTAAGCGGAATAACAAAATTATTTAACGAGAATTTATAAAACGGGTTTTTTACCGTTGCAAGAAACGGAAACAGATAAGCATTTGTTACATAGCCCGAAATGTGAAAGGCAATGAAAAAAATTCCGAAACTTATACCCAAAAGGAAGTATGATAAAAAATTGACTTTATGTAAATATTCCGGAGAGAAAAACAGAGTGGGAATGCCGTATTTTGTGCCGAAATTACCGGTAATAATTAAAAAAACAAAAATCCACAGTAAAAATAAAAAACGATTTCTTCTAAGATTAACCAACAGAAGACGAACCGGAAGAAATTGAAGAAAATTATGGTATTGTTTTAATATTTTACCCAAAGATTAAATTATTAGAATTTAATTTCATTGAAACAAATATATCTAAATATTTCTTGTAAAACAATTTTTGAATATAAATGAGCAATAAAAATTTGAATTACAAAATTGTATGAATAATTTTTCCCGTTTGCCAACGTTCTCCGTTTTGATATTGTATAAAATAAATTCCCGAAGGATATTTTGACAGACTTATTCTGAATGTGCTTTGTTTATTAATATCGAAACGCTGCAATATTTTTCCCGATACATCGGCTAAAAACATTTCTTTCATATCTCCGCTGATTTCAATATTTAAAATATCGACAGTCGGGTTAGGATAGTATTTTACTTTTCCGAGTAATATCGGATTGTCAATATGTGTTGCGTCTGTTGTATCAACCGAGCTTGTGTCTTTCGGCAAACTGTTGTCGATAATGTATGAAGTATCCTGAATTTCTTCTTGGTTATAAACAATATCTTCTTCACAATCGGGAATAGTCAAGTATTGATTTATCAGTCTGATAAAAATGTCATTAAGCAATTCAACCTGAAACTCATCAGTTGTAGGTTTTATATGCGAATTCCCGATACCGCTGTCATCGGTTAAAAAAACGTAAGTGCCGTTAGTTGCAAGGGCAATTGAACGCATTAAGTATTCGGTGCTTTTATCAATTCCGCTGGCTGTTACGGGAATAATACGTATGCCTTTTGATGCTGCATTTTTTGTCAGGTTTTGCATTTTTTTTATACTAAGGCTGTCATTATGCGGCGGTGCATCTAATATTAAAAATACGACTTTTGCCAAAGCATCTTCCGACCACGATAATTCGTTAATTGCCGTATTCAGCCCGGCATCAACGGCTTCGGGAAAATCGCCTCCGCCTCCGGCAGTTTGTTGTTTGATAAAATCTGTTGTTGTTTTAACATTATCCGAAAAATCAGATTTTTTTGTTAAGTACGAATCGTGAATATCTCTGTAAAACACACTTGCTGTATTAATTGTAATATCTTTATGTTGTTTTTGAATTTTATTCAGAACATCTTTCAGTTCTGCTTTTAAATAAGCAATTTCATCACCCATGGATCCGGTTGCATCAACAACAAATGCAATGTCTGCTTTTTCGGGAACATAACAACTTGCCGGAAGATTTATAAAGTTTATACCGTCGTGAAATTTTTCCGGTTTTGATAATTTATACGTTTGTCCTTTATCAACCACAGTAATTATTAAATTTTTTCCTGAAGATGAATTATCAAAAATATTTAACCAAAGTTCGGCTTTTCCGGTATTATCCGTACAGGCTGCCCAAAGTGTGTCTCCTTTTTCTGTTTGCAAATATACTTTTGCATTTACCAAAGGTTTGTCTTTATAGTTTGTAACTTGAACACAATACCGTTCTTGCGGCATCATTTTCCATGCGGTTTTGTATGTTTTAAGTTGATTTTCGGAAATATCTTTCCAAAGTTCCCATTTGCCGTAATCCCGTAATCGTTAAGTTCTCCGGCAGTTAATAATCCGCTTTTTGCCGGATTTTTATCTTTGCTGTCTCTTCCCGTTCCGTAATCGGAATCTTCATAAATCGGATAGTCACTTCTTGAAATATCTTTATGTTGGAATATTGGTCTGCTTTTTCTCCCGAGAGCTGTAACAACAATTTCATCAAGTTCTTCTCCGGAAGCTGACATGGTGATATTTAACGTATCACCGGTAATTTTTTTCTCAATAGTCTGCATTCCTATATACGAAAAAACTAAGATTGCTGATTTTGATTTTACGGTAATTGAATACATTCCGCTTCCTGATGTCATTGTTCCGTTTTTTGTGCCTTTTTCCAGAACGGAAACGCCCGGAAGAACAGTGCCGGTTTCATCTGTTACTTTTCCCGTAATTGTATGTTGTGCAAAGATGCTGTTTACGGTCAGAAAGCTGATAATGAAAACAGAGTATAAAGATTTCATTGAAATTGGGTTTAAAGGTTTCTGTATATCAGATAATTTTTTTGTATGAATTCCATATTGTTTCAGAAAGTTTTTTTGTAAAAAAAGCCCGCCGAAATTGGCGAGCTTATTTAAAAAAGTTAAAGACTAAATATTAAAGTACTTTTACATTTACTGCATTTAAACCTTTTTTGCCTTCTGTTAATTCGAATTCAACGGCATCGCCTTCACGAATTTCGTCAATTAAACCGGACACGTGAACAAAATATTCACTTTTTGTTTCGTCGTCAATAATGAAACCAAAACCTTTGGAATCATTAAAAAATTTTACTGTTCCTTTTTTCATTGTATTGTAATATAAATTTTTAAAAAAACAAAGGTAAGGATAATTATTTAAAAACTGATATTTTTATTAAGATAATACAACCCGCATATGCAAATCGTAAATGTAAAAATCACGATTCTAATTTATAAAAAGATATTCAGGAGAATCAAAATTAAGTCCTTCTACTTATTTTCTGCCTGTTTTATACTGAATATCAGGTATATCCGTATATGTAAAATATAATAAAACAGATTTGTTCGGGATTATTGTATTATTAATTTGTTTGCTGTTTTTTTATTTGCGGCAAATTCAGTTCTGTTATCAGCTGTGACAGATTTGATTTTTTTATACGAAAAGATAAAAACATTTTCATAACAGTTTGGTATTATTAATTGATTTTACGATTTGTAATATATTTTGTTAATACAGTACAAGCTATTGAAGAAGTTATTGAGACACCTAATAACCCGTGAAAATTAATACTTTGACCCGTTAAAAACAAATTCTTAAATTTCGTATTTACAGAAAATATTGTTTCCGAAGATTTCGTATAATCTTTTAATATGCCGTATGAAGAACCTTCAGGACTTCCGGTATAATCTCGGAAAGTTAAAGGTGTTGAAACAAAATAGTTGTGAATATTTTCTTTAAACCCGGGAAAGTATTTTTCAATAAAATTAAAAATCTCTTTCGCTCTTTCATTTTTATACAAATTGTAATTGTCTTTACGTTTATTAGGCTTTGTATCAGTCCATTGAGAATAGGGAGCAACATTATCTTCAATCATTATTTTTGCAGTGCCGGCATAATTCTCATTTTTTCCGGAAACAGGAAAATAAAACAGAACAGATTTTCCCTCTGTATTAATAAATTTGGGTTTATTATCAAACAAAACAGTCTTTTTATTAAGAATAACATTTATTATTAACGAAGCTTTGCTGTTTGATAATCCGGCAATTCGTTTTCGATAAAACGTTTTTAATAAAGGTGATTGTATTTTCGGTATTATGTTTTGAGGATGTAATGTTGAAAGAAACGTATCTGCAAAATATGCAGTTCCGTCATTGCACACACAATGAGAAATATAATCATTTTTCGTAATTATTTTTTCAACTTCTTTTTTTGTTAATATAGTTCCTTTATTATTTAAAATTTGATTTTCCAAAACTTCAATAAACTGTTTAGAACCATTTGTAAAAGTTCCGGCAGATTGTAAAAAAGACCCTGTTATTACAGCATATATATATAAAGGTGTTGTTTCGAGATTACTCCCGAATAATAAATTGTTAAATTTCAATAATTCTGCAAGTTCTCTGTTTTTTGTTACGGAATTAATAAACTTCAAAGCACTTTTCTCATAATATTGTAAAAATGATAAATCTTCAAAATCGGATTCAAGTGAAATATGATAAAAAATCTCTTTTATTTGTTTTAAAAATACTTTTATTCCTTCTTTTTCTTTAGGGAAGTAAGAAATTAACTGTTTTTCAAATCTTTCAAAATTATTAGGAATTTTATATTTTCCGTTTTTTGCAACAAGTTCAAAATTCGATATTTTTGTGATATTTGTTTTACCGGCAATACCGAAACTTTTAAACAGCTCATTTTGAATTTGACCTTTTTCAAAAGCTCCGAAAAAATTCATTCCGGTATCAAAAGAAATACCTTCTCGGTTAAAAGATTGAATCATTCCTCCTGTATCTCTGTTTTTTTCAAGGACACAAATCTTTAAGCCTTTGCGACTTAATGCAGAAGCAGACAACAAACCGCTTAATCCGCCTCCGATAATAACTACATCAAATTTTTTCGGCATTTATATTCAAATATAATCGCAAATTTAATTAAACATCTTATTTAATAAAAAACTGTTTTAAGTTTAGTAAAAATAACTATATTTGTTATCTGTTTATGCAGTGATAAAAGATGGTGATAAAACACAAAACCGAAGAACAAGTTTTGATGTCAGATTTTGAAAATTTTCTGAAAGAAAACAAAAAACGGTTTAAAAACGAAAAAAATACAGAACTGATTCGTAAAGCATTCCGCTATTCTCATAAAGCTCATGAGAATATGAAAAGGCAAAACGGAGAATTATACATAAATCATTGCCTGAAAACTGCAAAAATTGTTACTCAAGATTTCGGATTAGGCACAACTTCTGCAATTGCTGCTCTTTTACACGATGTTCCGACAAAAACCGAATACACTTCAGAGGATATTAAAAATAAATTCGGTGAAAAAATCTTTAATATTATTGAGGGATTGGTAAAAATTAAAAATGCCGAATATTTTGAAAATAATTCTGAAGCATCTACTTTTCGACAAATTCTAATCTCCGTTTCTGATGATATTCGTGTTATTTTTATCAAAATTGCCGATAAATTAGATAATGTAAGAACAATAAGTTCATTATCCGATCAAAATAAAAAGAAGACAATTAACGAAACTTTAACTATTTATGCTCCCATTGCTCACCGTATTGGGCTTTATAATGTTAAAGCCGAAATGGAAGATATATGTTTGCAACATACGAATCCTTATATTTATAATGAAATTGAAAACCGACTGCAAACTTCAGAACGCGAACGACTTCAATTTATTAACAGATTTATACAACCTGTAAAAGCTAAACTGGACGCAAATAATATTAATTATAAAATTTCAGGAAGACCTAAAACCGTTTATTCCATATGGAAAAAGATGGAGCAAAAAAAGGTCAGTTTCGATGAAATTTATGATTTATTTGCTGTCAGGATTATTTTCTCTCCGAAAAATAAAAAAAATGAAAATTATGAAGCACTTCAAATCGGCTCGTTAATTACGGATTTATTTCCCGAAAAAAAGGAACGTAAGCGAAATTGGCTGCAAATACCAAAAAAAACGGGTTACAGGGCATTGCATATTACCGTAATGAGTGATGAAGGACAATGGGTTGAAATTCAAATACGTTCAAAAGAAATGCACGAAGCAGCTGAACATGGTTTAGCGGCACACTGGAAATATAAAGGACTTAAAGAAAAGAAAACAGAATTTGATGAGAAAATTAAAGATCTTTTAGATTTCTTAAATGAAGATAACTCATCTGCAATTACATTTATAGACAACCTTAAAATAAATCTTTTTAATCCGGAAATTTTTGTCTTCACACCTAAAGGAGAAATTAAAAGTCTTCCGAACGGAGCAACTGTACTTGATTTTGCTTTTAAAGTTCATACCGATATCGGATTAAAATGTATTGCCGGAAAAGTTAACGGAAAAACTCAGGCATTAAACACACAACTCAAAAACGGTGATCAAGTTGAAATTATAACAACTAAAAATCAAAAACCGCAACGCGAATGGCTTGAATTTGTAAAAACACAAAATGCAATTTACATCCTTAAAAGATTATTCAGAGAAGATATCCGAAAAAGTATCGAAGAAGGTAAAAAAATAATTGAACAACTTCTTAAAGAAAGGGGAATTGATAATTTGGGAAAATGTACCGATAACTTAAGCAAAGAATTTAATTATCGTAATAAAGAAAAATTTCTGGAAGATATCGGTGAAAGTAAATTAGCACAAACAACTCTTAAAGATATTGTTAAGAATACTTGCAAAAAAGAGAAACAAGTCAGATTTTGGAATATTAAAATGCCTTTTTCCGGTTCTGATAAAAAAAATGAATCTGATGAAATTAAACTGCCGGATATTTATAAACTTGCTGATTGCTGCTTACCGGTTCCGGGTGATGACATTATCGGAATTCAAGACCTTTCCTATAATAAAATTTTAATCCACAAAGCGCATTGTCCTTCTGCTGTTGCCGATTTGGCTTTCGGCGAAAAAGCAGTAAAAGTAAAATGGACATCGCAAACAAAAATTTCGGTTCTCAAAGAATTTAAAATATCAGGAAAATACGAGCCCGGTTTGTTAAATAAAATTATTTCAATTATTTCTAAAGATTTATCCGTAAATATTAAATCTTTAAATTTTGATAATGAAAAATCAAACTTTACGATACGCATAAAAGTTTATACCAAACAAGAAAAGTTTTCGGATAATTTATTAAAACAACTGGAAAAAATTCCTGCTGTTAACAGTATTGAAATAATTAATTAATATTTTTTAAGCAAATAAATATTCAGACTTCCTTAATCTTTTGCCTTAAAAATTTTTACCTTCATATTCTGACACAAAGACTCATTTTATTGAAAACTGTTTTATTTTTTCTTTGTGTTAATAAATAAATCATTTTTTTCTTTAAAGTTCTTCGGTTTTATATTATTTTTAGCCGATAATTAGATAACTATGAATACACCGGATATTATAAAAACCGTAATTGAAATTTTTACGGAATACTTAGACAATAAAGGTCACCGAAAAACTCCCGAACGTTTTGCAATTTTAGAAGAAATTTATTCCAGAGAAGGACATTTTGATATTGAAACTTTATACATTTCAATGAAAAATAAAAATTACAGAGTAAGTCGTGCAACAATATACAACACAATGGATCTTCTTCTTGACAGCAGTTTGATAATAAAACATCAATTTGAAAAAAACATTGCACAATTCGAACGGTCATATAAATACAAACAACACGACCATCTTGTATGTGATAAATGCGGAAAAATTATTGAATTTTGTGATCCGAGAATTCAAAATATTCAATCCACTGTCGGTAAATTAATGAATTTCAAAATTAATTATCATTCTTTGTATTTCCATGGGATTTGTGATGAATGCGAAAAAGCAGGAGAAAAATAATTATCAGTTAATTGATGACACTTTTTTATTAAATACCTTAAAAAATATAAACATATACGGCATAATGAAAGCAGATGTTCTTTTAGGATTACAATGGGGCGATGAAGGCAAGGGCAAAATAGTAGATGTCCTCAGTCCGAATTATGATATTATTGCACGATTTCAAGGCGGACCAAATGCCGGGCATACACTTATTTTCAATAATCAAAAGTTTGTTTTACATTTAATACCTTCGGGTATTTTCAGAAAACACACATTAAATATTATTGGTGACGGTGTTGTCTTAGACCCGGTTATTTTTGCTGAAGAAGTTGAACAAATAGAAAACACAGGCAGAGATTTATCCGAAAATCTTTTAATTGCCGAAAAAACAAATTTAATCCTTCCTACTCATCGAATTTTAGATGCTGCAAATGAAAACGAGCTCGGAAAAGCTAAAATCGGTTCAACCGGAAAAGGAATTGGTCCGGCATATATTGACAAGATAGGAAGAAATGCTTTGAGAATCGGTGATATTGCTTCTGCCGATTTTAAAAATAAATATAATAATTTAAAAGAAAGGCATTTAAAAAGATTAAAAAGTTATAAATACGATTTTGACATTAGCGAATACGAAAAAAAATGGTTTCAGGGAATTGAAAAACTAAAACGATTTAAAATTATTAACAGCAGCTATTTTTTCAATAAAGCATTAACTGAAGGGAAAAAGATTTTAGCCGAAGGTGCACAAGGAACTTTACTTGATATAAATTCCGGTACTTATCCTTTCGTAACATCTTCCGCCGTTACTTCTGCCGGTGTTTGCACAGGTTTAGGCATTGCACCTTCAAAAATAGGTAATGTTTACGGAATTTTTAAAGCATACACCACTCGTGTCGGAAGCGGTCCGTTTCCTACTGAACTTTTTGACAGCAACGGAGAAAAATTACAAAAATTCGGGCACGAATACGGAGCAACTACAGGAAGAAAACGTCGTTGCGGATGGTTGGATTTAACAGCATTAAAATATACAGTACAAATTAACGGTGTTACAGCTTTAATTATTACCAAAGCAGATATATTATCTGAGTTTGATAATTTTAAAATATCAGAATATTATAAAATAAACAATAACAAAATTGATTATTTTCCTTATGAAATAAATGAAAATATAAAACCTGTTTATAAAACATTTAAAGGTTGGAAAACAAATATTAGTAATTGTAAAACTAAAGAAGATTTCCCGAAAGAATTTAAGAACTTTATCAAATACATTGAAAAAGAAACCGGTGTTCCGATTATAATTATTTCAACCGGTGCCGACAGAGATGATACAATTATTTTATAATTTTTTTTATTAAACCATTTACTAAATTCAAAAACTATGAAACGTGCAATTTTTCCCGGTTCATTCGATCCTTTTACAATAGGTCATGAGTCTGTTGTATTAAGGGCATTAGAACTTTTTGACGAAATTGTAATAGCCATTGGTATTAATTCAGAAAAAAAAGGATTTTTTACCGTTGAAAATCGCATAAAATTTATTGAAGATGTATTTAAAGATAAAAACAGAGTTTCAGTAAAAAAATATAACAAACTAACTATCAATTTCTGTAAAGATGAAGGTATAAATTTTATTTTAAGAGGGCTGAGAACCGCTTCAGATTTTGAATACGAAAGAGCCATTGCACAAATGAACCGGTTTATGGAAAATGACATCGAAACTGTTTTTTTATTAACCGAAACAAAACATACACCCGTGAGTTCTACCATTCTTCGCGAAATTCTTAAATACAACGGTGATGTCAGCAAATTTATTCCTAAAAATACAGACATAAAAAAATATCTGTAGAAAATATTTCTGTTTTATTGTTATTTGTCGTAAATTGAGGAAAATCTATTTTGTACTATGCTATGTTACAAGAAGCATTATATTATAAAAAACTTCAAAATCAATCAGTTCAATGTACGCTATGCCCTCACGACTGCATCATAAACAACGGTAAATCAGGAATTTGTAAAGTCAGAAAAAATAAAGACGGAATATTATATTCTTTAAATTACGAAGAATTATCTGCTGTTCATATTGATCCTATTGAAAAAAAACCGCTTTATCATTTCTATCCCGGAAAAAATATCCTGTCACTCGGAAGTCTCGGTTGCAACCTGAAATGTAATTATTGCCAAAACAGCCATATTTCACAGTTTAACCCGGAAAAAAAATATTCAGTTAAAAATCTTAACTCTGAAATAATAATTAAAGAAGCAGAACGAACTCGAAATAATATCGGGATTGCCTATACCTATAATGAACCGATTGTTTGGTATGAATACATGCTCGAAACAGCAAGAAAAGCAAAAAAACATCATCTGAAAAATGTTGTAGTCTCTAACGGATTTATCAACCCGGAGCCCTTAAAGGAATTACTCCCGTATATAGATGCATTTAATATCGATTTAAAAGCATTTACGGAAGACTTCTATAACGAACAAACAAAATCAAGTTTACAGCCTGTACTTAATACTGTTAAAACAATTGCAGCATCCGAAACACATATTGAAATAACAAATTTAATAATACCCGACTTAAATGATGACAGTAATACTTTTAAGAAAATGATAAAAGAATTGGTTAAAATAAACGGGAGAAATACAATCTTACATTTATCTCGATATTTTCCGGCATATAAATCCGAAATTTCCGTAACTCCGAAAGATACATTACTGAATTTATATAATTATGCAAAAAAACACTTAAATTTTGTCTATCTCGGGAATATTAAATCTGAAACAGGCAATAATACATATTGTCCTAATTGCGGAGGATTGCTTATTACAAGAACTACGGCATTTACTCGAATTTCCGGTTTATTCGAAAACAGATGTATTAATTGCAATCATAAAATTCCTGTTGAATTCTAAATTATGTGCTGTTTTAAGTTTATTACATAATATATTTTTGTATTTTTGAATATTCTTACAAAAACTTTCAAATGATTCTATAAATTTATTTCTATGAAAAAAATACTTTTTTTACCGTTAATTCTGTTGATATCAGCAACTGCATCAAATGCTCAGGAAATTATCACATCAGGAGGTGATTTTTTCAAGAACTCGTCAATATCAATAAGTTGGACCCTCGGCGAAACTATTACAGAAACAATTTCTGACGGGACGAATATTTTAACACAAGGTTTTCAACAAAGTAAATTATCAGCAACAGAAATTTTTTCCGTTAATTCTGATAATTATTTAATTACTATTTTTCCGAATCCGGCAGAAAATATCATTAATATAAAAATCAATACCCCGGAGAATTTACAATATCAATTTTTGGATATTAACGGAAGAATATTAAAAGAAGCAACTATTACCAATGTAAATACTGAAATTAAAGTTAACAATCTGCCTGTTTCAGTATATTTTTTAAAAATTTATAATAATAACAGAATAATTAAGACATATAAAATTATTAAACAATAAATTTGAACATTATGAAAAAAATAATTTACACTTTAAGTTTTCTTATTATTGCAATAAATATTTTCGCACAAGCTCCGCAATCATTTAAGTATCAAGCTGTTATTCGCAGCAGCTCGGGCGATATTATTGCTAATCAAAACGTTGGCATTCAAATAAGTATATTAGAAGGCAGCAGTACAGGGACTTCTTCCTATACTGAAACTTGGAATTTAAATACCAATCAATTCGGATTAATTAATTTGAATGTGGGTAAAGGCACAAGCAGCGATAATTTTGCTTCTTTAGATTGGGGAAATAAGAGTTATTGGTTAAAAATTGCTGTTGACGAAACAGGCGGTACCAATTATACCGAGATGGGAGCAAGCCAACTTTTGTCTGTTCCTTATGCAATTTATGCAAATCAAAGTGCAAACGGTACAAGTCAATGGCTGAATAATAATTCAACAATTTATTACAACGGAGGAAATGTCGGAGTCGGCACTACAACTCCATCCGGTAAACTTGTTATTCAAGCTGATGACGGGGCAGGACCGGATTCTGCACTCTTTGAAGTAAAAGACAAATTCGGAATACCTATTTTTCGCGTAACTTCCGAAGGTGTCAGAATTTATGTAAAAGATACTAATAAAGGAGTTTCCGGAGGATTTGCCGTAGGAAGATATGCTTTAGCTAAAAATTTTCCTGATACATCTTATTTAATTGTAACGCCTGACAGCACAAGAATATATACATCCGGAGGAGCAAAAGGAGTTGCAGGCGGATTTGCCGTAGGAAGATATGCTTTAGCTAAAAGTACACCAAATACTTATTTTTATACAGGTATCGACAGTACAAGAATATATATCAGAGAATCAACTAAAGGTGCCTCCGGAGGATTTGCTGTAGGAAGATATGCTTTAGCTAAAGCTGCAGGTAATAAAGATTATTTTAACATTAACGCTTCAAATATACCTGATACCATTAACCCGAGTGAACCCAGAATCGTCTGGTATCCTCTTAAAGAAGCTTTCTTGACAGGACGTGTTTTAATTGAATCTCCGGACAGTGTAGGACTAAATTCTTTGGCAACCGGTTTTGAATCTAAAGCTATTGGTGACTATTCACAAGCTATGGGATATCAAACAATATCCAAAGGATTAAATTCTACGGCAATCGGTTATAAATCAAGAGCTGAAGGGAAAAACTCTTATGCTTTCGGTTCAAATGTCTTGGCAGCAGATTCAAATTCTTATGCATTCGGAAATAAATCTGCAGCTTTGGGCAAAGGTTCCATTGTAATAGGTATTCAAGATACTGCATTTAAAAATTCTTCAATGGCTCTCGGTTATAATACGAAAGCAATGGGATTAGCATCGTTTTCTATGGGAGCTTATACAACAGCAGTTGATACTTTAGATGTTGCTATGGGGTATAATACCGTTGCAAGCGGCGGCGGTTCTACAGCTATGGGTTGGTATTCTCAATCAAAAGGAGGTGCATCTCTTGCAATGGGAGATTCAACAATTGCAGGAGGTGAAGCTGCATTAGCAATGGGCTCTCATACATTAGCTTCAGGTCAATCTTCTACTGCAATGGGTATTGCGACAATTGCAAGCGGCGATTATTCTACGGCAATGGGAGATTCCTCTCTCGCAAGCGGATTTGCTTCAACAGCAATGGGTTATCAAACTGAAGCACATGGCTTGAATACTATTGCTATGGGCGATAATACTGTTGCTTGGGGAGACGCTTCTGTTGCAATGGGTTCGAATACACATGCAAACGGATTATTCTCTTTGGCAATAGGAAATCAATCAATTGCGGATAATGATGCTTCTGTCGCTATCGGTGACAATACACTGGCAGAAGGACTTGCTTCCTGGTCTGCCGGTACACATACCGTTGCACACGGTGATGCTTCCACCGCTTTCGGGTTTTATACCAGAGCTGTTGCCGGAGGTAGTTTTATTCTCGGAGGTTTTAATGAAACTTTTTCAGGTGATAATGCTTATGATCCCTTTAGTGCATTGTTTGTGATAGGAAACGGAACTGATGAAGGAAGCAGACACAATGCCCTTACAGTGCTTAAATCCGGTTATGTCGGAATAAATACAAATACACCCGATAAACTTTTTACTGTTGACGGAGATGCCAGAGTAACCGGCGATATTTATTACGGGCCTATTATTACGGGTTTGGGAACTTACGATAAACCTGACTTCGTTTTTGAGCCAAATTATAAAAAAGCTTACAAAATTTCAGAAGTGGAAGATTTTATTACTAAAAACAATCATTTACCGTGGGTAACTTCTTCTAAAAAAGAAAATGACGGAATTAACATGACCCGTATGAGTTTTCAAACGTTAGAAGCTGTTGAAAATCAACAATTACAGATTATTGATTTGAATAAACAACTTCAGAAAAAAGATAATACTATTAAAGAGTTGGAGAATAAAATTGATGAAATGAATAAACAAATACAGATTATTAAAAACTATTTGGAAACAAGAAAATAAGGAACATTATCAAAAAAACACAGTATCCTAAAAAGTATGTAAAAATCGACTTTATACACTTTTTAGGATGCTGTCTTATTTAGGGACTTTCAGAAAATACAAAGTTTTTTTAAAATTACCGATTATTTTGCAAGTTGCGGCATCCGACCTCAAAGAAATTTCGTAGTTTT
>JAADGE010000008.1 GCA_013152535.1 Chlorobiota bacterium
TAAAATATCGGCTTCTTTGCCCGAAACTTCTTATCATCCGGGTGTGGTTTCATCGCCTTTGCATTTTTGGTTGCCCGAGCATATCGGCAAACGCTTGCAGGAAGGCTTTAAAATTTTCGGTAAAAAGATGAGGGGTTATTTAACCAATGAAGCAATTGTTATCGGTGTCGAAAGTCGCACGTCATCGCCGGTGCGTATTCCGAGAGATAAAGAAACTTTGCAACATCCGCAAATAAAAAATTTATACCCTTGCGGCGAAGGTGCCGGCTATGCCGGAGGCATAATTTCTTCTGCCGTTGACGGAGAGCGGTGTGCAGAGATGGTTTTTTTATCCGATAACAAGGTCTGATTTTAATATCTTGACAGCATAAAAATTGAAAACGTATCATTCTCCAATTTGTGATAATATAAACGTTTACCGTCTTTTGACAATGTTGGTGCTTCAACGAAAGCATTTACGTTATTTTTGAACGGTGCGGTTATTGAAACAGGAACACCAAACGGCTCGTCAATATTTTTTCTGCTTGAATAAAGTAATTTAAAAACCGGAGGGTCAGATAAAGTAAGTTGCGAGAAAAATAATTCTAAGCCGTTTGCGGATAATTCTCCGGCATATTCAACGGATACATCGGTATTTATGTTTTGAAGAATATAAGATTCGTTGTCGGGAATGTTAAATTCACCGTTTTCTTTTACGGCAAATCTTATGTTTCCTTTGTTAGGAAAATTTTCTCCTGCGTTGAATTTAGCGTTTGACACGTACATTGTATTTCCGTCTTCGGATATTTCCACACCCATATTTATCCAATATAAATCCGGGATATTTATAGTGCCTTGCACTTCTTGCAGGTTTGTTACGGTTCCGTTTTCGAACTTTCCTGCGAATAAGGTTTTGTTGCCCGTATCCAAGTTGCGTGTTGATATAAAATAAAAATTGTAAGAAGAATCCATCGCGGGGTTTCCGTCAACGTATGTGGTATTTACCCCTTGTATTTCTCCTTTAAAAACAAAAGTCGTGTCATCAACTTTTTCGGCATAAAACAAATCTTTTCCGTTATCTCCTTTCAGATTGTTGAAAAATAAATATTTTTCGTCTTTTGAGATAAACGGTTCCATTGCATCAGACTTGTATCCTAATATGTTTACTTTTATTTCGTTATTGAATTCCGTGTCCGAAGGATATATAATTTCGGTTTCTTTTTTGCAGCCGAATAAGCCGGAAAATAAAATTATCGAAAGTATTAAACCGGTTTTAAAAATTATGTTGTATCTCATATTTTTAATACACATTAAAGCTGAAATACCCTTAAATTTTTATTGTCTTTATAATTTATCAAGAGCTTTTTTTATAAGTTCAACAGATTCAAAAATTTCATTATTCGTAATTGTTAAAGGCGGAGCGATGCGAAAACGGGTATTGTCAAATAGAAAAGCATCGCTGATAAAACCGAGTTCAATACCTTTGTTTATTACTTTTTCAACACTGCCTTCGCCTTCAAGTTCAAAAGCAAGAAAAAGTCCTTTACCTCTGATGGATTTTACTTTCGGGTGATTTTTTAAAGCATTTATGTAAATTTTTCCTTTTCTGTTTGCTTCTTTCGATAAATTATTTTCAATAATAACTTCTAAACTTGCCAAAGCTCCAGCAGCCGAAACAGGATGTCCGCCGAAAGTGGTGATGTGTCCGAGCATCGGATTGTATGTAAGTGAGTTCATAATTTTTTTGTCAGAAACAAAAGCACCTATGGGCATACCGCCGCCCATTCCTTTTGCAAGGCAAATAATATCGGGAACAATATTGTAATGTTCAAAAGCAAAGAGTTTCCCTGTACGACCGAAACCGGTTTGAATTTCATCGATAATTAATAAAGTGCCGGTTTCATTGCATCGTTTGCGAAGTTTTTTCATAAAATCATCTTCTGCCGGAAGAATACCGCCTTCTGCCTGTACGGCTTCGATGATAACAGCTGCCGTGTGTTCGGTAATTCGATTTAATTGTGAAACAGCATTGAAATCAAGAAAAGAAATTCCGGGAACTAAGGGTCTGAAAGCTTGGGTTAAATTTTCGTCGTTCATTAAACTCAAAGCACCGTGTGTGCTGCCGTGATAGGCATTTTTAAAAGCAATTATTTCGGGTCTTCCGGTATAGCGTTTTGCTAATTTCATTGCTCCTTCTATGGCTTCGCTGCCGGAATTTACGAAATATACCGAGTTTAATTTATCCGGAAGTTGTTTTGTCAGTAATTCTGCATATTTTACCTGCGGACTTTGAATGTATTCACCGTAAACCATCAGATGCATGTATTTATCAAGCTGATCTTTAACGGCCTTTACGACTTTCGGATGGCGATGCCCGACATTGTTTACGGATACGCCCGAAACCAAATCAATGTATTTCTTACCTTTCTCATCAAACATATAAATCCCTTCTGCTTTAACAATTTCAAGTGCAATAGGTGCTTGTGAAGTTTGACCTATATGCTGAAAGAAAAGTTGTCTGTGAGAAATCATAGCAAGCTTATTTATGTGTTTGTAAATATTTTGTAATAATATTTTCGGAATCTTTAATGCTGCGTTTAAGCCACTCTAAAGTAATTTCTTCTTGTTCGATATTCGTCAGTTTGAAATTAATGTCGGATTGTCTCAGTTTTAATGATAAATGATGCAGGATAACGGCGGCTGAAACGGAGATGTTAAAACTTTCGGTAAAACCGTACATAGGTATTTTCAGGAATTCATCAGCATTATTCATGGCAATATCACTTAATCCGGGTCGTTCCGAACCGAACATCAAAGCAAATTTTCCTTTTGAAACATCAAAATTATCTAAATTGACGTCATTGATATGCGGAGTTGTTGCAATTATGCGATAGCCTTTTTCTTTAAGCGTATGAATTGTGCTGAGTGTATTATTTTCAAATTCATTATATTTATACAGGTTTAACCATTTTGAAGAACCGAGTGCAACGTCAGGATTAACCGAGTACTCATTTTCATTTTCGATAATATGAACATCCTGAACACCGAAACAATCGCAGGAACGCAAAACGGCACTGGCATTATGCGGTTGATAAATATCTTCTAAAACAACCGTCATATATTTTGTTCTGTCTTGTATATTTTTATTGAATAAAGAAAAGCGTTCTTTTGTAATGAAACGGCTCAAATATTGAATTAATTCTGTATTCATTATACTTTTTTTCGGGATGTAAAGATAATTAAAATCAGTTTTAAAAAACACAAAAAATAAAAAAAGGAATACGAAAGTATCCCTTTTTCAGTAAGGTGTGAGGATTAATTAATTAACTTTTCTTGTTAAATCAGTTCCTGCTTTAAATTTAACAACATTTTTAGCCGGAATGTTAATTTCTTTACCTGTTTGAGGATTTCTTCCTTTTCTTGCTTCTCTTCTGTTAACACCAAAAGATCCGAAACCTACAAGAGCAACTCTGTCACCTTTTTTAAGTGCACCTTCAGTTGCTTCTACAAATGCGTCTAAAGCTCTTCTTGAATCAGCTTTTGTTAATCCTGAACCTGATGCAATAGCATCAATTAATTCTGCTTTGTTCATAATAAAACAATTTTTTAGTGATTAGATAATATTAATTCTTATGCAAATATAGATTATTTCTGAAAAACAGCAAATTTCAAATAAGTTTTTTTAAAAAAAAAATATTTTTCCCCTGCTTCTGTATCCTTTTGTTTATAGGCGTTTCAGGATAACTGCCAGTTAATCATTTAGATACGTCTTATTTTGTTGCTTTATTGTTAGTAATCAATAATATGTGTTTTTTTTAACATTTTTATATTTTAACATTGAATATTGAAAATATTATTTACAAATTATTAAAATTATTTGCAGAAATTAAAAGATAGTTTTTATATTTGCAGCCGCTTTTTAGGAGAGATGGCAGAGTGGTCGAATGCGGCGGTCTTGAAAACCGTTGTACCGAAAGGTACCGGGGGTTCGAATCCCTCTTTCTCCGCAAAAAAACTCGAAACTTATGTTTCGAGTTTTTTTATATACCGATAAAATAATGCTTTTAATAATAACTTAAATTTGATATAAGATTTTTATTCTAATCTTTTGCCTTTATTCAAACGGTCGAACAAATGATAACAGAGTTTGATGTAGCACAAAAACAAAATCTGCCGGAACTTTAAATTTTGACAGATCTTGTAAATAATTTCAATGCGTTAAACAGAAATTAATCTTCGTATTCCAAAGTAATTTTTGTTCCGTAAGTTTTATCTGTAAGTTTTGTAGCTTCGGTTATAACACTTTTGCTGCCTCCGTTTTCTATAAAATTAAGGCAAGCTCTTATTTTAGGTGCCATATTTCCTTCACCGAATTTTCCCTCTTTCATATATTTTAAGGCATCTTCTCTGTTAAGAAAATCAAGTTTTTGTTGATTGGGTTCATTAAAATTGATATAAACATAAGGGACATCTGTCAGAATATAAAACTCGTCGGCTTTTATTTTTGATGCCAATAATGCGGATGCTTTATCTTTGTCAATAACGGCTTCGGTAGGTTTTACTTTATTATTTTCATCTATATACACCGGTATTCCTCCGCCCCCTGATGCAATAACAACAGCTCCTGCGTCGGTAATACTCTCAATGGTTTTAATATTGAAAATATCAAGAGGTTCGGGTGAGGGGACAACACGTCGCCATCCTCCGGCTTTTTTTGGTGTGGGTTTGAAAATCCATCCTTTTTCTTCTGATAATTTATCAGTAGTTTCTTTATCGTAAATTTTACCTACGGGTTTTACGGGGTTTTGAAAAGCAGGATCGTTTTTATCAACGGCAACTTGTGAAACAAGGGTTACCACATCTTTATTTATTCCTTCTTCAATAAAAATATTGTGAAGAACTCTTTCAATCATATATCCGATACCGCCTTGCGAATCGGCAACACAAATATCCAAAGGCATTTGCGGGATATTATACATTATTTCTCCGGCATCGTTTCTCATTAAAATATTTCCTACTTGCGGTCCGTTTCCATGGCTTAATACAACTTTATGACCTTCTTTTATAAAAGGAATAATATTCATAAGTGTTTCGTATGTATTTTGTTCTTGCTCTTCAATGGTGCCGGCTTGGTTGCCTCTTAAAAGTGCATTTCCGCCAAGTGCTATAACAATTTTTTTCTTTTTCATTATATTAAAATTTTAAAAGATTTGCTGTATGAAATTCATAAATAAATGCGGAGCAAAAATAATCGGAAAAGTAAATCCGAAAACAGAGCCTGCAAAATGGGCATCGTGAGCAATATTATCTTTTCCTCTTTTGCTCATTAAGTAGGAATAAATTAAATATAGTGCTCCGAAAATATATGCGGGTATAGGTATCGGAATAAACATTAAAAATAATGAGGTCTTCGGACTTAACAATATAGTCGTAAATACAACTGCCGAAACAGCTCCCGATGCTCCTACAGAATTATAGTAATGATTATTTTTATTTTTTAATAGTGCCGGTAAACTCGAAAACGGAACAGAAAGAACATACATTAAGATGTATAAGAAATTTCCGGCTTTGAACAGTGAAATAAAAGCATTTTCGACAAAACGACCGAAAATCCACAGCACATACATATTTATAATAAGGTGCAGCCATCCGCTGTGAACCAATGCATGAGATAAAAGCCGAGCATATTGTTTCTTGTTCCAAACCATATATGCATTGAATTTCAGCCTGTTAAATAAATCGTAATTATTGAATGCTAAAATGGAAATAACTGAGGTTATAATTATTATAAAAAGTGTTAAATACATTATTCTGTTTTTAATAAGGAAAAAGGATTGCAAAGATATAAAAACAGAAGATATTTAATGCATTATTTTAAAGATAAGTTCTTTTAATAAATCTTCGTTACTTGTTGTTGCGTTGTTATATCCTTTTGCTTTCATATCGTATTCTCGAAGCAATGAAATAACCGATACAACTTTTTTTATATTAAATGTTTGTGCTGCTTTAACATAATCTTTAACAAAATACGGATTTATTTTAAGAACGGAAGCAATGTTATTTTTACTTTTATCTTTTGTAAAATGATAGGTTAGTATTTTTATAAAAAATGATGCTACTGTGTTAATAGTTCGAATAATCGGATTGTCTTTGGTGTTGCGCCCGAAATGTTGAATAATCCTATTTGCTTTTAAAATGTTACGATTAAGAATGGCATTTTGCAATTCAAAATCATTAAAATCTTTACTTATTCCGATATTTTTTTCAATATGCTCCGGGTTTATTGCAGTTCCTTCGGGCAATGAAATCATTAATTTATCAAGTTCGTTTGTTATTTTAGATAAATCATTTCCTAGAAAATCTGTCAGAAGTTGTGTTGAAACAGGAGTTGCCGAATATTTTTTTTCTTTTAAATAGGTATTTATCCATGCCGGAATTTGATTTTCATAAAGTTTCTTAGACTCAAATAATACGGCATTTTTATTTAGTATTTTGTATAGTTTTGTTCGTTTATCAAGTTTTTTATATTTATAGTTTATAACAAGAATAGTAGATTTTAAAGGTTGCTCAACATAATAAGCTAATTTTTCAATTCCTCTTAAATTTTGGGCTTCTTTTACTATTAATACCTGATAATTAGCCATCATCGGGAAGCGTTTGGCATTGTTGATGATGTCTTCAATTTTAGAGTCTTTTCCGTATAGAACTGTCTGGTTAAATGCTTTTTCAGCATCATTCAAAACATTATCGACAATATAATCCGTTATTTTATCAATGAAATAGGATTCTTCTCCGAAAAGAAAGTATATCGGTTTGTATATTTTATTGTTTAATTCTTTAAGAATTTCCTGATATGTCGTCATATCTTAAAAATAAGGCGTAAAGTTATTATTTTGTTTGGAAATTGAAAAATGACTTTTTAACTATTAATATTTTTCGGATATTTATTTAGGACGCATTTTTCCGCCTTGTTTGTGGTGCATTTTTCTTATCAAGTCTCTTTTAAATTCATTCTCTGCCTGATACAAAAGAATAACTTTTATCGGAGGAAGAACTTTTTTAAATTCTTTGTTGTATTGTTTGTCTAATTGAGCTAACCGAAAATTTATATTTACACATTCATCGGCTAAATTCAATAAATCGTCATTACTCATATTTAAGCTGTTTTGCTTAAAATTTCGCATTGTTTTATGTTTCTCGAAAAAAAGACTTTCTCTTTTTGCAGTAAATGTTTTGTAAACAGGAATAAATGCTGCCTTTTCTTTTTCTGTCAGTTGCAATTTGTTTATAATAAACTTTAATTGCATTTCTTTTATTTCTTTTCTTTTTTGAGGGTTCATACCTGGTTGGGCATAAATTTGTCCTGTTAAAAGAAACAGTATTAATGAAAAAAATAATGTATGTTTCATAATATTTTGGTTTTAGAGGTCTGCAAGTAATTCTGTATAATCATTATCATCGGCATAGTCTATAAAGTATTGATAAACAGTTTCGTCATCTGAATTTATTGTAGTATCATTATTATTCTCATTTACATCTTCATAAATTTGATCGGCATCTGCTTCATCGATATAGGCATTTATTTCAGGTTCAAGATATTTAATGTCAATAGTATTAATGTCGGATTGATAATTTGCAATAACAAAAGTATTTTCTGACTTAAGACTGTCATTATTTTCAGCATAGTTATTTTTATTTTCAATGCCTGTTAATAAGAACTGCCATAAAGTAAAAATGATGATTATCCCTGCCGCAGCAGATAACCAAGGTCTTGTTATTTTAATAATTTTGGCGAACTTGTTTTTTTGTTTGCCTAAAATGTCAGATTTGAAATTTTCAAAATAATTTTCGGGAACATTAAACGGATTTTTGTTGCCGAATTGGTTTTTGATATTTTCCTCGAAAATACGTGTTTCTATTTCCTGCGAAAAATTGTCAAAATAATTCTCGGGAACTTTAAAAGCACTATTGTTATTTATGTTATTAAAACTTTTCACGGTCATTTATTCTTTTGACTTATAAAATTTAAAAATGTTTAATATTGTTTAACAAATTTTTCAATTTTCTTTACGGCGTGATGATACGAAGCTTTTAATGCACCTGCCGATGTCTCTAAAATTTCCGACATTTCTTCGTATTTTATTTCATCAAAATACTTCATATTAAATACAATACGTTGTTTTTCGGGTAATGTTAAGATGGCTTTTTGCAAAATGAGTTGTGCATTATCACCGTCAAAATATTCATCACTTTCCAGTGTATTGCTTAAATAGTGTTCATAATTTTCAAATGATTCTTCTTCTTTTTTCTTTTTATTATTGATGAATGTAATGGCTTCATTTGTTGCAATTCTGAACAGCCAAGTATAAATTTTTGAATTTTGATTAAATCCTTCCAAATATCGCCAAACTTTTACAAATGTATTTTGCAGCACATCGTCTGCATCGTTATGTAAAAGCACAATTTTACGTATGTGCCAATATAATCTTTTCTTGTATTGTTCAACAATAATATCAAATGCTTTTGCATAATTATTATCTGAAAGAAGTTGTTCTATAGTATTCTCTCTCACGGCAGAATTCATATTTTTTATCAAATCAATCTATCTTTTGACTTTGTCATAACATAAAGGTTTAATTGTCCCAAGTTGTTTTTTCTTTATTTAAGAAATCGGCAATACCTTTTTTGCAATCTTTTGTATCTCGAGACATTGCATTTATTTCAGCTGCAAAATTCAGGCCTTTTACATAGTCAAGACTTTGAATATCGGAGATTAATTTCTTCGTTAAAGTAAGCGAATCTCCGGATGTATTTGTTATTAATTTTTGAGCAAACTGATAAGTTGCATCTTTAATTTTATCAGTATCTTCAATGAAATTATAAATATTCAAAGCTTTGGCTTGTTCGGCAGAAATAAGATTTCCGGTGAGTAATAATTCTTTGGTTTTTGTTTCTCCGATTTTTCGTAAAAGAAAAAAACTTACTATTGCAGGAACAAAACCGATTGCAACTTCGGTGTAACCGTATTTTACTTCCGGAACTGAAAAAACAAAATCGCAAACAGTTGCCAAACCTGCACCTCCTGCTATTGCATGACCTTCAACTTGTGCAATAACAACTTTATTTAAGGTGTAAATCTGTTTATAAAGTTCTGCCAAGTTTACAGAATCTGCCAGGTTCTCATCAAAAGTGTTTTTTTGCAGACTTTGAAGGTATGCCAAATCGGCTCCTGCACAAAATGCTTTGCCTTCTGCTTTTAATATTATTACTTTTACAGTTATGTCTTCTTCTGCTTTTTTAAATGTATGTTTCAGTTCTTCAACCAATTCGGCATTTAAAGCATTGCGTTTTTCAGGACGGTTTAATGTAATGTAACCTATTTTGTTTTTTATTTCGTATTTGATGTATTCCATTATTTTAATTTATCGTATTTTAAAATTTGGTAAAGCATTTTTAAATCAATCAGTTTAAAAGCAAAGGCACTTAAAATCCCGATTATTAAGGTTGTTGCAAAAGCAACAGGTCTGTCGTTTATGTATGTGTCGGAAATATAGGCAGATAATAAAATCCAAACAGAAAAAATAATTATTGCCAAAAACAGTTTGTATCTTATTTTAAATCCAAAAATTTTACGAGCTATCAAAACTTGTATTATTGCTGTTAAACTTTGTGTTATAAGACTTGCCAAAGCTGCTCCGTATGCTTTAAATTCGGGAATTAATATGAAATTTAAAATTAAATTCAGTAACACTCCGGTTCCTGCCATAATATTTAATTCCTTTAAATTTCCGTTTGCCGTAAGTAAAGTTCCGAAAATATAGCTTACCGAAATCGGTATAAAACCGAGTATTAATATTTCAAAAACTTTTGCAGATTCTTTAATATGATCGTTGTATAAAACATAAATAATATCATTTCTGAAAAAAGAAAAATTTACGGCAACGATAAGAGCCGGTATTACCAGCAGCAAAAAAGATATTTTTACCAGATTAGCCGTATTTTCTTTGTTTTTAAGCATTTTTGCGAACATCGGCAAAAGTAAAGTCGCAAAAAGTAAGGCATATTGCGAACTTGCATCTAAAATTCTGTATCCGTGAGCATAAATTCCTGTTTGCGTATCACCGTCCGGAAGGAGACGCTCAATCATAACAGAATCAATTCTTGTATAGGAAGTCATCAGTAAAATAAGCAGGGCATAGGGATAGCTTTTTCTTAAAATTACTAAGAAGAATTGTAAATTAAAGTTGAATTTTAAACCGATTGATTTTGCCTTTACAATTAAAAAAGCGGTAAGAGAAGTTAAGATGTATGATATTGATTGTGAGTATATAAGCCATTCAATTTTAAACTCAGAACGAAAATTCAGTAATAAAAATCCGACGATTATTATCATTAAAATTCGGTCGAGAACGGACAGAATGCTGTCAGTTTTAAAAAGTTGTAATCCTGAAATGTTGGAACGCATATACATTATCAGCGAAAGCAAAAATTGGTTTCCTGCAAGGACTAAAAGGAAATTTATTTGTCTGTTATTGTAGCCGATAAAGAATGCACCGATTAGAATAATTATAAAATAAAAAATCCCGAGTAAAAATTTAAGACCTATAATATTTGAGAAATGTTTACTGACCAATTGGTGATGCCGGGCAATGTTTCGGTTATTATAATTTGTGATGCCGAGGTCGAGAAAAATATTAAAAAGTAAAGAAAAATTAAAAAGAGCAAAGTAAAAACCGTATTCGGAAGAACCTACCGTATTTTGAACCGTCATATCAATTCCGAAAATCCAAAACGGTTTGATTAACAGGTTCAGAGAAACCAAAAACAGTAAGTTTATGATAAACTTTTTTCTCAAAGGAATAAAATCTTTTAAATTTATGAACAAAAGTAGTAATTATTTGCCTGCGGTTGTTAATTTTGCTTGATATTTTTCAATTTATGAAAATAGTCGTAAATACTCGCTTGCTTATTAAAAATAAACTTGACGGTATCGGTTGGTTTACGTATGAAACTTTGAAACGCATTACGCGAAATCAACCCGAACACGAATTTTATTTTTTGTTTGACAGAAAATATTCCGAAGAATTTATCTTTTCGAACAATATTACGCCCGTTGTTTTAAATCCGCCGGCTCGTCATCCGTTTTTATGGTTTTTGTGGTTTGAAATTTCGGTAAAACGATTTTTAAAAAAGATAAATGCCGATTTGTTCTTGTCGCCCGACGGTTATCTTTCTCTAAAATCAAAAGTTAAGCAAATAGCCGTGATTCACGATATAAATTTTGTTCATCGACCGAAAGATTTACCTTTTTTTAATCGGAAGTATTACAATTATTTTTTTCCGAAGTTTGCTGAAAAAGCCTTGAAAATTGCAACTGTTTCGGAATATTCAAAGCAGGATATTTCGGAACAATTTAATGTTTCGGAAGAAAAAATTACGGTTGTTTATAACGGATGTAATAAAATATATATATCTGTTAGCGATAGAGTTAGACTTGAAACGAAACAAAAAATTGCCGAAAGTAAAGAGTATTTTATTTTTATAGGAACACTTCATCCGCGAAAAAATATTGCAAGACTGTTTAGTGCATTTGAGAAATTTAAAAAAGAAACACATTCAGATTTTAAACTTGTAATTGTCGGGACAAAAATGTTTATGACCAACGATATTGAAAAAGCATATTCACAATCGGAATTTAAGAAAGATATAATTTTTACCGGAAGGTTAAAGCCCGAAGAATTGCACAATGTTTTGGCATCGGCATTTGCAATGACTTTTGTTCCGCTGTTTGAAGGTTTCGGAATTCCGCTTATCGAAGCAATGAATTGCAATGTGCCGCTGATAGCTTCTGATACAACATCTTTGCCGGAAGTTGCCGGAGATGCCGCTTTGTTTGTTAATCCTCTTGATATTGATGAAATAAAAGATGCAATGATAAAAATCTCGGAGGATGAAGAATTCAGACAATCATTAATTGAAAAAGGAAAAATAAGAAAAACAGCTTTCAGTTGGGATAAAACGGCGGAAAAACTTTGGAGTATTATTGTAATTGAAAGTTTATAAAGTATAAAGTTTTAGAGAAAAGATGCAGAAGATAAAAAAGATTTTTAAATATTTTAAATATAAAATTTTTGCAAAATACAGAAAAGGATACGGTGTACATTCGCCTTTTTTGTATCATTTTGTGCGTGAAAATCTTTACGGTAACAGGTATTTTTATGCTTTTGACGATATTGCCGAATTACGTTATGATTTGCTTTGTTCCGATGAGAAAATTTCTGTAACAGATTTCGGTGTAGGGTCTGAAAAAATGAAAGACAACATCAGAAAAGTGCGTGATATTGCAAAATATTCTGCCGTAAGCGAAAAATTCGGAGAAATGCTTTTCAAAACGGTTGAATATTACAAACCGAAAACAATTTTGGAACTCGGAACATCTTTGGGAATAGGAACTTTGTATTTGGCACTTCCCGACAGCAAAGCAACAATTTATACCATTGAAGGATGCCCGGAAACAGCAAAAAAAGCTTCGGATAATTTTAAAGAACTGAATGTTAAAAATATAAAACAACTAATCGGGAACATTAATGATAAGTTACCTGAATTATTAAACGGAATCGATAAACTTGATTTTGTATATTTTGACGGAAATCATCGAAAAGACGCAACTCTAAATTATTTTTATCAATGTTTAACAAAAGCACATAATGATACAATTTTTTATTTTGATGATATTCACCTGTCGGAAGGAATGGAAGAAGCTTGGAAAGAAATAAAGAAAAATGAAAAAGTAACTTTAACCGTTGATTTATTTTTCAGCGGTATTGTTTTTTTCAGAAAAGAATTGTCGAAAGAGGATTTTACGGTAAATTTTTAATTCATAAACCTTCCAAGTTTTAAAAACTCGGAAGGTCTTAAAAAAAAGAATAATGATGAAACTGCAACAACGAATATCTGCTTTTTCAAAACTCGGTGATGCAATTTTCGAGAATAAAGAAAAATTAAAACAAGGAAATTATAATCCATGGTTTACTGTTGAAAATATTGATTTTGCACTGACGGAAATCTCTAAATCATTGAATAAAGAAAATTTTGAAAAATGGATTTCGGCATACCCTGAACTGCAAACCGAAAAAAAAACAAAAAGAGTAGGGGTAATAACTGCCGGAAATATTCCTTTGGTGGGATTTCACGATTTTTTGTCGGTGCTGATAAGCGGAAATGTTTTTACAGGGAAATTATCTTCGAAAGATGATAAATTGATACGAAAAGTTATTGATTTGCTGATTGAAATTGAACCTAAATTTAAAAAATATATAACACTTACAGACGGTAAGTTAGAAAATTTTGATGCCGTTATTGCCACGGGCAGTAATAATTCTGCTCGTTATTTTGAATATTATTTCGGTAAATATCCGCATATTATTCGAAAAAACAGAAATTCGGCAGCTGTTTTAACCGGAGAAGAAAGTGATGAGGAATTGCAATTGCTTGCCGATGATATATTCTTGTATTTTGGTTTGGGATGTCGTAGTGTGTCTAAGCTTTTTATGCCTGACGGTTGCGATTTAGATATGATTTTCAGAAATTCATTAGTACATAAAAATGTAATTCATCATAACAAATATGCCAATAATTACGATTATAACCGTGTGATTTACATGATGAATAACATTGAATTTAAAGATAACGGAATTATGCTGATGAAAGAAGATCTCGGATATGCTTCACCGGTTTCGGTTGTGTATTTCGAAAATTATTCAAAACTTGATACGGTAAAAAAACGTCTGCAATCCGACAATGAAATGATACAATGTGTCGTTTCAAAAAAAGGTGTAATTGAAAATGTCGTAAATTTCGGCGAAACACAAAAGCCGCAACTTTGGGATTATGCTGATAATATTGATACGATTGAATTTTTACTTCAACTAATATAATAAATATGGAAAATTTCAAACGATTTGATAAATGGTATTCTAAGCATGTTATTGATAATCATAAAGCAAAGGTTACCGTAAATATTAAGAATCTGTCTGATTATTCATGGAATGTTCACATAAATTTCAAAGATGATGCATACCGGCATATGAAAAATCTCTTTGAAAATAAGCAACTTTCTAATTATAATCACTATTCGGTTAAAGCCGAAAAAGGAGATTTTAAGGCAACAGGTGATTTTACGAAATTGGATTTTTTAATGGGAAAATTTTTATCCTACATCGGAGAGTTCGATTCTTATTCTTTTGAAAAGGATTATTTCTTAATGCCTGATATTCACGATTTTATATTTAAAAAAAGTGAGGATGATTATGTCTTTCTGCATTATACAACAGATGATACTGTTGCTCGTAAAATAATTGACACAGGATTTAAGTTTTGCAGTTTTGATAAAACAACAACAAAGACACAAAATGATATTATTGATTTGAATTATAATCATTTAGTCAGGAAACCTTTCGGCAAGTTTGTTATTGTAATTTGTATTTCAAAAGAAATTTACGGTAAATATCTTGAACTGATAAATAAATCAAAGAATCATTATTTAAAAGTTGAAGAAATTTTGAACGAAGAAAAACATTCGGAGAATGAATCGGGAGAACTTGTTTATATTTTGCACTCGAAGTTTATTAAAGGATACTTTAATTATAATACCGGAGTAATTGTTGAAAATCCTGATTTTGACAGTAATTATGATTCTGAGAAATTTATTGAAAATATAAAATAGAATATAATTTGCCGTAAAGAACTTTGTCAAAGTTTGTGAAAATGAACTTTGACAAAGTCAATATTTTTTGATGAATTTTAAACTCTTCCGTTTCTCGAATGTCAATAAAAGCTATTTCATTTTGTGCGGTTTAATCATATTCTCCGGTGACAAAATTTCTTTAAGTTCTTTTTCGGTCAGTAAACCTCGTTCCAAGGTTAAGTCATAAACACTTTTTCCGGTTTCTAACGCTTCTTTGGCTATGGAACTGCTGTTTTCATAGCCTAAAACCGGATTTAAAGCAGTAACAATTCCGATGCTGTTTTTTACCATCTCTTCAAGATGTTTTTTATTTGCCGTAATGCCTTTTATGGCTTTATGTCTTAAAATAGTCATGGCATTTTTCAACATTTCAATAGATTCAAACAAACTTTGAACAATTACCGGTTCCATTACGTTGAGTTCCAGTTGTCCGGCTTCTGCTGCCATAGTTACCGTAAGGTCGTTTCCTATAACTTTAAATGCCACTTGATTGACGACTTCCGGAATAACCGGATTTACTTTTCCCGGCATAATGGATGAACCGGGTTGAACGGCAGGTAAATTAATTTCATTTAAGCCGGCACGCGGTCCCGAAGACAGCAATCGCAGGTCGTTCATAATTTTTGAAAGCTTGATAGACAAGCGTTTAAGTGCAGAAGAAAACATTACAAAAGATCCGGTGTCTTGCGTTGCTTCAACAAGATTTTCGGCAAGTGTGATATCTAATCCGCTGATTTCACGAAGATATTTTATCACAATTTTGCTGTATC
>JAADGE010000039.1 GCA_013152535.1 Chlorobiota bacterium
AAATATTTGTATTTCAGCTTGTTAAAATACAAACAATCCTTTTTATTTGCAAATTTTTTTTGATGTTTTTTATATCGAATTGAGGTTATTAGTTTTTGGAATTACTAAATTATAAAATTAGAAGTTTATGCTTTTACAAACATACAGCCTGAGTTCGATATAAGATTTTTTTCTCAGAAAGATGATGTGCCGTCAGCTTTTTTACTTATAAATTTCATTAATTTGCTCACATACTTCCTCATATTTATTCGTATTATCCCGATAGTATCTCATAAATATGCTCGTCTGTGAACTAATTAATTGAAACTGAGAATAAAGCTTATATCGAACTCAGGTTTTTAAATTTATCTTTTGAGTCAATCAATTAAAAAATGTGGCTTTAAGGTTTTAATGTAATAAATATAAGATTTTTATTTGTTGCGTTAAGTTTTTGAATTCTTATATTTCTACAAATTAAAGTTTACAAGTTTTTACAACAAAACCGGCGAAAAAGGATATCCTTCTTTCTTAGTAGGACGATTGTAAAATCGCAACAAAAAAATAGTTTGCAAAGTTTGACATATTAAAAAATATGTTATATATTTGCAATCTTTTTAGAGAAAAGACCAACATTTATAAAAAATATATTGCGAGGTGGAGCAGTTGGTAGCTCGTCGGGCTCATAACCCGAAGGTCGTTGGTTCAAGTCCAGCCCTCGCTACTCAGAGAGCCGCTTTTTAGCGGCTTTTAAATTAAAACCGGTTAATAAGAAAAAAAAACATATTTATTTTGTCGGTAAAATAAAATATTTTACTTTTGCATCCGCTAACAAACAAAACGGTCCGTTCGTCTAGAGGCTAGGACGCCGGGTTTTCATCCCGGTAACAGGGGTTCAATTCCCCTACGGACTGCAAATTTTATAAGATTAAATAAAAAAGAATATGGCAAATCATCAATCTGCAAAAAAACGTATCAGACAAAATGAAGTAAGAAGAATACATAATCGTTATTTTGCGGTTACGACAAGAAATGCAGTAAGAAAATTACGAGCATTAACTGATAAAAAAGATGCTGAAGAAATGTTACCGAAAGTTTCTTCGATGCTGGATAAATTAGCAAAAAGAAATATTATTCATAAAAATAAAGCTGCTAATATTAAGTCTAAATTGACGAAACATATCGCAACAATGTAATATTTTTACAAAAAAATTATGAAAGGTCTTCTTATAAAGGAAGACCTTTTTTATTATATTTGTATTTTAAGACAAATCGTGAATTTTAAAAATTATTATAAAATACTGGGTGTGTCGGCTTCTGCCGAAGAGGAGGAAATTAAAAATGCATACAGAAAACTTGCAAAAAAATGGCATCCCGATAAAAATCCGGATAATAAAAAATCCGAAGATATTTTTAAGGAAATCTCGGAAGCATATGATGTTTTGTCGGATGTTATGAAACGTAAAAAGTTTGACGACTTTGTAAAAGCTTCGCAAAAGAAAACATATTCTTATTCAAGCAGCGGCATATATACTCAAACTGAATATGAAACTGAGTTTTCGGATTTTTTTAAACAGTTCTTTAAAAATAAAAACAGGCAAAAAAAACGTTCTTATTTTAAAGGAGATGATATCCGAGGAAAAATTACTATTGACATTAAGGAAGCCTATTCCGGTTCTACTCGCATTATTAACACTTCCGCAGGAAAAATCCGAATTAACATAAAGCCGGGTATTAGTTCCGAGAAAATTATTAAAATTCCCGGTAAAGGAAAAAAGAGTAAATACAAAGGTGAACCAGGTGATTTGTATATTCGAATAGTTGTGAAAAATACGCATGAATATATTCGCAAAGGAAATGATCTTTATCAAAAGGCAGAGATTGATGTTTTTACGGCAATTCTCGGAGGCGAAATCTCAATTAATACCTTAACCGGTAAGGTTAAAATTACAATTCCTGAAAAATATAATTTCAAAAGAAAGTTGCGATTGAGAGGTTTTGGAATGCCTGTGTACGGCAAACCGGAAACTTTCGGTGATTTATATTTAGATTTGCATTATAAGTTTCCCGAAAACCTTTCGAGGGAAGAAAAATTACTGTTGGAGAAATTGAAGAAACTTCAATTAAAAAAATCCGGTAAAAATTTTTGATTTTTTAACAGGAAGAGGGATTTGATTTTTTATAACAGCTTCGGTAAGAGCCTCAAATTTGTATCCGGCTTCTTTATATAGCAACAGTGTTTGAGTTAAAGCATAAAACATATTATTGCTTGCTTTAATATTATCATGAAAAACAACTATTGAACCGGGACGAGTAAAATGTTTTACATTATTAAAACAAGTTATTTTGTTTAGTTTTTTATTGAAATCATAAGATAATACATCCCAAAGAATAATATTATATTCTTTTTCAATTAAAATTTGTTGTGATGATTTCATACGTCCGTGAGGGGGACGAAATAATTTTGAATTAATGTATTTTGATGCTTTTTCAATGTTGTCAATATATTCTTCCGTTCCCGATTTTAAACCGTTCATATGAGAAAATGTATGATTTCCGGCAGTATGCCCGGAATCTAAAATCTTCTTATAAATATGCGGGTAACGTTTAACATTTTCACCGACACAAAAAAATGTTGCTTTTGCATCAAAAATATCAAGTGCCAAAAGAATTTTTTCGGTAATATCCGGAATGGGACCGTCATCAAAAGTTAAATAAACAACTTTTTTGTCGGAGTTAATATTCCACGTAATATTGCTGAATACATTTTTAATAACCTTAGGAGGATGCACCAACAAGTCGGAGAATTTTCTGTATTTAGGTTTAAGTATTGCTTCCAAAAGAAGAGTTTTTTCTTATTGAACGCAAAATTAGTTAATTTATTTTAATAAATCTTAAGAAATGTTAATTTATTTTAAGTTTTTTTAATATTTAACGGTAAAACCTAATCATTTTTGTCTTTTTTTCGGTAAATTTTATAAATAACAAAAGCAAAACCCAAAATAATGTGTCCGATAACAATTATTCCTATTATTTGTAAAATATGTAAATCCGACATTGTTTTTTTCTTCAAAAATAAATAAACTTTTAAATTTACAAATTACTTTTTTAAAATTGGATATTAACAGCACATACGCAGATTTAATTATTCCGGTACCTTTGCCGAAATTGTTTACATACGGAGTTCCGGGAAATTTAATTTCGGAATGTGAAATCGGTAAACGGGTAATTGTTCAATTCGGCTCAAAGAAAATTTATACCGGTGTAATAAAAAAAATTCATAATAACAAACCCGCTTATGAAACCAAAGACATTCTTTCTGTTATCGATAATAGTCCGATAATCAATAATATACAATTAAAATTTTGGGATTGGATTGCAGAATATTACTTGTGTACGCTCGGTGAAATTTATAAAGCGGCATTGCCGGCAGGTTTAAAATTAGAAAGCGAAACAAATATAATGCTTAATGCCGATGCCGACTATTCCGATATTTCCGAAAAAGAAGAACTCGTAATCGGTTTGTTGACGAATGAAGATTTTTTAACAATCAGCAAGCTGGAAAAAGAAACAGATTTTAATGTTTTGCCGGTTCTTAAGAAATTAATTGATAAAAATATTGTTACGGCAGAAGAACGAATAAAAAAAAGATACAAACCTAAATTTGAAGAATATATCCGTTTACCGGAAAAAATGAGTAATGAAAAATATTTGTCGGAAGTTTTGGATAAGTTGAAAAGAGCTAAAAAGCAAAGCGAACTTTTGATGAATTTTATTTATCTTACGAAATACGGAAGCGAAAATTCAGGAGGCATAAAGCCGGCAAAAATTTTCCCGAAAAAAAACGTTCTGAAATTTTGCGAAACTTCACCTGCAAATCTTAAGGCATTACTTGAAAAAGGCTATTTAATTACAGAAAAAAAAGAGGTAAGCAGGTTAATTTCAGAGAAATACGAAGATACAGAAATAAAAAATCTAAATACGTTTCAGCTTAAATCTCTGACAGAAATTAAAGAATATTTTAAAGAAAAAGATGTTGTTCTTTTGCATGGCGTAACTTCTTCCGGCAAAACTGAAATATACATAAAACTGATTGAAGAACAATTGGCATCGGGAAAACAAGTTTTATATCTTCTTCCGGAAATTGCATTAACGGCACAAATAACAACACGTCTCGCTAAAATATTCGGAAATAAACTCGGTATCTATCATTCTAAATTTTCTGATAATGAGCGTGTTGAAGTGTGGCGAAATATTGAAACCGGAAAATTTAAAATTATTTTGGGAGTTCGCTCATCAATTTTTTTGCCTTTCGATAATTTGGGTTTGATAATTGTTGATGAAGAGCACGAAAATACTTACAAACAATACAATCCCGCACCGCGTTATCACGCTCGCGATGCTTCCGTAGTTTTGGCAAATTTACACAAAGCAAAAGTTTTGCTCGGAACTGCAACGCCCTCAATAGAAAGTTATTACAATGTAAAAATCGAAAAATACGCTTTGGTTGAATTAAATCAAAGATATAAAGACATAAAACTGCCTGAAATTCAAATTGCCGATACCAAAGAAGCAAAACGAAAAAAACAAATGAAATCTCTTTTTGCTCCTGAAATGCTGGAAAATATAAAACAGACTTTGGAGAATAAAGAGCAAATTATTTTATTCCAAAACAGAAGAGGTTTTTCACCTTTTACTGAATGTGAAACTTGCGGTTACATACCGAAATGTGAGCACTGTGATGTCAGTTTGACTTATCATAAATTTACCGGTCAGTTGGTGTGTCATTATTGCGGATATTCAGAAAGGGCAAGTAAAATATGCAAAGCCTGCGAAAGCCCCACTATGACCACTCGCGGTTTCGGAACGCAAAAAATAGAAGATGAAATAAAAGTTTTTTTCCCGGAAGTGAAAATTTCCCGAATGGATTTGGACAGCACCGGAAGCAAAAAAGCATATCATAAAATTATTTACGATTTTGAAAACGGAAATACCGATATTCTTATCGGCACGCAAATGGTAAGCAAAGGCTTGGATTTCGACAATGTGGCTTTAGTCGGCATTATGAATGCCGATAACATGCTGAATTTTCCGGATTTCAGAGCATTTGAACGAAGTTTTCAGTTGATGGCACAAGTGAGCGGTAGGGCAGGGCGAAAAAACAAGCAGGGGAAAGTTATTATTCAAACTTCGGATAAAAAACATCCGATATTAAAAAATGTTGTCGAAAACGATTATATTGCAATGTTCAACTCGCAACTTGCTTTGCGTAAGCAATATAAATACCCGCCTTTTTATCGGTTAATACGATTAAATGTTAAACATAAAGATAAAAACCTGACGGATGCAGCTGCCGAGAAATTAGCAACAGATTTAATTTCGATTTTCGGAGGTCGTGTTTTGGGTCCCGAATATCCGATTATTTCCAGAATAAAAAATCGTTATATTAAAACTATACTTATTAAAATTGAGAGGAAATTATCGCATAAAAAAGCTAAAGAACTTATTACGGCTTCGATAAATTTGCTTAGAAACAAGGACAAATTCAAATATGTTCAGATTAATGCGGATGTGGATCCGATGTAGAGTCTTATGTTTTAAAGAAAAATTTCTTTTTAAGAGTTCCTTTTTTATCATATATTTCCCATAAACCAGCTTTTTTACTTTGTTTAAAATTTCCGATAATATTTAAATTCCCGTCTTCAAAATAAAAATACCATTTTCCTTCTTTTTTCCCGTTTATATATTTTCCTTTTGATTGGATATTACCGTTTTTGTGAAAATATTTCCATTTTCCGTCTCGTTTTCCGTCCAAAATTTTACCTGTAGCTTTAATCTTTTCGTTTTTATGATATTCGACATACTTACCGTTTGTAACTCCTGAAATGTAGTGTCTAATTGCTTTTAATTCACCGGTTTCATAATATTCCTTCCATTCTCCTTCCGGTTTTTTGTTTACAAAATTCCCTTGTCCTCTAATTTGCCCGTTGTTATAATAAAATACGGCAAGACCATTAGTCGTATCGTTTTCATAAGTATAATGAAATTGAATATTTCCGTTTTTATAATAAGTTTCCCATATTCCTTCTTTTTTCCCGTCTGTGAATATGCCTTGTGCATCTTTTTCTCCGGTAGTATAATATAAAATACTTTGTCCGTTTAATTTTCCGTTTAAGTAGTTCATCTCTTTTATGAAGTTTCCGGATGTGTCGTATGTTTTCCAAATACCTGTTCTTAAATCTTCTTTATATTTTCCTTCGAGTATTATTTTCCCATTTTTAAAATATTTTGTCGGACCGTTTTTTTCTTCGTCAATAAGATTAATTTCTGCAGTTTTTATGCCCGTTGTATCATATAAAATCGAAAATGCTTTCAAACTTACGTCATCAGCAGTAGTTTTTGAACTTACAATTCCGTTGTTATAGTATGTGTAAATAACTACTTCTGTTTTGTTTTTTTTGGTGATAATGCTTTTAATTTTACCGTTATCGTAAAAAGTTGTATCGACTGTTTGCGAATAAGCCGTATTTGCAAAAAGAAAATAAAAAATTATAACTTTAAGTATTAAATTCATAATGAGTTATTTTTTAAAATTTTTCAAAAAATAGCCTGAAATCATTTTTAGGAACCGAAACGCAAATCCTCGAATAGTTTTCAACATCAATATCTTTGCGTTTTGTAAAATAATTCAGCGGAACACTGCCGATGTTTTTTTCTTTTAACTCGTTGAACGATTTATTTACGATAACAAAAATCCCGACCGGCGTTTTATTTCCGTAAAATTCTTCGACAAGCAGTTTTTTGTTTTTCAGAAGTTTGATATTTTCAGTAATGTCGGCAACGGTTTTTGTTTTAAAATCTTCGGCGGCTTTTTTGCCTTCGGGAGTTGACAGAATTTTTTCGACAAGAATTTGGGCAAAGGCGTTAATTCCGTTTCCGGAATAGAGTAATCGTACGGCAAATTCTTCGTTAAACACTTGATTTTTGCAGTGCATAAATCCTATACGTTGTCCGCTTAAACCTATTGATTTACTGAAACTTTCCGTAATAATTACATTGTCGTAAGTCAGTAATTTTTGATATAAATTATCAGTATTGTCATAAAAAAGCCGTCTGTAAGGTCCGTCCCAAATAACCGCAGTATTTTGTTTTGAAAACAAATCAAGGATTTCAAAAAGTTGATTGTCATCAGTTTTACTGCCTGTGGGATTATTCGGGTCGCAGATAATTACTGTGCCATTGTCATATTTCTTGAAATTAGTTTTTAAGTCATCAAAATCATTGTAAAAAAATTGATTTTTTCCGGCAATTTTCAAGGCATTGGAATAAGCACCCCAATAAAAAGAATTTGTGTAAAAAGTCTCAATTTCAATAGTTTGAAATACTAATGAAAGGGCGTTCATTCCTCCGGAAGTAACATAAATATTTTCTTCAGATGCTTTTCCGGCAAAAAATTCGTTGTTAATTGCTTTTCGCAAAGGAACCATTCCTTTGGAGTGCGGATAATATTGCAAAGCATCGGAATTAAAATCTATATTTTTAACAATTTTCGATAAATCAATATTTACAACTCTGTTTATGCCTCTGTTAAGATACAAAAATTCTTTACCGGTTTTCCTGCTTTCTTCTCGCAAATCTTCACCAATTTTTACTATTGCCGAAAATTTTGCTCCGCTTTTGTTGATTTTCATACTTTTAACTTTTCCCTTTGTTCTTAAATCAGTTTTGAACCGATTAAATGAATAAATTCTTCACGAGTTTTTGCATTATTAAAAGCACCGGTAAAAGCCGAAGTTGTCGTAACTGAATTTTGTTTCTGAACACCTCTGATTTGCATACACATATGTGATGCTTCAATAACAACGGCAACACCCAAAGGTTTTAAAGTTTCTTCAATTGTATCTCTTATTTGCATGGTTAATCGTTCCTGCACTTGCAATCGTCTTGAAAATGCCTCAACAACACGAGCAATTTTACTTAATCCGGTAATGTATTCATTAGGGATATAAGCAACATGTGCTTTTCCGTAAAACGGTAACATATGGTGCTCGCACATAGAATACAAATCAATATCTTTTACAATAACCATTTCTTTATAATCTTCTTTAAATAAGGCACTTTTAATAATTTCAGTCGGATTGCTGTTGTATCCTTGTGTTAAAAATTGCATGGCTTTTGCTACTCTGTACGGTGTTTTTTCCAAACCCTCTCGTGAGGTATTTTCTCCCAATAAATCTATAATTGCTTTATAATGTTCGGCAATTTTTTTGGTAGTTTCATCATTCCAACTGTCAACCCTTACATATCCGAAATCGGAGTTAATTCCGGTTCCTTTGCTTATTATTTTCATTGTATGTGTTTTTTAATAATTTTGTAAAAATAAAATAAATCACATTTAAAAAAGTATTTTGAAAGATAATTCGGAAATTTTAATTGTTTTTTCCGCTCAACTTGAAGCTGACGGTTTATTAAATAAATTAAGTTTGGAAAATATAAATGTTTCAAACGAAAATAAATTTAAAATTAAGAATTCGGTCATTGAAATTTTTATTTCCGGTATAGGAATTCCTTTCACAATTTATTCTTTGACAAAAAAAGTGCTTTCAAAAAAATATGATTTAATAATTAATGTCGGTATTTGCGGAAGTTTTAACGACGATTTGTACGTAGGCGATTGTGTGAGTATAATTCTTGACGAGTTCGCTGATTTGGGAGTTACTTATCCCGATAATTCTTTTAAAACTTTATTTGAAGAAACTCTTTTAACTCCGAATAAAAAACCTTTTGACAACGGTAAATTGTATAATCCTTTAAAAGCAGATATTGATACAGAATTACCGAAAGTAACGGCAATAACAGTAAATAATGTTTCCGGAAATCGAGAACAAATTGATTTCAGAAAAGAAAAATTTAATCCTGATATTGAAAGTATGGAAGGTGCTGCATTTGCTTATGTCTGCAGAAAAGAAAATATAAATTTTTTGCAAATAAGAGCTGTTTCAAACAAAGTTGAAGAAAGAAATAAAGAAAATTGGAATATTCCTCTTGCTTTGAATAATTTGGCTGATGAATTATTTCGTATTTTTGAGAAAATATCAATAAAAAATCAAGAAATTACCGTTAAATGACACTAACCCTCGGATTTTCAACCTGCCCCAACGATACTTTTATTTTTGATGCAGCCGTTCATCATAAGATTGATACCGAAGGCATTGAATTTGAGCTTTTTTTGGCGGATGTAGAAGAACTTAATAAAAAAGCATTTGAAGCAGAAATTGATATTACCAAATTAAGCTATCATGCTTATGCCTATGCTGCCGAAAATTATGTATTGCTTAATTCGGGAAGTGCATTGGGAAATAATAACGGACCTTTATTAATAAGCAAAAGAAAAATTTATCCGGATGAAGTTAATGATTTAAAAATTGCAATTCCGGGAAAATACACAACAGCAAATTTACTTCTCGGAATTGCTTATCCGAATACAAAAAATAAAATTCCGTATCTTTTTTCGGATATTGAAGATGCTGTTTCGGACGAAGAAGTCGATGCCGGTCTTATTATTCACGAAAACAGGTTCACATATAAAGCAAAAGGTTTGAAAAAAATAATTGATTTAGGAGAATATTGGGAAAATAAAACAAATATGCCTATACCTCTCGGCGGAATTGTCATAAATCGTAAACATCCGAAAGATTTACAGTTAAAAATCAGCAATATCATAAAACGGAGCATTGAATATGCTTATGAAAATCCGGCTTCAAGTTTGGAATATATCCGACGATATGCACAAGAAATGGATGCCGAAGTTATGAAAAAACATATTGATTTATATGTTAATAATTTTTCTCTTGATTTGGGAGAAGAAGGCAAAAAGGCAATAAAACTGCTTTATTTCGAAGCTGCCGAAAGAAATCTGATTCCCGAAATGCCCGATAATCTTTTTATTTAAAAAACTGTCTCTCAACTTTCCTCTTCCGACTCATTCAGCCATTATTCGTTCAATATCCTTAATTTCAATCGGTTCATCGGCAAGCAAGTCTATTTGTCCGTTTTCGGTTACTAAAATATCATTTTCCAAACGAATACCAAAACCTTCTTCTTCAATGTAAATTCCCGGTTCGCAACTCATAACCATTCCGGCTTTAAAAACCGTATCTTTCGTACCTGCATCATGAACATCCAATCCCATAAAATGAGAATTTCCGTGCATGAAATATTTTATTCTTACAGTATCTCTTTTTTTAGAATTTTCGATATCTTTTTTTTCTGCAAGCCCTAAATTTACGAGTTCTTTTTCAATCATACGGTTAACTTCTTCGTTAACTTTGTTAATCGTATTTCCCGGTTTAATAAATAAAGTTGCTTTTTTCATAACTCGCAAAACCGCATTGTAAACTTCTTTTTGCCTCTCGGTAAATTTCCCGTTTACAGGAATTGTTCTCGTTGTATCGGCTGCATAATTTGCATATTCCGCACCGAAATCCATCAAAATTAAATCACCGTTTTTACATACTTTATCATTCGACACATAATGCAAAACGCAACTGTCCTTTCCCGAAGCTATAATAGGTTGGTAGGCGTGTCCGCCGGCACCGTTTCGTATAAATTCAGCCGTAATTTCGGCTTCAATTTCATATTCTTTTACATCCGGTTTTACAAATTTAAGGACTTTGAAAAATGCACTTGTTGTAATTTTGCATGCATTTTTAATAAGTTCAATTTCTTCCGGTTCTTTTTGTAATCGCAGTTTGGTTAATAGGGGAGCTAATCTTTCGAAATGATGAAAAGGATATTTTTCTTTTATTTCATTTGCGAAACGAATATCTTTATAAGGAACCGGAGTTTCAAACTTTACGTTTTCATTTCTGTTCAAATAAATATTTTTTGAGGAAAGTATAACTTCTCTCAGAATACTTCCGAATTCATTGATATATTTTACGCTGCTTATACCTGAAATATTTATTGCCTCTTCTTTCGTAAACTTATGACCTTCCCAAATTTCGAGTGTTTTTTCCGGTTTCAGAATGAATAATACCTCTTTATATTCCTTATTTTCACAATCTTTACAAATCAGAAGAATCGATTTTTTCTGTTCAATTCCGGTAAGATAAAAAAAATCGGAATTTTGCCTGAACGGAAAAGTTTGGTCGCCGTTTCTCGGCATTTCGTCATTAGAATGTATAATTGCAACAGAGAAATTCTTTATAAGATGATAAAGTTTTTCTCTGTTTTTTTTGAATAATTCGGATTTAATTTTTGAGTATTTCATTTGAAAAATATTTTAATTTATTGTTTGATTGTTATAATAAAGAAACTTTTAAGAGAAGGTTTTTATTAAGAATCGTTTTAAATAATAATTGAAATGTTTAGTAACATTATTTATATATTTAATTATCTGTACTTTTGTGTGTTTTTACAAAAGTATTTAAATAAATTATAAATTAAATTCTATGAGTAACTTTTTTAATTCATCTATCGGGAAAAAACTTATTATGAGTATCTCAGGATTATTCTTAATAATGTTTTTGTTGGTTCATTTAACGGCAAATTTATTTTTGCTTGGGGGAAGTGATGTGTTTAATTTATCGGCACATTTTATGGATTCCAATATTATAATCCAAATTATGCAGCCGATTTTAGCATTGGGATTTTTTCTTCATATTTTATACAGTTTAATTGTGCAATTTCACAATTGGAAATCGCGTCCCGTAAAATATGCAAAAGTCAATCAAAAAGAAGCCAGTACTTGGGTTTCCAGAAATATGATTTGGTTGGGTGTATTTGTTTTTGCATTTCTTTTTATTCATATTATTAACTTTTTTTGGGTATTGAAATTCGGAGAACCCGGAACTGTTATGGTAAACGGTGAAGAAATGGAAGATGCTTACACTTTGGTAACCGGATTATTTACATCAGGCGGTGTATTAGCTTATATTTACTCCGGAATATACATTATCGGATTTATTGCTCTCGGACTTCATTTGCATCATGCCTTATGGTCTGCCTTTCAAACTATCGGTTGGAGTAATATAAAATGGCGAAAAATTTTAACTGTTATCGGTGATATGTTTGCAATTTTAATTGCAGTGGGGTTTTCAATTATTCCGATTTATTTTTTATTCATTAAGTAATCATATTCATTCAGAATAAAATTCTTAGTATTATGACAAAATTAAATTCAAAAGTTCCGGAAGGAAAACTTAAAGATAAATGGAGCAATTATAAAGCTCATCAAAATTTAGTAAATCCGGCTAATAAAAGAAAAATTGATGTTATTATTGTCGGAACCGGTCTTGCAGGCGGTGCAGCAGCAGCAAGTTTAGCTGAAATGGGTTTCAAAGTAAAAGTCTTTTGCTATCAGGACAGTCCGCGAAGAGCCCACAGTATTGCGGCTCAAGGCGGTATTAATGCAGCAAAAAATTATCCTAACGACGGAGATACTGTATATCGATTGTTTTATGATACCATAAAAGGCGGAGATTATCGTTCGAGAGAAGCTAATGTATATCGTTTGGCGGAAGTCAGTAATGAAATTATAGATCAAGCCGTTGCACAAGGCGTTCCGTTTGCAAGAGATTATTCGGGCTATTTGGATAATCGTTCATTCGGAGGTGCTTTGGTTTCCAGAACATTTTATGCAAGAGGTCAAACCGGACAACAACTTTTACTTGGTGCATACGGTGCATTAGTCCGACAAATTGGTTTGGGTAATATTGAAATGCATAATCGTTCCGAATTAATGGATATTGTTCTTGTGGACGGAAAAGCAAGAGGTATTGTAACAAGAAACTTGAAAAACGGTGAAATACAAAGTCATTTCGGGCATGCTGTTGTTCTGGCAACAGGCGGATACGGAAATGTTTTTTATCTTTCAACAAATGCAATGGGAAGTAACGGAAGTGCTGCTTGGAAAGCATATAAAAAAGGTGCGTTTTTTGCAAATCCGGCATTTGTTCAAATTCACCCTACCTGTATTCCGCGTCACGGCGAATTTCAGTCTAAATTAACTTTAATGTCCGAAAGTTTAAGAAATGACGGACGAATTTGGGTTCCTGCAAAGAAAGAAGATGCGGAAGCCATCAGAGCCGGAAAAATGAGACCTGAAGACATTCCGGATGAAGACAGAGATTTTTATTTGGAAAGGCGTTACCCTGCATTCGGGAATTTAGTTCCGAGAGATGTTGCTTCAAGAGCTGCTAAAGAACGAACCGATAAAGGTTTCGGAATTGAGAAAAACAGTACCGGCGAAGGTGTTTATCTTGATTTTAAATATGCAATTGACAGACTTGGTAAAGATGCTATTGAAGCTCGCTACGGAAACTTATTTCAAATGTATGAAAAAATTACGGATGAAAATCCCTATGAAACACCGATGCGAATTTATCCGACTATTCATTATACAATGGGCGGTCTTTGGGTTGATTATGAATTACAATCTACAATACCCGGATTATTTGTTGCAGGAGAAGCTAATTTCTCAGATCACGGAGCTAACAGGCTCGGTGCTTCGGCATTAATGCAAGGTTTAGCAGACGGTTATTTTGTCTTACCTTATACAATTCAAAACTACTTGGCATACGAAATTACAAATCCGAGACTGAATCCGGAAGAACATCCCGAATTTAAAAAAGCCGAAGATGATGTGAAAGCACATATTAATAAATTGATGTCTGTTCAAGGAAATCAATCGGCAGATCATTATCATCGTGAACTCGGAAAAATTCTCTGGGAACATGTAGGTATGGCAAGAGATGAAAAAGGCTTAAAAGAAGCAATTGAGAAAATTAAAGTGCTGAGAAAAGAATTTTGGAAAAATATTCATATTCCCGGAAGCACGGATACGGTTAATCCTGAACTGGAAAAAGCTAACAGAGTTGCTGATTTTCTTGAGCTGGGAGAACTTATGGCATACGATGCTTTAAACAGAAAAGAATCTTCCGGCGGACATTTCAGACTTGAATATGTTACGGAAGAAGGTGAAGCATTGAGACGTGATGATGAATATATGTACGTTGCAGCTTGGGAATATAAAGGTGAAGATAAAGACCCCGAATTAAATAAAGAACCTTTGCATTATGAAGAAATTGAAGTTAAAACGCGTAATTATAAAACAGCGTAAGCAATCAGTATTACGGTTTTATTAATTTTTAAAATATATAATTATGGCTCATAAAACAATAAATATAAAACTCAGAGTTTGGCGACAAAAAGATGCCAAATCAAAAGGCGGTTTCGAAAATTATGAATTGGAAAATATTTCAATTGACAGTTCATTTCTTGAAATGATAGACGTTTTAAATGAAAAATTAGTTAGCGAAAATAAAGAACCTGTTGCTTACGATCATGATTGTCGCGAAGGTATCTGCGGAATGTGCAGTTTGTTTATTAACGGTCGTGCTCACGGACCTGACAGTTTGGTTACTACTTGTCAATTGCATATGCGTAAGTTTACCGATGGTGAAACTATTACCATTGAACCTTGGCGCGTAGGAAGTTTTCCTATTATCAAAGATTTAATGGTTGACAGAACTGCTTATGAAAAAATAATGCAGGCAGGCGGTTTTGTGTCTGTTTCAACCGGAGGTGTTCCGGATGCTAATTCTGTAACTATTCCTAAAGCAGATGCTGATGAGGCTATGGATGCGGCTGCATGTATCGGTTGCGGTGCTTGTGTGGCAACTTGTAAAAACTCCTCAGCAATGTTATTTGTAGCTGCAAAAGTATCTCAGTTGGCACTTCTTCCGCAAGGTAAACTTGAAGCCACACGACGAGCAAAAAATATGGTCGCCAAAATGGACGAACTCGGTTTCGGAAATTGTTCTAATACGGGTGCTTGCGAGATGGAATGTCCGAAAGGAATTTCATTAGCACACATTGCTCGTTTAAATCGAGAGTTTTTAGTTGCCAATATTAAAGGTTAATAACTATATACAGTAAATTGATTGACAGCCGAGTTTTTATTCGGCTGTTTTTTTATTTCATATAAACATGAAGCAACACGACGAGCAAAGAATATGGTCGCCAAACC
>JAADGE010000015.1 GCA_013152535.1 Chlorobiota bacterium
CGAACTCGGTTTCGGAAATTGTTCTGATACGGGTGCTTGCAAGCCGGAATGTCCGAAAGGAATTTCATTAGCACACATTGCTCGTTTAAATCGAGAGTTTTTAGTTGCAAATATTAAAGGTTAATAAATATTATATAGTACATTGATTGACAGCCGAGTTTTTATTCGGCTGTTTTTTTATAATATATATTTATGTAGGGTTTCACATTTAGTAACATACTTATTTTTTAATTCTATGCACTAAAAACGGGAAATTTCCGATCAATTTTTTTTATTAAACCCTGTAACACTTTTCCCGGTCCCACTTCGGTATAAGAAGTTGCGCCGTCGGCAATCATATTTTTCATAATTTGAGTCCAGCGGACAGGTGCTGTTAATTGTGCAACTAAGTTTTTTTTAATTTCTTCTGTATCGGTAACTGCTTTTGCCGTAACATTTTGATAAATAGGACAAGTTGGTTTGCCGAAAACAGTATTTGCAATTGCGGCTGCCAATTTTTCTCGTGCCGGTTCCATAAGCGGAGAATGAAAAGCACCGCCTACATTCAATTTTATGGCTCTTTTTGCCCCTGCTTCCGTTAATTTTTCTATTGCAGTATCAATCCCTTTCATTGAACCGGAAATAACAATTTGTCCGTTTGTATTATAATTTGCAGGAACTACAATATCATCAATTGAAGCACAAATTTTTTCAACTTTTTCGTCTTCCATTCCCAATACGGCAGCCATAGTTGAAGGTTCAATTTCGCAAGCTTTTTGCATAGCTTCGGCTCTTTGAGAAACAAGTTTAAGACCGTCTTCAAAAGATAAAACTCTGTTTGCAACCAATGCCGAAAATTCTCCCAAAGAATGCCCGGCAACCATATCCGGTTTAAAATCATCACCCAAAGTTGCGGCAAGAATAACCGAATGTAAAAATATTGCCGGTTGCGTTACATTTGTTTGTCTTAAATCTTCATCGGTTCCTTCAAATATTAAATCTGTAATTCTGAAACCCAAAATTTCGTTTGCTTTTTCAAACATTTCTTTTGCAAGTTTCGAGTTTTCATATAAATCTTTGCCCATTCCTGTAAATTGTGCCCCTTGTCCGGGAAATACGTATGCTTTCATAATGATTATTTATATTATTGTTTCGCAAAAATAAGAATTAAATTGAATTTGAAAATTATCTGAGATTTGAAACTATAAATACAATAATTCGCACTAAAGGATTTTTCATTATATTTGCAGTCTTAATTTAAAATAAATATCAAATATGACAAATACAGGACAAGTTGTCGATTATAAAGTAAAAGATATAAATTTGGCTGATTTCGGAAGAAAAGAAATTGCTTTGGCAGAATATGAAATGCCCGGTTTAATGGCTTTAAGAAAAAAATACGGAGAAAGTAAACCTTTAAAAGGTGCAAAAATTACAGGTTCTTTGCATATGACAATTCAAACGGCAGTATTGATTGAAACTCTGGTTAAACTTGGTGCTGATGTGCGTTGGGCAAGTTGCAATATTTTTTCTACTCAAGATCATGCAGCAGCAGCTGTTGCAGCAGCCGGTGTTCCGGTATTTGCGTGGAAAGGCGAAACATTAGAAGAATATTGGTGGTGTACCGAACAAGCATTAACATTTCCTAACGGAGAAACCCCGGACTTAATTGTTGATGACGGCGGTGATGCTACATTAATGGTTATTAAAGGATTTGAAGCAGAAAATAATCCTTCTTTATTAGAAGCAAAAGTTGATGCCGAAGATGAAATTGAATTATTAAAAAAATTAAAAGCAACTTTAAAAGATAACCCTCAAAAATGGCATAAATCGGCAAAATCAATCAAAGGTGTTTCGGAAGAAACCACAACCGGCGTACACCGTTTGTATCAAATGCATGAAGCAGGTAAATTATTATTCCCGGCTATTAATGTTAATGATTCGGTTACAAAATCAAAATTTGATAATACATACGGCTGTCGAGAATCACTGCCTGACGGAATTAAAAGAGCAACCGATATTATGCTTGCCGGAAAAAAAGTACTCATTCTCGGATACGGAGATGTCGGGAAGGGTTCGGCAAAATCTATGGTCGGTTACGGTGCCAGAGTTACGGTAACAGAAATTGACCCTATTTGTGCATTGCAGGCAACCATGGAAGGTTTTGCAGTAAAAACAGTTGAAGATATGCTTCCGGAAGCAAATATTTATGTTACAACAACCGGCAATAAAGATGTTATTACCATTAAACATATGGAAAAGATGCAAGATAAGTCCATTGTCTGTAACATTGGTCATTTTGATAATGAAATTCAAGTTGAAAAACTAATGAATTATCCCGGTATAAAACGTATCAACATAAAACCTCAGGTTGATCAATTTGTTTTTCCCGACGGGCATTCCATTATTTTACTTTCGGAAGGACGACTTGTAAATTTGGGCAATGCTACCGGACATCCTTCTTTTGTAATGAGCAATTCATTTACAAACCAAACTTTGGCACAACTGGAATTATGGCAAAACAGCTATGAAACAGGTGTTTACAGACTTCCAAAAGAATTAGATGAAGAAGTTGCCAGATTGCATTTGGAGCATGTAGGAGCAAAACTGACAGAGTTAACAAAAGAACAATCTGAATATGTAGGTATTCCTGTTGAAGGTCCTTATAAAGCAGATCATTACAGATATTAGAAAGATATATTTTTTTTAATGAAGTCCGAGAAATCGGACTTTTTTAATTTTTAATACGTAAATATTGAGCATTTCTATCGTATATGCAGTTATATTGTTTAAGCGGATATTGTGAAGGCCCTTTAGAAACGGCACCGTCAAGCAATAATGAAAACTCAGATTTACAACCGACAGAGTCAACAGCATTTAATCTTGAATCATCAACAATAATTCTTCCGATATCCGGATCATACGGGCACGTACGATCATAAGCTTTGAATTCATCGGCAGAACTTCTGTAAATCAGAATACCGTTTACACCGCCTGTAATATATACGTAGCCCCCGACAGATTGTAGATCATAGTATAGAGGGTCGGTTAAATCAATCGTAAAATCAACATATACATTAGGTATAGGATTATTATTTTTATCACAACTTGAAAAAATAAAAAGACTGAATAATAAAATAACAGAAAAATGTGTTTTTATGTTGAAATATGCTGTTTTAATCATAAATTTACGGTATTCAAATTTTTTAGAACTAAATTTGATGTTTTTTCAAAGATGCAAGTTACAAAAAAAACTAAATATATTCTTCTTATTTCAATATTTATATTGATTTTTTCTTCTGTTTCGGCACAAGAAAATACCGATAACAGTCCTTATTCAGATACTTTAGTTACTCAAAACGATACAATAACAAAACATAGATTCTCTTTTTCCAATTTTTTTAAACGGCGTAGTAAAGAAAAAACTGAAGATACAATATCTCAAAAAAAGAAATTTTCGTTCAAAAATCTCTTTAAGCGTAAAAATAAAAATGACAGTACCTTGACACAACAAGATACAATTATAAATGACTCCTTAAACCAAAAAAAAGGATTTAGCTTATTTCACAAAAACAAATCCGACAGCTCAACAACATCAAAAGAAAATGAAAAACCGGAAAGTCTTACTCCGGGTTTGTGGTTAAAATTAAATGCAGAGCAGCAAGATTCTTTATTACGTGCCTGGGATGATTATGACAGAAGCCATTATGTAAAAAAATACACAAATTCTCCTCGTGTTAAAAAAATTGATATGAAGCGCGATAAAAATTTTATCGACAAACTGATATTGAGATTTTCGGGAAATATGTCGTATAAATACAGAAAGAAATTAATAAACCGTCGTATTTCAAGATACCGAAAAACAATGATTTATGACCGTTTAAAGAAGTCAGATACCTCTCCGGATGATACAATCTCAGATATAAAAAGGTATAAAACAGTAAATAAACAATTTAAGTTACAAGCAAAACAAGAAGCCGTAAGGAAAAATAAAGTCAGTCTTAAATACGACAGAAAAGAGCAACGATTGAGAAGACGTTATTCACTCACAGATAATGAACAAATAATACTGAACAAGGGTAAAGGAATGCGTTTACGCGGAAGTGAAAAAATTATTTTTAAAAAAGCACGGTCTAAACAAGAAAAATTTACGGAGAAATTATTACAATTAAGAAAAAAACGGAGTTATGCACTTCAGAACAAGGAAGTTAAGAAGAGGATGAAAGAGGATAAAAAAAGAATTAACAAAAGAGATAAAGCACAATACAAAAAACTTCATAAAAAGAAAAGAGATAAAGAAGGAAATAAGAAACACGATTCTTCAGAATATCCTAAAAAATGGTTCAGGTAGAAACCTGAAAAATCATTTTCAAAATTTAAAAAATTTGCAGTTCGATACAAAATTTTGTATCTTTGTATTTCAAAAGAGTCTTGCAGTATTAATATAAATACTTTGGGATTCTTTCTTTTTTTACTGTTTTAATTTAAGATTTATGGCAGATATAGTTTATTTAACAGAAGAAGGATTTAAAAAACTGAAAGAAGAAATTGAGCATTTGACCATGGTTGAACGCCCGAAATTGTCAAAACAAATTGCAGAAGCAAGAGATAAAGGTGATCTTTCGGAAAATGCTGAATATGATGCTGCTAAAGAAGCACAGGGTATGGTGGAAATGAAAATTGCTCAACTTCAGGCAACGCTCAGAAATGCAAAAATTGTTGATGAATCTATGATTGACACTTCACGTGTTCAAATTATGAATAAAGTAAAGTTGAAAAATATTCAAAATGGTTTCATAACAGAATACACAATTGTTTCCGAAAGAGAAGCAAATATAAAAGAAAAGAAAATTTCTGTTGAAACTCCTATTGCAAAAGGGCTTCTCGGAAAAAAGAAAGGAGATAAAGTTAATATTCAGGTTCCTGCAGGCACTGTTACGTTTGAAATTCTTGACATCTCCATTTAAATTTAAAAAATATGGCATCAATTTTCACTAAAATAATAAACGGAGAAATTCCGTCCTATAAAATAGCGGAAGATGAAAACTTTTTTGCTTTTCTGGATATTAATCCGTTAACAAAAGGACATACATTGATTGTTCCCAAAAAAGAAATTGATTATATATTTAATGTTGATGACGAAACACTCGGAGGTATGATGGTTTTTGCCAAGAAAATTGCAAAAGCACTTGATAAAGCAACAGATTGTATTCGTGTAGGTATAGTTGTTATCGGAACAGAAGTTCCGCACGCACATATTCATTTAATTCCGTTTAAAGATGAAGCCGAGTTAAATTTTAAAAGGGATAAACTAAAATTAACAAACGAAGAATTTGCAGTAATTACTAATGAAATTAAAGCAAATCTATAATTTTGGTTTTCAATTAAAAAATGCCCTGTTAATTATCTTCTCAATACTATAATTAATTCTTCCAAAATGATATATGACAATATCCTTCTGACAATCGGAGACTTGTAAGAATTAATACATTGAATACAAACAAAAAAGTTGAAATAATTGTAAAAATTGAAAGTTTCAATTGAACGCAGAAAAATGATTGAAGTTTTCGGTGCAGATATAATTATAATACCTCAATTTGAGTATCGAACTTTTTAAATAAAATCATTACTTTTGTTCTAAAATCTCAATAAATGAAAATCTCAATAAAAATCATTTGGTCTGTAATACTCATTATTGCAGTATTTTCTTCTTGCAAAAAAGAATCAGTTAATTCGGATAAAATTGAACTTCCCGCAGCGGTCGGAGATCATCAAATTATTGAACATTTTGCTTATACCTTGTCATATAATGAAGAACACGAACAAGCTGATTGGGTTGCTTATGAACTGACAAAAGAAGAAGCCGCAGCAACAACTTATGAAAGGACCGATGATTTTCGTGTCGATCCTTCCGTTACCGGCGGAAGTGCCGATTTAAGTGATTATCAACCTACCGAAAATACTTATGCCAGAGGACATATGGCTCCGGCAGCTGATTTCCGTTGGTCAGAAAAAGCAATGTCCGAAAGTTTTTTTATGAGTAATATGTCTCCGCAAGTGCATGCTTTCAACGAAGGAAAATGGATGTGGCTTGAATCAGAAGTTCGACATTGGGCGGAAATTTATAATGGTGTATATGTGGTAACAGGACCGGTTTTAAAAGACGGATTACCTACAATCGGCACTCATAAAGTTAGTGTTCCGGAAACATATTATAAAGTTATTTTAGATTTAGACGAAGAAAAAGGTATCGGGTTTTTAATGCCGAATAAAGATATTGAAGATTCATTTAAAGACTATGCCGTAAGTATTGATGATGTTGAAGCAGCTACAGGACTGGATTTTTTCCCTGCTCTTGATGACAAAACAGAAGAAAAGATTGAATCAACACTTAATATGTCATTATGGGATTTTAAATATTACAAATAATTATGCTTTTACTGAATGTCACTTTTTAAGAATAGTTTTTAAGAAAAAAAGAGGCTGTCTCTTTTTAGACAGCCTCAATATTAATATGCAACAGTTTTTATTTAGGCCAAGTATAGTTCCACGGATAATTTAACGGGTTCCCTATATATCCTCTGGGTCTGTGACGCCTCCAGCCACACCCCCAGGTGCTGTGACAATTCAAATAACAATACGCTGTATTGGTAGCTGTAAAGTAAAAAGCATTGGATTGATCAGATAAACCCACATCATTATCAGCTTTAGATCCGGAACCGTAAACGAAATTTATAAGTCCTCGTTCTCCTGCATCATAGGCATTATGCACGTCATGGCAGAGAATACACGGAGAGTCTTCTCCGTTAACATGTGTGTTGTGCAAATCATCAAAAGCATCGTTTCGATTCGGAATAAGAGAGGTATTATGACAATCCCAGCATAATTGATAGTCTCCGTTAACATTATTGTCCCACGGGTTACAGGTATTAGATGTAGAGCTTCCGCTTTTATCGTATTTGCCCTTTATCATTGTGTAAATTCCTGTATAAGTATCTTCCGGAGTTCCGTCGGCACCGTGATGTTGGTGGCACGCTAAACAATCTTCCGAAGTTCCTACATAATTTGTTTCGCCTATATTAATGACCTGATCATGTCTTGAGTTTACATATGCCGATTTATCCCAGCCGGTTCCGTATGAACTGGAGGGAAATGCTATACCTGCGGGAGGTGCTCCGTCATGACAACGCAAACAAAAATCACGAGTTCCGTTTGCACCGTTATTTATAGGCATAAGTGCTAAAAGATTATCAGGATCGCTAACAGGATTTGCGGATGTATTTTGATGAGGATTGTGACAGCTTACACATTCCAGTCCGGAATTTGTTCCTAATTCAGGGACTTCGTTCACCTGATGTGTATGTGTTCTGTTGAACTCAGACTCAATATCTGTAGTTGCGGCACCGGCAGCACTGTGGCAGTTTTCACAAAACTCTTCTTCGTCATTCATAGGATCCGGAGAAGCATCTGCCGTGTAATCAAACGGACCCAATAAATTCTTCTTATTTGAACCGTGTCCGTTATCATGACAATCAAGACACGTATAAGGACTTGATTTATGAGAAGAACTTGTCCATAATGTTTTGTCAATAACCGGCACGTTAACACCATCACTAAAAGGAGCAGTGTTTCCGTTTCTGCCGTCAGCATCGTGGCAATTTAAACAGAAATCTTCAACACTAGCCTTGTTTGCAGGATTGTAAGTAATGATATTCAAATATCCTTGATCCGGGTCGAAAAGTTTAACTTCTCCCTTTTTGTGATCTCCCATGTAATGACATTTTAAGCAATCGCTGATATTCGGGATACTTCCGACCACGTGATGAGAAGATCTTTTAAAGTCACCACCTGTGCCGGTACCGTCTCCGTTGCTGTCAACAATTTGTCTTCTCCCGCCTGCAGGCCCTACACCCGGTTTATCCTGAACGGTATTGTGGCAATCAAAACAATTTGACTGTGCATAAAAAGCATTATTATGCGGATGACAAGATATACACGATTGTGATGCGGGATCATGTCTTGCATCGGAGGTTCCGCCGGAGGTATTTGTATAGTGGTCTGTTAAAGTATGACATACTTCACAAACACCGTCGAAAGTGCCGGTAGCATCAGCAAAGTTATCCGGACTTGTATTTGCCGTAAAAACTACTGTTTTAGAACCGCTGTTTGGTGTTTTTATTACATCTCTGACCAAATAAATATTGTTAGAGTTATTTTGATGGGCGTAGTGACAAGTAACACAAGTCATCCCTTTATGGTCGAGAGATGTTCCGAAGTTTTTATAAACATGGCAAGACGAACATAGTGTCGCATCGTTTGTTTTTCTTAAAATATTTCCGTCATTCGTAGGTGCATAGTGTATTTGGTGGCAACTTGAACATTCAACTTTTGAGCCTACCGTTTGTATCGGTGCCAATGGGACTGACAAGAATCGAGAGTCTGCCGAATTATATAAAACTCCGACCGGATGGCTGCCTCTGTTATTAACATTATCATCGGCGTATCTTCCTACATTTCTTGCGGAATGGCAGTCTTTACACATTGCATCACCGGTATTATCGGCTCTTAAAAACGGAATATATGTTTGCGAATGTTGATCATGACAAGTGGAGCAAATTATCGTGTCATTAATTACACGTTTCAACATTTCGGGGTTTGTGGTAAGATTTGCCGCGTATAAGACATTAACAGCCGGCACATCCCATGCATGAGAATTTCCGGAAATCCCGGGTTGAGCTTTATTGGAATCGGAAAATGGTTTTGCACTTGCCGACCCTGCCGGATTATGGCAACTCATACATAAGTTTGCGTTTCCGTTAACAGAAGTTAAGGTAAGTCCCGGACTTGTATGTGTTATATGACAAGAATTACAGGTGAAATTATGAGGAGCATCCGATTTCGGTTTTATACTTGTATTAAATATATTGCTTAACATGTAATTATTCTGAGATGCTAATGCAACCAATATAAAGCTGAAAAAAATAATCGATACCGCTAATATTTTTTTTGTTTTATTTTTTGATAAAATTTTCATTTGATTTGATTTTATTCCTTCTTATTAATTCTTATTTTGAATAACTAATTTAAAAGGTTCTATATAACTTGAAGATTTTACTTTTAACATATAAATGCCGTCGGGAATATTTATTATATTTATTTTTTTATGTTTTACTTTCGGTTTATATTTTTCGGAATAAATAAGTTTACCGCTCATGGAAAATATTTCAATCATAACATCTTTTCCCGTATTTTCATTAATGTCTAAATGAAAATTTCCGTTCGACGGATTCGGGTAGAGTTTAATATTTTGATTTTTATAAACATCATTTTTCGTAACAGCAGATGCACTTTCTATATTCAAACTTTTAATAACAGTATTTTCTCCGCATAACGAATTTGCAGATTTCAACTCTACATTATAATTTCCCGGAAACATATAGGTATGCACCGGATTTTCTTCAAAGCTTTGGGTTTCGTCGCCGAAACTCCAAATATATGACTCCGAGTTTTCAGACCGGTTAATAAATTCGACTTTAAGTTCGTTAATTGCGACATCAAAGTCTGAAACAGGTTTCGGATACTCTGTTAAGGTAATACGCTTTATAAAATTATTTGAAGAACAATAAGCGTCTGTCACTTTATCTATTCTATACTTACCGCCGTTTTTAACATACAAATAATAAAGAGAGTCATAAGTTTTTATGTTTTCATTTATTATATCGGACGTAAATGCATATGACCACGGAGGAGTTCCTTTTAAGTCAAACCTTATTTTAACGGAATCACCTTTACAGAAAGAAGTTGTTTGTGCGGAAACATCAACATTCGGCATATTATCATATTTTTTAATAACGGCACTTCCCGTATAGCAATATCCCGAATTATTTGCATCGGTTAAACTTACAATTTCATAAATACCCGGATCTGATACTGTTAATACATAGGGGTTACTTGCCGTTGTTATTTCTACGGGGTTTGTATTGTCAACAGTATAGGTAAATGTCCACGGCGATGTTCCGGTAAGCCTGATGTTTATTTCTGCATTTTCTCCGGGGCACAGAACTTTATCGGAGTTCATCATATTTGAAGAAGGAAGAGAGTCCGACATTTTGAAAACTTCAACGGAACCGTTATTCATTGAACTCACAAATATTTCTTCTTTTGAATTAAATGTTATATCTAAAGGTATATCTAATTCTCCGGGATTTTTGCCGTACTTGCCGAATTTAGTTATAAAGTTAAAATTTTCATCAAAAACACTTATTTGTCCTAAATATGTGTCGCAAACGTAGATGTTATCGCATTTTCCTATTGTTATTCCCTGTATTCTGTAAAATTCACCGTCTCCGTTACCGTACTTGCCGAAATTTGCGATAAAATCACCGTTCAGGCTAAAAACTGAAACTCGGCATACGGGAGTAAATCCGTTTCCTATTCCGCCGTGTTCTCCTACTAAAATTCTTTTGTTTTTACCGTCATATTTTACCGTTGAGGGATATATTAATTTCCCTTGTCCGATAATATTTTTCAATTTTCCTGATTTATCTGTTACAAATATTTGTTGTAATTGGCTGTCGGCAATATATAAGTCTCCGTTCGGGCTCATATCCATATATGCAGGAAATTGGCAGGCATCAAAAAATACCGAAGTTTGTCCGTTTTTAGTTATTCTGTATATCAACCCGGTGTTTTTATCTCCGGCATAAATGTCTCCTTTTTCGTCAACAACAATAGACAGCGGTGAAAAATTAAGGGTTATTTTTTTTTTAAAATTTCCTGAGGCGTCATATTTAATAATACAGTTATTTTCGCTTTCCGAAACATAAAGATTATCAAACTTATCAGAATACAATCTTACCGGAGTTATTAATTCTGCATTCAATTGTTTTAAATAATTAATACCTTCAAATTTATTTTGTGCAGAAACATATCTTACAAAAAAATAATTTATGAATAACAACATTGTTAACAGAAACACAATTTTTGCGAAGTAAGTTTTCATATTTTTGCTTAGTTGATTAAATTTATTATATCTTAGTATGGTATTTTAATATAGAAACAACAAAATATACGCCATTTAAAACCTTTTTCTAATACTTAATATTTGTGTATTTTAAGGTTATTAATTTTTTAAATAAATTATTTTTGGTGTTTTTTAAGCGTTTCTGTTATGACAAATAACAAGATAAATAAAAACGCCCGGCTGGTACTTTTACAAAGATACGATATAAAAAACAAAAATAAAATGTTTTCAAGCATTGTTTTGTGTCAATTTCTGAATTATTTCAAATTTTTATTTAATTTTTAAAAAATAAAACGACAGGCTTTTCGGGTTATTTGACCAATAGTCCTCGGTTATTTCACCACTCTCATTTTGGTTTTAGTAAAATAAAAAGGAGGCGGTACAAGCAGTTATCATCCGATAGTAATACTGAAAATTCTATTTTATGCCTATTTCAATAATATACATTCAAGCAGAAAAATTGCACAAGCATTATACAGAAATATTTATTTTATATGGATTTTCGGAAACAGCACACCTGATTTTCGAACCATAAATTATTTTCGTGACAAAAGGCTTTAAAAGAAATTCAAAATTTGTTTGCGGAAATAGTCAGATTATTAGCGGAACTCGGATATGTTTCCCTTGATATTCAGTATATTGACGGCACAAAGATAGAAGCTGTCAGTAATAAATATACTTTTGTTTGGCACGCTTTGTTGAAAAATATAAAGAGAAATCAGATGTTAAAATTCAATCTGTATTGAAATATATTTCATCCTGAAAATTTATTCTATAATGCTGATGAAGATTATTTTGTATGTTTTTGTATTTTCTGAAAGTTTATAAATAGAATAATCTTTTCCGTTATAGCGTATAATTCCGTTTTTTGTTGCAAACCACATTTATCCTGCCTATCTTGCGTTTGATAAATTATTTTTTTAATAAATTCCTGAAAACCTCTTCAACTTTTCCGGCACCGATAATTTTTATTTTAAATTTTGCAATATCAATACTTTTTGTGTTATAGCGTGAAATAAAAATACGTTTAAACCCGAGTTTTTCGGCTTCGCTTATGCGTTGTTCAATGCGAGTTACCGGACGAATTTCACCTGATAATCCGACTTCTCCTGCAAAACAGGTATCTTTTGGTAAAGCAATATCAATATCGGAAGATAAAACAGAGCAAATTACGGCAAGGTCACCTGCCGGGTCATCAATTTTTATGCCTCCCGCTACATTCAGGAACACATCTTTTTGTGCCAAACGAAACCCGGCACGTTTTTCCAGTACGGCAAGCAGCATATTTAGCCTTCTAATGTCAAATCCTGTTGAACTTCTTTGCGGATTACCGTAGGCTGCAGTGCTTACAAGTGCCTGAATTTCAATTAAAAAAGGTCTTGCTCCTTCTATGGTTGCCGAAACAGTTACACCGCTTATTGCTTCTTCATTCTGCGAAAGCAAAAGTTCGGAAGGATTCGTAACTTCTCGTAAACCGATGCTTTGCATTTCAAAAATTCCAATTTCATTTGTTGATCCGAAACGATTTTTTGATGCTCGTAAAATTCTGTAAATATGATTTCTGTCGCCTTCAAATTGTAAAACAGTATCAACAATATGTTCCAGAACTTTAGGACCTGCCAAATTTCCTTCTTTGTTGATATGCCCGATTAAAAGAACGGGTTTGCCGTTTTCTTTTGCATATTTCATTATTTCCGTTGTACATTCTCTTATTTGAGAGATACTTCCGGGCGAAGAATCGCTTCTTTCAGTATGAACGGTTTGAATTGAGTCGATTACAATAATATCCGGATCTAATTCTTCGCTGTGGCGTAAAATGTTTTCCATTTGTGTTTCACATAAAATAAAGCAATTATTATATTCTTCAGAAATACGTTCGGCACGTAATTTTATTTGCTGTAAACTTTCTTCCCCGGATATATACAGTGTTTTATATTTTTGTAAGCGAGCAGCAATCTGCAAAGCCAGTGTAGATTTGCCTATTCCGGGTTCGCCTCCTATAAGTACTATTGAACCCCGGACAAGTCCTCCGCCCAATACCCTGTTAAATTCATTGTTAAGAGTATCAATGCGTTGTTCTTTTTCGTATGTTATGTCTTTTATGAGTTTTGGTTTGGAAATAAATTTTCGGGCAGGTGTATAAGAAGAATTTTTTACTTTTTGTTCAATTTCTTCTTCAAAAGTATTCCATTCGCCGCAGGCAGAACATTGTCCTACCCATTTTGCAACTTTGTTTCCGCAATTGCTGCAAACATAAACGGTTTTTATTTTTGCCATAGAACAAAAGTAAAAAAATAATTAAAACCTGAGGGTTCTAAAATCAAAAAGAATGATACAAAAAAACACTTCCGAAAGTGAAAGTGCAATAATTTATCATTAAAATAACCGGTTTTTAATCAATAATTTGATTGGTTTCCGTATCCGGAAATACAATCCAAGGTTTGAATTTTTTTGCTTCTTCGAAATCCATAAAAGCATAGGAGAAAATAATAATAATGTCGCCGGGCATTACTCTGCGTGCCGCCGCTCCGTTAAGCTCAATTTTTCCGGAATTTCGCTCGCCTTTAATAACATAAGTTTCAATGCGTTCGCCGTTGTTGTTGTTTACTATCTGAACTTTTTCGCCTTCGATTATGTTGACAGCTTCCATAAGTGCTTCGTCAATCGTAATGCTGCCTACATAGTTCAAATCCGCACCGGTTACGGTAACTCTGTGAATTTTAGATTTTAAGACTTGTATTGTCATTTTTTTAATATTATTTCAAACTTAATAATACAAATTTAAGTCCGAAAATTTTTGCAAAGAAACGAAATATTTTAAATATGTCAATAATCGTAAAGGAAAAATATTTTTTTATTTTTAATTTCGATATTCCGCAGAGACATCTTGTGCGTGTCTTCGATAAATAATAAACCCTGCGGGTTTATGAGCTACACCGTACCACGCTGTATGATATAAATACAAATATAGTTCAAAATACTCTTGATACGGCAAATTACATTTTTTCTTCACTCATAAATTTGAAAAACTGAAATTTTGTATAGTTTTGTAATATGAATTTCTTCATTTACAAACAGAAGAAATCAGATATAGTAATTATTGTTTTAACGCTAATCAGCATTTTAATTCAATTAATTACTTTCTTAAAGACTTTTGTTTTTTAAGAAATCTGATTTACAATACAGTTTGTATGATTGAGATACATTTGGCTGCCTTTTGGGGCAGCCTTTTTTATTGCATATATTTTAAATATATCGAATTTATTGTTTATCCGTGCCACGCTACAGCGTGGCACGGTTTTTTGTCAATATTCTAATCCAAAAGCACTTCCAAAATTTGAATGGCGGCTTTGGCAACGGATGTTCCCGGACCGAAAATACCGACAACGCCTGCATCATATAAAAATTGATAATCCTGATGAGGTATTACGCCGCGTATTACGCCGCCTACGATAACCATAATATCTTCGCGACCGAGTTTTTTGAGTTCGGCTATTACTTGCGGAACAAGGGTTTTATGTCCGGCAGCCAAACTGGAAACGCCGAGTACGTGAACATCGTTTTCAACGGCTTGTTTAGCAGCTTCGGACGGGGTTTGAAATAAAGGACCTATGTCCACGTCAAAACCGATGTCGGCATAGCCGGTTGAGACGACTTTTGCTCCGCGGTCGTGTCCGTCTTGTCCCATTTTTGCTATCATAATTCGCGGTCGGCGACCTTCTTGTTCGGCAAATTTATCTGCCAATTTTTTTGCTTTTTCAAAACTCATGTCATTTTTGCTTTCTGATGAGTAAACTCCGGATATTGAACGAATAACAGCTTTGTAGCGTCCGGTAACTTTTTCGATTGCATCGGAAATTTCGCCGAGAGTGGCTCTTTTTTGTGCCGCATCAACAGAAAGTTCCAGTAAATTTCCTTTTCCTGTTTTCATTGATTCGGTAATTTTGTCGAGAGCTCTTTTAAGCTCTTCGTTGTTTCTTTCGGCTTTTAATTTTTTAAGACGTTCTATCTGCGATTTTCTTACGGCGGTATTATCAACTTCCAGAATATCAATAGGGTCTTCTTTTTCGAGTCTGTATTTATTTACACCTACGATTATGTCTTTTCCGCTGTCTATTCTGGCTTGTTTTCTTGCTGCTGCTTCTTCTATACGCATTTTCGGAATTCCGGTTTCAATTGCTCTTGCCATTCCTCCGAGTTTTTCAACTTCTTCAATTAACTTCCAAGCTTTATGAGCAATTTCGTGTGTTAATTTTTCAACGTAATAAGAACCTGCCCAAGGGTCAACGGATTTTGTAATTCCGGTTTCTTCCTGTAAATAAATTTGTGTGTTACGGGCAATTCTTGCCGAGAAATCGGTAGGCAAAGCAATGGCTTCGTCAAGTGCGTTGGTATGAAGCGATTGCGTGTGTCCGAGTGCGGCAGCCATAGCTTCAATACAAGTTCGTGCAATATTGTTAAAAGGGTCTTGTTCGGTTAAACTCCAACCCGAAGTTTGACTGTGAGTCCTGAGTGCCATTGATTTAGGGTTTTTAGGGTTAAATTGCTTAACAATTTTTGCCCAAAGCATTCTGGCGGCACGCATTTTTGCAATTTCGGTAAAATGGTTCATTCCTATTGCCCAAAAGAATGAAAGTCGAGGTGCAAAACTGTCAATATTCATTCCTGCATTTACGCCGGTTCGCAAATATTCCAACCCGTCAGCCAATGTATATGCCAATTCAAGATCTGCAGTTGCTCCGGCTTCCTGCATATGGTATCCGGAAATACTTATTGAGTTAAATTTGGGCATTTTTTTAGAAGTGTATTCAAAAATATCGGCAATAATTCGCATTGAAGGAATCGGCGGATAAATATATGTGTTTCGGACCATAAATTCTTTCAGAATATCATTTTGTATTGTTCCCGAAAGTTCTTCTAATTTCGCTCCTTGTTCAAGTCCGGCAACAATATAAAAAGCTAATACCGGCAAAACAGCACCGTTCATTGTCATAGAAACCGACATTTTATTTAAAGGAATTTGGTCGAACAATATTTTCATATCCAAAATACTGTCGATTGCAACACCGGCTTTTCCGACATCGCCCACAACACGTTCATGGTCAGAATCATAACCTCTGTGTGTTGCCAAATCGAAAGCTACGGAAAGTCCTTTTTGTCCGGCAGCGAGATTTCGCCGGTAGAATGCGTTAGATTCTTCGGCAGTCGAAAAACCTGCATATTGCCTGATTGTCCAGGGACGCATTACATACATTGCAGAGTACGGTCCTCGAAGAAAAGGAGGTAAGCCTGCTGCATAATGCAAATGTTCAAAATTTTTTAAATCATTTTTTGTGTAGAAAGCATTTAATTCGATTTGTTCCTGTGTAATGAATTTATTACCGTTATTCTTCGGAGTTTCAGAATTTAAATTTGCTTCTTTTATATTTATTTTATTGAAATCGGGTCGCATTTTTTTAGTTTAAAGTACAAAGTTCTTAAAGTAAACATTTATAAAGTTCAAAAGGATTTATTTTATACCTAAAAGTTTATTGAAATTTTGTAAAATTTTTAAAACATCGGATTTAACATGAATAAAGTGTTCAATGCCTTTTTCGTTAAGTTCGTTGATATGGTTTTTCGGGTAACCGGCAATAACGGTAATTGCTTTGCCTTTTACAGAATTGGAAATTTCCGATACAATTTCAAGATATTCATCGTCTGAACTGCAGATAACCACAATATCAGCTTTCTCTTTTAATGCTGCATCTGTTCCGGCTTTTAAGTTCTCAAAACCGGGATTATCAATAATTTTATATCCTGCACAAGCAAAAAAGTTAGTTGCAAAAGTTGCACGAGCTTTTCTCATTGCAAGATTTCCGTATGTTAATAAGAATACACCGGGTTGTTTCTCTAATTTTTCAACTGAAAGCCGAAGTTCTTCAAATGCTTTTGCTCCTCGGTAAAATTTAATCGGTTCGATTTCAGAGTTTTTATTCTCCGGCAATGACCATGAATAAACATTAAAATCAATATCGTCTTTTATTGTTTCGTTTAAATTCGGATATTGATTTGTTCCGAGCAGAATTTCTTTACGTGTTGCAATGTTTAAATCTCGTGTTTGAGCGGCTTCTTTTATTTTTGTTTGAATTAAATTTTGCTTTAATGCCGAATAATATCCGCCTTTATTTTCAATTTCAAGGAATAACTCCCACGATTTATCCGCTATGTTGTCAGTTAAATTTTCAATATAATATGAACCTGCCGAGGGGTCGATTGATTTGTCAAAATATGCCTCTTCTTTAAGAATTATGCCGATATTTCGGGCAATTCTTTCTGAAAATTTATTCGGCTTTTTATATGCTTTATCAAAAGGATTAACCGTCAGCCAATCGGTTCCGCCGATAACGGCAGACATCGCTTCGGTTGTGTTTCGCAATTGGTTAACATAAGGATCGCAAACGGTTTTGTTTAAGTCGGAATTAATTGAATTAATAAACATTTCTCCGATTTCTCTTTTAGCCGTCCAAGTTTCAACAATTTTTGCCCAAAGGAAGCGAGCGGCTCTTAATTTTGCAATTTCGATAAAATAGTTTGAACCGATACCGAAAGTAAATATTATTTTCGGGATTAAATTTTCAATATTTATTCCTGCTTTTTGAGCTTCGGCAAGTGTTTCGTTTGCAGAAGACAGTGCAAATGCAAGTTCTTGAACGGGATAAACTCCGGCATTTGCAAAATATATTCCGTTTACAGTTAAAATTTTAATGAAAGAATATTTCTCGGTAAGTTTCAGCATGTTTTTGAGTGTGCCGAAATCTTTTTCCGGATTTTTTTTGTTGTAAAAATCTCCTGTTATCGTAGTATATCCAAAGGGGTCAAAATCGAAAGATGCTTTTATTTTGTTGGGATTTTGCTTTTTTTGCTCAGAATTTTTTAAGAATAATTTCAGAATTTTTTCTGATAATTTTCCCGAAATAAAATTGAGCATAATTGTTTCGGGATTTATATTTTTTATTAAAATATCAAAATCTTTTTGTGAGATGTGTTCTTGATGACATACGTAAAATCCGATTGAATTTGCACCTCTTTCAACTGCATTAACAGCTTTTTTGTTTGCTGTTTCAAAGTCTTCAACAAAAATATTCTGTCGAATGTCGAAATTGTTATCTTTTGTTTTTGAGCTTCTTACAAAAGGAAATTTACCCGGTGAGCTTTGTAAATATTCGCATATTTTAAGGTCTTCTTCTCGATAATAAGGCTTTATTCGTAAACCGTCAGGTGTTTTTGTTACTAATTTCTTTTCGTAATCGGCACCTCTTAAGTCTTGCTTTATTTTTTCTTCCCATTGTTCGGTTGCAACCGGCGGAAATTCATTAAATAATTTTTGGTCAGACATACTTATTTATTTTTTTGCAAATGTAAATCTTCATATAAATTACTATATGATTTTTGTCAATATTATTTATGTTTCAAAGATACTTTTTTTGCTTAACTTAAAAAAGCCCCGTTTGTATAACGAGGCATTTTGTTGAAAAATATCGTAAATTATTCTACAGTTACGGATTTAGCCAAATTTCTGGGTTGATCAACATTACAACCTCTCATTACGGCAATATGGTATGAAAGCAGTTGCAACGGAATTACGGTTAAAAGCGGTGCTAATGCTTCATTAACTTCCGGAACTTCCAAAACATGATCTGCCATATTCTTAATAATGTTATCTCCTTTAGTAACAACAGCTATTACAATACCGTTTCGGGCTTTTACTTCTTGTATGTTACTGACAATTTTATCGTATGATTTATCTTTTGTAGCAACAATAACAACAGGCATATTTTTGTCAATCAATGCAATAGGTCCGTGTTTCATTTCTGCAGCAGGATACCCTTCGGCATGAATGTAGGAAATTTCTTTTAATTTTAAAGCACCTTCTAATGCAACGGGAAAAAGATAGCCTCTGCCGAGATATAAAAAGTTTGTTGCATCTTTGTACAAAGCAGCTATTTTTTTTATTTGATTATCAAGGTCTAATATTTCTTTAATTTTATCAGGAACATCAACAAGGTTTTGTATTAATTTTTTGTACTCTTTATCTTTAATATATCCTTTATTCTTTCCGAGAATAAAAGCAATCATAGATAAAACTGTTACTTGTGCTGTGAATGCCTTTGTAGAGGCAACACCAATTTCGGGCCCGGCATGAGTATAAACACCGGCATGTGTCTCACGAGGAATGCTGGATCCTACCACATTGCATATTCCGAGAACAGTTGCCCCGGCTTTTTCTGCAATATTTATAGCTGCTAAAGTATCTGCAGTTTCACCGCTTTGGCTTATTGCGATTACTACATCATCTTTATAGATAATCGGGTTTCTGTATCTGAATTCAGAGCCGTATTCAACTTCTACGGGAATACGGGCAAATGTTTCAATTAAATATTCACCTACCAAACCGGCATGCCAAGAAGTTCCGCAGGCAACAATAAGAATACGTTTTGCATTTTCTAATTGTGGCATAGTGTTATGAAGTCCGCCCAACCTGATTTCTGATAAATCAGCAGCAACTCTGCCTCTGAATGTATCTAATATTGAACGCGGTTGCTCAAATATTTCTTTAAGCATAAAATGATCATACCCGTTTTTTTCTATCGAACCGATATCCATTGTTAACTTCTGTATGCTCGGCTCTAATTTATCATTATCTATTGTTTTTAAGGTAAGCTCATCTTTTTTAATAACGGCAACATTATCATTATTCAAATAAATTACACTGTCAGTGTATTCTATAATCGGTGTGGCATCAGAAGCAATAAAATATTCACCTTCGCCAATTCCTATTACAAGCGGACTGCCTTTTCGTGCTGCAATTAGTTTGTCGGGTTCATCCTGTGCAATAACAACAATTCCGTAAGCTCCGATTACTTTTGAAAGAGCTAATCTGACAGCTTGCTCAGCATCAATTTGACCTTTGCCTTTGAGATAAATGTATTCTATCAAGTTGGCTAAAACTTCAGTATCTGTCTTACTTTTGAATTTGTAGTTTCTGTCTTCTAAGCGATATTTTAAACGTGTATAATTTTCTATTATCCCGTTATGAATTACAGTAAATTTCCCATGCTGAGAAGTGTGCGGATGAGCATTAGCATCGTTTGGTTCACCGTGAGTTGCCCAGCGTGTATGCCCTATTCCTATATGTCCTGATACATCATTGTTTTTAACAAGCATATCAAGGTCTTTTACTTTTCCTTTTTTCTTGAAGATTTTAGTTGTCTTTCCTATAATTGCAATTCCGGCAGAATCATAACCGCGGTATTCCAATCTTTTTAATCCGTTTATTAAAATAGGGTAAGCATCTCTATTTCCTATATATCCGACAATTCCGCACATTTTTATTTAATGTTATTTTAGTATTTAAATTTTAGTATAAGTTATTACAAGTTTCATAGGTTTAGAATTTTTTCCGGTTGTAATAATAGAACGTGCTACATCTGAATTGTCAAATGCAGGAAATAATTTTATTCCTTTATTTTCAGTTGTTCCGTTCAATATATTTTGAACATAAGCGGTTATATCAAATTTATATGTTCCGTCTTCATACAATTCTCCGGAATAAGATGTTTGAGTTATATAATCAGGAATTAGAATTGAAGATGTATCAGAAACAAAACCTGTTATAAAAGCTTTATTTATTGCAGGGTAAGTTGTTTCAGATGAAATATTCTCCGGAACTGTGTTAATAATCAGTTCTGCTCTGTTGATTACAATATTACCCAAATTATTTAAATTCTTTAAAAACGGGACTTGTATTTTTGTATAAAGTCCGCTTCCTGCCTGTAAATATGCAACAGTATCTTGCGGAAGTGTAATGTCATCAATTGTTCCTGCAAAATCAGCTGATGTATAATCATGTTCAAGAAGGTTAAATCTTACATTTAAACTGTTATTTGCCGTAATTTTATATTGAAAGTTTGAGTTATCCCTATGAAAATAAATAATCATTATTAATGCGGCATTCATATTGAACTTAACAATTGCACCGTCATCATTATTTGATTCAGCTTTAATATACAATCCTTTAAAAAAATTATGAAAACTTTGAATAGAATCAAAATTTGTTTGATCGGCTGAAATAAAATATTCTCCTAAAGAATTATCTAATTTTATATTAAATACAGTATCTGCAGCTGCGGGATAATAAGTTGTATTTCCTACTAATTCTCCGATATATAAATCCGGATTTTCATTGCTGTAATATTTTTGCTGAATATCTAAATCATTTGTTATCTTGTATATTTCCACGGTTTGTTCGGATGAAGAATTGCCGTAAATGTTATTCATATTTTGATTGTAAGGAAGCGACAGAATGACAGAATCAACAATATCGGTACTGTTAAAATTAACAGCCTGACCCATAGCAAATTGAAGTGCAAAGCTTGCTTTTGAATATCCGAAAATCGGGTCTGTGTATTCCCCGAGAAGAAGCTCCGAAACACCGCTTGTAATAACAGAATCAGTTTTAATAGTATGAACTTCAAGAGACAGGGTATCCGTAATATTTAGATTTATCCGGTCATCACCGGGTAATATATTAAAACCGATATTTGTTGAACGTTGACAAGAAAAAATCAGCATACTTATGCTGATTAAAGTTATATAAAATAGTTTTTTCATTCTTAATTTTTGTTTATTTAAGATTTAAACGTTTATCCTTGAAAAAAGTTATGAATATTTTAACAATTATTTTTTTAATAAGGTATTATAAAAAGAATTATATTCTTTAATATACTCATCTTCATTTTTATAAGGAAGGATTTTTTTTCCGGATTTTTCGGCATATTCCATAATTTCAGGGCTTATATTTTCATTTCCCATTATTAATGCATCCGAATAATCAATGGCAGTTTTTTGCAGATTAATATAATTTGCAGGTTTTAAAAGTTTTAAATCTGTTGCTTTAATGTCGTAATAATCCAATTTCTTTTTAAATCCCGGATTTAATTCACCGGTAAATTTATCATCATAAATTGAATAAACTATTTTAGCATTTTTGAATAAAGGATCATTTTTATAAGATCGTTTAATAAAAACAGGACTTAAAGCTGAAAACCAGCCGTGACAATGAATGATGTCGGGGGTCCATCGTAATTTTTTTGTCGTTTCGATTGCACCGCGATTAAAAAATATCATACGTTCGTCATTGTCTTCAAAAAACTTACCGTTTTCATCTTCAAAAATAAACTTCCGTTTGAAATATTCTTCATTGTCAATAAAATAAACCTGCATTCTTGCTTGCTGAATGGAGGTTACTTTTATTATTAACGAATGATCGGTATCATCAATAATTAAATTCATACCTGAAAGTCGAATTACTTCGTGAAGTTGATTTCTTCTTTCGTTAATTGTACCGAAACGCGGCATAAAAACTCTTACTTCTTTTCCGCTTTCCTGAATTCCCTGCGGCAGATGTCTGCCGATTAAAGACATTTCTGTTTCAGGCAAAAAAGGAGTTATTTCTTGAGATATATATAGGATTTTTTTATTTTCCATACAAAAATAAAATTTAGAACAATTTTGCAAATATACAACTTTTCCGGCTTTTTTATTAATATTTATCTTAAAACATTATATTTTTGTATTATAATTGTAGAATATTCTGATTTTTAAATATGATTATTACAAGAACCAAAAAAGAGTTTGACAGATATTATAAGTTAATAAAAGAAAGCAAAAAGACGGTTGGATTTGTTCCCACTATGGGTGCGTTACATGAAGGACATTTATCTTTAATTAAACGTTCTAACAAAGAAAATAATTTTACGGTTGTCAGCATTTTTGTAAATCCTGCACAATTTAATAATGCAACTGATTTAATAAATTATCCGCGTAACGAAGAAAAAGATTTTGACCTGTTACTCAAAGCATTATGCGATATTGTTTTTGTCCCGGATGTAAATGAAATGTATCCCGAAAGGGATAACAGAGTGTTTGAATTTAACGGTCTTGACAGGCTTATGGAAGGTAAATATCGTGAAGGACACTTTAACGGTGTAGCTCAAATAGTTTCTAAATTATTTAAAATAATTAAACCGAATAGAGCATATTTCGGAAGAAAAGATTTCCAACAGGCAGCAATAATTAAATCAATGAATAATAATTATTTAAAAGATTTACATATTGAAATTGTTACTTGCGATATTATAAGAGAAAAGGACGGTTTAGCGATGAGTTCAAGGAATCAATTATTGAATGAATCGGAACGAAAATCTGCCGTACGAATTTCTCAAACCTTAAATAAATATGTTAAACAATATTCGAAATATTCAGTTCAGGAATTGATTAAGAAAATAACTGACGAGATTAATCAAGATTACAATTTAAAAGTTGAATATATCGACATTGTAGATGATGAAGATTTACAAAACGTAAATAAAATTGTGCCGGGTAAAACAACTTTTTGTGTTGCTGTTTATGACGGAGAAATAAGACTGATTGATAATTTAGCTGTTAAATGAAAACCAATTCCTACAATAAATTAAAGATTATTAATGACCCGGTTTACGGATTTATTAATATTCCTTCCGAATTGCACTTTGATATTATTCAACATCCTTATTTTCAAAGATTACGAAGAATAAAACAATTAGGATTGTCGAATTACGTCTATCCCGGAGCAACTCATACACGTTTTGATCATGTATTGGGAGCAATGCATTTGATGAATTCGGCTGTTTTTGAACTGAGAAAAAAAGGACATAAAATTACGGATGAAGAACGAATGGCATCTTTAACTGCAATTTTATTACATGATATCGGACACGGACCCTATTCTCATACACTTGAAGGCACATTAATGAAAAATGTTACTCATGAAGAGATGTCTCTGTTATTTATGGAAAAATTGAATGAGGAATTTAACGGAAAAATAAGTATGGGCATTGAAATTTTTAATAATACTTATTCTAAAAAATTTTTGCATAAATTAGTCTCCAGTCAATTAGATACCGACAGACTTGATTATTTAAAACGTGACAGTTTTTTTACCGGTGTTACCGAAGGCGGCATAGGAACAGACAGAATAATTAAAATGCTTAATGTGGTTGATGATGAACTTGTTATAGAAGAAAAAGGCATTTACTCAGCCGAACAATTTTTAGTTGCCAGACGCATTATGTATTGGCAGGTTTATTTGCATAAAACAGTAATTGCTGCCGAAGAAATGCTCAGAAGAGTTATTAAAAGAGCCAAGAAAGAGTTTCATAAAAACGGAGTTTTTGCCTCCCCGGCTTTGAGCTATTTTTTTGACCGTGATTTTAACGGAATTAATGAAATTAAAGATAAATCTTTAATGCCATATACCATTGAAGCATATACAAAATTAGATGATTCTGATATTATTGTATCGTTAAAAGAATGGATGAATCATTCAGATAAAATTTTATCGGAACTAAGTAAACGATTAATAAATCGTAATTTATTTCATGTTGATTTCAGCAACAAACCGTTTGATGAAAATACAATTATAAAGTTAAAAGAAAAAGCTTCCGTTAAATATAAAATACCTATTAACGATGCCGACTATTTTGTTTTTTCCGACCGAATTAAAAATAAAGCCTATAATATCGGAAAAGATAATCAAATTACGGTATTAATGAAAAACGGTAAAACAGCTGATATTGCTGAGGCTTCAGACTTATCAAACATAATTGCATTATCACAAACGGTTGAAAAATACTATTTATGTTATCCTAAAAATATTGTCTGAAAATAATTTGCTTGATAATAATTTGTTTTTAAATCTTAAAATTTGTTAAAAAGTATTAAATTTGCAAAAAAAGTAAGATGGAGTTTACTGCACAACAAATAGCTGAACTTTTAAACGGTACAATTACCGGAAATGCTGATGATAAGGTAAATACAATAAGTAAAATTGAAGAAGGGAAACCGGGTTCTTTATCTTTTCTTGCAAATCCTAAATATACAAAATATATTTATGACACTAATGCTTCAATAGTTTTAGTTAATAAAAGTTTTGTTCCCGAAAAGAAAATTACTGCAACCATAATAGCAGTTGATGATGCATATCAAGCATTTGCCTCATTACTTGAGATTTATCAACAATATAAAAATAACAAAACAGGAAAAGCCAAATCTGCCGTTATTGAAGAAACAGCAAAATTAGGTAAAGATTTATATATCGGTGCAAATGTTTATATCGGAAACCATTCCGAAATCAGTGATGAATGCAAAATTTATCCTAATGTATATATCGGTGATAATGTAAAAATCGGCAGAGGGACAACAATTTTTTCGGGAGTCAATATTTATTCCGATTGTTTTGTAGGTCAAAATTGTACATTTCATGCAGGAGTTGTTATCGGAAGCGACGGTTTTGGTTTTGCACCGCAGGATTCTGCAGAGTTTAAAAAAGTTCCGCAGATTGGGAATGTAGTTATTGAAGACCATGTTGAAATTGGTGCAAACACTGCTGTTGACAGAGCTACCATTGGTTCTACGATTATTCGAAAAGGTGTAAAATTAGATAATTTAGTACAAATTGCACACAATGTTGAAATAGGTGAGAATACTGTAATAGCAGCTTTAACCGGAGTTTCGGGGTCAACAAAAATAGGAAAGAATTGTATGGTCGGCGGGCAAGTCGGCTTTGCCGGTCATTTAACGATTTCCGATAATGTGAAAATCGGTGCAAAATCCGGCGTTCATAAAAATTTGCCGGAAGGTTCCGTTGTGCAAGGGTCACCGGTTGTAAAATATCGTGAATGGTACAGAATTGCATCTGTATTGCAAAAATTACCGGATATTTACCGTAAAGTTGAAAAATTATAATTAAAAAGAAATAACAATTTAAGAAAATATTAATGTCTGATAAACAAAAAACAATATTAAATGATGTAACACTTAAAGGTACCGGATTACATACCGGTAAAAATGTTATTATCACATTTAAACCTGCGAAAGAAAATACAGGTTACATTTTCAGACGTGTAGATTTAGACGGTCAGCCGGAAATTAAAGCATTAGCTGAAAATGTCGTAGAAACATCAAGAAGTACGGTATTGTTTCAAAATAATGCAGCAGTTGCTACCGTTGAACATGTAATGTCGGCAATATACGGTTTAGGAATTGATAATTTAATTATTGAAATTGACGGTGCGGAAACCCCGATTTTAGACGGCAGTTCAAAATATTATACAAATTCGCTTCTTAAAGCCGGAATTACGGAACAAAAAGCTGAAAGAAAATATTTTTTCATAACAGAAAAAGTTCATTTTGAAAATGACGGAACGTCAATTACCGCAATTCCTTCTGATGATTTAAGTTTTGAAGTTGAAATTGATTATCATTCGACGGTTTTAGGAAAACAAAAAGCTGTTTTAAACTCTTTAGATGAGTATTTGACAGAAATTGCACCCTGTAAAACATTTGTTTTTCTTAAAGAATTAGAAATTTTATTAAAAAATAATCAAATTAAAGGTGGTGATTTATCAAACGCATTAGTTATTGTCGAAAAAGAATTTTCACAAAAAGAATTTGACAGAATTGCAGATTTATTTAATAAAAAACATCAAAAATATCATGGAAGAGGTGTTTTAAATGAAGAACATATGACTTTTCCTAACGAGCCGGCTCGGCATAAGTTATTAGATTTAACCGGAGATTTGGCCTTAGCGGGAATGCGGATTAAAGGAAAAATAAAAGCCGTAAAACCGGGTCATTTTGCAAATACCGAATTTGTAAAATTATTACGAAAACAAATTTTAGATACAAAATAATTAATATATTATTTCGTTAAATATCAGATATTTAATTTTATGATAAGCTCCTCAGCAAACATTCACCCAAAAGCACAAATAGCCAAAAGTGCAATTATAGACCCTTTTGTATCAATTTCGGAAGATGTTGTAATAGGAGAAAATACACATATTTATCCCAATGTGGTTATTTTTGACGGTGCAAGAATAGGCGATAATGTTACGATTTTTCCCGGAGCCGTAATTTCTGCTGTCCCGCAGGATTTAAAATATCAGGGAGAAAAAACAACAGTTCAAATAGGCAACAGAACAATTATCAGAGAATTTGTTACCGTAAATAAAGGGACTGCAGCAAAAATGCAAACAATTGTCGGAAATAATTGTTTGTTAATGGCATATTCGCATGTAGCCCATGATTGTATTCTGGGCAATAACATTATTCTTGCCAACGGTGTTCAACTTGCCGGAGAAGTTGAAGTTGATGATTTTGCTATTCTCGGAGGCGGAACTTTAGTGCATCAATTTACCAGAATAGGAAAACATGTTATGACACAAGGCGGTTTGCTTTTAGGCAAAGATATTCCTCCTTATGTTAAATCTGCCCGAGAACCGGCTTCGTATGTCGGAGTAAATTCTATCGGATTACGACGCAATCAGTTTCCAAACGAAAAAATAGCTTATATTCAAAATATTTACAGGATTATCTTTAATTCAGGATTAAACTATAAAGATGCTTTAAAAAATGTCATAGAAACTATAGAAGATTCTCCCGAAAAAGAAGAAATTGTAAATTTTATAAGAACAACAAAAAGAGGTCTGATAAAAAGTTCCTGATTTTTTATACCGGTAAAGAATTCAAAAAGTGATTTGCGGAGATTCCTTAAATCTGTAATTTATAACCACCTTACAACCGAGCAATCTTGACGATGTGCCAATAAAGGATGCTTCGGAAAAATACGAAAAGCATAATTAATACTTCCCGGTTTTGACGGTGTAAAATAAAACGAATAATAAATTAATGAACCCTCAACAGTTTCTCTTTGTAATTCTATTATTTTTGATATTTTCAATTCACCCTCATCATTTGATTCACTGATAACCATTTCAACACCGACATCTTTCGATTTCAAACCGTTAATATTCAGTTTTATTCCTCCTTTATATGTTTGACCCGGGATTAAATATTTATTTGTTAATTCATTAACATCAAATTGCTCGGTTTTAATTTTTTTCCATTCGCTTGCTATATTTTCTTTCCAATCTGCAATTTCTTTTGCCTTTTCAAAATTTTCTGATGATAAAACAGTATATCTTTCTTTTAATTTAAGATAAAAACGGTCTCTGTAATCATTTATCATGCGTTCTGTCGTGAATTCAGAAGCAATTTCTGACATGCACTTCTTTATATATAAAATCCAATTTTCCGGTAAATCGTCGGAATCTCGTTTATAGTACAAAGGAATTATTTCATCTTCTAATATTCGATAAATTTGTTGTGCATCATATTCATTTTGAAGTTCATTATTTTTATAAGTATTGTATTGTGATAAAGCCCAACCGGCATTTTTTTTGTATCCCTCAACCCACCAACCGTCTAATACACTGAAATTCAGCACTCCGTTCATAACAGCTTTCATGCCGCTTGTTCCTGATGCTTCAAGCGGACGTACAGGTGTATTGAGCCAAACATCAACACCTTTTACAAGTTCTTTCGCCAAGGTCATATTATAATTTTCCAAGAATAAAATTTTCCCGATAAATTCCGGACGTTTAGAAATTTCTACAATTTGTTTAATAATTTCCTTTCCGCCTCCGTCTTTCGGATGTGATTTTCCGGCAAAAATAAATTGAACAGGGAATTTAGGATTATTTACAATATCATTCAATCTGTCTAAATCATTAAATAGCAGATTTCCTCTTTTATATGTAGCAAATCTTCTTGCAAAGCCTATTGTAAGTGCATATTTATTAAAATTATTTTTAATTTGCACAATTTCTTTCGGATTTTCATTTCTGTTAATTCGCACGTTATCAATTACTTCACTAATATAATCCGAAAGTTGTGTTTTTTGTTGTTGTCGGATTTTCCAGATTTCCTCATCTGAAATTTGATAGATTTTATTAAAATCAATTTTACCGTCTTTTCCTTTCAATTTTTCTTTCCAAATTGTTGAAGTCCACGTCGGATAATGAACGCCGTTAGTTACGTATCCTATGTGTAATTCCTCGGGAAAATAACCCGGCCACATATGATTGAAAATTAATTTTCTGGAAACTTCCCTATGCAATTTGCTTACACCGTTAATTTCCTGAGATGTATTTGCCGCTAAAACACTCATTGAAAATTTTTCGTCTTTATCAGCGTGATTTTCTTTACCGAGATTAATAAATTTATTCCAAGATATTCCTAATTTATTCGGATAATCTCCCATATATTGCATAAGTAAACTTTCAGTAAAAGCATCATGCCCTGCCGGCACGGGTGTGTGGGTTGTAAATAAATTTGAAGCTCTTACAATTTCTAATGCTTCATTAAAGAATAATTTTTCTGCCTGCATTAAGCATTTCAAACGTTCTACAACCGTAAAAGCTGCATGTCCTTCATTCAAATGATAAATATCTTTTTTAATTCCCATTCGGTTCAGGGCTTTTACACCTCCTATTCCGAGAATCATTTCCTGACGTAAGCGATTTTCATTATCTCCGCCGTATAAACGATAAGTAATTGCTTTATCTTCATCCGAATTGTCATTTCTGTCGGTATCCAAAAGAAACAGCTTAACTCTCCCGACATTTATTTGCCAAATTTGAGCATAAACTTTTCGTCCTTCCATTTCTATTGCTACCGTAATTGCTTCTCCGTTTTTGTCTTTGACAAGTTCTGCAGGAGTATCCATAAAACGTTGGGATTCATATATCTCATCCTGATATCCGTTTTGTGAAATTTGTTGTGTAAAATATCCTTGCCTGTAGAATAATCCGACAGCAGTCATATCATAACCGGAATCACTTGCCTGCTTTAAATAATCGCCTGCCAGAACGCCTAAACCGCCGGAATAAATTTTTAAAATCCCGGTTAAACCGTATTCCATACTGAAATATGCAACGGACGGTAAATCGGGGTTAAATGAAGTGTTTAAATAATTCTCGAAATCAGTAAAAACTTTCTCAAATTTTTTAATAAATTTTGTATCGTTTTGTAATTCTTTAAATCGTTCCTGCGTAATGGATTTTAACATTACGGCAGGATCGATACAATCACTGATTGCATCGTAATTACTTATGTATTTAAATAATTCAACAGCTTCATTATTCCACGACCACCAAATGTTACGAGAGAGTTCGTCAAGTTTTTTAAGTTTTCCTGTATAATGCGGTTGTATGCTGACTGTGTGCCAATTAGGTAAGTTTTTTATTGTATTCATATTGTAATTTGTATTTTTTAAAGGCGATAAAAATAAAGTTAAATGTAATACAAGCAGAAAGCACTTCGATAAATGAGTGCCTTATTGATTTAATTTTTTACTGTCGTCAATAATTGCTTTGGTGTCAAAAATTGTGTAAATTAAATACATCAGTAATAATGTGATTACAAAGGCATTTTTATTTCCTGCTTCCGCAGAAATAACGATTCCGACAAACCCGGCATAAATAATGAGTTTGAGCATAAAACTTAACATAAATACTACATTAAATTTTGCCAGTGATTTTTTAGAGGCTTTCAGGAGTTGTATATATATAATTGTAGAAATAATCGGAAACAGAATAAGTAAAAACGGGAATGCTTCAAAATATAAATTTTCAAATAATAAAGTGAATGTTGCAATACCGATTACAGCTATAATAACTGTTAAAATAACTATTTTAATAATAAAATTTCGTATAAGTTTTTTCATATCAAAATTATTATACTTTTTATTTAATAAAATCTTTAACAGCGATATAAATTGCAATTATTACAGAAAGAACAGAGAAAATAAGAGTCAGAATGTGATTTTCAAAATTAAAAAAAGCATCTGCCTTGTATCCTCCCCAAGTTCCGAGAAATATTACGGCAGCCATTTGGAATGCCAAACCGGAATATCGGGAATAGTTTTTTAAAGATTTATTTAAGTCGTTTTTATTTTTTTTCGACTTTTTTAAATTCTTCTTGTATTGCATGTTTTATTCCGTCCATTTTGCACGAACCGTTAAAAATTGCACCGGGTTCAATTATTAATTTTTTGGTTGAAATTTCGCCGGTATAATTTGCTGATGCTTTTAAAGTTAAACTGTTTGAAATAATCAGTTTTCCGTTAACGGTTCCTGATATATCACAGAAAGAACAGTGAATATCACCTGTAACGCTGCCGGAATTGCCTATAATTACTTTTCCTTTAACCTTGATATTTCCTGTTACAGAACCTTCTATTCTGATGTCTCCTTCAGAATCAATATTTCCGTTAATAATTGTACCGTTTCTAAGTAAATTTGTTGCTCCCGGATCTGCCATAATTATGTTGTTATTTTTTTTCATAAGATTAATATTATACAAATTTAAGTCGAAAAGTTTAAATTTTCACAACTTAAAAATAGATTTCCTGATAATTTTAACGGTTACTTTGTCATTTTATTTTATTTAGTAACATTACGGTTGTTTCATTTCAAAAGTTTCCATAAATTTAGTTGTGTAATTTCCGTCAATAAACCGTTGATCTGAAACTAATTGGGCGTGAAAAGGTATGGTTGTTTTTACTCCTTCAATTATAAATTCATCCAAAGCACGTTTCATTTTTTTCAAAGCTTCTTCTCGGGTTCTTGCCGTAATAATTAATTTTGCAATCATCGAATCATAATTCGGCGGAATTGTATAGCCTGTATATACATGAGTATCAACTCTTACTCCGTGTCCGCCGGGAATATGTAAATTCGTAATTTTTCCCGGTGAAGGTCTGAAATCGTTATAAGGATCTTCAGCATTTATCCGACACTCTATTGAATGTAATTTAGGCAAATAATTTTTTCCGCTGATTTTAGCACCGTCTGCAATTTTTATTTGTTCTTTTATTAAATCAAAATTAATAACTTCTTCAGTAATGGGATGTTCAACCTGAATTCTGGTATTCATTTCCATAAAATAGAACTCTCGTTTATCATTAACTAAAAACTCAACGGTTCCGACACCTTCATATTTAATAGATTCAGCAGCGAGAACAGCCGCAGTACCCATTTTTTGTCTGAGTTCGTCAGTCATAAAAGGAGAAGGCGTTTCTTCAGCTAATTTTTGATGGCGTCTTTGTATAGAGCAATCGCGTTCAGATAAATGTGCTGCTTTTCCGTATTGATCTCCGACAATTTGAATTTCAATATGATGCGGATTGTCTACAAATTTTTCCATATATAATCCGTCATTACCAAAAGATGCAGCAGATTCTTGTTTTGCAGAGTCCCATTTTTCCTGAAATTCTTCTTCTTTATAAACAATTCTCATTCCTTTTCCTCCTCCGCCGGCAGTAGCTTTAAGCATAATAGGATAGGTTATTTCTTTTGCTAATTTTTTTCCTTCTTTAACAGATTTTACAATATCTTTAGAGCCGGGGACAACAGGTACTCCGGCTTTTCGCATATTTTTTTTTGCAGTGGCTTTATCACCCATCATATTAATCATATCAGCCGAAGGACCGATAAATTTAATATCATGTTTTCTGCAAATTTCTGAGAATTTTGCATTTTCTGCTAAAAAACCGTATCCGGGGTGAATGGCATCAGCATTTGTTATTTGTGCTGCTGCAATTATTTTCGGAATTTCGAGATATGATTGATTGCTAGGAGGCGGTCCGATACATACAGCTTCATCAGCAAAACGAACATGTAAACTTTCTTTATCGGCTGTTGAATAAACTGCTACAGTTTTGATTCCCATCTCTTTACAAGTACGAATGATACGTAATGCAATTTCTCCTCTGTTTGCAATAAGAATTTTTTTAAACATAAAAATGAATTTAATTTAATAAAATCTGAAAATTAAATAGAATTTAACTGGGGTCAACTAAAAATAATGCTTGTTCAAACTCAACCGGACTGGAATCATCAACCAAAATTTTAACAATTTTGCCGGAAACTTCAGCTTCTATTTCATTAAATAATTTCATAGCTTCTATAATACAAACAACGGTATTTTCATTTACATTATCACCAACATTTATAAAAGGAGCTTTATCCGGTGACGGTTTTCTGTAAAAAGTGCCTACCATTGGTGATTTAATTGTAATATAATTGTCATCTTCAGATTTTTTTTCTTCTGTATTTTTTTCAACAGGAGTTTGAACTTGAGTTTGAAGGTTTTGCATTGGCGGTTGTATCATTGTACCTGCAGCAAAAGGAGTTTGAACCGGAATTTGTTGTATAATTGTTTCGGTATGTGTTCCTGAATTTCCTTTGGCTCCGACTTTTACGGTTAATTTCATTTCATCGGTTTTAACCTCTACTTCACTTACACCTGATTTTGCAACTGATTTGATAAAATCTTTTAATTCTTTATAGTCCATAAGAATATATTTTTGTTAAATTTTCGTAAATATATTTAAATATCTTTTTTAAAATTGTATTTACACGTTAAAAAATGTTAAAACAAACTTGTTGATTTGATATTAAATTTGATTATTTTGGGGTGCCATATGCCCATTTTAAATAAACAGCACCCCACGTAAATCCTGCACCGAAAGTTGAAAAAATTAATTTATCACCTTTTTTGAGTTTCTTTTCCCATTCCCATAGTAACAAAGGCAGTGTTCCGTCAGTAGTATTTCCGTATTTTTCGATATTGATCATTACTTTTTCCGGGGCTAAGTTCATTCGATGTGCTGTTGCTGTAACAATTCGCATATTTGCCTGATGCGGTACAAGCCAAGCTAAATCATCGGAAGAAATATTATGTTTTTTCATCATTTCTACAGAAACATCTGCCATTCCTTTTACGGCAGCTTTAAATACGGCTTGTCCTTCCTGATAAATATAATGCTCACGAGCATCTACGGTTTTATGTGTCGGAGGTTTAACAGATCCGCCGGCTTTTTGGTGTAAATGTTTTCTTCCTGATCCGTCAACATGCAGTATTTCATCTATTAAACCAACGGCTTCTTCAGTAGGTTCAAAAAGAAGTGCTCCGGCTCCGTCTCCGAAAATCGGACTTATCGAACGATCTTCATAATCAACGATTGACGACATTTTGTCGGCACCGACTAATATAACTTTTTTATACTGTCCTGATTGAATGAATTTTGCTGCTGTTGACATTCCGAAAAGAAATCCGGAGCATCCGGCATTCATATCAAAACTATGAGCATTTTTTATTCCGACTTTGTCACTTATAATATTTGAAGTTGCCGGGAAAAGCATATCCGGAGTAACTGTGGTGCATATTAACAAATCGATTTCATCGGCAGAAGTTCCGGTTTTTTTAAGAAGTTTTTTTACGGCTTCTGCACCCATATCGGATGTTCCTTTATTTTCTCCTTTTAAAATTCGACGCTCTTTAATTCCTATTCTGGTCATAATCCATTCATCGGATGTATCAACCATTTGAGACAACTCTTCATTCGTAAGAATATAATCCGGAACATATCCTGCGACACCCGTTATTGCTGCATTAGTTTTTCCCATTTTATTTTTTTAATTACAAATAAGTTGCGAAAATAAATTTAAGTTTAAAGTTTGCAAAATAAAATCAATTAAATTACGTTTTCAGAACAGTGATAAAATAATTATAATTGACTTCATACACAAAAACCGGTATTGAAACAGATACCGGTTTTTAATGTTATACATTGAACCCCATTGTGTTATTGGATAAATACTTTTTATAAAGTATTTTCAGTCTCAATTGCTAATTTACCTCTGTAATGTCCGCATTCCGGGCATACTGTATGGTATCTTACGGTTGCACCGCAATTTGAACATTTTGCCAATTGCAGTGTTACAGCTTTTATGTGAGTCCTTCTTTTATCTCTTCGTTGTTTAGATATTTTTCTTTTAGGATGTGCCATTGTTCCCTGTTTTTTTTATGTTGTAAATCTAATTATATAAACTTTTTAATTTATCCCATCTGGGATCTGTTATTTCTGTTTCTTCGTATGTTGAATATTCTTCAATTTTTTTAATCATTTCTTTATTGCAAGTCGATTTACCGTTTTTATCCTTCGGATGAATTTTTTTATACGGTAAACTTAAATGCAAATAATCATAAATATGTTTATCAAGAACAATTTCGCTTGCTTTATTGCTGATTGTTATTCTGTTGTCAGCATCTGACAAGTCTGAATTATTATCTCCGAAATCTGCAAAAAGAACTGTTTCGTAATTTATCGGAGAATTAAAAAAATCCAAACATCTGTCGCATTGCAACTCTGCTTTTCCTGATAAATAAATATTAAATCTCAGTAAATCTTTCGTAATTAACATTTCAACTTCAGCAAGAACTTTTGCCTCTTTTATTTCAGATTCAGGATATTTTTTAAAGAACGTTTCATTAATGTTAAATTTAAAATTGTACGTTCCTTCCTTTAATCCTCTGAACTTTATCTTAAATTGATCCATGTTCTTCGATAAAACGAGCAGGCAAAATTACACTTTTTTTTAAAATAAAAAACTATGGCGGTAATTTTTTATTTAACGGAAGATTCAACCGGTAAATGCAACTTTTTGGTTTTAATTATTTCGTTTGCTTTTTTAACATTAAAAATGAACTAATTGTGATATGTAAATATGTATTTGTCTTTAGTTTTAATGATAATTATTGGTTCGGAATTTGTAGTAATTCTGTTAACTTTTCCTGTAAAAAATAAACTTTAATAAATGCAAGTTTATAAAAATGAAATCAATTTTTAAATTAATTCTTTGTATTCTTTTCGTTGTTCAAATTTTTAATATCAGCACAGCACAAAATAATTCTGATGATATTATTCATACGGCTCATATCACTGATAATTTAATAAGTCCTGTAAGGATGACTCTTGATTTTGATGATAATCTTTATATTACGGACAATAAGCAAAATTGTATTATTAAATATGATTCTTCAGGTAATTTTATTGAAAAATTATTACTTCCTTTTACACCGGTTTCAGTTGTTGCAGACAAAACCGGATGTCTTTATATCGGTGCAAAAAATACAGGAAATATATTTAAAAGAGATATTGAAGGAAATATTTCCCTGTTTTATAAAGGCTGCGGTTTTCCGTCTTCCTTAGAATTCAATCCTGCCGGTTTGCTGTATGTTGCTGACAGTAAGTTTCATAATATCACAGTATTGAATATGGAGGCAAAAGTTATAAAACAGTTCGGCAGCGGAATCTTGATTTATCCCACAAGTATTGCATATGACAGCAGAAATGAAAGAATTCTTATCGGAGAACATGGTGGTTTAGGTACCGGATTTAAGCCGGTATGTAAAATATGGGTATTTGATTTATCAGGAAATTTACTTAGCAGTTTTGGTTCCTACGGGAATAAGAACGGTGAATTTTATCGAATAACAGATGTAAGTATCGGAAAGTGCGGCAACATATATGTATGTGATTCATACCAAGGGACTATAAGTATTTTTGATGAAAATTTTGGGTTTATAACAAAATTCGGAACATACGGAAATAATCCCGGAGAATTGAATGTGCCGATTGATATTGAATTTGATTCAAATGAGAATATATTTATCAGTTCAATAAATAACGGTGCTGTTGAGGTGTTTAACGTAACAGATACGTTGCCGACTTCGAATATAATCTCTTCTGATTCGGTTCTGTGTCCCGGCAAACAAAAAGGAATTAAATTTTCTTTTACAGGAACACCGCCTTGGAATTTTACCTACATACTAAACGGAGAGAATCCCGTGGCATTAACAGCTGATAAAAGTCCGTACATTCTCAGCGTATCGAAACCCGGTATTTATCAGGTAACACAATTGTCCGATGCAAATTTCTCAGGAACTTGTTTTTCCGGTGCAGCCGTTATTTCTGAATATAATCCGCCGGTATCGGTTGATATTTCAACACAAACACCTTCTGTTTGCCGAGAAGATACGGCAATTATAAAATTTGATTTAAACGGAACACCGCCTTGGAATTTGTTTTATAGTGTTAATTCCAATAATATTCAGGATATTACAACAGAGGAAACGCCGTACTTTTTATATACACAAGAAGCAGGGAAATATCAAATAACTTATTTTTCAGATAAATATTGTGAATCGGAGAATTTAGGAAGTGTGGATATTTCTGTATCTGAAGAAACTCTGCCTGATTTTGATTCCGATATAAATGGCTTAACGGTTACTTTTATAAATACGTCCGGTTTTGCAGATTCATATTTTTGGGATTTTGGTGACGGTACTTCAAGTTTTGAAACTAACCCTTCGCATATATTTGAAAATGAGGGTTCTTATTTGGTAAATCTAACAGCTTCAAATATAGCTTGCGGAGACAACAGTATCAAAAAATCAATAACACTTACAAGTTTATCGAATAATGAACTGAAAAACCCTGTGTTTTTTAAAGTTTATCCGAATCCGTCTGACGGAAAATTTACTTTAGCGATTCATAATCCGGCTAAATTTAATGTAACTCTTGAAGTTGTTTCTATGACGGGAAAAATTGTTTGTGCTGATTTATTGCATGGTACCGACATTGTAAAACAGATTGATTTAAGAAATCTTTCCAAAGGAATTTATACCGTTAGAATAACGTCTGATAAATTTACGAAAACACTAAAATTAGTATTAAGTAATTAATTGTAAATTAAGGGAATATAAAATGAGGTTTCTTTTTAAAAAATCAATAGGGATATTTGCAACAGTATTAATTTTATTTACAATTCTGGTAATATCTTTCGGAAATAATACTTTTTCTTTCGATTCAATATTCAATATAAAAAGAAGTCCGAAATCTGATGCTCCGCATAATTTTACTTGTAATGCTTGTCATATTACACATAACAGTCAGGGGATTTCATTAACATCTGTTCACGGTAATGCAAATCTTTGTATGAGTTGTCATAACCCGGTAGGGATTGCAAATGCAAAACCTTTTTCAAATGCAGACAAAGCAACTCCGGGTTTTTCAGGTAATTCTCACGCATGGGATGTTCCTGCAATAAATATTCAGTATGAAGTCAATCTTACAACAGATCCGGAAATGTTGAAACGTGTTGTCAATGATACTATTATTTGTTCAACATGTCATAATCAACATTCCCAAACATACACTCCTTTTTTAAGAGCTGATAATACCGGAGATGCGATGTGTAAAAACTGTCATGCGGCAAGAAATACAGGAAGATATATTGATGATAATATCAATAACAGAGGAAGTCATCCCGTGGGACTTATTTATGACGGTAGCGATCCTCGATTTTTCTCCTCACCGTCTGCTCCTTTACAAATTCCTGATTCTAAAATAGAATGTTCAAGTTGCCATCAAATACATTATTCGGCGACAAATGACGGGAATTTATTGAGAACAACAAATGATGATAATCTGTGTAAAAGCTGCCATACATACACAGAACATATGTCTCTCGGTTGCAACAGTTGTCATCAAACACACAATCCGAACAAAACAAATATTTATCTGATAAAAGATACAATTAACACTCCGAACAGCGGAAGTGTTCCTGTTTTGTTTACTTCTACCACCGGAACAAATTCTTATGCCGACGGAGATACAGATTATAACGGAATCTGTGAAGCATGCCATACTGCTACTAAATATCATCGAAATAATTCCGGAGGAAATCACACACATCATGCGGGTACTGATTGTATCAGTTGTCATACTCACAAAAACAGCTTTTTGCATGGCGGCGATTGCCGAAAATGTCACGGACATGATGCCGGTTATGAATACAAACCGGGACTTTATTGTGCCGGTAACGGAACTTTTCAAAGCCATTCTACTCATACAGAAATTGATACAGATGATTTGATAGGACCGAATATCAACTGTGAAACATGCCATGATACTACGGATTTTCCTTATTTTAAATCCGGAATTGATACTAACGGTGATTCAAAAATTGATTTATCTGAAACCGATGTCTGTGATAATTGTCATAGTTCGGGCGGTTTATTTGACGGAGTCAATGACAGTATATCAGGAGCAAAAAATAATTGGAATGAGGGAATTTACAACGGTAATAATCTTCGTCCCGGAAAAAATAATTGGTGTGCAACTTGTCACGATTCAGACAGAGCAAGCAGCAATCAAGACGGAACAGGTGTTGCAGCGCCTGATGTTGCCGGAGATTCTTTAACCTACGGTTACTATTTTTCAGGGCACGGAAAAAATTTGATAATTAATTGTGTTGATTGTCATAATCCGCGAGACAGACATTTGGACGGTAATTCAAGAACATATTCATACGTTGATTCAATAGCAAATAAAACAGGAGCAGAATATCGTGCAGGATACAGACTAATTCAAATAAACGGAAATGAACCAATGCGAATTCCTTTGAATGATCCGTCAATAAATCAGTTAGATTCGGCAAATTTTCGACTATGTATTAAATGTCATGATTGGGACAGTATTACAGACAATACATATCCGTTTTCAACAAACTTCAATCATTCCGGTCCGAATGCTGCTTATTCTTTCGGATACGGTGTAGCAACAGAAAGGAATGACCATTTATTTAATCATTTGAATTTTCAGGCACACGGACGAACTGAGCCGTATTGGGATTCCGATTGGGATTTTAATACAACAGCAATAGTTCCGAGCAGCCCTAATCCGGAAATTAACGGTTATGATTCATATATCACCTGTGTTACCTGTCATGATGTTCACGGAGGTAAGGCATTCGGCGGAAATACCGGGGGAAATATGATGCGCGACGGTCGCCTGCAGGGTAGGGAACCGGGTCTTAAATTTACTTATCTGATAGAAGCATCAGGAGGTTTGCCTATGGTAACATCAGTTGGTGCAAATAAAGAGAACAGTATCGGAGGTGTTATTCGCAGCGGTGTTGATTACAGAGCAGGATATAATGATGCTGTACCGCAATCAAATGCAATATGCGGCGGGTGTCATTCAGAAACATATCCGACTACAGATGAATACGATGCTTCCGGAAACGGAGGAAACGGTTGTACACCTTGTCATACGTTTTCATCTTCTTCTAAATATTATATGGAATTTTACAGAACACCTAAACCTCTGAATTGTACACTTTGCCACAAACAACCGCCTGACGGAACAACTTTTCCTAATAAAGCAGGTTCACATGAGATGCATATGAGCAGTATAAACGGTCCCGGTATTTCTGATTGTTCTGTTTGTCATGCAAGTTCAGGTAATGTTACACATATTAATCAAATTGCAAGTTTTGCTTCAGGTACAGATGTCAACGGAAACGGAAATATTGAACTGAGTGAAACTGATGTTTGTGATAATTGTCATAGTCCGGGTGGCACATATGATGGTGTAAATGATACAGTTATCGGAGCAAAAAATAATTGGCAAAACGGTGTTTATACGGGAAATGATTTAACTCCGGGAAAAGAAAAATGGTGTGCCGGTTGCCATGATGAAAATCCTGCTAACAGTAAAGTTGACGGATCCGGGGTTTTTGCACCTAAAGTTATCGGTAATGAAAGTGCTTCATATATTTACGGAACCGGATACGGATTTTATAAAACAGGTCACGGACTCTCCTCCGCAGAATCTTATCCGGCAAGCGGCGGTGTTACAGCCGGAGCAGGTTTAACTTGTGGTGATTGTCATGATTATACCTTGGCTCATATTGATAATATTACAAGAACATTTGATGACGGAAATATCAGTACAACAGACCCTAGTGTATATCGTCTCGGTTATCGTTTGAAATTAGTCGGAGGTCTTAATCCTATGCAAATTCCTTTACCTCTGAATACGGTTCCTTTAAATAACAGTGATCAGTTCAGACTGTGTTACAGTTGTCATGATTCCGGACCGTTTATAAATTCCGGAAATATGAATACAAATCTTGTTACAGACGGAATAAATAGACACGAATATCATCTCAGGTTCAATCAATTACGTTATTCTTCAGACTGGGATGGTGTTTATAACAGCAGAATAACTTGTGTTTCTTGTCATAATGTACATGGTTCGCGATATTTAGCTATGGTTCGCGACGGTGAATTAATTGATAGCTTTCCCGGATTACAAATCTGGTATAACAATGATGCTATAACTTCATATAATACCTCTAATCCCGTTCCTCCGAATCCGGAGAACGTTACGTTAGCAGCAAGTACGGGTACTGTTTGGATTGGCAGAAGTTCAAGTAATCTGTGCTCTCATTGTCATAACAACGGAAATACAACACCGGAATACAGAAATCCGTTTCAGGATGTAAATATTGCTCCTTGGCTTGAATGGGTCGGCGATTTAGATTTTGAAAATGACGGTGTTAATCCTGATTCTGCAAAAGCCCGTTCCGATTTTCTTTTCAGAGTAAACTATTATGATAAGAATAATGATTTTCCGTCTGTATATCAGCTGCTTGTTGATACAAACGGTGACGGAATAACGGACTCGCTTGATATGACCGTTCAAGTAGGAGATAATAATTTTACCGACGGCAGTGTCTATTCCGTTGCAGAAAATATTGCTCGACCTTCAGGCGGTTCAGGAAATATAGATTATAAATTTTACTTTGTTTCAACTGATTCTGTTGCTGTCGGAGAACCTGTAATTAATCACCAATTTTATGTAAATAATAATCCCCCTGTGTTGTCCTGGTCCGGTAATTTATTTTTTGAATCTGACGGAATTAAACCTAATACAGGACCTCCCGGGAATTTTGATTTTGAAGTTGTATATACCGATATTGATGGTGATAATCCGTCAACAATGAATTTAATTATTGACGATGTTCTGCCGGGTTACACTATGACAGCAGGAGCAGGAAGTGTTGTTTCGGGACAAATATACACCACAACGGTATCAATTGTAAATCCGGGTAATCATACTTATCGTTTTGCAGCTGTTGATAATGCAACATGGGGAGATACTGCAAAATTAGAGACTGAGCCTGTGTCTGATCAATCATTTACAGTTACGAATACTTCTAATAATATTCCGACACTTGATTATGAAACCGGCTCTTGTTTCACAAAAAGTGTAATGCCTGTAAAAGGTCCTGTCGGCGGAGATTATGATTTTAATGTTGTTTATACTGATTTAGACAATGAGGCTCCGGCAATTATAAAAGTAATTGTTGATGGTGTCAATGAATATCCTCTTTCTACTGTAAGCGGGAGTATTCTGACAGGTATGACATACGGCACAACAATACAAATAAATACAGCGGGTGAGCATTCATATTATTTTTATGCTGATGACGGAACTGATGTTGCAACAGGAACTCCGACAATTGTAAACGGTGATACATTAACAGTAATTAATGCTCTGAAAGTGAAATTAAATGATACACGTTCCGGATGGTACGGATCAATACAAGCAGCCATTGATGCCTTTTCCGATACTATAATAATGGTTTATCCGGATATTTATAATGAGAAACTCAGTTTTTTAGGTACAGGTGATGATAAAATAACTTTGGAAGCAGTTTGCGGACCGGAAAATACCGTAATAGACTCAACCGGAAACACAATTTTTATACAGAATGTACCTGCTTATACAAAAATAATAGGATTTTCAATTACCGGCGGAACAAACGGTATTTATATAAATAACGGCAAGACTGAAATTACGGATTGTATTATCAGAAATAATACGGAAAGGGGCATTAATTCAAGTAATCCCGGAAATATTCTGACAGTTACAAATACGATTGTCAGAAATAATAATGATAACGGTTTAAGTGCAAATATTTACGGAGCAGGAATATTTTTTAACGGTGGTACATCACATACGATAAGCGGTTGTGTTATTAAAAATAATCATGCATCAGAGAGAGGCGGAGGTATTTATGCACAAAATATAAGTACGGGAGCTGTTACTTTATTTAATACTGAAATTTCTGATAATATTTCTGACAATGCAGGGGGAGGAATAGGTGTTAATGCCGCAAATGTTATTATTGACAGATGTAAAATAATCTCCAATACTGCTGCTGGAATTAGCGTCGGAGGAGGATTATTTGCTCAGGGAACAGGCTCTTCTGTTGATATAAAAAATAGTATTTTTGCTGATAATACAGGAACTGACGGTGCAGGATTTTGGTTTAATTCAGGATTGATTATTTCAATTGCAAATTCTGTATTTGAAGGGAATGCAACCTCCGATTTAGTAGGAGGCAGAGGCGGTGCATTATATTCTAACGGCAGTAACTCGACTATAACTAATTGTATATTCTGGAATAATACTGCCGGGAGCAATTACCAAACCGGACACAATTGTTATGTGCATCAGTCAGGATCCGTTTTTATTTTTTCTTATTGTGATTTAGTAAATAATGATGCTATGTTGTCCGGCAGCGGAACATTTAATGTTGATATAACAAATATCGGTTCTGACCCGCGATTTCAGGATGTAAATATCGGAGATTATCGTCTTAAATCAATTTCGCCCTGTATTGATTCAGGAACTTCAGCAGGTGCACCTGTTTATGATATTAACGGACAAGTTCGCGGAATTGACGGCAGAGGAGACGGAAAAGTTACCGGAGATTTGTCTGATTATGATATCGGAGCATATGAATATATTCCGTAAGATAAGAAGTGATAATTTAAAACAAATAAAAACAGCAATATACTTGGTAAATGAATAAAGTGCTGAATATTCGATTCGTGATATAGAGAGATTCACAATAGTGTGCACTACCTTTAAAAAAAACCGGCTATTAGCCGGTTTTTTTAAATTTATAACAAATTTTCTATGGGAGTGATGCTATAGATGCAGTAATTAAAGTTTCTGCATAAGGCGGGTTATGAATCCCGTCACTTCCGTCATTTAGAATTATTTCATAATTCCACCATGCTTTGTAAACGACTGAACTATAATGCCCCGGAAATGTTGCACCGGCAGCATCTAAAATACCGGCTGCTTTCAATTTTCCTTCTAAGGTTGCTAAATTAGTTTCCATTTCAGTTTTATAACCGTTATAGTCAAAATCTGTCGGTACTGTATGACATTGAGTACAATTCTCGTTATTAGGACGGAATGTATGTCCTCCTTCAGTATAACCTGCAGTTGCATTTCCCATATGGCACGTAGTACAACCGGCTGTTTTGTGTGTATGAGCAGTACCGGAAATTGTTCCGCCAATACCTAACAATATTGCTGATTGCGGTCCATGATGCGGTCCGGCATAAGGGCTGTTAACATAATAGTCTCCGGCTGTTTCATCCCAGTAACTTTCCCAATTTCTTCTTGGTTGGTGACAAGCAATACAGGCATTGCCGTTATTGCCGAGATCCATTAAAGTTGTATCAACAATAGAATAGGATCCTCCGGGAAGTCTCAGTGCATCATCTTGAGGTTCAAATGTTTTGTGTCCGCTGTGACATGCACTGCAGCCGATGTTAGTTCCCGGAATTTCGGGATAAGCTAAAGTTGTATCTATTCCCAAATCAAGGTGTTCAATAAAACCTGCTCCTGAATGACATCTTGCACATTCGTTTCTTCCGCCTGCATATCCGACATAAGTGCCGATACCGTGGGCAGATGTATTCCATTGTGCGGTTACAGAATCCATATGGGTTTGAGTGTGGCATTGAAGACAGGTAACATTCCCGTCAACACCGTCTGTTCCGTCTGTACCTGCCGGTCCCATAGGTCCTTCTTTTGTGCATTGAGTCATAAGAACTCCAAGTGCAATAATTACAAAGTAAATCCTTAGTTTTTTCATTTTTATTTAGTTTATATGATTTAATTGATTAAATATATATTTAATAAAATCTGACTGTAATATTAAAACCTAAAAGCCAATCACCTTGCGTTAAATCATTTAGGTTATAAGCGATATTTTTTTGGATGATGATATTTTTATATTGAGCAGCAAAAACTTGAAATGTGTGTGTGCCTGTTGAAATTTCAATGCCCAAAGCATAATTCGGTTTTGGTGTGTAATCTGCTTGATAATATCTGATAAGGGATGTTAGCGGAATCGGTTGGTCATATTCTGCAATTATTGAAAGTTCATTATAAACTATAAATCTGCCGCCTACCGAAATTCCTAAATAATCATTTTGTTTTACAGAATCTACAGAGTTAAAATGAGCATAACCGCCTGCAGTTTGAAAAGATAATTTGTCTGAAAATTTTCTGCCGATAATAATTTGATTAAAATAGGATAAACGATACGTAAATTTATAGTCAGCTCCAAATACGTCTTTGTTTCTTGCATCTAAAACTACATTGCCGAAATAGCTTACTGAAACCGGCATACTTCCGGATTTGGTTTGCGTGAAAATATTATATTTCCAGAGCAATTCCTGCATTTTATTATCTTTTTCTGTTCCCAATCCTACCATTATCTTATCCGTTATGCCGTAGTTTACACCGACACGTATATTCGAAGGGGCATATATTCCGAATAAATCAGATATTTGAGTTATTTTTCCGAATCTGTGATTAATAATTAATTCTGTTAACCCTTTTTCGGGGGTAACAACAGTCTGGTTGTCAATTAACTGAGAGCAACCCCAAGGAGAATCTATGGGACTGTTATCAGGTTTGTCCTGAGCTTGTGCGGTTCCCGATAATAATACAGAAAATGTAATAAGTATTAAAATACGATAAGTTAAATTATTTGCTATATTTTTCATAATTCTTAATTTTTAATTGTTTAATGCACCTTGTTGCAACCAAGTCAGTAATAAATTCATTTCGCTTTGAGAGAATGTACCGCTCGGACTCGGATGTTGATCATCGTGCAGCCGAGTATAAATACCGCTTTTTTCGGGGTCCGAAGTGTTTATATAACCGCCGTTAACTAAACTTTCATAAGACTTATCAGCTGTAAGATAGGGCGATTGATTAGCATGACAAGAAATACATTTGGAGTCAAATATCGGTTGAATGTCAGCAGAAAAACTAATTGTATCTGTTAAATTCCCGGGTACTGCTTTTACCGGCTCAATTTTATGCCATTGGCATGACCAGACACTTATACTAATTACAAAAAAAGTAAAAAGCATAATCCGTATGTTACGTTTTTTTTTCATTTTTTATAAATTAAAATAATTAAGTTATGTTATAAATTCAACTTAATAATTCAAATTATGAACCTAAATAATGAAGTATATCAGATTATTACAATTTGAAATGAAGTTTTATTATCTGCTGATACTGACTCTTAAAGCAGTATTTCATATAAAACAAACCTATGATATTGGGATTCCGACAGTGAGATATGCAGAATCAGTGAGATGGAAGATTAATGCAGCTGAATGTCCGTTTTAAAATCTGAAGAAATTATTGATTAATATATGTTACAAAACAATGCTTTTATGCAAGAATATATGTGATATTCAGTAATATGTTAGGCGGCATATTATTATTGCAAATTATTTTACTGTCAGTAATAAATCAGAATGGGTTATATGACCGGCCTTTTAGGGTTATATGCCCTGGTGTTAAGAGTTGAATTGAAGAGCTTTTTATTAATAACTTGAGCTTGATATAATATTTCTGTGAGAAAAAGCTAAATTATTAAAATAAAAAAATAAGCTTACATTTTACAAGCTTATTTTTTTATTATTGATAAAAATGAATTTTATTTTTTCAAAGGATTCTCATGTGCAATTTTTGCATAATATTCTTTAAAATTAAATTCCTTATAATTAGGACTTTCTTCATTATGACATCTTTTACATACTGCTTCATTAGGGATTGTTAATCCTTTAGTTTTAGCAAGTTCCAAATTTTTCATAACTGACATGCTTTTATATGCACTTCCCGGTCCGTGACATCCTTCACAGGAAACGCCTTCTGCTTTTTTAATTGTCAGAACTAAGCTTTGATCAACAGAAGCAGCTGTCGAATGGCATTTTAAACATTTAGGATTGGTTGCGTCATCACCTTTAAGAGATTTCATAGCATTAGCATGAGGACCGGCAAGCCATTTACTGTATTGGGCACCTGCTGACGGTTTGTTGTGACACATTTTACATTTTGTTGCTCCGACATATTTATTTTGTGCCACAGCAGAGTTTCCCAGAAATAAAAATAATCCGAGAGCAAGTAATAATTTACTGAACATTACGTTTTTCATTTTTTAAAATTTATGATTTAACAAAGTATAATTAATTTCAATTTAATCAAATATCAAACAAATAATGTACCAACAATAAAATAAAAATATTTTCAATATTTAAAAATAATTTGTATTCAAGAAAACTTTAATTATCTGTTTAATTGTTGTTATTTTGCTTTTTTCAACTTTAATAATTATTTTTTTTATGAATAAATACTTTAAACAAATAATACTTTTAATCGGTTTTCTGATTGCCGGTAACGCATTCTGTTTGTCTCAAGATACTTTGAATAATGATTCAGCAACTTTAACAAAAAAAATATTATGGATTGGTAAATACCCACAGTATAAAAATGATGCAGATATTAAAATTTCCAAAAAAATAATTAATTTTATTACAGGAAAAAAAACAATTGTATTAAAAAAACCGATTTCTGTTGTTGTTGATAATTCCGACATAATGTGGATAACAGACCAAGGAATGCAACGGATAATAAAAGTTAAGAATAATTTTGGGGAAGTTCTTAAAGTATTTAAAAAAGATACAAATAACTTTTCTTCACTCGTGGGTCTTTGTTTATCTTTTGATAATAATATTTTATTTACTGATTCATACTTAAATTCAGTATTTCTTTTTAATGAAAATAAAAACCAAATAATAAAGTTCAATAAAAATTCTGAATTAATACAACCGACAGGAATAGCATATTCAAATATTACAAAAGAAATTTGGGTTGTTGAAACTGCTGCACACAGAATTTCAGTATTTAATAAGCAAGGCAAATTAATAAAAAGAATAGGTAAAAGAGGTAAAAATCCCGGAGAATTTAATTTTCCTACATTTATTTGGATTGATAAATTAGGCACTATATATGTGGTTGATTCATTAAATTTCAGAATTCAAATATTTGATAAAACAGGAAAATTGATAAGCGTTTTCGGTAAGCTTGGGGACGGAACGGGAGATTTTGCCAGACCAAAAGGAATTGCTGTTGATTCATACGGAAATATTTACGTGGCAGACGCATTATTTAATGCGGTTCAAATATTTGATAAATCAGGAAATTTTTTATATAGTTTCGGTTCTCAAGGACGTGAAAACGGGAAGTTTTGGATGCCGACAGGAATTTTTATAGATAAAAAAGATTATATATATGTTGCAGACAGCTATAATTCAAGAATACAGATATTTAAACTTAGTAAATAAGAAAATAATGAATATTAAATTTGTTGTTTTTTTATTTATTTTTACCGTATTTCAATCGTCTTTGTTTTCACAGTCAATTATTAACTCACCTCATAATTTATCCGTCAGCGGCGAAGGACAAACAAAAGCCCTCGGAGAATCAGGAATCTGTATTTTCTGTCACACAACTCATAACAGTAATCCCGAGCATCCTATGTGGAATAAAAAAACACCGGGATTAAATTATATCCTTTACAACAGTTCTACTATTCAGGCAATACCCGGTCAACCTGACGGATCTTCTATCCTGTGTCTTTCTTGTCATGACGGGACTATTGCTTTGGGAAGTGTGCTCAGTAAAAAAAATGAAATTGACTTCAGCGAAGGAATTAAATCTTTTAAACACAGTAAAAATAATCTTACAACTGATTTGTCTGATGACCATATAATTTCATTTTTTTATAACTCAACATTAGCATATACCGACGGTGAGTTAAAAGACCCGCTTAATTTAACTCATCCGGTTTCACTTGAAAACGGAAAAGTTCAATGTACAACTTGCCATAATCCTCATAATAATACATTTGGTAATTTTCTTGTTACATCAACCGAATATTCAGAACTTTGTCTCAGTTGTCATGATAAAAAATATTGGGGAGAATCTGCACATAGAAATTCTCTTGCACAATGGAACGGTTCCGGACAAAATCCGTGGGTTAATTCAAAATATACTTCTGTTGCCGAGAATGCTTGTGAGAATTGTCATAAGCCGCATTCTGCAGGTGGTCATAAACGACTTATGAAATATAATACAGAAGAAAATAATTGTTTGGATTGTCATAACGGAAATGTGGCATCTCAGAATATCCAAATACAATTAAATAAACCGTATTCGCATAATGTTTACAAATACTATAAGTCTCACGATGCCAATGAAAATGCACTTGTAACAAAAATGCATGTAGAATGTGAAGATTGTCACAATCCCCACGCTACACGTAAGTTTGATGCTGATGCACCGTTTGTAAAAGGATTTAATGAAGGGACAAAAGGTATCAATCAAAATGGAAATCAAGTAAATCCGGTTCAATATGAATATGAAATATGTTACCGATGCCATGCCGACAGCCCGAATAAACCGATCGGTACAATTTCCAGACAAATTGAACAAAATAACGTCCGCTTAGAGTTTGCTCCTACAAATCCGTCTTTTCACCCTGTAGCCGGACCGGGAAATAATCCGAATGTTCCGAGTTTAATCTTACCCTATTCAGTATCAAGTATAATCTATTGTACTGACTGTCACTCAAGCAACGGGAAAAATTCACCTTCCGGTCCGCATGGATCAATTTATCCGCATATTCTTAAATATAATTATTCAACTGCTGACAATACAAGAGAATCTTATCAGGCTTATGAATTATGTTATCAATGTCATAACAGAAATTCTGTTATCAGTAAACAACCGAATGAGTTTCAGTCTGAAATTCATAATAAACACATTGTTGAAGAAAATACCGCATGCAGTGTATGTCATGATTCGCATGGAATAAGTGGCTTGCAAGGAAATTCTGTTAATAATTCAAATTTAATAAATTTTGATACTAACATTGTTTCTCCTGTAAACGGGATATTGAAATTTGAAGATACAGGCTTATTCAGAGGTACTTGTTATTTAAGTTGTCACGGGGTAATTCACAATCCTAAATCTTATAATTAATATGAAATTTAACTCGTTCAGATTCAGGATAATTGTTACGGTGATAGTAGTTGTTTCATTGTCTTCTTCATTTGCCTTTTATTTGTACAATAATTATTTAAGTAAAAGAATATACAAGAATACCGAAGAAAATACAATTGCTGTGCTGGATTTAATTAATGAACCTGCAAGATTAATTTACCTTCCTCATAACGCACAAAGTTTTAGTACTTTAATCAATAAGATGATTGAGAACAACCAAGTTTCAAATGCTTATTTTCTTGATTCTGTCGGTAAGCTAAAGTATCCTGCAAATCTTAATGCTCAAAAAAAAGAGACTTTATTGAAAACAGAATTTCCTTTAATAAAAGAAGATATTACTTTTAAAACTTTTAAAGTTGCAGATAAAACATTTTCTCGTGCTTATATACGAATTCATAATATGCCTAATTGCTACGGATGTCATTCATCCGGTATTAAAAATTTGGGGTTCATTATCTTTGATTTTTCATTAAATCAAACCGAAAAGAATATTAATTTTACCAGAATATTCAGTATATTGTTTACATTATTTATGGTATTAATTCTCGGAGCTTTTGTCCTCTTAATGCATTACAGATTTGTAAGAGGATCACTGTCAAAATTTCAAAAGTCTATAACTATTATTAATCAAGGAAATTTAAATGAAAGAGTTCCTATATCAAGTTCAAAAGAATTAGGAAATCTGGCCAGATGTTTTAACAAGATGCTGGATAATTTTCAGGAAACCAGAAAACAATTAAATATTTATCATGATAAAGAATTACTGGATGCACAAAAATTGGCAACTATAGGCGAAATGTCTGCAAGATTAGCACATGAAATAAGAAACCCTGTTATGGGAATTGCAAATGCAATAGAAATTATTGCAGAAGATACAAAATACGAACAAAACAAGCATATACTTCAGGAGGTAAAACGACAAGCAAACAGAGTTAATGAAGCCATTTCAAAACTATTAAAATATTCTAAATTCGAGACATTAAATCTTGAAATACAAGATATTAACAATTTGATTAAATCAATTGTTTTCTTTTTAAAAAATCAATCAAGTACAAATAGAATTACATTTGTATTGGAACTGCAAACAGATGTTCCCTCCTTCAATTTTGATAAAGAACAGATTGAGAATGTCTTTATAAATTTAAGTTTGAATTCAATACAAGCAATTGAAGGAAGAGGGATCATTATATACAGAACAGCGTTTAATAAAAATAATAACACAGTTGAAATTTCAATAGAAGATAACGGAATCGGAATTCCCGATGATAAAATTAATGAAATTTTCAAACCTTTTTACACTACCAAAACTGAAGGCACCGGACTGGGGATGGCTATCATTAAAGATACTGTTGAAAATCATAAAGGAACTGTTTCTGTCAAAAGTAAGGTCGGAACAGGAACTGTATTTACAATTATTCTCCCTGTTAATGAATCTTAAAATATATAATCCAATCAATACTTAGAGGTCCTGATTTAATATATTTGTTTATAAGCCGCAGTAAAATAATAAATTTGTACTTTTGACCCTCACGAATTATTATTTTATCAGTTTATTTAACGGGAATATCTATGAAACTTCTGAAAATATTAATAGTTGATGATGAAAAGCTGATCAGATGGTCTTTTCAAAAGAAATTGAATTCCGAAAATGTTAAAGTATATACTGCCGGTTCCGGAGAAGACGGAATTGAATCCTATCAGATGGAACAACCCGATATTGTATTTTTAGATAATAAATTGCCGAAAATGCAGGGTATAGAAGTTCTTGAGAAAATTAAAGCAATTGATGAAGAGGCTATTATTGTTTTTATGACTGCGTACGAGTCTGTCGATATAGCTGTGAGGGCAATGAAATTAGGAGCTTATGAGTACATTAACAAACCTTTTTCTTTTGAAGAAATTAATATAATCCTGGAGAATATAAAGGAAAAGATTAATAAAGATAAAGAAATTCAGTTACTAAGAAGAGAGAGGAAGGATTTTATAACATTTAAACAAATTATAGGTGGTTCAGAAGAGATAACTCAAAAAATTCAGTTGTCTAAGAAGATTGCAAAAACTGAAACGACGACAATTCTCCTTCTCGGGGAAAGCGGTACCGGAAAAGATTTATTTTCCAGAGCAATTCATAATGAAAGTAACAGAAAAGATAAACCTTTTGTAACCATAAACTGTTCATCACTTCCGGAAACTTTATTAGAAAGCGAATTGTTCGGTTACGAAAAAGGTGCTTTTACAGATGCCAAGAAACAAAAAAAAGGGCTGTTTGAAGTTGCTGAAAGCGGAACAGTTTTTCTGGATGAAATCGGTGAAATTAATCAAACAACACAATTAAAATTGTTGAATGTTCTTGAGAACAGAAACGTTAGACGATTGGGCGGTACTGTGGATATTCCTGTAGATATAAGAATTATTGCCGCCACTAATAAAGATTTGAAAAAATCTGTTGAAGAAAAACTGTTCAGAGAAGATTTATATTACAGATTAAAAGTTTTTCAGATAATAATTCCGGCACTTCGTGAACATAAGAAAGATATTCCCGAGCTTATTAATTTCTTTATTGAGCAGTTTAATTTTCAATTCAGAAAAAAAGTTGAAGGTGTTGAACCTAAGGTACTTGAATTAATGATGAAATATGATTGGCCGGGGAATATACGAGAATTGAGAAATGTTATGGAACGTGCAGTAATCTTAGAATCGAATTCTATTTTGCATGAAGACAGTCTTCCCGGAGAAATAAGAGAAAACACTCACCTCGAAAAACAATGTCATCCGTATAATTTTGTAATCCCTGATGAAGGGATGTCTTTGGAAAATTTTGAAAAAGAACTTCTTAAACAGGCTCTTCAAAAAACGAATAATAATCAAACAAAAGCTTCTCAATTACTTGGAATTTCAAGAGACACGTTTCGTTATAAAAAGAAGAAACATAAGCTGTGATAAAACAGGGTTAAATCCCCCGGTGGGCGGGGCATATAACCCTGTTTGAATGGGTAAATACTTTTCCCTCGATATTTTTTGTGCAATTTTTTTTAAAATTAAACTTTATTTATGTTTTTCAACACATTGAAAATTTCTTTTTTTTTAAAAAAACAGTTAAAATTTTTCCGAGAACCTTTATATGTAATGATTTTCCGACTTCACAGACAAAATTTACAAGTTAACTCGTCAAACATTTTTCTTATAATATAAAATGATAAATTGATTATCTGACCACATTCTCTGAAATTATGATTTTGGCTTACCTTTTGTTTTATTTTCAGAAAATTATAGATAATTAAATAAAATTCAGAATTATGAAAAAATTAAGTTTAATGATATTATTTGTTGCTGTAACAGCAATGAGTTTTGGACAAATCAGTGCCACATTACACAACTTTGTGGGTGATTCTTGGAATACTATGAGCTCAAACAAATCTTGCGGGCCATGCCACACACCTCACAATGCACTGGTATCAACCGATGCTCCGTTATGGAGTCACGCAGCAACAGCAAATGCAGGTTCTTTCGCAGTTTATACAAATACAGGAACTCTTAATGCAATTGTAGGTCAACCCTCAGGAGTTTCTTTAAAATGTTTAGGTTGTCATGATGGGTCAGTTAACTTAAATGCACATGTCGGAGGAGCAAATACGGCATCTTTAATTGGTAGTGTAAATGCTGCGGCAGATTTAGGAACAGATCTTTCTAACGATCATCCTATTTCATTTACTTATGATGCTGCTTTAGCTACTGCTGACGGCGGGTTATTTGATCCGACAACAACAGTATCAGGTTTAGGCGGTAATATTAATGTTGATTTATTGGCAGGTGTCGGAAATGATCAAATGGAATGCTCATCTTGCCACGACCCGCACGGAGTAACAGGTGTCTCAGATTTATTAAGAAAGGATAATACTAACAGTGAGCTTTGTTTAACTTGTCATAACAAATAAACAAATTATTATTCACACAGCAAATAAAGAGAAGGTGATAAAATCACCTTCTCTTTAATATTAACTGTCTGATAACATATAATTTAATAAATATTTATTTTGAAATAAAGAGATTGGTTATAACACTTGAGATTATCAATTTTTTTGGCAGTATTTTAATAAGTTAATCTAAAAAAAGTATTAAAATTTCCCAATAAGCTTGAATATGAAAAACGTTTCAATCATTATTTTGCTTTTAATTTTTACGCTTGCAACAGAATCTTGCAAAGTATTTCAATTAAACAGACCCCAAAAAGAGAAAACTGTCATTGTTTTTCCTTCCCCTCCTGATACTGCAAGAATTCAGTTTTTGACTTCTGTCAGCAGTTCAGCAGATATTACAGGAAAACAATCAAAATTTTCTAAATTTATTATCGGTGAAGAAAAACCGAGAGCAATAATAAAACCTTTCGGAGTAAAAATCAGATTCGGTAAAATTTATGTTTGTGATATAGGAACAAAAGGTTTGGAAATAATTGACTTAGAAAAACGCACATTTAATTATTTTAAACCCGACGGAAAAGGAAGTCTTAAAATACCGGTAAATTGTTACATAGATGAAAAAGGTTATTTATACATTGCCGATTCCGGCAGGCAACAAATTGTAATATTCGATAATAACGGTAATTATTATGATGCTTTCGGTATGGCATCGAATTTTAAACCTATTGATGTTTTTGTATCTGATAATAAGATCTATACGGCAAATATTGCTAATCATAAAATTGATGTTTTCTCCAATGACAAAACCCATAAACTGATTGCTTCATTTCCGAATGTTTCTCCGGGTGATGACGGTTATTTGTATCAACCTAAAGAACTTTATGTTACAAATGATAAAGTTTATGTCAGTGATTTCGGAGGTTTTAAAATAAATATCTTTTCTGCGACAGGAAAATATTTAAGTTCTGTCGGGAGCCAAGGAACTTTTCCCGGCCAATTTGCCGCTCCTAAGGGAATTGCTGTTGATCATGACGAAAACTTATATGTAATTGATGCAGCTTTCGGGAATGTACAAATTTTCAACAAAAATAATAAACTGTTATTATATTTCGGTAATCCGTATAAAGGCAAAGGTTACATGTATTTACCCGCCTCTATTGCCATTAGTTACGAAGATATTAAATATTTTGAAAAATATGTTGATCCTGAATATAATCTTAAATATCTTATTCTTGTATCTAATCAATACGGTCCGGATAAAATTAATGTTTACGGGAGAATCGAACTGAAAAACTAAAAGTCATTTATAAAATTTGTATGCAAAAGTACCAAAAATTCATATTCAGTTTGCTTATTATTGTATTATTTTTTACGGCATGCTCAATACAAACACGATATGAAGTTTTATCATTTATATTTGACGGTGTTCCCGATCCGAATCATTCTGAAAATATTGGAATAAAAGATTCTGCAGTAATCGACAGCACAAAAATTTTAAATATTGCTGCAAACATTAATAAACCGAAAACGTACTTTCACCCGCCTTATCAGGAGAGAAGTTGTAACAGTTGCCATAACAATAATACTGGACAAGTTTTAATGCCTCAACCCGGTTTGTGCTATTCATGTCATGAAAATTTTGAAAATAATTATTCTGTAATTCATGGACCGGTTGCCGGAGGTTATTGCACGGCATGTCATAATCCGCATAAATCTAAATTGCAGAATTTACTGTTAAAAAAAGGTAAAGCATTGTGTTTTAAATGCCATAATCCCCAAATAGCTGATAATGATATTCATTCAGTTGCTGAAACTTCAAATTGCACCTCTTGTCACAATCCTCACGGAGAAGAAAATACATATTTGTTAAAAAAGGGGAGTTGTTATGTCTGTCATGATGATTTTTCAAAAACATATAAATATTTACACGGTCCGGTTTCAAGCGGCCTTTGCAATGCTTGCCATGCTACTCATAATTCAAAAACAGAATATAAATTGTTGTTATCAGGTCAAAGTCTATGTTTTAAATGTCATATTAAGAAATCGGTTTTAAAAAATGAAAATCATGAAGGGATTGGAGATGCAGATTGTATCGAATGCCATAATCCACACGGCGGAGATGATAAATATATATTAAATTAAAATTAAAAAGTTTGAAATTTCTTTTGGCAATAATATTATTTACAGTGAGTTTCGGTGAAGTATTTTCACAAGAGAGAACATTCTTTGCTTCCGACAAATATTTTTTTTGGAAACCTTTGTCTTTTTCCGGAGAATTCAGAACGAGCGGACATTATCGTAAACAAGATATATATACTGATTATATTCATGATATCCAAAACAGTTCGCGGTTTTCTCTGGGAGGTCTCATTCACTCTGAAAGTTATATTTGGCAACCGGATTTTTTATTATTGAATATTGATGCAGAATATAATCCTGATTTTATTAAGGAAAATTTTATTGTTATACCGGATCAATCCGAGAACAGAACAATGAAGAGACTGAATATCCGAACAACTTTATTCAACAACAAAATAATATCTTTAAATACATCTGCCAATTTAAGTCAAATATACAGTAACAGAGAAAATTTAACAAATATTAAAACGGATTCAAAACAACTCGGCAGTATGTTAAGTTATTCTAATAAAATTCTTCCGTTTAATTTAAGCTTTAATAAAACAAAATGGATTCAAGAAGAAACCGAAACAGGCAGAGTTTCACAAATGGATCAAATTAATTTTACCGGCAGAATTTCCAAATCATTTTATTCCTCCGACAAACACGAGTTGGAATATGTGCATAATAATTATTTTTATAATTATGTGAATTTATATCAGACTCATACCGTGTCGGATTATATAACGCTTAATGATTATTTTAATTTTGACACAAAAAAAAGGTATAATTTCCGCTCTCGAATTTCTTATCGAAATCAAAAAGGTTCGATTAATTTTATCAAATTTGCTGCGGATGATAATCTTTTAATCAAACTTCCTCAAAATTTTACATTACACAGTAATTACAGCTATATTAACCAAATTCAAGAAATCCAAAATACAACTGTTAACGATATAAAAACCATTCTTCGACATAAGTTATATTTAAGTCTGAATACCGATATTTTTTATGAATACCGAAAAAATTTATATACAATATATCAAGAAACATATAATATTTTCGGAGGAGATATTTATTATACAAAAAAAATCCTTTTCAAAGGAAGACTTAATTTATCTTATAATTATCGACGACAAAACTTTAATACCTTAAGCCGACCGGTTTCAATTCAAATTATTAATGAAAACCATATATTAACAGACGGGCAAATTGTATTACTTAACAGACCCTATATTGATATTTCTTCAATAGTTGTATCCAATCTTTCCGGTTCAATTATTTACCAACAAAATTTAGATTATATTCTTATTGTACGAAATAATTATATTGAAATTCAACGTTTTCCCGGCGGACAAATTGCTGATAATCAAGGAGTAAATGTTGATTATACTGTTAATTTACCGGAAACATACAATTATGATTCTAATTTAAATAAATTCTCTGCAAGTGTTTCATTGTGGAAAAGATTATTGGAATTTTATTTCAATGTTTCAAATCAGAATTTTGTAAACGAACAAAATGTAGATTTGTTAATTTTGAACTACTATACACAATATCGATACGGATTTCACGCAGACGTTAAATTTGCAACAGCCGGTATTGAGTTTGACAATTATATAAGCACTATTATTCCTTATAAAATGGTACGGTATTATATTACCGTTCAAAAAAATTTCAACGAAAAAATATTAGTTTCATTGAACAGTAATATCAGAAATTATTATTTGGTTAATGATGATGTCAGAAATATTTATTCAGATATTTCTGCAAAAACAGTTTACAGAATTTTCAGTTCAACAAAAGCAAGTTTAGATATCGGGTATCGTAAACAAATCGGATCCGGAATTAATTTGAATTTATTAACGGCAAGATTAGAAATCACATCTCAATTTCGCCAATTATTTACAACTCTCGGATTTGAGAAATATAACCGAGATTTCTTAGGTAATAAGAATAACTATTCCGGAGTCTATTTTAGATTAATAAGAAAATTTTAAGATTGATAAAAATGTGTACAAAATATATTAAATATTTAATTTCGGTAATTGTCTTTCTTTCGTTTTCATTGAATCTTTTCAGTCAGGAAGATCAACCGCAATGTACGAACTGTCATAAAAAACTAATGACCGGTAAAATTGTTCACGCTGCTGCCGATGATTGCTCAACCTGCCATGAAAGTAACGGGAATAAACATCCGCTTGCAGATAAAAAAGGATTTAATTTAAGCGAGAAAATACCTGACTTATGTTATATGTGCCACGACAGAAAAGACACCAAAAAAAATGTTCATCCGCCTGCAGAAGAAGGTGAATGTATCCTGTGTCATTCTCCGCACAGCTCACCGAATAATTATTTGTTGACAGAAAAACCGGTATCAAAACTTTGCTTCGAATGTCATGATTTAGAAATTCCCCGAACCGATATTATGCATGACCCCGTTAAAAAAGGTAAATGTAATGAATGTCATGACCCGCACCAATCCGATAATGATAAATTTCTTATTGAAAAAAAACCGCAACTGTGCTTTACCTGTCATAAAGATAAAGAAAAAGAAGCAAAAATGGAAAATATCCATCCGCCCTTTGAAGATGATTGTGCAAATTGTCATAATCCTCACTCTTCGCCTGTTAACAATCTCTTAATACAAAAAACACCTGATTTATGTTTTAACTGTCACGATGAATTTGCTGATGCCAAAAAATCTAAATCGGTTCATAATGTGATATTTGATAAAAAGAACTGTATTAATTGCCATTCACCCCATGCCTCAAATAACAGCAAATTACTAATTGCAAAGAATAATGATTTATGTTTTACCTGTCACAACAAAAAAATTAAAACCGAAAATAAAACTATTGAAAACATTTATTCTAAAATCAAAAACGGAAAATCTGTTCATGCACCTATCGAACTTGACGGTTGCGGAGCTTGTCATCTTCCGCATTTTTCTGATAATAATTATCTTTTAAACTTAAGTTATCCGAAGAAAAGATATGTTGAGGCAAAAGTAAAAAATTTTGCTCTCTGTTTTGAATGCCACGACAGCAGTTTATTAACAGATAAAAACACAACGACCGAAACAAATTTCAGAAACGGTAATGAAAATTTGCATTTTTTACATATTAACGGAGAAAAGGGCAGAAATTGTAACCTTTGTCATGACCTGCATGCATCACAAAACGAACATCTTATCAGAGAAAAAGCAAATTTCGGAAATTGGGAAATGAATTTAAACTATAAACCTGTTAAAACCGGTGGTTCTTGTTTTCCGGGTTGTCACGGTAAGAAAGAATATATCAGATAATATAAAAAATATGAATTTATCATTTAAAATATTACTCATAACTTTATCTTCCGGAATAATTGCATTCGGTTCATTTGCAATTATTAATTCTGAAACTATTAATGTAAATAAAACAAATGATATATTTCATACAGAGCAAGATAAAAAATGTACTTTCTGCCACAGCGATAAAATAAAGTATGAATATGTTCATGCAGCAGCCGAAGATGATTGTGAAAATTGTCACCAGCCTACCGGAAAAAAACATCCGAAAAGTAATGTAAAAGGATTTACTCTTGTTTCACAAATGCCTGATTTGTGCTATAATTGTCATGAATCAAAATCGGATAAAAAGTATGTTCATACACCAATAAAAACTAAAGGATGTTTAACTTGTCATTCACCCCACGGCTCATCAAATAAATCATTACTGCTTAAAAATCCGGATAACGATTTTTGTAAAAATTGTCATAATTTAAAAATTGCAAAAAATGATGTAGTTCATGCCCCTGTCGAATTCTCAGATTGCATTGATTGTCATGACCCGCACCAGTCAAATAATCCGAATTTACTCACGGAAAGTAAACCTCAACTTTGTTATACATGCCACGATGATTTAAAAAATGCGAGTAAAAAAAAGAATGTACATCCTGCCTTTGAGGATGATTGCGGAAATTGTCATATGCCTCATAATTCTCCCAATCAATATTTATTAACTGAAAAAACACCAAATCTTTGTTATGAATGTCATAGTGATATTCAAGATGAAATTAAACTTGCAAAAACAGTCCATTTGCCTGTTAAACAAGATGAAAATTGTTTGAATTGTCATTCACCTCATGCTTCGGACAACAATAATATTTTACTGAATACTGAAAACGCACTTTGTTTAAGCTGTCATAACGATACTATTTCAACCGAAAAAGGAACAATCCCTAATATCAAAAAACATCTTGAGGAGAGTTCATATATACATGAGCCGGTGAAAGACAATTGTATAAATTGTCATAAGCCGCATGCTTCCGAAAATAATTTTCTTTTGTCTGAAGCTTTTCCTTCAAAGGAATATGTTGAAGCAAAACCGGAAAATTTTGCTCTTTGTTTTGAATGTCATGACAGCGGATTACTTACAGAAAAAAGAACCGAAACAGCAACTAATTTTCGAAACGGAAACCAAAATTTACATTATTTTCATATTCACGGAGAAAAGGGCAGAAGTTGTGTTTTTTGTCATGATGTCCATGCTGCAAAAAATCAATTTTTAATTAAAAACAGGACAATTTTCGGGACTTGGGTAATGCCTATGAGTTTTGCATTTACTAAGACAGGAGGCTCTTGCGGAAACGGTTGCCATTCAGAAAAAAAATATGACCGTATTAATCCGATAAAATATCTTTTACAAGATAAAGATACAGGAACAACAATAACGAATAATATGAAAATTAACGATACGATAAACATTGAAAACAATTCAAATGTTCCTGTTCTGAAAAAAGACTCTGCTGTTGTTTTAAAAAATGAAATAAAAGATGATACTGTAAAAATTGAAAATAAACCTGCTGACGATACCCCAAACAAAGACTCTGTTGCCGGTACTTACGGAAATAAAATTATTAAAGATACGATAAACGTTAAAAACAATTCAAATGTTCCTGTTCTGAAAAAAGACTCTGCTGTTGTTTTAAAAAATGAAATAAAAGATGATACTGTAACAATTGAAAATAAACCCGCTGCCGATACCCCA
>JAADGE010000004.1 GCA_013152535.1 Chlorobiota bacterium
GTATCATTCCGTAATCGCCCACATCTCCGTGCAATGTCCAGAAACCGAGTAATAACTCTGTATAATTATCAGTTGAGAGCACCATTCCTTTATATTTTGCAGCCAAATCATACAAATACATCATACGCAAACGTGCCTTAACATTTCCTTGCCTTATTTTATAAGCGTGTGCATTTTTATCAACTTTTTCAAAATCTTCTGCAATTCCGGGTATAATATTATTAAAAGTTTCAGATAAATTCACTTCCTTAAAATCATGACCAAAAGTTTTGCCGATATTTTCTGCTCTTTTAATTTCTTCAGGTTTATTTGTTGAAATCGTGATGCTTCGGCAGTGTAATTTTGTGCCGGTTTCTTCACAAACAGGACGAGCCAAAGCAGCACACAAAGCACTGTCTATACCTCCGGAAACACCTAAAACTAAAGACTGCAAACGACTTTTTTGCATATATTCTTTTAATTCTGATTGTATATTCTTAACGGCTGATTTATAATTTTGTATCATAATATTTATAATTTTGTGTAAAAGTAAATAATTAGACAAAAAAACTGAAATATTTTTTGCTTATAAATAAAGATAACTATCTTTGCACTCCGAAATTTGAAAGAGTTTAAGAATACAAATATTACAAAAATGAAAAAAGATATCCATCCGAAAAATTACAGAGAAGTCGTATTTAAAGATATGTCTAACGAAGAAATTAAGATTGTAAGATCTGCAGCTCCTGCTAAAGAAACTATTGAAATTGAAGGAAAAGAGTATCCTTTAATTAAAATGGAAATTTCCAGCAGTTCGCACCCTTTTTACACAGGTAAAATGAAATTTGTGGATTCTGCCGGTCGTGTTGATAAATTTAACCAACGATATAAAAAGAAAACAAAATAATTCATATAAATATTTTAAAAAAAGCTCTGCAATTACGGCAGAGCTTTTTTTATATTAATTTTTTAATCTTAAATTTACATATTTTAAAATTAAAAAAATAAAGAATGAACATTATATTATTTGACGGTGTCGAAAGAGAAAACCTTTTACCTCTAACTTTCACCAGACCGGTTGCCGCCTTAAGAGTCGGAATTTTAACAATTAAAGAAAAATGGGAACTTTCTTTAAAAACTTCAGCTTCATTTTTAACGAAAAACTATTTAAGAAAAAAATTTCCGTGTAAAACAGATAAAAGAAACTATATGATAAACGGCTCTGTTTTTCCGGATAAATCTTTAATTTCCGAAATTAAGAAATTAGAAACCGGCGAATTATTAATTAAAAATAACGAACCGATTGCAGCATGCTTAAAAGACTTTAGAGTTGAAAACATTAATTTTGAGCATTTTGACGATTTTAAAATAATTCAATCCGAATCCGATTTTTTTCAAATAAAATTTCCTTGGGATATTTTTTCTTTGAACGGTCAGGAAATTGAAAACGACTTTAAACTTATTACAAAAGGCAGAAAATCGCAAAAATTAAGCCCGACCGTTAATACAAATCAAGCCGGAAATATCTTTTTAGAAGATGGTGCAAAAGTTGAATTCGCAACTTTAATTCCGGATAACGGATACATATACATAGGTAAAGATGCTGAAATAATGGAAGGCTCAATCGTAAAAGGGTCATTTGCTCTATGCGAACATTCTGTTTTAAAAATAGCTGCAAAAATATACGGTCCCACAACTGTAGGTCCGTATTCAAAAGTAGGCGGCGAAGTTAATAATTGTGTCATTCAGGGATATTCGAATAAAGGACACGACGGTTTTCTCGGAAATTCCGTTATCGGAGAATGGTGTAACTTGGGTGCGGACACAAATAATTCTAACCTTAAGAACAACTATGCGGAAGTGAAATTATGGAATTATACAAAGAAGGGTTTTATAAAATCGGGTCTTCAATTTTGCGGTTTAATTATGGGAGATCATTCCAAATGCGGAATAAATACTATGTTTAACACGGGAACAGTCGTAGGAGTAAGTGCAAATATTTTCGGATCCGGATTTCCGAGAAATTTTATTCCTTCATTTTCGTGGGGCGGAGCATCCGGATTTACAACTTACAAACTGCCCAAAGTTTTTGAAACAGCAAAACTCGTTATGCAACGCCGTAAAATTGAAGCAGATGAAACCGAACAAGCAATTTTAGAAGAAATTTTTAAACAAACAGAAGAATTCAGATTACAATATTAAAAAAATCTTATGACACTGAGTTTTTTCAGTAAGAATAACAAATTTTAAAAAACAAAACAGAAAAGCCGTCAAAAATGACGGCTTTTCTGTTTATAAATATTTTTCATCAATATGAAAAGCCTACGACAACCGCAATACAGCCGCTTTGCGGTTTTTTATCTTTTGCGGCTTCGGGAACTTCCACTGAAATTATTAAATTTTGGTTTTTATCGGAAACAAAATCCCAACTTTCTTCTTTCGTAATATTACTGTCATACAATATTTGTCGTTGAAAATTGGTAACTTTAAAATTTAATTTCGGCATATTTTCAGCACCTACAACAACAATTCGGTATGTGCGTCCTTTAAAAAACGATTTATAGATATCAACATTGTCTCCTTCACGTAAAGGTAATGCGTTAAATCGAGCTTCAGGAATATATTTACTTGTATCCAGATATGTAAACCCCTTTGTTTTAACCAAATCAATACATTGGGCATTAGCCGAAGTTAAAGCAATAAAGGCAAATAATGCCGTTGCAATAATATGTTTAACTTTCAAATTCATTTTTTCCTGATTTAATTTATACAATATAACTATTACGGACTTGTTTGATTAAGTTGCAAAATTCCTTGAAATTTGCATCAGACATATTATCCTCAAGTAATAAGTATAATTTGTAAATTTTATCAATATCATTTTTCAAAGGCATCAATGTTTTATCACCTTTTACATTTTCCAATGCTTTATTCATTAACTCAAGCGAAATTTTTTGAGCTAAAATACTTTCGGTAAGTTTAGGATTTGTTTCGGGAGAATCATTAGTTAACGAAACTGCAATATATTGTGCTTCAACCCAGCCGCCGATTAAAATCATAGTAATAACCTTTTGTCGATTATTTTCCCTCAAATAAGCATCAGTATTCATAAAAGATTCATTGATTATTTTCATCATATGCTCTTTATCCAGTTTATTGTTTTTAATCATATCCAAATGACGTTTTTCAATAGATTGTGTGATACCTATTTCCTCAGACATTCCTTTTACAATATCCAAATAGTCATAAGTAATTTGTTCTTGATCAAAAAGACTTGCATAGCTTAAGTCTGCTGTGTAAACTCCGATATTTAAAGCAATTTTTGAGTTTGTATTATATTTTTTATAGTTTGAACTCGGATTAATAATATCTTTATTAAAATGCAGATCGGGGTTGTCCATAAGCATAACAGCCATATCGGAAGGTGCCAGCATCGAAATTAATATTTCTTCACGAATATCGGAAGAATCTATAGTTTCACCGGCTAATTCATCCGTATTTGCATTTTCGCCGGAATTGCAACTGCTCATAAACCAAATCGCCAGTCCGAAGAGAAAAATTAATGGGAATAATCTTATTTTCATAATAATTTTATTTAATGTCTGAAACACAAATTAAATAAAAAAAATCCATTCTTTAAAATTAATAGTATAAATGTTCCTAAAACATTTATAAAACGTCAAAATCACAGATTAATTATTTAATTTGTCATTTAAAAATTAAACCGTATTTTTGTGTTAGAGGTAAAACAAATTAAAAAATATTCAATACAAGTTCAGCAAAATGTCTTTAAAGAAAAAATTTGTATATTTCATAGTCATACCAATTATCATTCTGTCAATTTTATTATGGCTTATTTTAAATTTGAAATTTAATTCTTATAACAAAAAAATGTCTTTTGAAGGAGTAAGCAATTCTTCAAATCTATTTTCGATGTATATTTATGACAGATTAAAAGCTGACAAAGATGTATTAAAGACACTGGAAAATGCTCTTGGAAAAGACAATTTAAATTTATATAAAAAAAATAAAACTACTTTTCAATTATTAAAAAATGTTTTAATTCAAAATCATGATTATGAATCTGTATGGTATATAATTAAAAGCGACAACGAAGCCGATAATCCTAAAATCATAAAAGTTTATAAAGAAAACCAAAAGATTGTATCCTCCGAAAAAACTTTAAATACAAAAGATTTAAACTATAAAAACATTCTTATAAAAGCTTCAGCCGGTGAAAAAGAAATTTTCATCAGTAATAATCATCATAATATCATCAGCATTTCAATTCCTTTAAAAGTGAATTATACATTTGCAGGTATTTGCAGTATTGATATTAATGCCAAAGAGATTTTAAATAACTACAACAAAAAGTTTTCAGAAAAAAATCAATACAACTTTATACTGACTGATGATGATGATTTTATAGGCAATTCAGATATTGATTTTATTAAAGATGACTTCATAAATGCTTTGGACAGTAAACAAACAGATTACAATACAGATAAAAAAATCACTTTCAATTTTAATTCCGGAAATGAACAATACTTTGCTTCTGTAAAACAATTAAGTTTAAAATCAGGTGACAGTAAATGGCAAACATCTGTTATTATAAAAAATCAAAAAGACGAAGGTTTATTTTCAGAATTATATTTTCCGTCTTTACGTTTATTTTTTATTCTCATAATTATTGCACTACTTTTATTTTGGTTTATTTATTTCAAAATAATAAACAGATTAAATGAAACCAAAAAAGTAATAAATGCAGTTGCATTCGGCAGATTAGAGGATATTAAAGCACTTGACACTTCTTTCAATGATGAACTTTCAGAGATTAATGCATCACTGAATAAACTGAATAATAATTTAGATAATACAGCAAAATATATTGAAGAAATATATAAAGGCAACACGACATTTGATTATAAGCCGGTAAGCAAAAACGATAAAATTGGGAATCTGACGGTTGAGTTGGCAAAGAATATAAAATACTCAAAGGAAGAAGAGGAAAAAAGAAAAAAAGAAGATGAAATTCAAAATTGGATTACTAAAGGAGCAGCATTATTTGCTGAAATTATAAGAGATTATTCTGATAACCTCGAAGAGTTATCTTATGCAATTGTCAGTAAATTAGTGAATTACACAGATGCCGATCAAGGCGGAATATTTGTAATTAATGAAAATGAGAAAAATGAAAAGTATATAGAACTGCTTGCAAGTTATGCTTATGACAGAAGAAAAATGCTTGAAAAACGTATTCCGTACGGTGTGGGACTTGTCGGAAGATGTATATTAGAACGTGAAACTATTTTTATGACAAAAATTCCGGATAATTATTTGAATATTACTTCCGGATTAGGAGACGACAAACCGAAAACATTAATTATCGTTCCGCTTATTTTCCACGAAGAAGTTTATGGTGTTGTTGAATTGGCTTCTTTTAAATATCTTGACGAATATAAAATTAAGTTAATAGAACAGGTGAGTGAAAGTATTGCATCCGCTATTTCAATGGTAAAAATTAATACCCGAACGGCAGAATTGCTTCGTGAAACAAAAATTAAATCAGAACAATCAGCTTCTCAGGAAGAAGAAATCAGACAAAACATTGAAGAAATGCAAGCTGTTTCCGACGGTTTGAACCAAAAATTGGAAGAAGCTTCAAATACCTTATCGGCAATTAAAGAAACTGCCAATATTGCTGAATTTGATATGCAGGGAAGAATAACCGAAATAAGCGATAATTATCTTAAATTGTTAAAAAAAGAGCGAAAAGATATTATCGGAAAAGTGCAGGGGAGTTTCAGTTCCGAAGCTCAAAATCCGGAATCATTTAAAAAATTCTGGGATGAACTGAAAAAAGGTAAAGTGAAAGAATTTACTCAAGTAATACAAGTTGATGACAGAATGCTTAAAATTTCAAGTACTTATCATCCCGTAGAAAATGCCGGCGGTAATGTGTTTAAAGTTGTAAGTATCGCAAATATAGTATAATCTTATTCCGATATTAAGGTTTTCATTTTTTTTATTATTTCCTGCGAATTTTCAACCTTAAAAATTCCTGATCCGGAAACAAAAATATCACATCCGGCATCCGAAACTGCTTTAATATTCTCAAGTTTAATTCCTCCGTCAACTTCAATTTCGATATGATTTGCACCGTTTTTAATTAACATTTTCTTAAGTTGTCGTATCTTCTCCAAAGAATGCGGAATAAAACTTTGTCCGCCGAAACCCGGATTAACTGACATAATAAGCACTAAATCAATATTATCTAAAATGTTTTCCAATATCGAAATCGGTGTATGCGGATTTAATGATACTCCGGCTTTAATTCCTGCTGCTTTTATTTTTTGCACAACACGATGCACATGAGGCGTTGATTCCGCATGAACGGTTAAATAATCTGCACCTGCATTTATAAAAGATTCTGCATAATAATCCGGATCGGAAATCATCAAATGAACATCAAGCGGAATAGTTGCGACTTCTTTAATTGCTTCTACAACAACAGGACCTATGGTAATATTCGGAACAAAATGTCCGTCCATTACGTCAATATGCAATAAATCAGCTCCGCATTCTTCAAGCATTTTAATATCTTTTTCAAGATTTGAAAAATTTGCGGATAATAACGACGGAGATATTTTTTTCATAAGATAATAATTGACAACTAAACTTTACATAACAGCAACTGACCGAATTTTAATTTTTAAGCATTTCTTTTGCTGCCTTATAAACAGCATCAGCCGTAATGCCGAATTTTTCATATAATACTTCAAACGGTGCCGAAGCACCAAAAGTATCCATTCCGATAAATTTGCCTTTTGTTCCTATATATTTATACCACGACATGCTTACACCGGCTTCAACAGCAATTCTTTTTTCGGCAAAATCAGGCAAAACACTTTTCTTATAATCATCACTTTGTTTGTCAAATAATTCCTGCGACAAAAAAGAAACTACTCTTACTTCAATTCCGTCTTTATTCAGCATATCTTTTGCATTCACGGCAATTTCAACTTCGGAGCCGGAAGCCATTAAAATAATATCAAAATCAATATCATCACTTAAAACATATGCTCCTTTTTCGGCATCGGATAAATCCGAAAAGTTTCTGCTGCGTCTGTCAACTGTTGTTAAACCTTGCCTTGTTAAAACCAATGTTGAAGGACCGTCGATTCTTTTTAAAGCCAATTTCCAGGCAAGAGCTGTCTCATTAGCATCCATAGGTCTGAAGTTAACCATATTAGGGATAGCTCTCAGAGAGGATAAATGCTCAACAGGTTGGTGCGTAGGTCCGTCTTCACCCAATCCTATCGAATCATGAGTCAGAACATAAATTACTCTGATACCCATCAGTGCAGCCATTCTCATAGCCGAACGCATATAATCCGAAAACACAAAGAAAGTTCCTCCGTAAGGTATTAAACCGCCGTGTAAAGTAATTCCGTTCATTATTCCTGCCATTCCGAATTCTCTGATTCCGTAATGAATATAATTTCCCCATCGATTTGAAGGACTGTATTCCGTTTGGCTTTTTGCTTTTGTTTTATTCGAAGGTGTTAAGTCAGCCGAACCGCCTATTAACATCGGAAGTTGTTCTGCCAATTCTTCAATTACCTTTCCGGAAGATGCTCTGGTTGCAAGTTTTGTTCCTGCTTCAAATTCAGAGAGTTTAAAATCGGGAAGTTTATTTTCAATAATATTTTGAAGTTCTTTTGCTGCATCTTCATTACTTTCGGCATAGGATTCAAAATTTATTTTCCAAATTTTATTTGCTTCAATTCCCTTATCTACAACTTCTTCCGTAAAACTATAAACTTCTTCGGGGACATAAAATTTATTAGCAGATATGCCGATATTTTCTTTAGTCAGAAGAATTTCTTCATCACCGAGCGGCGAACCGTGAATACCGGACGTGCCTGCTTTATTCGGACTTCCGAAACCTATAGTTGTATTACAAATTATAATTGATGGTTTATCTGTTTCTGATTTTGCTTTTTTAATTGCATCGTTAATTTCATCATAATTATGTCCGTCAACTTCGAAAACATGCCAATTATATGCCTCAAAACGTTTTTGAATATCTTCCGAAAATGATAATTGTGTTTTTCCGTCGATAGTAATATGATTTGAATCGTAGAAAAGGATTAATTTTCCTAATTTATTATGCCCCGCAAAAGAACAGACTTCGTGTGAAAGACCTTCCTCTAAATCTCCGTCGCCGGCTGTTACAAAAGTATAATGATTTATTATTTCGGTATTCGTATTGTATTTTGCAGCAATTATTGATTCCGCCAATGCCATTCCGACAGCATTTGCCAAACCTTGTCCGAGAGGTCCGGTTGTAGTTTCAACGCCCGGAGTATCCTGAACTTCAGGATGTCCCGGTGTTTTACTGTGCCATTGTCTGAATTCTTTAATGTCGTCAATGCTCAAATCATATCCGTAAAGATGTAACAAACTGTATAACAGCATACTGCCGTGTCCGCCTGAGAGAACAAATCGATCTCTGTCGAACCAATCCGGGTTTTTCGGATTAAACTTTAAATGTTCATTAAACAAAACTGCAGCAACATCAGCCATTCCCATTGGCAAACCGGGATGTCCTGAATTTGCTTTTTGAATAGCGTCAATTGATAATCCTCTTATTGTATTTGCAACTTTTTTAAGTAAATCGGTATTCATCTTTTTTTATTTAATTTAAAGACGACAAAGTTACTAAAAAATAATTTGAAATTTTTATTTTTTTGAGGACCTTGTTGTATTAACAAGTCAGGGTTTCACTTGAAGCGAAACCCTGAATAATGTAATGTCTTTTAATACTTTTTACCAATTATCCCTGTAAGACCGGTTATTATTATTATTTCTGTTGTAATAATTCCAATCATTATCATAATAATCAGATTGATTGCTTCCGATAAAATTATTCAACTCACGAATACTGCTGCTGAAACTGAATGCATTATTTACAAGATAATAGTTTCGTTTATCAACACAATATTTGTAAGCAAATTTTGCAAATTTTAATTTTGTTGATTCAAAACTGAACATAGTTAATATTCTGTATACTTGATTTGCTTTAACACGATGCGAAGAAACAGCTTGTTCTGCAATAATTCGTTTATCACTTTCAAAGGATGCCCGTCTCATAGAATTTTGAAGTCGTGCAATATCTAACATCGGTCTGTTATAATATCCGCCTCCGTTATTGTAATAACCGTTTCCGTATCCGTTATTCAAATGAACAATATTAAGAATAACCAAGCGGTTATATCGGTTAATTTTAGCTTTTACGCGTGAACGTGCAGGAATATTAATGTTTCCGTTATAAATAGTTCTGAATGCTCCGTAACGACCTCCTACCCTTTGCTTAACAATTAATCGGTGAGAACCTCCCCTAAGTCCGGAAAGGGTAAATAAACTTGTCGGAACATTATAAATTCTTCGGTCAAAAATAACCGTAAACATAGAGTTATTATCCAATCTTAATCTTAATTCCGAAGAACCGTATCTTTGTGCTTCAGAACTTTTAGGGGCTAAGAGAACACCTAAAATTGCGAATGTAAAAATTAATCTTTTCATAGCTTTTCCTTTTTTAGTTTGATTAATAATAGTAAATCAATTCGTATGCCGGAAAAAAGAATTAAGGATTAATCAAAGTATCAACAGGTATTTTTTTTATGGTATCTTTTTTTATTACTGCCTGATTATCAACGTATATAACCGGTCGTTTAATGTTAATATCTTCTTTCAAATTAAAATAATGAGTAATCTTATTTTCCAGACTGTCTCGTTTCAACAAACCTTCCTCCATATATAAAGTATCCTCACCGTTAAAAAATATTTGCCCTATAAACAAATCCTTCTCTTTTCTGTTAAATAACAATGTATCACCTGATTTTGTGATAAAGGCAATTGTCGGATTAATCGCATAAACATAATTTACATTAACATTTTTTAATGCCGATTTCGTATTTTTTGCTGTTTTTTTAAATTGCTTGTAAATTGTTTCAAAATCCCATTCGGAATATGTGCCGGAACGATGCAAAAATTGCTTAAATTCTTTTTCGGATAAACTGAAAAATACCAAACTGTTCGGCTTAACATACAATACATCCTGCGAATCAACAGCATTACTGTCAGTATCAGCAAAATTAGTTAACGTATCTTTTAATGTTTTTTCGGATAAATTATTCCCTTTATTATTTATTCGGCAAGAGCTTAAAAGCAAAATTACCGATATTGAGATTAGTGTTTTCATCTCATTATATTTTTTTGCAAAGATACATTTTTATCAATTATAAAAATCACATTATGTTTTTAACTTTGCAAAACTATATAATCAATTATTTAAAGCAACTATATGTATAACACAGTTTTTCTTATTATTATCGTTATTTTAGTATTTTCTTATATTCTTTCGGAATATTTAGATTTCTTAAATTCTAAGTACAGAAATAAAAATATACCTAAAGAATTACAGGGAATTTATGATGATAAAAAGTATGAAAAATCACAGAAATACGGAAAGGTAAATTCCAAACTTTCGTTTTTAAGCTCTGCATTTGTATTAATTCTTACAATAGGAATGTTGTTTTTCGGAGGATTTAATTATGTCAACCAACTTGCAGCTTCCGTTTCGGATAATACAATTATTCAGGCATTATTGTTTTTCGGAATTTTGCTTTTGGCATCAGATATTATTACAACACCTTTTTCAGTGTATTCTGTTTTTGTAATTGAAGAAAAATTCGGGTTTAACAAAACAACGGTTAAAACATTTATTTTTGATAAATTGAAAGGCTGGTTGCTCGGGGCTGTAATCGGAGGCGGAATACTTGCTTTAATTATTTGGTTTTATATGAAAACAAACAATATGTTTTGGATTTATGCCTGGATTACCGTAAGTGTTTTTTCTGTTTTTATGACTATGTTTTATTCAAGCATAATAGTTCCTCTTTTTAACAAACAAACACCCCTTGAAGAAGGAGAACTGCGAAATGCAATAGAAGAATTTGCCCTAAAAGCAGGTTTTAAATTAGATAATATTTTTGTGATTAACGGTTCAAAACGTTCAACCAAAGCAAATGCTTATTTCAGCGGTTTGGGACCGAAAAAACGAATTGTTCTTTACGACACACTGATTAATGATTTAACAGTTGATGAAATTGTTGCAGTTTTGGCACACGAAATAGGACATTACAAAAAAAAACATACCGTAAGCAATATTATTACGGCAATAGTTCAAAGCGGAATTATGTTTTATATTTTCTCATTACTTGTTGATAATCCGCAACTTTCGCAAGCACTGGGTTCCGAAACCGTAAGTTTTCAATTAGGATTGGTTGCTTTTGGTATTTTATACAGTCCGATTTCTATGATTATCGGTTTTTTTATGAATAGTATTTCCAGAAAACACGAATACGAAGCCGATGCTTTTGCAAAAAAATACAAACAAGCAGATAGTTTAATTTCAGGATTGAAAAAGCTTACGGCAAAAAATTTAAGTAATCTTACTCCCCACCCTTTATATGTAAAATTCAATTTTTCACACCCTACCCTTTATCAACGAATTAAAGCTCTGGAAAATGAATAATCGCGAAATTGAACGAAAATTCTTAGTTTTAAACAATGACTTTATAAATGAAGCAACTGAAAAAGCTGAAATAAAACAAGGATATTTATCAAAAGACCCTGAAAGAACTATCAGGATAAGAATAAAAGACGATAAAGGATTTCTTACCGTAAAAGGAATTACGAACACAAGCGGAACTGAAAGATTTGAATACGAAACCGAAATTAACAAGCAAGATGCTTTGCAATTACTCGATTTATGCCTTCCGGAAATAATTATTAAAACAAGATATTTTATCCCGAAAGGAAATCATACTTTTGAAGTTGATATTTTTGAAGGTAAAAACAAAGATCTTATTACGGCAGAAGTAGAATTAAACAATGAAAACGAATTTTTTGAAAAACCGAATTGGTTGGGTCAGGAACTTACCGGGGATAAACGATTTTATAATTCGTATCTTTCCGATTATCCTTTTTCCGTTTGGGATAAGAAAGTTAAATCCGGAGATATTATTTCGGAAATATCAAAAAAAATGATTTCATATTTCGAAAAAGATGTAAGAAGAATTAACCATGCTTTAAAAGTTTATGCTTATGCACAAACTATCGGAAAGCTTGAAAATATCAGCCCTGAAAAGCAAGAAATAATCGAAATTTGCGGGCTTTTACACGATATAGGGATTAAAGTTTGTGAGGAAAAATACGACTCAACTGCCGGAAAATATCAAGAAATTGAAAGCCCGATAATTGCAGAAGGAATAATTTCAAAATTTAATATTCCGCAAAAGGTAAAAAAACGTATATTGTTTATCATTTCTAATCATCATACTTACAGCAAAATTGACGATACAGATTTTCAAATACTCGTTGAAGCCGATTTTCTGGTAAATTTTGAAGAAGGAAACGAAAGCAAAAAAATAATTCCTTCAGTAAAACAAAATATTTTTAAAACAGAAACAGGTCTTTCTTTTTTGAACAGTATTTTTTGATGTTATTCCGATAAAAGTTTTTCAGCTTCGGCAACAGTTTTTACCGGTTGATTACACACATTATTTCTGCATACATATATTAAAGTTTCGCCTTTCTTATATCTGCCGGCAAAAATCGGGATATCGGAATTTCCTTCGGAGCCGGCAAAAAACACATCGGGACGATACTTTTGCGTTAATTTTTCTTTTAAAGCTTTATAATTTTTTCCGACAATTACCAATTCGTAAGCAGGTTTTGAAAAATGCAGGTATAAAGAAGCCCAACCGGCAAAATAATTCAAATTCGATACAATATTTTCTGCTGAATTTGAAAGCATTTTTTCTGACATTTCGATATATTCAGAGTTTGTAAACAGAGTACCTAATTTATAAAGATTTTTTGCAGCAACTGAATTTGACGAAGGAATAACATTATCGGAAATTTCTTTTTGTCGTACGGTTAATTTTGTATCATTATCGGAAGTATAAAAAAACATTCCTGTTTTTTTGTCGTAAAAATGTGTAAGCAAATAATCGGTCAATAATTTTGCTTTTTGCAAATATTTTTCATTGCCTACGGCTTGATACAATTTTATAAAAGCTTCAACAGTGAAAACATAATCATCGGAAAAAGCATTAATTTTTGCATTCCCGTTTTTATAACTTCTTTTCAGACTGAAATCCGGAGCTGACATTTTTTCAAGAATAAACTTTGTCGTATTTTCAGCTCTTTGCAGATATTCAATATTCCCGAAAACCTCATAAGCATCAACATAAGCCGAAATCATTAAAGCATTCCAAGATGTAAGACTTTTATCATCTAAACCCGGTTTTATTCTCGTTTCACGTTCTTTCAATAAAATTTTCTTTGATTGCTTCAATTGTTCTGCTGCCTGTTCTTCCGATAATTTATACTTATTGAGAGCAGTCTTTGATTTTTCATTAATGTATAAAATATTTTTTCCGTTTTCCCAATTTCCGATATTACTGACATTATAATATTCACAAAATAATTCGGAATTTTCTTTCAGCAAACTGTTAATTTCAGTTTTTTTCCAAACATAATATTTACCTTCTTCACCTTCGCTGTCTGCATCATAGGATGAATAAAAAGCATTCTCCGGAGAAGTCATTTCTTTTTTAACAAATACTAAAGTTTCAAAAACAACATTTTTATACAACTTATTTCCTGTAAACAAATAGGCTTTACTGTATAAGCTTACAAGTTGTGCATTATCGTAAAGCATTTTTTCAAAATGCGGAACAATCCATTTTGCATCAGTCGAATATCTGGCAAAACCTCCCGCTAATTGGTCATATATACCGCCTTGAGCAATTTTATTCAGTGTCAACTCAACTTGACTTTTTATATTTTTATCATTTGAATAAAAACCGTATTCAAGAAGATAATTCCAAAAAACAGGCATCAGAAATTTAGGAGAATAATTCATTCCGCCGTTACTTGTATCGAAATTTGAATTAAGGCGTTCAGTTGCTTTCTTAATTTTGTTGAAATCAAAAGTATTATCGACAGATTCGGAAAATGAAAATTCTGATTTTCGGATTCCGGCTTGAATATTATTTGCCGTTTCAATGAATTTTGATTTATCAAGTTTATAGGATTCCGATAAATTTAATAAAATTTTAGTCCAATCATTCGGTCTGAAATAAGTTCCGCCGTAAACAGGCTTACCGTCCGGCAAGGCAAAACAATTTAAAGGCCAGCCTCCTCTTCCGGTAATTAACTGAACTGCCGTCATATAAATATTATCAATATCCGGGCGTTCTTCTCTGTCCACTTTAATACAGACAAAATTATCATTCATAATTTTTGCAATATCCTCATTCTCAAAGCATTCATGTGCCATTACATGACACCAATGACAGGCAGAATATCCGATACTGATAATAATTAATTTATCTTCATCTCGGGCTTTTTTCAATGCTTCATCACCCCACGGATACCAATTTACGGGATTATGTGCATGTTGCAACAGATAAGGACTGTTTTCACGAATTAAATTATTGGTATATTTGTAGTCATTTAATTTTATGTCATCGGTATTTTGTTTAAGCATATTACAATCGAGGTTTAAAATGAGTATTACGGCAAAAATATTAACATATATTTTCATCTTTTTTTCCGTAAAGATAAAATATTATCTGTAATCATTCTAAATAATCAGAAACTATTACATATTATTTCTCGATAATTTAAAATATTGAATTAGGCGTTTTGCAAATATAATAAAAACTTGTAAATTTGGAGAAAAAAATTTAGATATGGAGTCAAAGTTTAAAAGCATATCAAT
>JAADGE010000019.1 GCA_013152535.1 Chlorobiota bacterium
CATTTTATGCCAATTTCGGGGTATATTTCTTAAAAAGTTATTAACTATTTATCTTAGTTTTAAACAGTTAGACATTTACTGAATGTCCCTAATCAATATCAAAAATTCAAACTTTTACCTCTCCCAATATTGCGGTTTTAAATCCGTATTTCTCTGCATCCAGTAATCTTCGTTTACAATTTTTCCGTCAGGTGTTTTCATTTTACGGTCGTAAATCCAAATTACGGCATTAAAAACCATATCTGTAACGGTTACCGCGAAAGTTTTATCAGTACTGCCTTCGGCAGGTGTTTCTTCTTCCGTAATCACTTCAAAACCATTGAATTTCAGCAATTCAGTTAAAAATTTCATTCTGTCTTCAGTAACCCCTTTTTCAACAAAACTAACTAAGGTATCACCTATTTTCCCGAATTCATGTTTAATCGGCATGCTCATAATCTAAATATTTAAAATGTGTGTTACAGAATCAATATAATCGTAAAACGGACTGTAAAGACCTAAAAAGAATAATGCAATCACAACAATAATTAATCCTATTTTTGTAAAAACATCACTTTTAAAATACGGTATCGGGTTTTCACTTCTGCGAAGAAATGCCGCACGAACAACTAATAAATAATAATATAAAGAAATCGTTACGTTTACTACGGCTATAAAAACCAATAAATAATATCCTTTACCAGCTGCAGCCGTATATAAAAAGAATTTTCCGAAAAAACCGGCAATAGGCGGAATTCCGGCTAAAGAGAAAAGAGAAATCATTAAAATAAGACTAATCTTCGGATTGGTTCTGTACAAACCGTTGTAATCCGAAATATTTTCTTTTCCGCTTGCCAACGAAACGGCTTGAACAACACCAAATGCACCGATATTGGAAAAAATATAAATGGCAAGAAAATAAATCACGGAAGAAGCAGCCAAATGATCGGCAGCCAACATACCCATCATAATAAAACCGGCTTGAGCAACGGAAGAAAATGCTAAAAAGCGTTTTAAGTTTTGTTGCCGCAGAGCAAAGAAATTTCCTATAAACATAGTCAAAATAGAAATTCCGTATAACATCGGAATCCAAATATCTTTTAATTCATTAAGTGTTATAAAAAGTGAAATCATCAAAATAAAAACTGCCGAAGATTTTGATATAACGGAAAGATAATTAGAAACCGGTGTCGGTGCTCCTTCATACACATCTGCCGTCCAGAAATGAAAAGGGACTAATGATATTTTAAAGGCTAAACCGGCAAAAAACATAACTAATCCGGCAATTGCAAGATACGAATGACCTATATTTCCGGCTAATACATCAAAATACAAACTGCCTCCTGTTGCGTAAAGCAAGGAAATTCCGAATAAAAATATTCCTGATGATAAAGCTGCCGAAAGAATTAATTTAATACCCGCTTCCGAAGATTTTCTGTTAAAAATATCATAAGCCGCCAGAGCAGTAACCGGTAAAGTCGAAAGTTCTAATGACAAATACAACATTAAAAAGTTACGAGATGAAATCAAATAAAACAATCCCAACAGAGACGAGAAAATTAAAATATAGAATTCTCCGATTTTTCTGTTTTTTAAACTATTTTTATTCAACCAGGAAACTGCTAATAAGATTATCAACAATACTCCGACATTTAAAATATTTTTAAATCCCCATACCAAAGAATTTGTAACAAACATACCGCCGAAAAGTGCTCCTTCCTTCAGCGGAATAAAACCGATTAAGGTATGAACGGCAAATAATCCGACAGCAATATAATTTACAGTTTTCTTATTTTTATCGGCAACAAATATATCAGCGATAAGCAGAATTAATATGACAAGAATCAATACCAATTCGTTTCTCATTAACAACATATTACTCAGATTCATATCTAAAAAAGATTTATTTTAAGTTTAATGTAAATTTTGAATAAACGGGATAACACTATCCGAAATAATACCACCCCACCAAAACGGGAAAATTCCTATCAAAACAATGAACAAAACAAGAATAAACGTTCCGGTTTTTTCGTACCAGGCAATTTTGGGAAGGTTTTTAAATTCGGGTGTAGTCGGTCCCATAAGTATCATCCCGACAACACGTAAAATATATACTGCCGTAACAACAATTGAAGAAACAGCAAGAATCGTAATTACCCTATGAAATGTATCGGTATGCTGAAAAGCACCCACAAAGATATTCATTTCTGCAACAAATCCGGAAAAACCCGGCAATCCCAAATTTGCCATTCCGGCAATAACATATAAAGCTCCCGCAATCGGGATAACATTAAGCAATCCCCTCATTTTAGTAATAATACGCGTATGAGTTCTGCCGTATATCACACCAATCAGAGCAAAAGAAAGTGCCGTAATAAATCCGTGCGATAACGATTGTAACATAGCTCCTTTCCAGGCAATATCATTCATCATCAACAATGCTAATAAAACTAATCCGAGATGACTTACCGAAGAATACGCATTGATATATTTCAAATCTTTTTGTTTTATTGCTGCCAATGCTCCGTATAAAATACCGATTATTACCAAAACCAAGAAAAAATTCGCCCAATATTTTGCACCTTCGGGCATTACAAACATTGCCACCCTAAAAATACCGTAACCTCCGAGTTTCATTAATACTCCTGCATGAAGCATTGATACTGCAGTTGGTGCCGAAGCATGACCGTCGGGCGACCAAGTATGAAACGGAAATAAAGCTCCTATGACGGCAAAACCGACAAAAAGAAACGGAAAAAACAACTTTTGTGCCGATACGGGGATATGAACTTTAGAAATTTCAAAAATATTGAAAGAAAGTGCTCCGCCGTCGGCATTAGAATTAAAATAAACACCTAAAATTCCGACCAAAAGCAAAGCTGACGCCCCCATCAACATTAATGTTAATTTCATTGCCGCATACTCTCTCGGTCCGGTTCCCCAAATTCCTATAAGCAAAAACATCGGGATTACGGCTATTTCATAAAACACAAATAATGTAAACAAATCAACCGAGATAAAAAACCCGAATACACCGGATGCCAATACAATTAAAGAAATAAAAAATTCTTTCGGTAAATCATCAACTTTCCAAGAAATAAATATTCCGGTAAGAACAATAATTGAGGTTAACAAAATCATCAACACCGAAATACCGTCAACACCGATTGCATAATGAATATTCATCGGAGAAAACCACATGATGTCTCTTGTAAATACCATTATGGAATGATTGCCTGCTGCACGTTCTTGCAAATATTGATAAATCAGATTAAACGACATTAACGTTTGAATACTGAATCCGATTAATGCAACAACTCGGTGTTGCTTAATCCCTTTTGATATCATTAAAACAAAAACGGTAAGAACGGGAACAACTACAAATAATGTTAAAATATCCATCTTTAATTCTTTATCTTTTAGTAATTAACTGATAACCAAATAATCATAATAATAAACAATACTCCGGAAATAAAAAACATAGCATAATCCTGCACCTTTCCCGATTGCAATCTTTTAATTCTAGAACTTATCCAAACCGTTCCGTTACCGACACCGTTCATCGTTCCGTCAACTACTTGTTTGTCGAACCAAGCAAACGGTGCAGATATATATTTGAAAATGATTGTTTTAGTTATAAAGAAATAAATTTCATCAATATAAAATTTGTTATAAGCCCATTTGTAAACATTTCCGAAAGCAAACCTGAAGCGTTGCGATAAATCTTTTTCCTTTTTATAGAAAATCCAAGCTGCAATTATACCAAACAAACCTATTCCTATTGAAGCACCGGCAAGGTTCCAATCAATATGAGAATTAAACGGAATATTGTCCGGAGAAACAAAATCGCTAAACGGAATAAAACCCGAACCTATCGTCATTAAAGCTAAAATAATCAAAGCAATTGTCATCGTAGCCGGAGCTTCGTGAGGTTTATGTTTATACTCCGGATTATTCCACCAAAATATTCTGAAATAAAGTCGGAACATATAAAAAGCTGTCATTCCGGCAACAATATAGCCGATTATAAAAACAGGAAAATTATGTTCGAAAGCTGCAGCAAGAATATCGTCTTTACTGAAAAAACCTGCAAAAGGCGGTATTCCTGAAATGGCTAATGCTGCAATTAAAAAGGTAATATGAGTAATCGGCAAATGTTTTCTTAATCCGCCCATGTCTTGCATATAATTGCTGTGAACAGCATGAATAATAGCACCTGCACCGAGGAATAATAGTGCTTTAAACATCGCATGCGTAAATAAATGAAACATTCCCGCCATAAATCCTAATCCTTCTTGTCCGCCGTATCCGGAAACACCGAGAGCCAACATCATATAACCGATTTGAGACATGGTGGAAAATGCTAAAACACGTTTTATATCGTATTGTGTTATTGCAATAATTGCCGCAAACAAGGTTGTGAAAGCTCCTACCCAGGCAACTATATGTAAAGCAAATCCGTCATCAAAGAAATAAAACATAGGAAACAAGCGGGCAACCAAAAATACACCGGCTACAACCATTGTTGCCGCATGAATTAATGCCGAAACAGGTGTAGGACCTTCCATAGCATCGGGAAGCCAAATATGAAGCGGAAACATTGCTGATTTTCCGGCCCCTCCTATAAAAATCAAAATCAGTGCGACAGTTACAACCGATAAACCCATAAACATTCCGGCTTGCATTTTAAGATTATTAATAAAATCCAAATTAGTAAGTATCTTAAAATCAAACGTTTTAGCAACATAACTTATTATTAGGATTCCGATAAGGAAACCGAAATCGGCAAAACGCGTTACAATAAAAGCTTTTTTAGCAGCTAAAATTGCCGAAGGTTTCTCAAAATAATAACCAATCAGCAAATAAGACGAAACACCGACCAATTCCCAAAAAATATACGTTTGAAACAGATTGGTCGCCAAAACAAGTCCTAACATTGAAAATGTAAACAAGGAAAGGTAAGCATAAAATCTGGTAAATCCGGGTTCTTTGTGCATATATCCTATACTGTAGAGATGTACCATTAAAGAAATTAAAGGAACAACAATAAGCATTACGGCAGAAATAGGATCTAACATAATACCCATATCAATATGCAATGTTTCGGTAAAATTTATCCAAACAGTGTTGTACGCATAAATCTTTTGATATACACCGTCAACTTTTCCGTAATTAAAGAAATACTGAAAAGCCGTATAAAACGATATCAACGCTGTTAATAATAATCCTCCCGTTCCGATATATCCGGAAATAGGCTCTTTTATTCTTTTATAGTTCAATCCCAAAAAAAGGAACATAAACAAAGGAATCAGCGGTATTAAAACTGTATAAGTAAAATCCATTTTCTTAAAATTTCATTGTTTCCGTATCATCTGTTTTCAAGCTCATAATCAATCTGTATAAATTAATTATTATTGCCAAAGCCAAAGCCGTTTCGGCAGCTGCAACTGCAATTATAAATATTGAAAAAATTGCTCCGCCTAAGTGTTCGGGAAATAAATATTTGTTAATAACCACAAAATTTAATGCGGCAGAATTAAGTATTAACTCTATCGACATTAACATTGCAATAAGGTTTTTTCTGGTAACGAAACCGTAAACACCGATAAAAAAGATAATTGTGCTGACGGTTAAAATTTCATATATACTGACACCTGAAATCATAACTTCATTTATTTTAGTTCGTTATTTTCTTGCGGTTTATTAGTTTTTGCTATCACAATTGCTCCGACCATTGCAGCAAGTAATAAAATACTGATTACTTCAAAAGGTAATACAAATCCTCTGTCTCCGTAATTTAACAATGCTCTCCCTACGTCATTAATGCTTGTATCTTTAGTTTGACTTTCGGCAATTTTCACAAAATTATAAGACCAAATTGCAAATAATGTTAAAACGATTCCGAAAATACTTAAAGAAGCGGCAAGCAACTTACGCCACCAAACAACCGAGGGTAAAGGAGTGTTTATTTTTTCAACAAGCATAACCGAATTAATGTAAAGAACGATGATTCCGCCGGCATATACCGTTAATTGCACGGCTCCGAGAAAATAAAATTCAATCATAAAATAAATTCCTGCTATTCCGATAAGGACAAAAAGCAAATAAACTATTGATCTCATAATATTGCGATTGCTTACTGCCATTACGGCAAAAACAATCATCAGAACCGATATAATGTAAAAGATTATTCTTTCCATCTTATTTTTTTTCTTTTGTTTTACTCATAATTGTTGACCCGGGTTTGTTAAGTACTTTCGTTAATTTACCTCTGTCATACTGAACGTGATGAAAATTTTGTCCCCATTGTATTGCATCCTGCGGGCATGCTTCAATACACAAACCGCACATGGTACACATTTCTAAATGGTAGATATGTTTAACAATGTACCTGACATTTCTCTGTGTTTCCGGATTAAGTTTTTTATCACTGACTATCTCGATAGAACCGTTAGGACATGCTTTTTCGCATAAAGTACAAGCGTCACATCTATGTTCGTTGTTTTCGTTATGATACATGGTAACTTCACCTCTGTATCTGTCAAACATCTTAAGTGTTTCGAGATTATCCGGATATTGTTCGGTAATCACGTCTCTTCTTGTTAAAAAATTAACAAAGAAATATTTGCCCGTAATTCGCATTCCGGTAAGAAGCGATTTTGTTCCGTTTATTATATCTGAAAAATAGCTCATAAATCTTAATTAAAAGGTTAAACCTAACCAAACCAACAATGCCATTAAAACAATATTTACCATATTTATAGGTAACAAATATTTCCATTCCAAAGTAAGAAGCTGGTCAATCCTTAACCGCGGAAAAGTCCATCGAAACCACATAAAAATAAATATTACGGCAATCACTTTAACAGAAAACCAAAATAAACCGGCAAAAGGTATTGCATCGGTAATTCCGAAAGGAGAAAGCCATCCGCCAAAAAATAAAACAACAGCTATTGATGCAATAATGAACATATTGACAAATTCTGCCAAAAAGTAATATGCGAAACGCATTCCCGAATATTCTGTATGAAAACCGGCTCCGAGTTCAGATTCAGCTTCCACTAAATCAAAAGGTACACGATTTGATTCGGCAGTTCCGGCAATCATAAAAATCATAAAAGCAATGATTGCGGGAATATGTCCCGTAAAGATAAACCAACCGCCTTTTTGAAGTTCAACTATTTCGGAAATTTGCAAAGTACCGGCTAAAACAACCATAGTAACAACTGCCATCCCTACTGATAATTCGTAACTTATCATTTGAATTCCGGTACGCATTCCGCCGATTAACGAATATTTATTATTACTTGACCAACCGGCAAGAAAAATTCCGAGAACACCGATTGATGAAACCGATATTAAGAAAAAAATACCTATATTAATATCAAAAGCTTGAATTTCATGTGAAAAAGGTATTAAAGCCATTGTCATTAATGCGGTTGTAATAACAAAATAAGGGGCAATTTTATAAAGTTGCTTATCGGCTTTTACGGTTCCCGTTAATTCTTTTGTAACTAATTTCAAAGCATCGGCAATGGTTTGGAATAAACCTGAGGGTCCTACCCTGTTGGGTCCGAGCCTTAGCTGAAAAAAACCGGCAACTCTTCTTTCTAACCATACCAAAAACAATCCTAGCACAGCGAAAATACCTAAGTATGCAACCCCTATTAACACTAATTCGGTAATATGAGCAACTTTTGCCGACATTAATCCGAGCAACAAATTATGAATATCCGTAAAAACATTTAAAATCATAGTTTTATTTTTTTATCTGTCAATATCCGGTACAACAACATCAATTGTAGAAAGTATGGCAACCAAGTCTGCAATTTTTAAACCCTTCGTCATTTTATTAAGTGCCGTTAAATTAGCAAACCCCGGTGAACGAAATTTCAGTCTGTAAGGAAATTTTTGACCGTCGCTTTTCACATATACGCCGAAATCACCTCTGGCAGACTCCACTCTTTGCAGATAATCACCGACCGGAAGTTTAATTACTGCCTTTGTTTTAACTCTGTGCTCACCATCCGGTATTTTATCAACTAATTGTTCAAGAATTGAAAGTGACTCCCACATTTCTCTTATTCTCACTCGATAACGTGCATACGAATCTCCTTCCGTAAAGAGTATCTCTTCAAAGTCAACCCTGTCATAAGCACTGTAAGGATGAATTTTACGGACATCACAAGAAACACCCGAACCGCGAGCGGTAGGACCGTTTAATCCGTAGGCAATTGCATCTTCTTTTGAAATGTATCCGATGCCTTCCAAACGTTTCTGAAAAATAATATTATTTGAAAGTAGTTTATCGTATTCCGGAAGTTTTTTCTTAAAATGTACAATAAAATCTTTTACGCGTTTGACAAAATTTTCTTGTAAATCATATCGAACTCCTCCGATAACATTATAATTCATTGTAAGACGGGCACCGCAAGTTTCCTCAAAAATATCATTTATCATTTCTCTTTCGCGGAAACCGTACATAAAAGATGTTAAAGCACCGGTATCCATTCCCATAACTCCCCACCATAAAACATGAGACGCAATACGGGAAAGCTCGGACATCATGGTTCTGATAACTTTAATTCTGTCGGTAATTTCAATATTTAGTGCATTCTCAACTAACAAACAAACGGCTTCGTTATTCATATGCGAAGATAAATAATCCAATCTGTCTGTTAAATGAATAATTTGCTTGTAAGTATCACGTTCACACATTTTTTCTATTGAACGGTGAATATAACCCAAATCCATTTCAATGTTTTGAACAATTTCACCGTCAAGTTTGAGCAATAGCCTTAAAACACCATGCGTTGCAGGGTGCTGCGGTCCCATATTTAAAAAATATTCTTGTGTTTTCAGTTTACTTGTTAAATATTCTTCCATATTTTTTATCTTACCAACATATTTATATCTGTATAATCTTTTCGCATAGGAAAGCCTTTATCCCAATTTTCCGGAAGAAATAAGTGCTTCAAATCAGGATGATTATTAAATATTATACCGAAAAATTCGTGAGCTTCAGTTTCATTAAAAAATGCTGCCGGGAAAATATCATGAATACTGTCAATGCTCGGATTTTCCCTGTCTTCGGTTTTTACGGTAATTTGAATTAACTTTCTGCTCTTTACGGATTCCAAATGATAGACAACTCCTAATTCGTTTCCGAAATCTACTCCGGTAAGTGCAAAAAGATAATCAAATGACAATTCCGTATCATCTCGAAGTGTTGTCATAAGTTCTCTTAATATTTCTTTCGGAACTTCAACACACAAAAAATCACTTTCTTCTCCCGAAAAATTAAGACCGTTAACCAAATTTTCAATTTTATTTTTCAACTCAGTATTTGTCATCATAAAATATTATTTGTTAAGTCCTTCGTCAAAACCGTCAATAGGATTGTGTTTTGTACGATATGACATACTTTCGTTTTTTATTTTATTTTGTAATGCCAGCATTCCGTCAAGCAAAGTTTCGGGTCTCGGCGGACATCCCGGTACGTACACATCAACCGGAATAATATGGTCGGCACCTCTTACAACCGAGTAGGAATTAAAATAAAAAGGACCGCCGGAAACAGCACATGCACCCATGGCTATAACATATTTCGGTTCAGCCATCTGGTCATACAATCGACGTAAAACCGGAGCCATTTTATTGGTAATAGTTCCGGCAATAACAATTAAATCTGCTTGCCGCGGGGTAGGTCTTGCAACTTCAAAACCGAAACGTGCCCAATCGTAACGAGCAGCACCTGTCTGCATCATTTCAATGGCACAGCAGCTTGTACCGAAATACAAGGGCCATAATGAATTTCTTCTGCCCCAGTTAATAACACTGTCTAAAGTTGTTACAACAATATTACCTCCGTTTCCGCCCGGAATGATTTTACCCGGAAAATCTTTTAAGTTTGTTTTTTTATTTATTATTCCCATTTTAATGCTCTTTTTTTCCATGCGTACAACAAACCGAGACCTAAAATCAAAAGAAATACGGCGGCTTCAACTAATGCTGTTGCTCCTACTTGTTTAAAAACTACTGCCCAAGGCATTAAAAATATAACTTCTACATCAAAAAGTAAAAAGATAATGGCAAACAAATAATAACCTACTTTGAACTGTATCCAGGTTTCACCTATTGTCGGAACTCCGCTTTCATAGGGTTCTTTTTTACTTTCATTATCCGATTTATAGGATATTAAATTTGAAATAAAGTTTGCAATAAGTATCAGGGCAATGCCTGCTAAAGGAAAGACAATCAATGCTTCAATTCCCATGTTATTTAAATTTTATTTTATAAATAAGAAAAATGAATGCGACAAAAATAACATTAAAATGTGATATTTTTAACTTTTTTTTTTGACAAATTATACATATAATATATATATTATTGATTATCTGAAAGATAAAGCTATTGCCAAAGATTTAATTTTGAATTGTTTTAAATAAGCATTTTTTGCCGGAAGGATTTTCAGGAGAAATTTGTATTTTAAATTCTTTCGGTTCCTGAATGTCCTGAATTATAAAAAAACTCCGAACGTATTGCTCGGAGTTTTTTAAATTATGAAATCTCAGTATCTATTCAATTACAATTTTTTTATTAATGATTTTATTATTGTTAAAAATTAATTTAACAAAATAAATACCGTCGGAAACTGTATTGAGTTTAATTTCATTTGTTCCGGAATTATAAAATCTGTTTTGATAAACTAATTGACCCGTAACATTTGTTATTTCAACTCTGTAATTATCTGTTGTGTTATTAACAGACAGATAAAAACTTCCCTTATTCGGATTCGGAAATAAGAGAACATCATTGTCTGAAATATCATTAGTATTTGATGAAGATTTTTCAAAAACCAGTTCAAATCTGTCTGTAAATGTTCCCTTTTCTGAATTAAAAAGATAGTTTGCATTTTTAGACATTATAGTAAAAATATCATTCGTTATATCATGTAAATAAATATCAAAACCTTCAAAGTTATTTTCAACTGCATTTATTTGATATTGTCCTGTTGCTCCGATATAAATACCGAGAGGAATTACTTTTTTATTTTCCCCGATTTCAGGAACAGAATTAATTGCATACACTGAGTTATTCGTATCAAAAGAATAAAGTTGCGGTTTTGTCTTATCCCAAGCAAACATTTTATAAGCATCGTATTTGGCATCATGATTTTCCGTTGCTCCTTCCGGTAATGTTCTTATTACCGTTTCATCTGTAAATCCGTCTTTTTCAATGTTTAATCTTAAAAAATCGGGAATCTCAGCTTTACTGCTTTTCCAGAATGTTTGACTGTTATGAACTCTTGCCGATGTCGGTATTGTTACTGTCGTACTGTGTGTTAAGCCGGTATTTGCTACTTTTACCATAAACCCTTGTCCGGAAGGAATGTATTGTGAGCCTCCGTTTAAGGTAATCCCGACATTCCAAGGAGTTGTTCCTCCGCCCGGAATATAATATTGATAGTTGATACCGTCAAAATAATAGACTCCGCTTTCAATGCCGCTTACGGTAATCTGATCCCAATCAACAGCAGAGGTAAACGGGTTTCCGATTAAGTTCCATCCGTCAAAATAGTCTCTGGTTTGAGTAACCCCGTTTCCGATAGCAACCGTACTTACGGTATAACTTACATTAAAAATCTTATCCGATCCTGCGATATTTCCGCCTGTTTGAACAAAAGTCTTATCCGGCAAATTGTAACGGTTAAAAAGATACCCTTTATCCGTTCTTATGTTTGCTGCACCAACTTCTGATGTCCATCCCGTAACGGAATAAATTAAAGAAGCATCCCAATAATCTTCATTCGATTCGTTATACGAATAGAAATTTTGATTAACATCTGCCCCCTCAGTTGTGTAAATTGTTGTAGGAACGGCAGATAAAGCCGGGAACATCAGGTGCCATATATTTCCGGTTACAAATCGCTCAACGGTTGCTTCGGGTGTATTTCCTACAATCAGAGAACCACTCCCGGTTGCATCGGATTTAATTATCAAACCTGCAGCACCTCTGTTATTTGTAATACTTCCGGAAACGGTCATTTGACCGTTTGTTGCAATCGTAACACTTGCATTTGCGGCAATTGTCATATTATTACACAGGGCAGTTGTGGTTCCGTCATCTACAGTCGGATAATTAGGCATTCCGTCCGGAATAACAATATCATCTGTTGAAGCAGGAATTTGTTCCGGACTCCAGTTTGTTGTTGTTTGCCAATCAATACTTGTTGATCCGTCCCAATAAATTCCGACCGATTTTGATGCTTGTGCCGTATTTCCGTATGCTCCCTGATTAATTCTTCCGCCGCTTATCGGCTCATTTGCATAAGCGTCAGCCGGATCCCCTGTATCTAATGCCGGAGAATCACTTGCATCGTTATTCCAAGCACTTGCAGCAGCTTCCGGAGGCCATTCGGCAGGGTATGGGTATGAGCCGTTTGTTGACAGGATATGGAAATCAGTTCCCGCATTAACAAAAAGCGGATCTCCTTCCAAATCGTTTGCTCCGGCACCGTTTCCCGTCCATGCGGCTAAATCGGCATAAACCGTTCCGTTATAATATACAAGGTTTGTATTACCGTTTTTGTAATACGTATTGTAATCAGAAGAAACTGTGATACCGGTTTCTGTCATTAAGGTAACTACATTTGTTCCACTTAAAGCATATAAAATATTATTTTCAACACTTACACCGGTTCCTGATTCAACATATAACTGAGCAGGTGTGTAAACACTCGGTAAAGGCGGAGCTTTAGCCGTATGACCGTTATTTGCAACAGTGTTGTTTTTAACAACGGCATTATTTGATGCAATAACTCGAATACCGAATGTATAGTTGTTATACACCAAGTTATTTTGAACCGTTGCTGTTAAAGCATTATTTAAAATGATTCCTGCACCGGCTGTTGAACCGTAAAGTTTATTTAAAGTAATCGTGTTGTTGTCGCCTTCTGTATAAATAAGGGCGTCTGATGAAGAATAAGCAGTAAATCCGCTTATTGTTACATAATCTAATGCCCCGATATAGAAAGCATTTGCATTTCCGCTTGCGTTAATAACCGGCTGTTGTCCGGAAGCATTTTGAATAATCAGACTTTCAGATGCCGAAGTTCCGAGATTAACATTCGGAGTTACAACATCGGTATAGGTTCCGTTATAAACTTCAATTGTTTTTGAACCGGCAAGATAACCTGCGGTTGAAGTGCTGAAAGCAGCTGTTCCGAACCAAGCGTAGAGACCGTCTAATGCACTTTGTATTGTTGTATGATAATCGGTTCCTCCGCCGACCGGAATTATATTTCTTGTATTTACAGTAACTGTAGTAGTTGCATCTGTTGAAGTTCCTGTTGAAACAGTTAATGTATTATTAATATATAATCCTGCTCCAAAATCTACTGTTAAAGTTGAGCCATCATTCGAAGTTACTGTTCCGGATACTCCGGCAATATCAACTGATGTTGTCAAGTTTCCTAAATTTGTTCCGGTAATTGTCAATGTAGCTCCTTTATCTGCAAAGAAATTATTAGGTGAAACATTTGTTATAGTCGGATTTAACTCCAAAGTAGTTGCATTACCGGTTAATGCAGGAATCAAATAACACTTATTTGCATCTGAAAATTCATAAACTGCAAAATAATAAGCAGTATTTGAATTTAGAGATGTTACATTTGATGTTCCTGCAATACCTATATAAACAACATAATTGCCTGTTCCTATCTGAGTGCCTGAACCAAATGCAGCATTTGCTGAATAGGTTGTTCCGTCAATAGGGTCAGCATCCACTGCAGAGCCTTCATGGGCTAATACAATAACAAAATCACCGGTTCCTCTTGTCCAATTTATATCCATACTGTTAGATGTAATATTTGAAGTTGAGAAATTAGCAGCTTGTGTTGTAGGATATGTACAAGCAACAGATTTTGATGCTTGTGCAGTATTTCCAAAAGCCCCTTGATTAATTCTTCCGCCTGCTGCAGGTTCGTTTGCATAAGAATCTGCAGGATTACCCGTATCTAATGCAGGAGAACTTCCGGCATCGTTATTCCAAGCACTTCCTGCAGCTTCCGGCGGCCATTGTGCAGGGTAGGGATATGACCCGAATGTTGACTGAATGTGAAAATCGGTTCCGGCACTGACAAATAACGGATCGCTTTCCAAATCATTTGTTCCGGCACCGTTTCCTGTCCATGCAGCTAAATCGGCATAAAGAGTTCCGTTATAAAAAACTAAATTTGTATTACCGTTTTTATAATACGTATTATAATTACTTGTTACGGTTATTCCGGTTTCAGTTTTTAATGTATATACATTGCTGCCGGTTTTTGCGTAAAAGATATTATTTTCAACACTTACACCGGTTCCTGATTCGACAAAAAGTTGTGCAGGTGTGTAAACGCTCGGCAAAGGCGGACCTTTTGCTTCATTTCCGTTATCAGCAACGGTGTTATTTTTTATAACAGCATTATTTGATGCAATAACTCGAATACCGAAAGTGTAATTGTTATACACCAAGTTATTCTGAACTGTTGTTGTTAAAGCATTATTTAAAATAATACCGGCACCGGCTGTTGAGCCGTACAGTTTATTTAAAGTAATTGTGTTGTTGTCGCCTTCTGTATAAATAATGGCGTCTGATGAAGAATAAGCTGTAAAACCGCTTATTGTAACATAATCTAAAGCACCGATATAGAAAGCGTTTGCATTTCCGCTTGCGTTAATAACCGGTTGTTGTCCGGCAGCATTTTGAATAATCAGATTTTCGGATGCAGAAGTTCCTAAATTTACATTCGGAGTTACAATATCGGTATAAGTTCCGTTATAAACTTCAATTGTCTTTGTACCTGCAAGGTAACCTGCAGTTGAAGTGCTGAAAGCAGCCGTTCCGAACCAAGCATATAAACCGTCCAAAGCACTTTGTATTGTTGTATGATAATCTGTTCCTCCGCCTACGGGAATAACATTTCTGGTATTTACGGTAACGGTTGAAGTTGCATCAGGATTTACACCTGTTGAGACAGTTAAAGTAGTGTTTGTATATAAACCGGCAGCAAAATCCACAACCAATGTGCTGCCATCATTTGAAGTTACATTACCGGCAACACCTGCAATGTTAACAGAAGTTGTTAAATCTCCTAAACCGGAACCTGTAATTGTTAATGTTGCTCCTTTATCGGCAAAGAAACTGTTAGGCGAAACATTTGTAATTGATGGCGGTGTGCTGGGTGTTGCAGCATTTGCCGTAACTCCCGGAGTTAAGTAACAAACATCGGTATTATTAAATTCATAAGCCGCAAAATAATATGCGGTATTACTTGTTAAACCGGTTACTGTAACAGCATTTCCGGTACCGATGTAAACTACATAATTTCCGGTGCCGATTTGTGTTCCCGAACCGAATATTGCATTCGCCGTATAAGATGTACCGCCGGCAGGATCACTGTCAACCGAAGCCGCTTCGTGTGCAAGTATAATTACATTATCACCGTCGCCTCTTGTCCAACTTAAATCTATCGAAGAACTGCTTGCGGCAGATGCCGAAAAAGCTGAAGTTTGAGTGGAAGGAGTGACACAAGGTAAAGGCGGACCTTTTGAGCCTTGAGGTGTATTACCAAAAACTCCCTGATTAATTCTTCCTCCGTTATCTGCAAGTTCATTGGTATAGGTATCGGCAGGGTTTCCTGCATCAATTGCGGGCGAATCATTAAGGTCGTTCGACCAAACTCCTCCGGATGCTGCATCAGGCGGCCAAATCGGAGCTTTTGATGCCGTGTAAGAACCTGTTGTTGATTGTAAATGATAATCTCCGCTTCCTACAAATAAGGGATTAGAAGTCAAGTCATTTGTTCCGAGCGGTGCACCGGAATTTCCGGTTGTTCCGTTGTTATCGAAAACTGTACCTGTTAATGAATAATAAGTATTATAATCAGAACTTATTGATGAACTGTTTGTTAACTTTAAAGCATGATATGCAGTATTTCCTGTTTTTGCTGAAGAAACATTGTTTTGAACCGAAGAGCCTGTTCCACTGCTTACTAATAAACCATTTCCTTGGTAGTAATCAGAGAAACTTTCATCACCTGTTACTTTAAAATCATCTACAAACCAATATTCGCTATTTCCGACTTTTCCGTAAACTCTTAAATATAAATTATTACTTGTCGGAGTGACTCCTGTCAGTGTATATTCTGTAAAAGTAGTATGGTCATCACTTAATGCAACAATATCTGTCCAATTAGAACCGTCAAAACTATATTGAGCATTCATTATATCTACACTTTCTAATGTACCGTAAGAAGCTACCCATATACTGAAAGATAAATTTGTATATCCCGTGATGTCAATCGGATTTGTAAGGGTTAAATAATCAGTTGCATTCAGAATTCCTGCAGCGGGTTCTTTTGACGGAGTTGCATCAAAAAGACTTCCGGTCCAGGTTCCCCAGTCGGTGGTTGTCCATGCAGAAGCGTCTTCAAAAGTTTCATAAAATAATTGTACTCCGGTTTTATGCGTAACCAATCCGCCGTTATCATCCGTTGTATTATTTTTTACTACGGCATTATTTGTTGCTATTTTTATGCCCGAACCGATATTTCCGTATGCTAAGTTGTTTTGAACCGTAATTGACGAGCCTGTTTCTATTTTTATTCCGTTTCCGTCGGCAAGTCCGTATCCGGAATTATCACCTACAGCATTGTATGTTTTATTGTATTTCAAAGTTACATTGCTTCCTTGAGAATAGATATTAGAATTATTTGCCGAATGTACTTGAAATCCTTTAAGCGTAACATAATCCACCGTTCCGAGATTAAATCCGTAGTTATTACCGGTTGCATCAACAACCGGACTTGTACCTGAACTGTTCTGAATGATTAAAGGATTTGCAGTTGTCGGGTTTAAATTATTATTTAATGTTATACTTTCCGTATAAGTTCCTGCAGCAACATTTATTGTAATCGGAGAAGTAAACGCATTTGAGCCCAACCAACCTGCAATACCATCGGTTGCACTGCTGATTGTTTGATGTGTATCTGAATTTGCCGCAGCACTTGCATCAACGGGTATTGTTGTTCTGGTATTTATCGTAACTACAATATTATCACTGCCGACAATATTTGAAACAACTAAAGAGTTTGTTGCGTCATAGGCAGCGGGCGGGAAATTAATTACAGCTGTTGTTCCGTCATTTGAAACCTCTGTTCCGGTTATTCCGTTAAGAACAAAAGAACACCCGAGAAAATCGGTTCCTGTTATAGTCAAATTTTTACCTCTGTCTGCATAAAGAGAGGTATAATCGACAGATGTGATCGTCGGTGCTGCACAAGATTCATCAATTTTATAGGAGAAAATTTGTGTTTTTTTGCCGCCGTTATAATATTCAAGTGTTGACCAGAAAGTCAGGTTATCAGAAGGGTCAACGGTTGTTAAGAAATAATCGCCCCAACGGGTGTAAGTGGGTTGAGATTGCGGTGTTAATGATGTACTGACAGTTTGTTCCGTTACATCCATAGTTCCGCTTGAGGCACAAGATGTTTGTCCGGTGTATCTGATTTCCGGGCTTACTGTGCCGGAAACACTGTAAGCAAGTGCAATTTGTCCGTAGTCATTCATTGCTATACTTCCCATCCATCTTGATTCTCCGTCCGGAGCATAAGTACCTTCTTGTTTTAAAGTCCAAACACCTGCATTTTTTTGTAATTGGTACCATCTTATTCCGGCATGGTCCGTATTATCAACGTCAACTGTGTGATCGCAAACGATGTATTCGTTTCCGCTGATATTTTTATATTGTCCTCTTGACATTAATACATAAGGATTTGCATCAACCTTTTCGGTTTCTCCCGGTTGAACAATGTCGCCTACACCCCAAGCCTGAAACTGAGAATCGAAAGCAGAAACAACAATTGCCTGAGAACGACCGAAAGTAGAATTTGCCGGTGTAGCCCAATCAGGTGTACAGTCAAAAATCCAAATTTCATCACCGCCGTTTACGCTTCCTCCCCATGCATCATCATTTATGGCAATAAATCTGGCTTGTCCGGTATCAAAAGTTCCGTCATTATCAATAGGCATAACACAGTTAAATCCGCTTGGATTTGGCCTGTTAGGATTGTCAAATTGAAGCATCTGCGGACTTGCACCTCCGGCTATCATAACCGAACGTTCAAAAACGTATATATCGTCTCCGGTTGTAGTGTTTGTTCCCATATAATAGCCGTCGCTTGCAATACCTAATTTCTCATAATCAGGCATTCCGTTCATAGTAAAAGACCATCTGTCCCACCCTAAAGTAGGATCGGATGATTGAGAAACAGCTATAAGCATATAATAAGGAGGTCCTCCGGTTATTGAGAACTCCACTGCAACCCAACGACTTGCCTGTTCGTCCCAAAGAATTAAAGGATCTCCGTCGTTGTTTGATGCACCTGTTACCCCATTGAATAATGTATTCATTGCTGTTGCTGCGACAACTTGTGTACCTGTTTTATCCCAAATTGCATAAGTAGTATTTACAGTTTGGAAAAAATGGTTCGGACCTACTGTCCCGTTACAATCCGAAGGCATATACGGACTTGTTTGACCGACAATGTTCTGCTGCAATGCTTTAGTCTTATTTTGTTCAATTTTACCCTGATTTTTTTGCCAAACAGGATCTTCTCCCATAGGTTTCCAATTTGAATAATCGGCACCTTCGGCTTCGTCATGTTCAAAACCGTCGGCAACTCTTCTGTTTTTTTCTTTGTAATAATCATCTGTTACCGGAGGTAAATCTTTTAAAGACGGTAAGACGTCATGGTACACCGCTTTGGATATTTTTGTCGGGTGAACAAATGTATTTTTATTGAAAACAGTAACATCATTGTTGATTTTTGTTATCTGTTTTTCCTTTTTTACATCAACTCTTTTTATTTCCTGGCTGAATGAGAAAGTCATTACAGGAATTAAAAATAAAAGTAAAAATAATTTTTTCATGTTTCTTTTTTTGTATGAGTATTGTAAAAGAGGAAGCCTCATTTTTAAGGCTTCCTTTTTGAATATTTATTCTTTAACAATTTTTTTTGTAACGGAAGAATTATCTCCGAAAGTTATTTTAACAAAATAGATACCACCGGGTTTATTTGTTAAATCCAGTTCATACGTATTATTGTTTTTAATAATTTGTTCAAATATATTCTGACCGGTAACAGTCATAATTTTTACGGAATATGTCGGAATATTTCTTCCTACGGATAAGCGGAATTTCCCGTTTGTCGGATTCGGAAATAATGAAACATTTGCATTTTCAGATAATAAAACAGAGCTTGATGATTTTTCAAATGCCAACTCAAATCTGTCTGTTGCATCCGACTTATCGGCACTTAAATTAATTATTTTGTTCAGACTAAGTTCCGTCATAGTATTGTTCAAATTATCTTTCAGATAAACGGTCATATCGGTAAAATTAAATTCCGTAATATTTAGGGTATAATCAGCACCCGTTTGGAAAAATCTTACGGGAACTGTATAGCTTTCGTAATCAAGTGTTTTTACCGTATTGATTGAATATTCCGTATTTTCCTGTGTTTTGGAACAAATTTGCGGAACGTAATTTTCTAAAGTGTATAATTTGTATGCATCCAAACCGTTATCCATTTTATCTGTTGCATTCGGCAGAAATCTTACGACTGTTTCGTCACTGTATCCGTTTGCGGAAATTTGCAATCGGATAAAGTCATCGGGTGTCGTGTAATTTGATTTCCAAAATCCTTGTGCGTTGTGAACACGAGCAGCAGCTCCGATATTTAAAGTTCCTCCTGTTTCGGTGTTATCACTTTTTACAAAGAATCCCTGCATTGCCGGAATGTATTGTGTCCCGCCGTTTGTGCCTACACCGGCAACATAGCTTGTGTAATCATGTGTTACTTTATCATCATAGCAATAAACGGCATCGTTTAAATTAGCAGCTGCGTGAGCCACGGCTGCATTATCCCAGTCAATAGCTGATGTGTAGGGATTTCCGAGTAATGTCCAACCGTCAAAATCATCGTAAGTAGTTCCGTTCGGAGCAGTTACGCCGTTATTCGTATAGGGAACTGATAAAGAACTTGTTGAAGTACTCGGATTCAGCTGACCCGTATATGAAATTGTATTTGAATAATAGTTGAATATATAACCGGTTCCGACAAGCATATTTACGGAAGGTGCAGTCCAGCCGTTGATACTTCCGGCATCGTAAGTTGTTCCTGTCCAATAATCTGCCGTTGATTCATTATAATAATACAAATTACTGGATGAAGGCAGTACCGTAAAAGGTGCTGCGGCAACCGGCGAAGCAATCATGTGCCATTGGTTGGTTGTTGCATCAAGATAACAATTAACCGTTGCATCAACACCTGCCGTGCTGTTTTGTATCAGCGAACCGGTTCCTGTTGCATCTGAATTAATTACTAATCCGGTATTTCCTGCATTATTTGTAATTGAACTTGAAACGGTCATATAACCGTCGGGATCAATTGTCAGACTTGCACCCAATTCGATTGTAAGATTATCACAAACGGCAACTGTTGCAATTCCGTCGTCAATTACGGGGTAATTTGTTAAGGAACCGGGAATAATAACATCTTCCGTAGATAAAGGTATTGTTCCGCTGTCCCAATTTCCTGCAGTTTGCCAGTCTGTGCTGACTGCACCCGTCCAATTTATTGCAGTAGGAGCCAGTGTTCCTGTCAGAGAAACATCATCAATTGCCATATCGGAAGTATAACTTGTATTACCACTTAAATCTCCTGTCCATCTTATAACTAAATTATTAAAACTTACATAAGAAGTGAGATCAACGGTGGCTTGTATCCAAGCAGTACCTTGGTCGCCGGATAAAGTCCAAATTGGTGTAGTTGTCCATGTAGAACCTCCGTCTGTAGATACATCAACATTCATTGTTTGCATTGCTGTACCGTACATATTGTACCAAAATGTTAAAGTTGCATCAGACAAAGAAGTCAGGTCAAATGTCGGAGATGTGATGTATCCGATACCGGTACATGTACTAGAAGATTCAGTATATAAATAATTTCCTGAGCCTGTTGTATGGTCAGCAGTAGGTCCGGTTCCGGTTGAAGCCGTAGAGCCTGTGAAAATATCCCAATCAATACCGTCTCCGGTAACATTTGTCCAGCATCCTTCAAGTGCAACTGTTCCGTCACCGGTACAAGATGCGGCGGGAGAACTGGTTGTCCAAGAATCAAAGTTTTGAGAGTAAGGGAAGTTTGAAATTGTTCCGCAAAGTGTTGTAAATGTCTCTTCATTTCCGTAACTAGTTCCGTATGAATTTGTAGCATAAGCTCTTACATAATAAGCTGTAACTCCTGATAACCCGGTCATGGCACTTGTAAACGTACCTGTTCCGGTTCCGTCGGAAGTTGTAAAATCTGCGGTTGTCGGAGTTCCTGTTGTATTCCAACAAACGCCTCTTGCCGTAACGGTCGAGCCATTATCAGAGGTTACATTTCCTCCACTTGTAGCAGAAGAACCCGTTATTCCGGAAACAGCAGTTGTGATTACAGTCGGCGGACCTACAGTTGTTGCATTGCCCGAAAGTTCGGAAGTATTGTAACAATGTGTAGCCGAATTATAAGTATAAACAGCAAAATAATATGTTTGTCCGGATGTTAAACCGGAAAGGTTAACTGTTCCGGCTGTTCCGTCATAAATAACAAAATTACCCGTTCCGGTTCCGATTTCACTTCCCGAACCGAAAGTTGCATTTGCTGTATAAGTTGTTCCGGGATTAGGATCTTGATTGACGGGGGCATTTTCTCTTACAACAACCATATCCGCGTTGCCGTTTCCGGGAGTCCAACTGCATGTTATAGAATTTGTTGTAATTCCGGAAAATGCAATGTTGGAAGCTTGAGTTGTCGGAGGTGTACATACTTCAGGCATGGTATAATGAATAATGCGTGTTCTCCAATCCCAACTGCCTGTTGTATATTCGGTTGTGAACCAGAAAGAGTAATCATCATTCGCATCTATACTAACCATTGAATAATCACCCCAGCGAGAAACTCCTGATTGAGAAGCTGATCCCGTGAAAAATTCATTCTCATTTGTCGTCATTACGTTTAACGGATCGTAAGAATATCGTCCGACACCGCCGATTGAAGGGAATTTAGTACCACTTGAAATTGAGTATCCTATGGATATGTCTCCGTCGGCATTCATGGCGATTGAAGGCATCCAACGCCATAAACCGTCTCCGGGATTATAGGTGCCTTCTTGATTTAGTTTCCAACCGTATCCCCAATTCCGAAGTTCATACCATCTGACAGCGGCAATTCCGCCGTCGTTTACTGTTCTTGTCATTAACAGAACGTTATAAGCGTCAAAATGTCTGAAATAAGGACGATACATAATTCTGTAATGCAGTAAATCTAATAAATCAGTTACTCCGGATTGCGGAACTTCCGTACCCGAAGTGAAAAAATCATAAGGTGTAACCTGAACAGATTGAGACAGACCGAATGTAGAGTTTGAGGGTGTCGTCCAATCCGTATGGAATTCATAAATATAAATAGAATCATTACCGGTATAATCCGATGTTTCATCGGACATAAAATAGCAGGGTGTTCCCGTTGCTGTCGGAAAAGCATCGGCATCAGCGGGAAAAACAGACCATAAATTTGCATCGGGACCGAATGTAACAACTTGAGCTCCGGCATCACCGACCAACATTTTATCTCTTTCGTATACCGAAGCATAGGTACCCATATAAGCATTTCCGTTATTTTGATCAAAAACATTAAAACCGGCATAATAGCCGTCGGGCCAAACAGCTAACTTCGGATAGTCGGGGAAATTCGGATATTCAAAAGCATATCTGTAATAAGTTCCTGCAGGATCTGCGGAGGTTGAAACGGCAACCAACTCATAATATTTTCCGTCTGAAGCAGGAACGGCAAATTGTGATACCAGCCAGCGTTGAGCATCTTCGTCCCAGAGGATAATTGCATCTCCGTTGTTCGTTTGGTCATAAATTCCGAATCCTGTCCAAAAATCAGAAGTCGGGAAAGCTGCCTGATACGTTGTTCCGTCTAAATTATAGATTGCCGTATGGCTGTTTACACATTGCATATAATAAGACGGGCTGACATCGCCTTGGGTGTCAGGAGGTGCAACGCCGTCAAGATTATTTACGCCGTCAAAATTGGTATTGACCGTTATTGTTTCGGCTTTTGGCAGTGCGTAATTTTTTTGGAGAAAAGCCAAGGGGTCAGGGGTATTTGAAACTTTTCCTTTCGGATGAATAATAAATTGGTTGAACTCTTCTTCCTTGTATGTAAAAGGTTCAACTGGTTTAAATTTATTTTCTTCGATAATTTTACTTAAAGGTCGGGAAATATCAAAATAAGCCGCTTTCTTAACAATCGGTTTTGATTTATTGTTGACTGCGGTTTTTATTTTATTATCAGCTTTTTTCAGCGATTGCTGGGAAAAACTGATTCCTGAAAAGAAAAACACAAGAAGTGTTGAAATAGTAAGAATTCGTTTCATAAGAATTTTTTTAATTAATAGAATTGACTGACATATAATAATATATATAACACTGTATATAATTATACGCAATAATTTGAAAATGGTTTCAAATTATCATTTTTTTTTCGGGAAGTTTTTACGGTATTATTATTTTTTTGTAAAACTACAAATTATTTTTAAATTTACAAACGGAAAATTTAATTATTTTTTTTGTAACCGGCATTAAAATAAGTATTTAAAATCCAAAATAGGACTGTGTTCATATTAAATAAACGTAAATTATGGAAAAAGTTGTTGCTTTAAAAAATATTTCGGTTTATCGTAAATATAATAAAGTATTATCGGATATCAGCTTTTCGGTCAACGAAGGTGAGTTTGTTTATTTAACCGGCAGGGTCGGCAGCGGAAAGTCCAGTTTGCTGAAAATTATCTATGCCGATGAGGAAATACGAAGCGGAGAAGGAATGACGGCAGGTTATGATTTAAAAAAAATTAAACAAAAAGAAATTCCGTTGCTGAGACGAAAAATCGGCATTGTTTTTCAGGATTATAAACTGTTAACCGACAGAAATGTTTTTGATAATTTGAAATTTGTATTGGAAGCATCGGGAGAAAAATCAAAATCGGTAATAAAAGATAAAATTAAAAGTATTTTATTAACAGTAGGTTTGGAAGGTAAAGAGAACAGAATACCTTTTGAATTATCCGGAGGAGAGCAACAAAGTGTGGGTATTGCCCGTGCGTTAATTAATAATCCTTCGCTGATTTTAGCCGATGAGCCGACCGGAAACTTAGATGAAAAAAGTTCGGATAATATTATACACCTTTTAATTGATGCATCAAAACATAATACAGCCGTTATTATGGCAACACATGATATGAATTTAATAAAAAAATTCCCGGCAAAAGTTTTTAACCTTGAAGAAAATAAGTTTGAGAATCAATATTAAATTTTTTTAATATTTTATTTTTAATATAAGTCCCTTAAAATCAGCAATATAAATATATATTGTATAAGAAGGACAGAAAAAAATAAGTTTAGGTTTTTATTTTTAATAAATAAAAATGTATATTTGCAGTTCTAAAACAGATGTTAAATTATTGATAATTAAAATATACCGAAAATGACAAAAGCAGATTTAGTCAACGAGATATCAAAACAAACAGGTGTTGAGAAAGTCGCCGTTAAAAAAACAGTTGAAGCTTTCATGGAAAATATTAAAGAATCACTTGAAAAAAATGAAAATGTTTATTTAAGAGGATTCGGAAGTTTTATTGTTAAAAAAAGAGCTGAAAAAACAGCGAGAAATATTTCTAAGAATACGACAATCATTATTCCTGAACACTTTATCCCGTCATTTAAACCGGCAAAAACATTTGTCAATGATGTTAAGAAAAAAGTAAAATAAACTATTATATTCAATTTTAATCAAATTTAATTATGCCCAGCGGAAAGAAAAGAAAAAGAGCGAAGATGTCAACGCACAAGCGTAAAAAACGTCTGAGAAAAAACAGACATAAAAAGAAAAAATAATATTTTTTCAGTCTGTAATAAAATATCAAAAAGAGCCGCAATCGGCTCTTTTTGATTTGTTGAAGTTTTACGTATTAAAATGAAAGAAGGGTGACTAATGAACTAATAATCAGCATCTCCAAGCGAGATGTCAGTATCGCATATACCGAGGAAAAGAAACTTGTCGAAATTCACAAAGAAAAAGCGAATAATCAATTTACTGTCGGTGATATTTTTTTGGCAAAAGTCAAAAAAGTGATGAACGGACTCAATGCTGCTTTTGTAGATGTAGGATATAAAAAAGATGCATTTTTGCATTATTTTGATCTCGGTCCGCAATATAAATCACAAGAAAAGTTTTTAAAATTAATCTTAAATTCGAAAGATTCGTTTCCGAAATTGCAGAATTTTGAAACTTTGCCGGATATTAACAAACACGGTAAAATATCAGAAGTGTTAAAAGGAGGACAAACTGTTCTCGTGCAAATTGCCAAAGAACCGATTTCTACAAAAGGTCCGCGCCTGAGTTCCGAAATTTCAATTGCCGGAAGAAACTTAGTTTTGATACCTTTTTCCAATACAGTTTCTATTTCCAAAAAAATAGTTTCGGAAGAAGAACGCAAAAGGTTAAAACGCTTAATAAAAAGTATAAAACCCGATAATTTCGGTGTTATTGTCAGAACTGTTGCAAAAAACAGACGAGTTGCCGTTTTGGATGAAGAACTGCGTACCTTAATTACCAAATGGGAACTGATGCTCGAAAATTTAAAAAATGTCAGTCCTCCGGCAGTTGCTATGGGTGAATTGAACAAACCGGCAGCATTGCTTCGTGATATTATGAACAGTTCTTTCAGTAATATATACGTTGATAACGAATCTGTTTACACACAAATTAAATCATATATTGCCGAAATAGCTCCCGAAAAGGAGAAAATTGTTAAGTTTTATGATAAACGCACACCTATTTTTGACCATTTCGGTATCAGCAAACAAATAAAGGCTTTGTTCGGAAAAACCGTTAATATGGAAAACGGTGCCTATTTAATTATTGAACAAACCGAAGCTCTTACGGTTATTGACGTAAACAGCGGAAACCGTTCTAAAAAAGCAGCCGATCAGGAAACAAATGCAACGGAAGTAAATATGATATCTGCAGAAGAAATAGCCCGGCAGTTGCGATTGCGTGATATCGGCGGTATCATTGTTGTTGACTTTATTGATATGCACTCTAATGAGAACAGGCAAAAAGTGTATCAATGTATGAAAGATTTTATGGAGAATGACAGGACCAAACACAGCATTTTGCCTTTGAGTAAATTCGGTTTGATGCAAATTACACGGCAACGTGTGCGTCCTGCAACAGATATTGAAACAAAAGAAACTTGCCCTGTATGTGACGGAACCGGCGAAATAACTCCGAGTATTTTATTTATTGATGAAGTAGAAAATCATTTACAATATATGCTCGGTAAATATAATAAAGGTACAATATATTTGCATATTCATCCGTATATTGAAGGGTATTTAAAACGCGGAATAATCTCGAAAGCTTTAAAATGGCGTTTTAAATTTAAACGCAGAATTATTATAATTCCTACAATTACGTATTCTTTTCTGGAATTTCATTTCTATGATAAAGCAGGTGAAGAATTAAAGATATGAAATATTTGTGCAGAATTTTTAACATATAAAGAGAGAATTGTTGTACAAGTAAATACCGAAAATGAATAAATGTCGGCAAACGGATGTTCTTGTATTCCCTTTGAAAATTATAAAAAATAAACACATAAGTATAAGCTGCCTTCAATGCAGCTTTTTTTATGTCGAATTCAGATTGATAAATATAATATTCTTATCAATACCATTATTAATTTAAATAAGTATAAATTTTCATCAATAAACTTAAATATCTAATTCAATTATGAGATTAAAATAATCAATACATTATTTCAATCTATAGTCTTGCCAAAGCCATAAAAACAGCATGAAGGGAAACCGTAATAAAAAGCCATATATTTCGTGAAGTCTCAGGGCTAAATTTAAATAATTTATATTTTATTGATCCCGCATGGCATGAAGTGATGCAATCGCCGCAGAGTGTACAATTAATTCCCGGATTTTTATTAATTATATCTTCCGGATTTAACGCATCATATTTGCAATGACTTGTACAAACATTACAAAGAGTACAACTGCTTTCATCAATATACATTCTGAAAGGATTAATAAAACGTATATAGTTTATTAAAGTTCCGACAGGACAATATGATGTGCAATTTACCATTTTACCTTTTTTTCTGCTCACAAAAATTATTACTAATATTCCGACTATCCCGAAACCGCCTCCGACAATTGCCGCCGCAGTATAAGATGTTCCTGATAATCGCATTATTAATGCACCGAAAACGACCAATACCATGGTCGTAACTTTTAATGCGGTTTTATGTTTTATTTTTCCTTTTTCGGGTTTGCCTTTTGCTAATAAATTATCCAAAGCACCGAAATAGCACAAATGACTGCACCAGGCAGGACCTGATAAAATAATCGTACTTAAAAAAAGGATGGTCATAAATCCGATTTCATATCTGAAAATAGGTCCGCCGATAATCATTGCCGGCACCGGAAGATGAAGTTTTCCTGCGGTCATTAAAAAAGTATGAAAGCCAGATATTCCTAATATTAATTGAGAAAAGAAAACAACAGAAAATAATCCCCATGTATATTTACGCCATTTAGCAACATTAGAAGGATTGTGCATATAATAAACAACAATTGCACCGTATAATGCGATTAAGAAAATTTCAATCCATGCACCCGGTTCTCCGTAAAAACGTTCGGCTAAAATCATTTTTTTTGCAACTTTAAGATGAACCATCGTTAAATTTAAAGCTGTGAACACAAAAACTGACAATGCTAAAATATACTTCGTACGAATATTTTGTTTAACTATATTATTTTTCATTTAAATTCATTTCTTAAAAGTCTGCAAACATAAATAAAAGAAAGAAAAGATAAGAGGCTGTTAAAATGTTTTTTTTAAAAAATAATCAATTTTATACCGGCAGCAAATAAAATAAAAGACAACAAATAGCGTAACCTGTTGTTTGATAATTTTATACTACTGAAATATCCGCCCAATAAACCACCGAATATCCCGATTATTACCCATACATATATATCTGAAGTAGGTTCATAAGCATGATTGAACGACAAACCGATGAGTCCGGCTGTCGAATTAAGAAAAATAAATAAGGCTGAAATTCCGGCAGTTTCTTTAACATTTGACCAGTGCAGAAGCAACAACAAAGGACTGAGAATTATTCCGCCGCCGATACCAATCATTCCGGAAAAAAATCCGATAACAGCTCCTATAAGAACAGCAACAAAAAAAAGAGGTGTTTCGGATTGTTCATATTTCTTTTTCGGAATAAAAAACATTCGAGATACGGCAATTATCAAAAAAACACCTAAAATAATCTTATACGTGTGCGGATTGATATTAATTTTTGCACCGAAAAATGCCATCGGCACAGAACCTATGATAAAGGGCAACAGAAGGGAAAACTTAAAAAAACCTTTCCTGAAAAAACTGTAAAATGAAATTCCCGAAACAACAAGATTAAGCGTAAGAGCAGAAGATTTCATAACATATTGCTCAAAACCAAAAATTGCCATTAAAGCCAAATAACCGCTTGCTCCCCCGTGCCCTACGGAAGCATATAAAAAAGCAGTAACAAACAGACAAAATAAAAACAGATAATCCATATATTTACAACAAACTTTTCAAATTTCTATAATCGGAAAAGAATTATAAACAACAGATTATATCCGTTATAAACTATATAAACGGCACTTAAAAAACACACAGAGGTGATTTAAAAACTGATTATTTACGTTCCTTTCCAATTCATTCCGAACAAAACGGAAATCGGGAGGCTTAATCATTTCTGTTTAAACCCGTTGGTAAATCATTCATAGTATTTCTGCCTTAGAATGCTTTACTCGGACATTGCAAATGTAAACTATTTTTAATTATTTTATAAAAAAAAGAAAAGTTCGTAAAACTTCAAATTTTCGAAGATGCCGAAAAACTGACAAAAAAAAACGGTAAACTTTCAGATTTACCGTCATTCTTATTTTATATTTTGTGAGCGATACAGGACTTGAACTTTATTTTTTATTTACTGTATTTCAACACATTAGGAATTGAAGTATTTTCTTTGTAGAATATTTGCAGAACATTTTTCGGATTTATTTAATTTCATTGTATCCATTTTAGTTAAGAAATATTTTTTACTTTTTTTATCGAAAGTTGAAATCTACTTATCTGTCTCTTCATCTTTTTATTTGAATTTATTTTAATAAAGTTGTATATTGCGATTTATATTAATATTTTTTAATAAATTTGTACAATATTTGTTAATAACTAATTGTTATTATTAAAATAATTCCCTTAAAATGTTGACTTACGACTATTCATCCGATTTATCTAATCAAGATTTTATAAAATATCTTTTTATAGATTTTCTTTTAAAAGCAAAAGAATTATTTAAACGAGTTTTACAATTAGGAAAGATTGTTTTATTAATGCTGGCAGTCGTTTTACCGATTATTATTATTGCAATATTTTTAATAGCATTAGTTCTTTTACCCTTATTATACTTTTCCGTAAATAAAGATTATCGCAAAACAAAAAAAAGAATACAAAACTATTCAGATGACTTTATCGGTGCAAATAATTCGGAGAAATACTCTCTTTATAGTAAATTAGAAGAAGAAACCGATTTTTTCTATAAAAATCAAAAAGGCATTTCTATTCTATATGATGCCAAAATTCTTTTTATTCACCCTATTATTAAAAAGATTTATCTTACGGGAAAAATACGTTCTGAACTTTTAGATAAATGGTCAAAACAATTATATTATCATTTACCTGTTACTGATAATATTCAAGTTCTTCAAAATCAAAATAAATTATTTCAATCTTTTGAAGAAGATTGGAACTCTCCCGATATGGATATTTATGACCTTCAATTCGGACCTTTATCAAATTAAGATTTATGACTTTTCAAAAAGGAGAGGTTATTTTAGTTTTATTTCCATTTTCTGAAAAAAATGCTGTCAAGTTAAGACCTGCATTAGTTTTAAATGTATCAGGAAAACTAATTACCGTTGCACAAATAACAAGTACTAATCGTTCCGATAAATTAAGAGGTATTTGGGTAGAAAAAGAAAGTCATTTGGGACGTGCTATGAAGATATTACAAGATTCTTTTATTAATCTTGAAAACATTATTGATATTACAGAATCTTATATAAATAGAAAACTCGGAAAATTTTCCGAGTTTGAAAGAATTGAAAAATTATTAACATAAGTTAGGAATAAAAAGCTTCAAAATTCCACAAACATATTTCATAAAAATTTTAATAACAAAAGATAAGATAGTGAGTTGGCATAAAATCAGTTTTCTTGATTAAAACTATTTTTGAGCATTAAACAAAGTTATCCTGAACTCAACAAATGCTTCCCATTCTGTATTTGCAACATTTCTTCGACTAAAAACCAATTTCTATCTTACTTTTATATTTATTTGCATACTCTGTAGAACATTTGTAGAACATTTTGTAAAAACACATAAAATATAGGGCAATATGCGTAATTTTAACTCGAAAGGCATTTTGTAAATACAAGAAAGACAGCACTTTAAAATACTGTCTTTCTTCGTTAGTGGGTCTCGTGGGCGATACAGGACTTGAACTTTATTTTTTATTTACTGAATTTCAGAATGTTAAGAGCAACCAAATTTCATTTGTAGAATATTTGTAGAACATTTTTTAAGATTTTGGTTGTTTTAAACTTGTTTTTTCTACTCAATGTTTATCAAAAGGTTTTTAAATCATTAATAAAAAAACTTCCGGTACCAATTAAATAAATTCAGTTCAATTGATATACAAATTAATTCATTTCAAAGATGATTTAATTCAAAAATTATTTATTAATATTGCATTTATTACCGATATATCCGTATAATTAGCAAAATAGTTATAAATATAACGAATAAACTGTATTGAGAAATAACATAATCATTATATAAATTAATACAAACAAACAATGTCTTTTATTAATAAAATCTGGAATAAAAATATAAGGGATAAAGTTATTGCCGGAACATATTGAAATTTTATTGTTATACACAACAAAAATATTAACAAAAACATATTTTGGCATTTTTAGAATAGACTTATTTTAATGGATAAACGAGATAAATACATAAAACAAATAACGAGAAGTTTAACAATTCTAAAATATGAAATAGAAGCGTTGAATAAAATCAATCTGACTGATTATAATATTATTGCAGAAGATTTTTATCGTGATTTGCTTGTTTTTTATGGTTACGAACTTGAAAATTTAAACGAACAGAAAAAAAATGCAGACAGCATTGATTTAGTTGATAAAAAAAACAAAATTGCAATTCAAGTTACTTCAAGAAATGATACAACAAAAATTCACGATACAATAAAAGGTTTTTACAGTAATCCTGATTATGATGAATATAAAAGGTTGATAATATTGTTAGTTGGCAAATCTAAATTAGAATATTCAAAAACAGATTTTACAAAAGGTAATTTGTTTTATTTTGATAAAAAAGAAGACATTATTGACATTAATGATATTATCAAAAAATTTAGCAGTTATAAAGCTGAACAACTTGAACCAATAGTTGAATTTTTAGAAAGCGAAATTGATTTTAAAATAAATACTAAAAGCACAAAATCAAATGAAGTTATCACTATTATAAAAATGATTGAATATTTGAGCGATGACAATAACTATAAAAAAACTGAAATAAACGAAACAAGCGACCCTGACAATAAACGATTACGCTTTACTGAGCATTTTGATTTTTTAATGACAAGATACGAAAGACTTCTTTCTCTATATACAGGGGCTTTGGCAGAAGCAAAATCATATATTGACGGAGTAAGAGTAAATAAGATAAATGTATTTTTACAAAATTTAAGTAATGATTATTTGATAAAATATTCAAATAATCCAAAAGATGCTTTGAATGAATTAGTTAATTATTTTGAAACAGAAATAAGTTCATCAATCACAAATTATGATAAGATGGCTATTGAATTTTATTTATTAGACGAACTAATAAATTGTAATGTGTTTCCAAATCCAAAAGAATAAGAAATGTTAGTTTCAAAAGATGAAAATATAAAAACATCAGCAGTTTACGTTGGTTCATTAGTTTTACAACAGTTAAAAAAAACGAAAAAAGACGAAATTACTATATTTGAAATTGCAGAAAATCTGCAAAAAAAGAATATTATTAGTTACAGACATATTGTTTTTGCACTTATGTTTCTTCATTCTTGTAATATAATTGATTTTAAAGAACCCTATATTTACAAAATATGATATTGTTAAAAAGATTATATACAGAACCCGTTTTTTTTGAACCAATATCTTTTAAAAAAGGTGTTAATCTTATTATTGGCGATAAGTCAGATAAAAGTAAAAAAACTAATGGTGTAGGTAAATCAATGTGTGTAGAATTTATTAATTTTTGTTTGCTAAAAAGTAAAGACAGCAGTAGGGTTATGAAAATACCTAAAAATAAATTCCCTCACAATACAAAAATAAAACTTGATTTAATCATAAATAAAATATCTTTAACAATTATCAGAAAGATTGAAAGCCCTGATAATATTTTAATTATAAAAAATAATAAAGAAATATTCTTTAATACAATTAATGAAGCATCAGATTATCTTAGTAATCAACTTTTTATCAACCAAGCAAATAAATCAATTCATCCTTCATTCAGACAATTTATTTCTCTTCTAATAAGAGACGAACGTTCAGAATTTAAGGATTTAACAAATACTTTTGACACGAAAAAACGTATTCCGCCTGATTTAATTCCGCATTTATATTTGCTTAATTTTGACATAAGTATATATAAAGATTTCAAGACTGTTTTTAAAGAAATTGACAAACAAACAATTTATTTGAGAAAACTAAAAAAAGACATAACAGAAAACGGGAATTTGAAATTAAATGATGTTCGAGCAAAAGTCAATGCTTTAGACGATGAAGTGAAAAAACTAAATAATGCAATAGAAAGTTTACGAAGTAACGAAGCTTTTGAAACTGTTCAAAAAGATTTAATAAATTTAGAAACAGAATTAGATAATCTAAGAACAAGACAAAAAGCACTAAAATATGAAATAAAAAAAATCCAATCTTTACCCGAACCGGAAAGTATAAGTAAAACAGAAATCTCAATTTTATACAACCAATTTAAACAAGGATTGGGTGATTTAATTGAAAAATCATTGTCCGATTTAGAAAAATTTAAAGCAAAAATAGATAATTTCAGAAATAATATTGTAAATAAAAAACTTGAAAAACTAACCGCAGAGTTAAATCAAACAGCATTAATAATTGGAGAAAAAGACAAAAAGTATTCTGAAATACTAAAAACAATAGACAATGGAAAGGTTCTTAAAAATTTAAAAACAGGATTAAGCGTTTACAATAAAAAAAGTGAAGAATTAAATAAAATACGCTATCAAATAACGGCTTTTGATGAAGCAGACAACCATAAAAAAAATATTTTAAAACCACGTTTAGATAAATTAAAACTTGACATTAATAAACAAATAGAAGAAAATAAAATTATTATAGATAGTTTTGAACAAACTATTCTTGATATTCACGAAATAATAATGAATAATAAAGAAGCATCATTTCATATAAATACAAAAAAATCATCAAGGAGTAAAGATTATATTGATTTTGAGATGCGTATTTATGACGATGGAAGTCATAGTGTTGAAAGAACAAAAGTTTTCATTTATGATATGGCTTTAATGTTTAATGAATATACAAAAGAAAAGCACCCTCGATTATTAATTCACGATAATATTTTTGACGTTGACCAAGATACATTAGTTCAAAGTTTAAATTATTTATCAAAACAAGAAGAATTATACCCAAATGATTTTCAATATATTTTAACTCTAAATAGAGATAAAATTGAAAATGAAGAAAGGCAAAAAATAATAAATCTTGATATAACTTCTCATAGAATAGCAAACTTTACAAAAGAAAAACGATTTTTAGGAATTGTCTATAAAGAAAGGTGAAAGTGTTGTCTAACATCGAACTAAAACTAATTTAAATTTCATATAAAATAAAGAAGAAATAAAAAATTAAATTAAAACACTAATTGTTATTCTCTTATTTGTAAAACATTTGTAGAACAAATTTGTAGAACATTGTAGAACATTTGTAGAACATTTTGCAAAAACATATAAGATATAGGGAAATATGTGTAATTTTAACTCGAAAGGCATTTTGTAAATACAAGAAAGACAGCACTTTAAAATACTGTCTTTCTTTAGTAGTGGGTCTCGTGGGCGATACAGGAGTCGAACCTGTGACCCCTTGGGTGTAAACCAAGTGCTCTGAACCAACTGAGCTAATCGCCCTTTACTTTTCTTTAAAAGCGGATGCAAAGATAAATGAATTATTTTTACAACAAAAATATTTTGTGATTTTTATTTCTTTTTTTAATGCCCATAAACATATCAAATAAATACTAACATACGGAAATATTGACTTAACTTTGTACTGAATTTAAAAGTTAAAAGTTATGACAAAAATAACAAAAGAAGATGCTTTAAAGTACCATTCGGAAGGAAGACCGGGAAAAATCCAAGTTGTTCCGACAAAACCCCACAGTACACAACGTGATTTAGGATTAGCTTATACACCCGGAGTTGCGGATCCCTGCCTTGAAATTGAAAAGAATCCTGAAGATGCATATAAATATACCGCAAAAGGTAATTTAGTCGCAGTTATCTCCAACAGTACGGCAGTTCTCGGATTAGGTGATCTCGGTGCTGTTGCAGGCAAACCGGTAATGGAAGGAAAAGGTTTACTTTTCAAAATTTTCGGTGATATTGATGTTTTTGATATCGAACTTGACACAAAAGATATTGAAAAATTCATACAAACAGTTAAAATTATTTCTCCCACTTTCGGAGGTATTAATCTGGAAGACATTAAAGCGCCGGAATGTTTTGAAATAGAAAAACGCCTTAAAGAAGAACTCGATATTCCGATAATGCATGATGACCAACACGGAACGGCAATTATTTCTTCTGCCGCTATGGTAAATGCCATTGAATTGGCAGGGAAAAAATTTGAGGATGTAAAATTAGTTGTAAGCGGTGCCGGAGCAGCGGCTATGGCTTGTACCAACTTGCTTATTTCATTAGGAATGAAACCTGCAAATATAATAATGTGCGACAGTAAAGGTGTTATTAATGAAAAAAGAACTGATATTAATAAGTACAAAAAAAATTATGTAACGAAAAAGAAAGTTGATACATTAGGAGAAGCAATAAAAGGAGCTGATATCTTTTTCGGTTTATCCACAAAAGATGTATTAACAAAAGATATGGTAAAGTCTATGGCAAAAACTCCGATTGTGTTTGCTATGGCTAATCCGGATCCTGAAATAAGCTATGAAGATGCTGTTGATGCCAGAGATGATATTATTATGGCAACAGGTCGTTCCGATTATCCGAATCAGGTCAATAATGTTTTGGGATTTCCTTTTATTTTCAGAGGTGCTCTTGATGTCAGAGCCACAACAATTAACGAAGAAATGAAAAAAGCTGCAGTTTATGCTTTAGCAGAACTGGCAAGAGAAGATGTTCCGGAAGAAGTCAGTAATGCTTATAACACAAAACATTTAGCATACGGGAAAAATTATCTTATCCCGAAACCATTGGATCCCAGATTAATAGAAAAGGTATCTTCGGCTGTTGCAAAGGCTGCCATGGATTCGGGTGTTGCAAAAAAACCTATAAAAGATTTTGAAAAATATAAAGAAAATTTAAGAGAACGTATAGGAACAGGAAATAAACTTATTCGCAGAATATATACCCAAGCCCGATTAAATCCTAAACGATTAATTTTTGCCGATGCAGATAATTATAATGTTTTAAGGGCAGCTGAAATATGTATTCATGATAATATTGCAAAACCGGTATTACTGGGCAGAAAAGATAAAATTCTGAAAATTATTGAAGAATTTAAACTTAAAGACTTATTAACCGGAGCTGAAATCATTGACCCTTATTGTATAGAAGAAAGTGAAAGACGTAAAAAATATGCTCAGTTCTTCTACGAAAAACGATACAGAAAAGGAATCAGGAATAAAGATGCAGATGAAAAAATGTATAACAGAAATTATTTCGGTGCTATGATGATTGAACATGGTGAAGCTGATGCTTTTGTTGCGGGCTATGCCACTAAATATAAAGAAGTTATTAAACCGATAATAGAAGTTATCAGATGTAATCAATCAATTGAGCATATTGCCGGCATGTATATTGTAATAACAAATAATCGTCCGTTATTTTTCGCAGATACCACTATAAATAAAAGACCGGATGCTCAAACACTTGTTAATACAACAAATACAATTACGCGTACAATAAAATGGCTCGGAGAAAAACCTGTCGTTGCAATGCTTTCATATTCTAATTTCGGCTCATCAAGAAACGGGAGTCCCGAAAGAGTAAGAGAAGCCGTAAAAATATTGCATAAAGACTATCCCGAGATTATTATTGACGGTGAAATGCAAGCTAATTTTGCTCTTAATACCGAACTAAGAGATAAATATTATCCGTTTTCAAAATTAAAAGGAAAAAATGTTAATACATTAATATTCCCTAATTTGAGTTCAGGAAATATTTCATATAAAATGATGCAGGAAATTGGCGGTGCAGAAGTTATCGGTCCTGTTTTATGCGGAATAAAACGACCTATTCATGTTGTTCAACTTGGTGCTTCTGTCAGAGAAATTGTAAATATGGCAGCTATTGCCGTGGTTGATGCTCAAAATCCTCAATCAGATTATTTATAAAATTTTTAGTTTAGTTTTGTTTCAGGCTGCCGGAGTTTTATTCACTTTGGCAGTTTTTCTTTTTATTTTACCGGCATTAAAACGCAGTTTCAGAACACCCCAAAATGCTTCGCTGAAAATACCGCCGCTCATTTTTGAATTTCCCTCTGTCCTGTCCGTAAAAATTATAGGAACTTCTTTTATTTTATAACCGAAAATAATTGAACGATATTTCATTTCAATCTGGAAACCATACCCCTTCATACGAATTTCATCAATACCGATATTTTCAAGAACTTCTCTTTTATAACAGACAAAACCTGCTGTTGTATCTTTCACCTGCATTCCTAAAACAGTTCTTACATACATTGAAGCATAATAAGACATTAAAATACGTCCGAGAGGCCAATTTACAACACTAATTCCTTTTACATAACGCGATCCTACGGCTACACCATAACCTTGATTCTTGCAGGCATCGTATAAATTAATCAAATCATAAGGCGGATGAGAAAAATCTGCATCCATCTCATAAATAAAATCATACTTTTTATCAATTGACCAATGAAATCCGGCAATATATGCCGTACCCAATCCGAGTTTGTTTTTTCTTTCAATTATAAACAATTTACCGGCAAATTCAGTTTGCAATATTTTAACAATATCAGCCGTTCCGTCGGGAGAACCGTCATCTACAATTAAAATATGAAATTCTTTTTCGAAAGAGAAAACTCTGCGAAGGATATTTTCTATATTCTCTTTTTCGTTATAAGTCGGTATGATTACGATGCTGTCAGACACAATAAGTAATTTTTCGGTTTTATAATTTTAACTTGTCAAAAGTATCTTTTTTCTTTAAAAAATAACTGAAAATAATACTTTTTTGATAAATCTCTTTATGATAATGTTTTTTAACTAACAGATTATTACGCTTTCTGAACATTTTACCGATATTAAAATAAAAGCTGAAATGTGCTTTTAATACCGCAAAGAAAAAGCTGAATTTAAAACTGAAAAGATACACAATTCCGGATAAACCGTCAAGTATTAAACGTATAAAAATTATCGGAATAATTTTTTGTTTGGGCAAATTTTTCAACAGTAAAAATAAATTATTCCTGAAATTTAAATATATCTTATGCGGATTATTATTCGGTAAAGTCCCGCCTCCTACATGATATACTAAACTATTCGGATTAACGATTATTCTGTATCCGGCATTTTTTAATCGCCAGCATAAATCAATCTCTTCCATATGTGCAAAAAAATCATCATCTAAACCACCGAATTGCTTGTATAAATCTGCACGAACAAACATAGCAGCACCGCTTGCCCACAGGATATCTCTTACATCATTATATTGTGCTTTATCCTCCTCCGTATGCTCTAAAATTCGACCCCGGCAAAACGGATATCCGAATTTATCAATAAAGCCGCCGGATGCACCTGCATATTCAAATTTTTTATTATTATGATATGAGATTATTTTCGGCATTGCCGCAGCAATGGTTTTATCCTTATCCATCAATTCTATTATAGGAGTTATCCAATTTTCGCTGACTTCCACATCGGAATTTAATAATATAAAATACTCGGCATCAATTTGTTGCAATGCTTTATTGTATCCGCCGGTAAATCCGTAGTTTTTATCAAATAAAAGAAGTTTAACTTCAGGAAATTTTTCTTTCAAAAAAGAAACCGAATTATCAGAAGAACCATTGTCTGCAACAATTATTTGATTTTCTTCACTTTGAGAAAATTTTATTACCGACGGTAAAAATTGTTCTAAAAACTTTTTACCGTTCCAATTCAATATTACGATTGCTGTTTTATATTTTCCCGACATTCTTATTAATCTTTCTTTTTATATAAAATATATTTGTCCAAATTTAAATTAACTTTTTCATAGCTTGTATCCGGAATGATATTTTTTGATGTCAGAAAATAGACGATTTTTCCTGTATCGGTTGTAATACTGTATTCTCCGTATCGTTGCATATAGGCATACAGAGACCAATCTCCTTTATAACTATCGCAAATTGCAAAAATTTCCTTTTGCGGAATTTCTTTTTTGAGTTCATAAATATCCGCAATTTTCGTTTTATCTCTTCCCGGCCTTCCTGCATAAATAAAAATCATTATAATACTTATTCCCAATAATCCGTATGATAAAAATATAAATATTTTTTTCTTAAAGAAAATTAATATGTTTGAAAAGTTACACAACAAACCATTAATAATGAAACCGAATGAAATTGCTAAAAACGGCAAAGCCGGAACAATATAAAAACTGCGTTGTTTCATACTTATCATTATCGGTAAAATTCCGGAAAGAGCAATTAAAAAAAAGAATAAACCGGATTTCACATTCTCATTTGTAATTTTAAGCTTTTTTTTCTTAAGTTTTACGGTAATAAATAAAACAAACATAATAATTACAGGTATAATCATTTCATTCAGTAAACTTTTAAGAATAAAAAATCTGCCGTTCTTAATCGGAAAATGACTGATACTTCCTATTATTTGTTCTTTAAAATAGTTTTCAAAAAATATTCTTGCTTCTTCCGAGAAATAATATATTAAAACAAAAGGCAAAGAAGTAAAAACAACCAATAAACCGGTATCAATTACGGCTCGTGTAAATTTTATTTTTCTGTAAATAAGCCAATAAATAAGAGGTACACACCAAATAAATAATGAGGTAAATCCCTTACTCAAAAATCCGGCAAAAAGAAACATTCCCGAAATAAAAAGCATTAAAAATCTTTTTCTTTCATAGTTTTTTAATAAAAACAGAAAAGAAGACAAAACAAAAACCGTTACCGTATTTTCAAGCATATTATTTGAATATGTCCAATTAATTAACGGAAAAGCTAACCATAAAATTAATGAAATAATAATAATTGATTTATTCCGGGTTTTTATAAATGATTTAAGTATCAAAATAATTAATAATATTGCCAATAATCCTGTTATCAAAGAGTAAATACGTTCAACATAAATACTGTCGCCGAATATTCTGAAACCCAAGGATTCCAAATAAAAAGCTAAGGGCGGATGTCCGAAAAAAGGGTTCATTATTGTTTCGGAAAACTTCATATTCCAAAATGACCCGTAAGCTTCTGCCAAATTACGAGAAATTCCGGCATATATTGTTCCGTCCATAAACATTCCGTTACTCCATAAAGCCGGTGCGGTAATCCCTAAAAAAAGTGCCGAAATAAAAAAATACGGATAATATTTTATAAAAAAATTATTCATTTGATTACAAATATGTTTGGAATTATTCGCATTATTTCATCTCTTACATCTCTGTATTTTTTAACAACTTCATCTTGGGTTCCGCATTTATCATATTTTCAGAATAATTCAATTATAAAATATCGATATAAATTGATTATTCAACTTCAAAGTCTTTTTCGCCTTTATAAAGATTTCCGAATTTATCATATCCTTTAATTATAATTTTATACATTCCTTTTCTGTCAGACGAAGTGAATGAAATATGAACAGTCTTCCTGTTATGAAACATTATATTTGGATTCCAGTATAAAGTAGTTCTGAAATCAGGTACATTTATTAATTGATGATTAATAAAATTCGGGAATTCTTTATTAAAATTTTCATGTAATGTATTATATTTAATAAAAATATCTGAATCGGAAAATTCTAAACCTGCAAAATCATCAGTCTTTGTAGTTATCATAATTATACCGGGATAAAGCTGCCTGCCTAAAACGTAAACATCATTAATTACTTCTATTTTCTTTACTTTAGAGATGTCAAATTTCATAATTTTATTAATATCAAAAACAGGAACCTTATCAACAAATACGAGTGGTTTTCCCCACAACAAACTGCTATTTTTATCATATATGCGGAATGTATATTTATTTTTATTCTTAATAACTTTTACTGACGAAACAATTTCATTAAAAACCTCTTGCATATTTTTTAAAGTTATAAAATCCTTAAGATAAATTGTTTCAATCCTGTCATTAATATTAAAAGAGTTTACTATTGTATCAATCTTCTTTTTTAACCTATTTTTATTTGAAAAATATTTTTCAATCTGATTATTTATATAAATTTCCTTTATTAAATTTTTATCTTTCATTTTTAAGGGAGTAAAATATTTTTTATGTTTGTCTGTAATTAGTTCAAACGGATTATTAATTCTTATCCCGTAATCAACATTATCTGTAAAGTCAGAACATAAAAAAATGTCAGTTAATCCATATACGTTATTTAATATAAATTTAAATCGCCCAATACTATCTGTAATAGCAACATGAAATTGAGGATTATTATTTAATACGGATAAGTAGATTTTCTTATTCCTCAAATTTTTATTTAAATTTTTATTATAAAGTACCCCTGAAAGTGTGATACCTCTATTTTCAGGCAAGTATTTAATTTTAGAAATATGATTAGAATTATCAAAATCAGGAATATTCTTTTCACAAACTTTATCATACATTATTAAAATATGATTAATCTCATTATTCTTCAAATCAATTTTATTCTCAAAAAATGATGATAAAATTTTAATATTCTGAAATAGAAAGTTTGGATTAAAAATATCAGATTCATCTTTAACTCCCTTTCGGACAACAGACATCGAGATAACAGGTAAATTATCAATCAATATACTGTCAACACTAACAGAGACTTCTACAGTATCTCTTGACGGAATTTTATTTTTATTTAAAGAAATATCTAATATCTTATTTTGTTTACACTTTTTATAAACTGAATTATTTTTTCTGACAGTACCGTTTTCGTTTATAAGAATTAACGTATTAATTCCTTGATTAAAAATATCATTATTAAAAACTAAAATTTTTGAAGATTTATCCAATTTTATATTTTTCATCAATAAAATTTCATTGTCTTCAGAAACAATATATAATTTATAATTTTGATTAATATATTCATTACCCTTACAATTAATCTTATAAATAGTATTTACAGAATCCATAGTTACATTAGTCTGAATTCCATTTAAACTAATAACCGGAAAGGGAATTGATATTATTGTATCACCTGTGTTTACGGTAAACTTATAATGTTTTGAGGATAAAAAAGTCTTTTGAATCTCAATAAGATTATTATCAGACACAAAAAGTTCTTCAATAGAATCATTTACTGAAAAATAATACTTATCGTGAAGATTATAACTTTCAGGTATTTTTATTATTATTTTATTTTTTTTTCCGTTTAAGATACAATTACCTTGCAAATAAAATTGTAAAGAATCAGAAACATTAATTAAATCAGAAACAACATTTGAAGGGTTAATTATAGTAATATATTTACATCCGAAATTATTTATATTATTTTTTTGTAAATTTGTGTATACTTTCAACATATAAAGTCCCGACATTAAATTCTCAGGAATTAATATTCTGCCGTTTATTTTATAATTATCAATTTTATAAATTTGTTGAACAACAGAAGTGCTGTTATTTAAATTAATCATCTCAACATAAACAATTTTGCTTATCATTGGATTAATTTGTGTATTGTTTACAAAATAATTTGCGGAAAATAAAATTTGATCCCCGACAACATAAATATCTCTGTCAGTAAAAATTGAAATTCTCTCAGTTCCTTTAGTATTCTCAATATCTTGTGCATTAATATGTTTCACAAATATAAATGCAACAAAAATCAGAAAGATGCCATATAATTTTTTTAAATTCATTAGTATATTATCTATAGTTAGTTAATATCATTCCAAAAAACAGGTTTATTTAATTTGCCGCCTTCCGATCTGCAATCTATGCACCTTTCTTTAATTAGTCCGTTTACTTCATTTACCTCAACATAAAAATAAGGCGGATCATGCGTTTTTTTATAATCTCGTATAGATTCAGGATTTAAAATAACCACACATTTTGTATAATAAAAAGGGGCTCTTGGCCTATCTACAAAAATTCTTTTTTGATCTAATGACGCAACCGTAAAATTCCCTAAAACAATTTCATTATTATCATTTATATTTCTGATATTACCTCTAATATTATATGGCTGTCTGGAAGAAAAAAAATCCTCATTTGACATTTGATTTTCGATATTGCTCCAATAATTATAAGACTCTTCAGTTAATAAATATTGATTAACCAAAACACTATATCTCTTTGTTAATTTTTTTGATTCTGTACTGACAAAGTGTAAAGCTTGTCCCAAAATTTGAGAAGAACTTAAATTTTCTGTTTTATTTGTGAATATTTTTTTCACTTTTTCTGTTTTCCAACAAGTAGAAAGAGTATCATATTTTGGGTCAAAATAAATAATATCACCTAATATATTTTGAACAAATGCAAGTTTATAATCTATATCATATTCATACGTTTCATTAAGAGTCCATAAGAAATAATTATTTGATGTCGGAGCAATTTTTGTATCCAAATAAAATTGATACCCGGGCTTTCCATACGGAAAATTAATATCTCTGATATATTTTAAATCGGCAGTAATTGTATCAATCAGAACTTTATCTTTCATTTTTTGAAAATCAGTTGCATACGTTACACCTGAAGAGGTTATAATGGACAATTTATACTTATTCCCAATAATTCCCAGCATTCCATTTTTAGCAGTAGAATAATGCCCCGGGTTTAATTCCTTTAAAATCTCCGAATTACCTTTATCATTAATAATTTCAACTTTACAATCAACATACGGTATAAAACTCGGATCCCCAATTGGTGATGAATGAGATAAGGTAACAATATAGGGTCCGGGTTTATCCGTTATCAACCCGTCAACAACTAATACATTTTCATTTTTATCAGAACTTAAATTGAACTCTTCCTCACATCCGATAAAAGATAATAATATAAATATATATAAAACAGTTTTAATCTTCATAGTTACCAAGTTTCAAATTATAAGTTATTGAAGGAATAACCGATCCCAGAATAGAAACACTGTATCCTTTTATTATTCCGTTAGAATTTCTAAATATTACTGAATACGGATTTCTTCTTGAAGTTAAATTATAAAACCCAATTGTCCATGAACTATGTGCAAATTTGTTTTTCTTCAGATTACCTTCAAAATTAAATGCTAAATCTATTCTAAAATAATCCGGGATACGATATTCATTTCTTTTTGAAAAATCAACAATTTGGATATCATGTATATAATAAATTGATGTCGGATAAGTTATCGGTCTGCCGGTTGCATAAACAACATTTGAAGAAATACTGAATCGTTTTGATATTCTATAATTAAGGACTAAATTAGCGGTATTCGGTCTATCATAATTCGCTGCATATTTAAGTCCGAAATTATTCATTTCTCCTGTATTTATATCCATTGCTAATACTTCAGATTTTGAATATGTATAATTTACCCATCCGTTTAATTTACCTGTTTTTTTCTTTATCATCAATTCAATTCCATAAGCATTAAGAGTCCCCTGAATAATATTTGATTCCGGCACTTTATTGGCATTAAAATTTGCACCGTCTTTATACTCAACTAAATTTTGGACATCTTTATAATAAATTTCCACAGATGTTTCAATCTTATTTCTTGTAATATTTTTATATAATCCTAAAGAATACTGATCCCCTATCATAGGTTTAAGATTAGAATCACTTAATTTCCAATTATTAACAGGAGAAATTGTCACTGTATTTGACAACATAAAAATATATTGATGTAGTCTGTTAAAACTAAATTTAATTGAAGATGTTCGATTTAATTCATATTTTGTTGAAAACCTAAAATCAAAATCTAAATTATTACTGATAATATCATTTTTATTATATTTTACAGAATCATTAATATTTTTTATTATTCTCGGTTCATTCTTTTCATATAAATAAACAGTTTTTGGTCCTAAATAAGAATAATTTGTAACTCGAACAGCTCCTTCAAGAGAAAAGTTAGTAAATAAATCCAATTTATCTCCTAAAAATACGCTATTACTTATAGCTTGTTCAGATTCAAAATTAATTGGTTTTACGTGAGAAAATTCATTTGCCGGTAAGTATTCTCCAAAATTAAGCTTATAGTATTTGGTATTCAAGCCAAAATAGATCATATTCAAACTATTCAAATTATATTTAAATTTTAATTTAAATTCATTATGATTTAAATCGAAACTATGTTTAAAACCAATATTCTCAATTTCGTTATTCTCTTCATAATAGGAATAATAGCTTTTTATCAAATTAAATTCACTTTTTAGTTTTTTGTTAAAAATATGTGTCCAATTTAGTGTTGCTCCCAAATTTGAATATTTATTATTAATGCCAAATGTTAAATCAGAATTATCATTGCTTCCGTAGAGAAAGAAATCCAAGTTATTTTTGTTATCTAAATTAAATGAAAAATTCATCAGTCCGTCATAAAATGAAATCGAACTATTTTTAATATCCAAATTTTTAACCAAACCTAAAATCCAATCTGAGTATGAAGATCTTACACTAATCAAGTAACTGCTTTTTTCTTTTTGAAAAGGACCTTCAATTAACATTTGTCCGGAAGTCAGTCCGATACCGCCTCTGGAAGAAAAATGTTTTTTATTTCCCGTTTTTGTATCTATCTCAAAAATAGAGGATAAATGACCGCCATATTCAATAGGGATATTACTTTTATAAAATCTAAATTCCTTAATTGCATCACTATTAAATGATGTAAATAATCCAAAAACATGAGACGGATTATACACGGGTAAATTATTTAAATAAAATATATTCTGATCCGCAGGACTTCCTCTTACATTGAACCCCGAAGACAACTCTCCTACTGTTTGAACACCGGGTAGTAATAATGCAACTTTTATAACATCTTTTTCTCCCAGTATTGAGGGTAGATTTTTAATATTTTTAATATCAATTTTTTCAAAACCCATTTTAAGGTCCTTAACATTCTCATTTTGATTTGAAGAAATAATAACTTCATCTAATGCGATAGGTTTTGTTTCCAAAAATATATTATGAGTCCCGTTTGCAGTAACAGAAAGGTTAAAATTCTTACTGTACGAACCTAAACTACTTACAGACAGGGTATAAACTCCGGGATTTAAAACAAGTTTATAATATCCTGATTTATTAGTAACAACTTCTTTTTTTGTTTCATTTATAACTAAAGTTGCAGGATAAACAGGA
>JAADGE010000007.1 GCA_013152535.1 Chlorobiota bacterium
TTTGAAAACTACGAAATTTCTTTGAGGTCGAAAATTGCAACTTGCAAAATAACCGAATATTTCAAAAGCTGCATTTCCTGAAAGTCCCTAAGTAGTTAAAAGATAAAGGTTCCGTTAAATTTTAAAAAAACAGTCTCTTCAAAATAAATTTGGGCATTTATTTTATAATTATCTTTTTCCGTGGGGAAATAATTAATTTTAATAAGCAGTTTTGGGGTGATATTCGGGTTTATTATTGCCGGAAATTTAATGCTGCGAGCTTTTGAAGTCATTAATTTTTTGTCGAGATGCTTTGATAAAATTTCATTAATTATTTGCACGCTTACAACACCGGGAACTACCGGATTATTCGGAAAATGTCCGTCAAAGATTTTATGTCCGGTATTAATTTTAATTTCTGCAATTAATTCATTATCAGTTACTTTATTTATATTTAATATTTTATAGAAGTCATTTAGAAGCATTTTAACCTTTTTTATTTTATAAAATTCAAATTCATTTCAAATTTAATTCTTTTGTGTTTAATATTTATTTTTTGAGGTATTTCGTTTTTGTATTTTATATATTTTAAAAACGTTTGTTTCCCGAACAGGGAATATTTAAAAGCATATTTCGGGAGTAAAGTTTGCTTGTCAAAAATATAAATTTCTTTTTGTTTTTTCAGTTGTAATGCAAAGTTATCTGATTTTTTTTCTCTCATAAAACGCTTTTCATAATTAATATCCGACATCAAAATAAACCGGAAATCATTTATTAATAATTTGATTAACATCTTTTTATTCATCGGTTTAAAAATGTGATGAATTTTGTAAGAGTTTTGCAAAATTTCAATATCAAAAAATTTCATTCCTATTTCGTTCAGAAAAACAATTCTGTGTCCTTCGGTTTCGGGTTTTATGACAATTAAACCGGAAAAATCGCTGCCGTATAATTTCATCCTTGTTCTGTAAATATACGATTTTGAAGTGTCCGAAAGTATTTTTTTACAGTGAAAGTTTTCTTCGGAAGACACAAACTTGCCGGTAATGCAGGATTGCAGAAACAGACTTATAATTATGAATAATATTTTTTTCATTTAGTAATAATACTACTTAAATTTCCGTAGCTTTCAAATCAATAATTATTTTGTTTTTGACCATTATGTCGGTAAAATAATATTAATCTGTGAAATCTGCACCTTTTATTTTACGTTAAAAAGAGAATTCGGGATTTCAATATTTATTTTTCTGTTATAAAATTTAATAAGCGTGTAATCTCCCGAAAGTTCCGACATTTTTATTTTCTTAACGAGATAATCTTTTTTATCGAAATATAAGTTCATACTGCTGATAAATTCTTTCATTTCGGGTGTTTTCGGTGTCAGATTTGCAAGAATCTGTTTGTTATTTTCATAAAAGGAAACATTAAACTTATCGCTTTTAAGAATTTTGCCCTGCAACATTCCAACCATTAAATCGTTAATTTCTTTAAACATTTTATTGGATTGTGTATCGTATTTTTTTGTTTTGCTGCCGTCGTTAATCCACATTGTTCCGCTGTTCATAACAATCAGATATTTATATGGTTGCAAATATTCCCAACGCACTTTGTTCGGACTTGAGTAAGAAAAATGTCCCAAACTTTCCATATCATTTTCGAGTATGTCAAGATGTTTGTATTGCTTAAAATCGCTGTCGATTGTTTTTGTGGTTTTGGAGGCGGTATTAAGTTTTTGTGCAATTACTTCCGGATTTGTTGCTTTTTTGAAATTTCCGGTTTGCGAAAAACTTACGGTGATTGATAAAAGTAAAATTGTTGTTATTAAAGTTTTCATTTTGTTATAAGTTAAAAGTTCTCAAAGTTGAAAATTTATAAAGTTAATGTGTGAAAATTTTCTTTTTACTCACTAATACTTTTCAAACGCAAAAAGTTATCTAAAATTTCGGGTGTTTTTAATTTTGTATCGTGAAATAAAACAATATCACCCGGTTTTGCTTTTTGCAGTCTTTTTAAAACTTGGTTTTTATCCTTAACCGTGTCCAAAGATCGGATATTCCAACCCCAAACTTTCATATTTAATTTTTTAACTGCTCTTGCAATATTCGGATTTGTAATACCGTACGGCGGACGAAAGATTTTACAATTTTCCCCTGTAATTTTTTTTATGAGTGTGTTTGTTTTTAGTAATTCTTTCGTAACTTTTGAAGTTCGAAAAAAATCAAAATACCAAGAATGCGAATAAGAATGGTTACCGATTGTATGTCCTTCGTTTATAATTTGCTTTGCTGTTTCGGGAAATTGTTCGAGATTTTTTCCGATACAAAAAAACGTTGCTTTTTGATTATTTTTTTTTAATATTTTCAAAATTTCCGGAGTAATTTTCGGATGCGGTCCGTCATCAAATGTTAAGTGTATTTTACTTTTATCTTCGGATGTGCATTTTACTTTCGTATAAAATTGTGAGCAGATATTTTTTGAACCGAAAAATAACAGAATTGTATAAATTATGAAAGGAATTGAAAAAAAGAGAGCAGAAAAAAAGTAATTAGTTCTTAATAAAATGAGAATTAACAAAATGATTATGAGGGAAATATTTGTTTTCTTGAAACCTGACATAGTTTTACGGTCTCGATAATAAAATAAGTGAATGATTAATATTAAAATAGTGATTATAAATCAGAACAGTTTCAATTTTTTCGGGATTTTTATCGTTTAATTTAATAAAATCGGGATATTTTTGATGTTTAATAATATTATTTGCCAACCAAAAAGCAAAGGCATTTGCCGTTTGAAATTCACCGCACAGATGTTTGTAATATACGGCAGGTGTTTCCGGAAGATTTTCCGAAAGAATTGCTTCAAATACGGCATCATTATTTTTGTCGCCTGTATGTCCTGTTATAATAAGGTCAATATCAGAGTATTCAGTATTATTTTTTGTTAAAAAGTCTTTAATTTGAGTTTTAATTTCGGAAACATTATCAGGCTTATAAAACATTCTGATATCTTTCAGCTCTGCAAAAGTTTCATCTTTTTTTTCGTCTGAAAGGATGAAAAAACTTACTGCTTCACCGCATAACACTCCGTTTGTTTTATAATTCAGAAGTTCAGTATTTTTTGTCGGAGTTTGTTTCCAAATTCCTGTTTTTTTGATTATGTGAAAATAATGTTCGGTCATTTCGTCGCCGCCGCCGATTAAAATATTTTTCTTAGCCTCTTTAATATGCATAACTGCGTCAAGCAAAGCACTTTCAAAAGAAAAACCGCGATTTACATAAGTGAAATTATAATTATGACATTTAATTTTTTGGGCAATTTGTGCGGCAACTGTGTTATGTGTTGATTGAATAAAAGAAGTAGGAGTGAGGTATTCTTCTTTGTCTTTCAGCATTTTTTCCAGAAACTTTTCAGTATCCAAAACAATTCCCAGTCCGGTTCCGAAAATAACGGCATCAGGCATTTCAATTTCTGCTTGTTGCATTGCAATTCGCGAGCAAATAATTCCGTTTTTAACTGTTTTGCTCAAGCGTCTTGCCTGAATAGGTTTCATATATTCTTTGCAATCCGGCTTTATCGATTTCAGAAAATCATCTTCATATTCAAGCATTTTTTTTACAAATTCATTAAAATCGAGTGAATTTTGCGGTGATATGCTTGCTGCTCCGTTAATGTAAATCATTTTTATGATTTATTGGTTTATTTCAGAAATTATTAAAACCGTTCCGTTACCTCCGAAACCGAATGAGTTTGACATAATATGTTTTATGTCGGTATTTCTTATCAGTTCCGTTTCCGGAATTAAATTAAACTCCTGTATTTTGTTTTTGAAACGCAAATTAGGAAAAATTACTTTATTTTGAATTGAAAGAACTGAATATACTGCTTCTAAACTTCCTGCGGCAGCCAAAGTATGCCCTGTATATGCTTTTGTTGAACTGAATTTCGGAACTTTATTGTCGAAAACTTTCAGCATTGCTCTGCCTTCCGATAAATCATTGTTGGCGGTGCCTGTTCCGTGAACATTAATATAATCAATTTCGGAAGGTTTGAGATTTGCATTTTCTAATGCTTGCAGCATAGCCAAACTTGCTCCGTATCCTTCCGGCGAAGATGCTGTTTGGTGATAGGCATCGTTGGCATTTGCATAACCTGATAATTCGGCAAGCGGTTTTTTGTGCTCTTTTTTTACAATATCTTCCGATTCTAAAATAAGATATGCAGCTGCTTCTCCCAAATTAAGTCCTTTACGTTCATTGTCGAAAGGTTTACAGGGTTCACGGTCTAAAATTATTAAAGTATTAAAACCGTTCAGAGTAAATTTTGATAAAGCATCTGTTCCGCCGACAATTACCCTGTCGAGCAGTCCGTTTTTTATAAGCCTGGCTCCGGTCATAATCGCATTTGCCGATGACGAGCAGGCTGTGCTTACGGTTGTCATAAATTCTTTTATCCCGAAATAATCGGCAATTTTTTCGGTGCTGTCGGCAGCTTCGTGAGTTTTTATAAAATCGTTGTAAAAATCAGTGTTTAAGAAATCAAGATAAAATTTCTCGCTTGAAGTCATTCCGGCTACCGTTGTTGCCGAAACAATGCCTGTTTTATATTTATTTATTTCGGAAATTTCGGCATTTTTAAGGGCTTCTTTAACAGCTGTAATGCCGAGAAGTGCTGTTCGAGTATATGCTTGATTATCGGTAATAGAAAGTTTTTCTTTCAGTTGCTTGTCCGATAATTTAATTTCACCGACAGGAATTTCATTTTTATGAATTGTGTTTAATTGAGTTATTTTTCCGATACCGGATTTTTGGTTTATAAGAGCATCAAAATTTTCCGCAACATTATTTCCTATTGCTGAAATTGCCGATATTCCCGATATATAGATTTTTTTACTCAATTAGTCTTATGTTTTTTTATAAATTCCGCTAATGTTTTTACTGAGTAAAATATTTTTTTACCGTCTTTAGGATCTTCAATTTTTATTCCGTAATTTTTTTCTGTTAAAACAATTAATTCCAAAGCATCTATAGAATCTAAACCCAATCCGTCGTCGAATAAAGCTTCGTCAGTTTCAATTTCATCGGGTTCCATATCTTCCAAGTTGAGGGCATCAATTATTTGTTTTTTTAATTTTAGTATTAAATTTTCCATCAGTATATTTTGTGTTTATTAAAGTTATGCAATATTATAAATAAATTCTTATTTTTTACATTCAATAAGGTATAGTTCAGTAAAATAATTTCCGTCAGGAAAGCTGTAATCAATTCTGCCTGAAATACTTACTTTTGCTTTATGGTCGGCAAAGAGGATGCTTATATAATCGAAAATAAATTTTTTATCGTAATTTTCTGTAATAAAAACAGCATTTTCTCCTTTTATTTTATGTCTGATACAAATTTCTCCGGTCATTATATTGGCTAAAGTATAAACAAAAACACCGGGACTCGGAAAATAATTATTTCTGTCGTTAATAGTTTCCTGATATTTAGCATCCGTATCAAGCGATGAACTTTCATTCGATAAAATAACGGCAATTTCTTCAGGTTTGTATTTTGATAAAACGGAAGTGTTTTTAAGTAAAATTTCTGCAGCAAGAAAACCGAGTTTGCTTAAATTATCCATTTTATAGAATTTAGGATATTTTATTTTATAATTTTTGTAGATTGATTTTGCAATTTGAGAAAATTTTGTGTTGTTCGGTTCTTCGGTTTTGTAATCTATTATATCATTTATTGTTACATCACCGTTTTTAACAGTAATTTTTTTAAGGATATTAAAATTTGAAGAAATATTCAGCTTATTTTCCGATTCTTGAAATGTCTCTTTTTTTAGAACTAAAGCTGCGTTACAACCACCGAAACCCGAAGCTGTTTTTACGGCAGTGTTTATTCCGGCTTTTTTATATTTTTTTTGAATATTTATTTTTCCTGAAACTCCTATATTTTCAAAACCTGCTGTTTTATATATCTCCGAATTTTTAATTGCTTCTTCGGCAACTATTGTTTCTATTATTCCTGTTGCACCGAACGTATGTCCGATATACCCTTTTGTTCCGCTTACGGGAACGTTTTGCAAACCGGCAAGTTCTAATGCTTTGCTTTCGGTTTCATCGTTAAAAAGTGTTGCAGTTCCGTGTCCTGAAATAAAATCAATTTCTTCAGCTGACAAGTTGCTTTCTTTTAAGGCACTTTTTATAGTCAGAGCAAGTTCTTCTCCGGTTCTTGAAGGACCTGAAATATGGTTTGCATCATTGCTGCTTGCTCCTCCGGAAATAATTATTCCCGATTTATTCGATTTTGATTTCTCGGAAGTTAAAATAACAGTTGCTGCCCCTTCGCCTGGAGTCATACCTGTTCTGTTTTTATCAAAAGGTTTGCATGCCCCTTCACTGACAGCTTTAAATGCCTGAAAACCCGATAATGTAAATTCCGATAAAATGTCGGCACCTGCAATTACTGCATTTTTATATCGTTTTGCTTTGATGAGACGTTGAGCTGTAATAATTGCAAGACTTCCTGAAATACAAGCATTTGAAATTGTTAATATATTTTCTTTTTTACCGAAAAATTCAGAAATTATTTCGGAAGATTTCCAGAGTTTCAGACGGTTGATATTAAATTTCCCGATATTCTCTTTTTCAAGCAAATTGATATTTCCTTTTGTAGTAGAAAATATGAAAACCGTTTCGGGGGAAAGGATATCAATATCAGAATTTTTCAGTGCATTATTAATTGATAAAATAAGAAGTTTTTCGTATTTGGTATAGTTTTCTGTTAAATTTGAAATTTTGGCAAACTTTTTATTTATTTTTTCATCTGATATTAAAGAAACAAAGACTGCTTCGGGTGATAATTTTTTATCTTCGGATAATTTTATACCCGAAATATTTTTTCTTATATTTTCTAAATTGTCATAAGTGTTGAAACCTATAGAAGAAATAATATTATGTGAAGAAATATAAACCATTAATAATTGAAAAAATTCGGATTGCAAAAATAAGTAAGTTCATTGATTTAAGAAATAATATTTTACTGATAATTTCGTTAAGGCAAGGAATTTGTATAAAAAAGATAAATAACGATATAATACAAGGATGAGAACAGGTTTAAGAATGAAATATTATTTATTGTCGGCGACTTTATTTATGAGTATGGGTTCGTTTTCTCAAAAAACAGTAAAAATGGTTTTGATAAACGGCGGAACTTTTGAAATGGGCAGCAACAGCAAAAAATTTAAAGATGAGACTCCTAAACATAAAGTGAAAGTTGATACATTTTATATTGCTCAATATGAAATGAGTTTTGATGACTATCAGGCATTTTGTAAAGTTGCCGGATACAGTGATCCGTACGGAACAGTCGGTTTTCCTGCAACAAACATAACTTGGGAGCGTGCTGTTATGATGTGTAACTGGTTAAGCCGACGAGACGGATTTGATACGGCATATAAAATTATAAGAAATGAAAAAGCCGGTATTTTTAAGGTAACATGTGATTATAATTCAAACGGTTATCGTTTGCCTACCGAAGCCGAATGGGAATATGCCGCAAAAGGCGGTGATCGCTCTAAGGATTTTAAATTCAGCGGCAGCAATATGCCCTATTCAGTTGCGTGGTTTAATGAGAATTATAAAGGAGAAGAGCATAAATCAGGTGAGTTACTTCCTAATGAATCAGGTATATATGATATGAGCGGTAATGTTGCCGAATGGTGCTGGGATTTTTACGATAAATCGTATTATTCACATTCCGAAGCTGTGAACCCAAAAGGTCCTGTTGTAGGGGAATTTCGTGTATTTAGAGGAGGAACCAGGCGAGATAAAATGGAAAATATAATTATAACGCGCAGGTCTTTTTTAAATCAGAAAAAGAAAAATTTATATTTAGGTTTCAGAGTGGTTCGGACAAAGAGTTATTAATATTTCGCTGAATATGCAGTAATGCCGGTTTTCTCAAAACTTCTGAATAATAACTAATTCGTTTTTCAATCAAATTTTTCTATTTTTGTTATAAAATAAAACGTAAAGATTGAATAACTATATTTCATTATCAGAATTAAATCTTCAGATTAAGGAAAAGATTGAAAATCAATTTTCCGAACGCATTCGTATTGTGGCAGAAATAAGTGAATTAAGAGAGAGCAGAGGACATGCTTATATTGAATTAAGTGAAAAATCAGACGATGATACCATACTTGCCAAAGCAAGAGCCACTGTTTGGGCAAGAACCTACGGAATGTTAAAATCTTATTTTGAATCGAGTACAGGACATCGCTTAGAAGCAGGGTTAAAAGTTCTGATTGTAGTACAAGTTGTTTTTCATGAAATATACGGTTTCAGTTTAAATGTTATTGACATTGACCCGACATACACTATCGGAGAAATTGAAAGAAAAAGACTGTTGATAATTAAAAGATTGGAAGAAGAAGGCGTAACAGAAATGAATAAAGAACTTGATTTTCCGCTTGTGCCTCAAAGAATTGCTGTAATTTCTTCGGAAACTGCAGCCGGTTTAGGCGATTTTAAGAATCAGTTACTAAAAAGTCCTTATAAATTTCATATTAAATTATTTAATGCTGCTATGCAAGGTGAAGAAACGGAAAATTCCGTGGTTTTTGCTTTAGACCGAATTTTTGAAGAAGAAGAAAATTTTGATATCGTTGTAATTATAAGAGGCGGAGGAGCAAAATCGGATTTAGCTTGGTTCGATTCGTATAACATTGCTGTTAATATTGCACAATTTCCGTTACCTGTTGTTACCGGCATAGGACATGAGAGAGATATGTCAATCAGTGATTTAGTTGCACATTATTCTTTGAATACTCCTACTGCTGTTGCTGAATTTTTAATTGACAGACTTACTGAATTTTATGATCGGTTGGAAATATCGGAAAAGAACTTTTTCAATTTTACAAATGATATTATTTCTTATAATAATTCAGAATTAACTGAGCTGAGTAATCGATTTAAATTAACAATTTCAAAAATTATTTCAGAAAATAAAAATAGAGTAAATTTATTACAATTTGAATATTCCTATAAAATAAAACAACGATTAAAAAGTTATGACTCCGAACTTCAGGCATTTCCGGATCAACTTAAAAAAATATTGCAATACAGATTAGATCATAAGAAACAAACTGTTGACGTTTATAAACTTAAAATGATAAGTGCAGTAAATTCGTTATTTGAGAATAAAAAACATCAACTGGAAATGTTTGAACAAGAAAATAATTTAGTGAATCCGATACATATTTTAAAGTCCGGTTACAGTTATACTTTAAAAAACGGAAAACTTCTAAAATCTTGTAATGATGTTCAAATCGGTGATTTAACAGAAACTGTTTTACTTGACGGAAAATTTATGTCTGAAGTTAAAAATAAATAATTAATTTTGAGTTTTAATAATTATGAGCAAATTCAGAAAATATCCGGCTTTAGTAAGATTAACAATAATTTTATTTTTTCTTGTTTTAGTTATTTATTCATTAATTCAGGCTAAACATATTTTATATCCGTTAGCACTTTCTGTGTTATTTTCTTATTTAATGTATCCTGTTGCGTCTTTTTTAGAATATAAGGCACGATTTCCGAGAGCATTGGCAGTATTAATTTCCGTTTTACTCTTACTGACTATTGCTACCGGAGCTTTAAGTATTTTATTCGGACAAATTCAGCGACTTGCAGAAGATCAAATGATACAGCAACATGCCAATGAAAATTTTGCGGCTATTCAGGATTTTATAAGCAGAAAAATTCATGTTTCCGTTAAAGCTCAAAATCTTTGGATAAAAGAAAAAATTCATAGTTTTATAGGAAATCAGGACGGAATGAAAACTGTTATAATGAAAACTGCCGGAGCTGTAGAAGCTATGTTATTTATTCCTATTTTTACATTTTTTATGCTGTTTTTTAGGAACAGAGTTGAAAAATTCATTCATAAACTTGCGGAAAGACGACATGCTGAATTGGCTGAAACATTGATAAAACAAATTTCAAAAGTTACCATAAAATATGTTACCGGAGTTACTATTGTTGTTACAATTTTAGCTGTTTCACATTCGTTGGCATTAAGTATTATAGGTGTTAGATATGCTTTAGTATTAGGAATAGTAACTGCAAGTTTTTCTTTTATCCCGTATTTCGGAACAATTGTAAGCGGTATTATTCCTTTTTTGTTTACACTTGTAGCTCAGGATGACCCTTATATTGCTTTGGCTGTGGGATTATATTATATCAGTATTGCTTTGATTGATCATAATATTTTAACTCCGAGTATAGTAGGAGGAAAAGTTCAATTAAATCCTTTTGTTACAATATTAAGTATTATAATCGGTGCAACAATATGGGGAATTCCGGGGATGATTATTGTCGTTCCTGTTATTGCCGTTGTTAAAATTATTTGTGATAATATTGATTCTTTAAAACCTTTCGGATACATTTTGGGTATGGAAAAAGGAGGATTATCCATAAAAAAAGTAACTGAGTTTTTCCTTAACAAAAAGAAAAATTAATTTATGTCTTTTGTTGTAGTAATAGTTATATTAATTATTGTCATTCTGTTTCTGCTTGTATTCAGTTTCGGGTTTTTTATGGGATTAAGCAGAAAGAAAAAAGATTTAAAACACATAGAAAAGGAACAAGAATTACAGAAAAAAACTCAGGAAAGTATTATAAGTTATTTTTTGAAGAATGAAGATCAGCATCAACATGAAGATGATTCTGCAATTTTTCCGGTTAAGATTATAAACAGAGGCTATCGCAGGATAAAGAAATTTTTAAAATTTAAAAAACTGTATTTGTCATTGAAAGAGACGGATACAATAAAATACCTGAGAAAATATATATTAAGTTATGTGGGACTGGCAATCCTTATTCTCGGAATAGGTTTTTTTATTAAATATTCAATTAATTCTGCTTATATAAATATTGCGGGCAGGTTTGTTATTGCAATTACGGTCAGTATTTTACTTATATTATTTGCCCATTCTGTTTCTAAAAAATATAAAACCTTCAGTTCAATATTAATGGGCGGTGCGGTAGGTATTATGTTTTTAACATTTACTATTTCTTACTATACATACGGTATTTTCAGTGATTTGCAAGTTTTTTCAGTGTATTTTATTCTCACCGTATTTTCAGTTGTCCTGTCTTTGTTTTATAACAGATTTGAATTGTTGTTTTTGGCAGTAACTATCGGATTTGCCGCTCCTTTATTTACCGGATTGTATTCAAATACATTTTTTCTGATGTTATATTTAATTTTGTTAAATATAGGTTCAATTTTTATTTCCGTAAAGTTTAAAAATTTTCTTATACGTTTGGTTCCTTCACTTTTTACCGGCATTTATTTAATTCTCATCGTCAGGTATGCATTTCAACACAATATGTATGCGTCGTTTCAAACGGATTTTATAATGCTTAATATTGTGTATTTTGTTTTAATAATATTGGCAGTTGCATACCATATTAAACATATCGAAGAATATAAATTAATTGAATTAATGATGGTTGTAATCATTAATTTGATATATTATTCCGTAGGAATGTATATGCTGAAAGTATTAAATCCGGGTTATAAAGGTGTTTTTACGGCATTAGCAGCCGTTTATAATTTAGTTTTTTTAATAATTATAATTTTAATAAAAAAATCAACTGACGAACAGTTAATTTATTTTTTCGGAATTGTCAGTTTGCTCTTTTTAACTTTAATACCTCCTGTTGAATTGGTCGGAAAATCAATTACAATGATTTGGGCTGTTGAAACTGTTTTACTAATGTGGGTTTCTGTTAAATTAGATATTAAAATGCTGAAGTTTATAAGTGCTTTTTTAATGTTAGGATTAATTGCCAGTTTCGTATTTGACGTAGTCGATAATTTTTTTGCTATTTCATTTAATGCCCCTAAAAGAAGATTACTTGTAAACAGAAGTTTTGTATCAGGCGTAATGACAAGTGCAGGTTTGGCATTAAACGTTATAATTTCAGGAAAAAGTAAGGATGTGTATTTGATTAAACCGATAAAAATGAGTTGGTTACGTATTTTTATATCAATTGTATCAATCGGGGCATTATATATTTCGTTATATACGGAAATTTTGTATAAAATTACTTTGTCGGTACGAAACGAAAACTTAATAAATATTTATCTCGGTATATATAATTTTGTTTTTTTATTAGTAACTTCTGTAGTGATATTATTTATTAAAAATAAATTTATAAAGTCATTTTCCGGTATAATCGGTATTTTTACTTTTATTATATTTTTTGCCTATTACTTATATGAAATTATTATTGTAAGAGATCACCTGTTGTCAAATCCGTCTGTTTCAATTGATAAATTTAACAGTCATGTTTATATGATATTTACCGTTTTGTTTATTTTTTATTTTTCTTATTTGAATGTAAAAAATTTGAATCGCAGAATGTCTCAAATTTCAAAATGGTTATTAACATTCTTTATTGTTGCAGTATTAACATCCGAAATAGATCATTTGGCGGTTATTCGTTCGTTTGGAACAGGAATTCCTGTCGGTACGGTAATAGCCGAAACACATATTTACAGTTATTCTTTATTCTGGATGATTGTTGCTGCAATAATTTCCTTGTCGGCAATGTTATTTAAAGACAGAAGTTTAATCCGAATTTCAATGTTTTTTATACTTGTCGTTATCATAAAATCATTTATCTTTGATTTGTCGAAATTAACTGTCGGACAACAAATAGTTACTTTTACGGTTCTCGGATTTGTAATTTTATTTACGGCTTTTGTCAGGCAGCGATTATTTGAGAAAATTTAATTTTTTAATTTTATGAAGTTAACAACATCAAAATATCCGTTATTTTTTCTGATACTTATTTTTATTGCTGTTCCCGGGTTTTCTCAAAATTTTGCTTGGCAGGCAAACATCCGAAGTGTTGATAATGCAGCATATTATAAAATTTTTTTAAATTCGGATGTTACATCTCATTTGCATCATTCCTTTCCTGATATTCGCTTATATAATGATAAAAATAATGAAATTCAGTTCATCCTTAAACAAAAAAAAATATTCTTTGATAAAGGAAAACGAACAAAATTGAAAATGTTGAAAAATAAGTACAGAAAATACAAACATTTTACTGAAATTATTGTTGAAAATACAGGAAATATTGAAATTTCAAATTTGATTTTTAAAGTTGTGAATATAAACAGTCCTGTTTTTATTAAAATTTCAGGAAGTCCCGATAATAAAAAATGGTATATTTTAAAGAATAATTATCCGACAGTGCCGGATATTTCAAATGCCGATACAACAGAAATTAAAGTTATGAATTTGCCGAGGAGTCATTTTAAGTATTTTAAAATACTTTTTCACGATTATGATGAACAACATATTAATGTTACAAATGTTTATTTTCATGATTTAGCAAATATCAGAGCAGAATATACTCAATTACCGAGCCCTTCGATTACGCAAAAAGATACTTTGGATAAAAGCATTGTTACGATTGAATTTAAAAAAGCTCAATTTATTGATATGCTGTCTTTCGGCATTCAAGGTCCGGAATTTTATTTAAGAAAAGTTCAAATGATTAAAGATGATACATTTTCTTTGAATGTTTCCGGTGAAGAATATTATGATCAAATGAAGAAAAATTTTTGGTTCGGTTCTTTAAAAAGCAACAGAATTAATTTGGCAGATTATAAAGCCGAAAAAATTGTTATGATTATTGATAATAAAGATAATCAGCCGTTAAAAGTTTATAAAGTAAATGCCTATCAGTTAAAAAATTATATGATTGCATATTTACTTCCCGATACAAAATATTATTTGTTATTCGGCAGCAAAAATGCAAATTTCCCGAGTTATGACTTACCGTATTTTAAAGATACCATACCGAAAGTTTTACCGGAAACGTATCTGTATAATATTAAACGGAATAAAAATGCAGATAAAAAAATTAAAACAATTTGGAATTTTCCGGTAAAATATCTGTGGTTTTCAATAGGAATATCTGCACTGGTTTTAATTCTGATAAGTATTTTATTATTAAGACAAATTCATATTAAAAATAAAAAACAAGAATAACAGAATAAAAAAATATGGTTTTGCTGCGAATTTATCTGAGAGCTTTTAACCTAATTTATTTGTTATTCTTCGTAAATTTAAATCTGAAATTATATTTTTGTATATATTTAATTGATTTTTAAATAAATAAACTCAGCAAAAGCTAATACGAAATTTCAAATTTAGACTTTCGGTTTTTAAACTTAACTCTAAGTTTTTAATAAAAGTAGTCAGCAGAACAAAAAAGAATATTATTTTTATATTCTTGAATTATAAATTAAAACCAGTGCA
>JAADGE010000031.1 GCA_013152535.1 Chlorobiota bacterium
ATCATCAAATTTCAAACAATATGAAACAACTTATAGAATGTGTTCCGAATTTCAGCGAAGGACGTGATATGAACATCATTAAACAAATTACGGATATTATTGAAGCCGTTGAAGGCGTTAAACTCTTGGACGTTGACCCCGGCAAAGCAACCAACCGAACGGTTGTAACTTTTGTGGGCACACCCGACGAAGTGATTGATGCCGCTTTTCTGGCAATAAAAAAATCATCAGAAATAATTGATATGAGTAAACATCACGGGGAGCATCCGCGTTTCGGTGCAACTGATGTGTGTCCGTTGGTACCGATTTCGGGTATAAGTATGGAAGAAACCGTAAAATATGCTCATAAATTAGCCGAACGCGTAGGAACGGAACTCGGTATTCCTGTTTAACTCGGTATTCCTGTTTATTGCTACGAATTTGCCGCAAAAGAAGAAAAACGACGAAATTTAGCCTATTGTCGAGCCGGAGAATACGAGGGTTTAAAAGAGAAACTTTCAAATCCGATAATGAAACCCGATTACGGACCCGCTGAATTTAACGAAGCGGTACAAAAAACCGGTGCAACGGCAGTCAGTGCCCGAAACTTTTTAGTAGCATACAATGTAAACCTTAACACAACTTCTGTCAGACGAGCAAACGCAATAGCTTTTGACGTAAGAGAAAACGGACGAGCAAAAAAAGAAAACGGTAAAATCGTTAAAAACGAAAAGGGAAATACCGTAAGAATTCCGGGAACACTTAAAAAAGTTAAAGCAATCGGCTGGTTTATAGAAGAATACGGAATTGCACAAATTTCAATGAATTTAACGGATATTACCGTAACTTCCGTACACAAAGCATACGAAGAAGTTAAAAAAAGTGCCGAAAAAAGAGGTGTTCGCGTATCGGGTTCCGAATTAGTCGGATTAATTCCTTTAAATGCAGTGTTGGATGCCGGAAAATTTTATCTGAAAATGCAACAACGTTCAACAGGAATTTCAGACGAAGAAATTATTAAAATTGCCGTAAAATCACTCGGATTAGATGAACTGAAACCTTTTGTTCCCGAAGAACGCATTATTGAATACGTGATGGAAGATAAAAATTCCAAACCGCTGATTAATATGACTTTAAAAGGTTTTGCCGATTTAACGGGTTCTGAATTTCCCGCTCCGGGAGGCGGTTCTATTTCGGCATATATGGGTGCTTTAGGTGCGGCACTGGGAACAATGGTTGCAAATTTATCCTCACATAAACGCGGCTGGGACAACCGCTGGGAGGAGTTTTCTGATTGGGCGGAAAAAGATGCTTTTTATTACAAAGCATTGGTAAATATGGTTGATGAAGACACAAATGCTTTTAACAAAATTATGGAAGCATTCCGGTTACCGAAAAAAAGCAATGAAGAAAAAGCAGCCAGACACAATGCAATTCAGGAAGCTACTAAAAATGCAATTAATGTTCCGTTTAAAATTATGGAATTGGCATTCGGTTCAATGGAAGTGATAAAAGCTATGGCTGAAATCGGGCTGCAAGCATCGGTAAGTGATGCAGGTGTCGGTGCATTAGCTGCTAAAGCAGCCGTTTACGGTGCATTTATGAATGTGAAAATAAATATGGCAGAACTTGAAGACAAAAAATTTGCAGAAGAAAAATTAAAAGCAGGGAACGAGATTCTTGAAAAAACAATAAAACTTGAAAAAGAAATTGTTGCAATAGTTGAAAGCAAGATTTCGTAATAATTTCAGACATTCCAAGTCTTTGAGACTCGGAATGTCTTTTTTTATTTTGAAATTCTCTTTAACGAACCGTATTTCGGATAAAATTCCACAGTTATTTTATCTTTAAAAAGATTAGACGGAATAATATTCAGATTTCCGAATTGAGGAATAAATACATTTGTTTTAAACAGTTCTTTATCGTCAAAAATGATTTCTGCTTTTTCTTTTACAGGAATACGGTAAATAATACCCGAATAGTGTCCGGAGTTATCGGTTCTTATCTTTTGAAATCCGATGTTTTCCGTTTCATTTTCAGGATTTGTCAATCTTAAAATAACGGGTCTGTAAATTGTATCGTTTGTAAATCCTTTCATTTCAGAAAAATAAAACAAAACATTATCTTCTTCAGAATTATTATTTTGAGGAATAAATTCAAATTGATAGTTTTTCTTAACTTTCATTTCTCTTCCGGTAAATAAACTCATATAATTTTTTTCCAAGCCGGACAGTTTTTTCAGCATTAGTTTTATAGCTTCTCCGTCCGGAAAATTATTTCCGTCATTTTCACCGGTTAACAGGGCATATCTGTCATCACGAAGCCTGAAAATAATATTGGCAGTTTCTTTTGCTTGTTTCGCTTTGCTTTTATAAACTTCTTTTTTCCGAATAATCGGAACTTTTATCATCACCGAATCTCGCAATACATCTTTATAAATGGTGTCGTATTGCACTTCTCTTACTGAATATAACGAAATATCCGCATAGTCGGAAACATTAGTTGCAACATCATTATTTCTTATAAGATTTTGTTGAGAAATAACTTTTCCCGCCTGAACATCGCTCAAATTAATTCCGGAGAGAAAACTTTCTTTACTTAAATTAAGTAATAGCGGATTAATATTTTTCGGCGATATAATTCGATAAACTTGTGATGAATCTGTAATCGGAATTGTTTTTATTGAAATATCGGATATAAAAAACTTTGTTCCGTTTCTTAATACGGCATTTTTGGCATTAAAATACAAATGTGTATAATCCGAAAAAATACCCTTTTGTTTAATTTCTTTTGTTATTTCAACTTTTACTAAAATTTTTGCTTGCGGCAACGAATAAATAATTCCTTCTGCTTTGCTGTTTTGTTGCGGAATTTTTTCCGTGTAAAAAGGTGCTTTACAGGAAACCGTAAACAAAATAATAATAACAGTAATAAATTTTATGGTTTTCATGGTGTTTAATTATTTATTGATTCAGATATTTACTTCTGCTGCCGTTAAGTGCTAATATGTAGGTGTTTGCATATTTTACTCAAGAAATTTACTGATAAATTTTTTACAGAATTTCTTCAACTTATTTATTAACGGGATAATCTTCCGGGTTATTTTTAAAATCTTTCGGATCAGCAATATGTTTGCCTTTTTCAATATTTTTTCGATATTGTTCCGATTCACGTTTTTCGACATCTTTTTCATTAACGTCATGCCCGTTTTTATAGTTTATTGTATCTTTTTCCCCGTGTTCGCCGTAGAATGTCCAAGTTCCGTCTTTTAAATCATTCTTATATTGTCCTTTCACTTCAATTTGCCCTGATTTATAATATCTGAGCATCGGTCCTTCCATTTTACCGTTAACTATTTTTGCTTTCAAAAAAGGTTTACCGTTTTTATAGAATTTAGTCCACATATCTACCTGTATACCATTATTATACAGTCGCTTATCGTAAATCTGCCCGTTATCGTAAAATAAAATTTGTTCACCATGCAAACTGTCATTTTTAAAATTTTCTTCTTTTACTTTAACTCCTTTCTGATAATAAATCCATTTTCCTGTTTTCTTCTTTCCGGCATATATTCCTTCGGATATTAAATTCTCATTTTCATCATAAAACTTAACTTTTGCCGTATCTCCGGTTTCATTATAGTCCAAAACGGCAGATAATTTCCCGTTTTCGTGATAACGTTTCATTTCACCAATCGGTTTATCATCTTTAAAATAAACTTCATAAGCTTTATTACCGTTGGAATAAACTTTCATCCATTTGCCTTGTTTTAATCCGTCTTTATCTTTCCGGTTTATCTTTCCTTCTTCGGTAAGTCTTACTATTTCAGCATCCGGACGAGTTTCGCCTTTTTTAAAAAGCTCATGATATTGTTTCAAAGTATCATTATAAATTTTTGCAAGATATTCAAAATACGGTTTACTCAATTTTTTATTAGCATCGTAATAATTTGCTGCATAGTTTTTTAAAATTATATGAAATGTATCAATTTCAGATTTAAATTTTGTGTCGTAAACAGAGTGATTATTCTTTGTTATACCTTTGGAGAGATATTTTCCTGTAAGTTTTACCGATATATTATCTTTCATTTTTTGAAATTCTTTCAAGTAAGAAATTCCGATAAAGTAATACGGTTCTGCATCCTTTTTATTTTTTAAAATGTATTCTTTTGCTTTTGAAATACATTTATCATATTTTCCTTTATTGTAATAATGCTCAATTTTAGAAATATTTTTGTCTTGAGAATAGCTAAAAACAGTAAAAAAAAGAAATCCGGAAATTAATAACAACTTTTTCATATGTGAGTTTTTATAATTTTTTGTAACTAAATTTAATAATTATTTATTGCATCACAATACATATTTAACAAATCAATTTATGTAATCTTTTGCATTTTGCAACTTTTATACTATTTTTAAAGTCAATAATAATACCAAAGCATCAAATGAAAAAAATTCTTTTTATAATTTTCATTTTTCAGTCATTTTTCAGCCTGTCTCAACACGAAGCCGATTTTTGGTATTTCGGAAACTATGCCGGTTTAGACTTTAGTTCGGGAAAACCGGAACCATTGACGGACGGACAATTAAAAAATTATGAAGGTTGTGCCGTAATATCGGATTCTACAGGAAATTTATTATTTTACACAAACGGAGTAAAGGTATGGAATAAACAACATCAAATAATGGAAAACGGTACCGGTTTATTCGGAGATACTTCTTCAACACAATCAGCAATCATCATTCCTCAACCCGAAAATGACAGTTTATTCTACTTATTCACAACCGATGAACTTTCCGTAAATACAAAAAATTTGTTTACTGACGGATTAAATTATTCAATTATTAACATAAATAAAAATAACGGAAACGGAGAAATTATTTATAAAAACATTCATCTGCTTGACTCGGCAACAGAAAAATTAACTGCAGTAAAACATCAAAACAACAATGATATTTGGATAATTACACATGAATGGGGAAACAGCAAATATTATGCTTGGCTTTTAACAGAAAACGGGCTAAATACGACACCGGTAATATCAGATATAGGAACACCAATAGGTAATGACCAAAGATTATCAATTGGTTATATGAAAGTATCACCCGACGGAACAAAAATAGTAACTGCAGTTTTGGGACTTTCAAAATGGGAAATTTTCGATTTTAATAATTCAACGGGGCAACTTTCAAATAAAATTGAAATATCATTGCAAGGTTCATATTTAGCTTATGCCTGCGAATTCTCTCCGAATGCATCCAAATTATACATCTGCTCGGCTGACTCTCTTTTACAGGCAGATATGAATGCAGGCTCACAATCACTCATTCAAAACTCTTTAACAAAAATTGCAATATTTAATACTCCTGCAGGTGCTATACAAAATGCAAATAACGGGAAATTATATATTACAAGCGATTTATCAGATTCATTAGCAGTAATTAATTATCCGGACAGTTTTCCCGACAAATGCGGTTTCGTTAAAAATGCAATTTATCTTGACGGCAGAAAAGCACGTTTGGGACTTCCGAATTTCATGCAGTCATATTTCAAAAAAGTTGATTTCCGAGCTAAAAATACTTGTTTCGGGGATTCTGCAATTTTTAATATTTCCGACATAACAAATATTGATTCCGTTATTTGGAACTTTAACGACCTTAATTCAGGAACAGAAAATATAAGTAAAGAAATAAATCCGCAACATCGTTTTTCGCATTTCGGAATTTTTAGAGTCAGGCTGACAGTATGGTATAATAATATTTCAACATACTATTTTCAGAATATCAAAATTGTTGCTCCGCCATTGCTTTTTTTGGGTAAAGATACTGTTTTGTGTGAAGCAAACTCCCTTGTTTTATCGGCATATTCACCGCATTATATTTATTTATGGAATACCTCTTCAACCGATTCGGCAATCAATGTAAATTCCGACGGAACATATTGGGTGAATATTGAGAATTATTACACCGGATGCAAAAATTCCGATACTGTTAATGTTATTTTCTCGGAAATTCCGGAAATTGATTTAGGAAACGACAAATCTTTTTGCGAAAATTCGACTTATACTCTTAATGCTTACCACCCGGACTATACCTATACGTGGCAAGACAATTCACATAATTCGTATTTTAAAACCGATACGACAGGAACTTTTTTTGTACAAGTTAAAAATTCGGAAGGTTGTAAGAATTCGGATACGATAAACTTAACAATGATTTCTCTTCCGAGATTTGATTTCGGGAATGATACAACTATTTGTGAAGGACATTATTATACACTGTCAACCAAATTAAAAAACACAAACTACATTTGGCAAGACGGCAGTACAGATTCTATTTTTTATGCCGAAGAAACACGGAAGTATTTTCTTACGACAAAAAATCAATGCGGCTCATGGTCAGACTCAATATTTGTTGCTTTTGAATATTGCGGACCGATTGAAATTCCGAATGTTTTTACGCCTGATGAAAACGGTATTAATGACAGTTTTAAAATCAAAGGCATCAAAAATGACAGATGGTCTTTAACAATCTATTCTCGTTGGGGTAATAAAGTATATTACTCTCCTGATTATCAAAGCGATTGGAAGGCAAAAAATGTTAACAACGGAGTTTACTATTACATTCTTTCTAAGCCCGACAAAAATCAAACATATAGAGGATCAGTTAGAGTTATTAAATAATGTCCGCCCATAAAGTCAGCCTAAAAACAAGATTCTTATGCTTCTCACAGAATCAAAGAAAATAAATTTATATGCAATAAATTATTACCCGAAACACGACACCAAGATATTAAAAGAAAAAAGATTTGCAATTATATATTTTATTTTCTAAATTTATTAGTCAAAATTTACATATTATGAAAATCAGAAAACCCTATGTCGCAGGAAAATTTTATCCGTCAAATAAAACCGAACTTCACAATTTAATTTCAGAAATTCGTAAAACCGAATTGGTTTTAATAAAGTTAAACTTGGCAAAATATAATATTTTCGGAGGAATTGTGCCCCATGCAGGATATATATATTCAGCCTTTCAGGCCGTGCACTTTTTTGAAATTTTAAAAGCATCACAGCAGAAATTCGACACTTTTATAATTATTAATCCGAACCACACCGGCTACGGAAAGGAAATCAGTCTTGATACAAACGATGCATGGAAAACACCGCTCGGCATTACTGAAATTGATACTGAGTTTAATGAATTATTAAACCTGCCTAAATCGGAAGAAGCACATAAATACGAACATTCCGGAGAAGTAATATTACCTTTTCTTCAATATTCTCTTAATCATAATTTTAAAATTGTTCCTATTACAATGTCGGTTCAAAACTATTATAATGCTCAATTAATTGCAGGAAAATTACGAATGGCTGCACTCAAACTGAACAGAAAAATTTGTATTATTGCATCAAGCGATTTTTCACATTATGTAAGTCCTGAAGAAGGTAAGAGAAAAGATGAAAAGGCAATTTCCGAAATTTTAAATCTGAACCCTGAAAAACTGATTAATACGATTAAAAAAAATCATATCAGTATGTGCGGATACGGACCCGTTGCCGTATTACTCGAATATGCAAACTCAGTTTCGGATAATTCAAAAGCAGAAATACTCAAATACGGAAATTCGGGAGAAGTTTATCCTTCCGAAAAAGTCGTGGATTATGCCTCATTTTTGATTTATGAATAAAATTATTCTTATTTTTGTACGATGCAACAATTAAACCTTCCGGAAGCTCATTTAAAATTAACAAACGAAAAAGGCAAACTGAAAATTTTCGATATAATAAGAAAAAAATATGTTGCTTTTACACCGGAAGAACATGTTCGTCAGCAATTTATCCATTATCTAATTAACGAAAAAAATTACCCTAAAAGTTTACTTTCGATAGAAAAAAAATTAAAAGTTTATAACACCGAAAAACGTGCCGACATTGTTGTATATAATACTGCCGGAAAACCAATTGTAATTGTTGAATGCAAAGCACCCTCAATTAATATTACTCAAAAAGCATTTGACCAAACAGCACGTTACAATATGACCTTTAAAGCTGATTATCTGATTATTACAAACGGCTTAAACCATTATTGCTGCAAACCCGATTATACCGATAATACATTTACTTTTTTAAAAGATATTCCTGATTTTAACACAATTTCTCAAAATGCTGATTAAAGATATTACAAATTATCTAGAAACCCTTGCACCTTTATCCTTACAGGAAAATTATGATAATGCAGGATTAATTACCGGTGATGCAAACACAGAATTAAAAGGAACAATAATAACATTAGACACAATTCCGGAAGTTGTTGATGAAGCCATACAAAAAAATGTAAATTTGATTATTTCTCATCATCCGATAATTTTTAAAGGTCTGAAAAAAATAAACGGAAATAATTACACAGAAAAAACAATTATAAAAGCCATAAAGCATGATATTGCAATTTATGCAATACACACAAATTTAGATAACATAGGTGAAGGTGTTAATTTAATGCTTTGCAAAAAATTGAATCTGATTAATTGCAAACCGCTGGTACCGCTTCAAAATCAATTACGTAAACTTGTAACTTTTATTCCGCAAAATTATACCGAAAAAGTTCGTAAAGCAATTTTCGAGGCCGGTGCAGGACATATAGGGAATTACGATAAGTGCAGTTTTAATACCGACGGTACAGGAACTTACAGAGCCGGAGAAAATACCAATCCCTTTGCAGGAGAACAAAATAAAGAACATTATGAAAATGAAACACGAATTGAAACAGTTTTTCCGTATTATCTTCAAAATGAGATTATCAGTGCCTTAGTTCAAGCACATCCTTATGAAGAAGTTGCTTATGATATTTATACGATAAACAATGTATTTAATAATAACGGTGCCGGAATGATTGGTGAAACAAAACAAAAAATTTCTGAAAAAGATTTTTTAGAATTCATAAAATCCACTTTAAAAGCCGGCATTATCCGCCATACGGCATTATTAAACAAGCCGATAAAAAAAGTCGCACTTTGCGGCGGCAGCGGAAGTTTTCTTCTGAAACATGCAATAAAAGAAAAAGCTGACATTTATATCAGTTCCGATTTTAAATATCATGAATTTTTTGATGCTGATAATAAGATACTTATAGCAGATGCCGGTCATTTTGAAACCGAACAATTCACAAAAGAATTAATTTTTGATATTCTTACAAAAAAATTTAATAACTTTGCGTGCTTTTTATCAAAAGTATATACAAATCCGATTAACTATTTATAACTCATGGCTGATAAAGTAAACCAAACAGAAGAACAAAAATTGAAATTATTGTTTCAATTACAAACAATTGATTCAAATATTGATGAAATAAGAACATTAAGAGGTGAATTACCGCTTCAAATAAGTGACTTAGAAGACGAAATTATCGGTCTTGATACAAGAACCGGTAAAATTAAAGATGAAATTGAAACATTTACAAACACTTCAAATGATTTCAAGAATAAGATTATTGAATCTGAAGACAAAATAAAAAAATACGAAAAACAACAAATGACGGTTAAAAATAATCGTGAATTTGATTCTTTAAATAAAGAAATTGAATTTCAGAAACTTGAAATTCAACTTAGTGAAAAACGTATTAAAGAATACAAAGAAAAAATTAAAGCAGAGAAAGAACGTATTAAAGAAATAAAAGAAATTAACAAGGAAAAAAAAGAAGAACTAAAAGAAAAGAAAGCAGAACTTGACGATATAACCGGAGAAACAAGAATAGAAGAAGAAAAGCTTTTAAAACAATCAGAAAAAATTAAAGCACAAATTGAAGAACGATTAACAAAAGCATATACAAGAATTCGTAACAATGTAAGAAACGGAATAGCTGTTGCTGTTATTGACAGAGGTGCCTGTGGCGGATGCCATAATAAAATACCGCCGCAAAGACAATTAGATATCGCAAACAGAAAAAAGATTATTGTTTGTGAGCATTGCGGAAGAATTCTTATTGACCCGTTGTTTGTTGATGAAATCAACTAATACAAAACACCGCTGTCAAAATGATGAATATAAAAAGTTTCTTTTTTGCTTGGACTGCTTAAAAAAATAATTCATTTTCTAAATCACTATTTTGATAACAGTTTGATATAATTTCTTCAAGCTCAAAACTATTTTTAACCCGAAAATTTCAAAATAGTTTTCGGGTTATTTTTAATTAACAAGGTGCATATACTGCTAATAAAGCAGCAGATACAAATAATATTATTCCCGATGAAAGCAATTTTAACAATTACCCTCTCTGTTTTTCTTAGTATTCATATATTTTCTCAAAAAAAGATACCTTCCGAAAAGCCAAAATTAATAATCACAATTGTTGTAGAAGGTATGCGTTATGACTATCTTTACAAATATTGGGATAAATTTACCGAAGGAGGATTTAAAAAACTTGTTAAGGAAGGAAAATATTATCAAAATGCCGAATACGATTATCTTTACACAAAATCATCCTGCGGATATGCAACTATTGTTACGGGTGCAAATCCTTCACAACATGGAATAGTCAATGATTACTGGTATAAACGCATTACAAACACTAAAAAATATTGCATTTTTGACAAAAAACAATCTGCTTTAGGAAGCGATAATTTTGATTTAAGATTTTCACCGAAATCATTATTAACCTCAACATTTTCGGATGAATTGCGATTGTCTGACTTTAAACAATCGAAAGTAATAAGTATTTCACCAAAAGATTATGCAGCTGTATTACCCGGAGGGCATTTAGCAAGCGCTGCCTACTGGACAGATAAAAAAACCGGTAAATGGATTTCGAGCACTTACTATTTTTCACAATTACCAAAATGGGTTACTCGTTTTAATGAAAAAAAATTCCCTGATATCTATCTTTCAAAAGAATGGAATACTTTTTTCCCGATTGCAAAATATACCAATACACTCGGAGATAACAATTCTTTTGAAATAGGATTTATCGGCGGACGAAAGACCTTTCCCTATAATTTACCTGCCTTAAAAAATATAAGCGATTCATACGATATTCTGAATTCTACACCTTTCGGAAATACTTACACAAAAGATTTTGCAATTTCTGCAATCGTAAACGAAAATCTCGGAAAAGATAATTATTGCGATTATTTGAATATTGCATTTACGGCAACTGATAATATTACAAATAAATTCGGTATCCGTTCTGTTGAGTTAGAAGATACATACATACGATTAGACAGAGATTTAAGGCATTTTATAAACTTCGTTAATGATTTTGTCGGTATAGAAAATACGGTAATAATATTGACTTCCGACAGAGGTTCTTCTGATTCGCCTCGTTTTTTGAGAAAGATAAATATGCCCGGAGGTTTTTTTAAAGACAAAAATGCCGAAACTTTGTTAAACAGTTTTTTACATGCGGTTTATAATGAAACTAATTTAATTGAATACTTTGACGGAAGCTACATTTACCTGAACAGCAATAAGATAGAAGACCTAAAACTTAATTTAAATGAAATACAGCAAAAAATAAGTGATTTTATTGTTAATTTCACGGGTGTTTCAAATGCACTTTCATCATTTAATCTTGAAAACAGAAATTACACTTCAGGAATGCAAATGCGTGCACAAAACAGCTATCAGAAAAAACGTTCCGGTGATATTTCCGTCATACTGGAACCGGGCTATGTTCCCGGAAGTGATCTTAATTACGGTTCCGGTTATCGTAACTTCACACATGTACCGTTGATTTTTTACGGTTGGAAAATTAAACAAGGCAAAACCGATATTCCTGTTTCAATGACGGATATTGCTCCTACTCTTGCCGGTTTTTTACAAATTGCATATCCTAATGCATCAACAGGAAAAGTATTACCCGGTATTCTTAAATAAAAATTTATCCGAACATTAAATCTGATAATTCTGTAATATCATTTTCTGATAATTTGTAATTATTTCCCGTTACTTTATTATGCTTCATCATTTTAATAATAATATCTTTTTCTGTTTCGGCAAAACCTTCGGATTTTAAAGAAACAGGACAATTAATTGAAAGAAAGAACTTCTCCGTATTTGAAATTAACTCATCAATATCCGGATTATCATAAATTAATATTGCCAATGTTTTTAATCTTTCGGGAATACGATTTTTTTGTAATTTAAACCATGCCGGATAAACAACCGATAATGTTGCACCATGCGGCATATCGTAAAGCAATGATAAAATATGCCCCACAGAATGAACGCCCCAGTCTCCGCCGGATTTTCCGTAAGTTGTAATTCCGTTTAAAGCACAGGTTGATTGCAGTAACATATTTGCTCTGTATTCATAATTTTCCGGTTCATCAAGAACAAGAGGTGCATAATACATCGCTTCTTTTATAATTGAAGCAGCAAATCGATCTGCCAAAGGAGAATTTCCGTTCCCGAAAAAATTTTCTAACGCATGAGCAATTATATCTGTAATTCCGTATGCTGTATAATCTTCAGGAACCGAATATGTAAATTCAGGATTTAAGAACGAATGTTTCGGAAACATTATCGGAAATCCGAAACCTATTTTTTCATTTGTTCGGTTATTTTGAATTACGGCATACGGATTCATTTCGGTTCCGGTAGCTGCGAGGGTTAAAATAGTAATCACAGGTAATGATTTGCTCGGCAGTATTTTATTTTTAACAACATCCCACGGATTTAAGTTTTCAGGAATACAAACACCTGTTGTTTTTGCTGTGTCTATAACACTGCCGCCTCCGAGGGCAATAATTAAATCAACCTCATTTTTTATTCCTGTTTCAATTGCTTTTTCAACATCTTCAACAATCGGATTTGGTTTAATACCCGAATATTCCGTTATTATAAAATTTTCTTTCCTGAGAATATCAACTACAGATTGATAATAACCGTTTCTTATTACAGAACCCTTTCCGTACATTAAAAGTATTTTCTTTCCGAATTCATTTGCTGCTTTTGATAAATCTTTCAGAACATCTTTACCGAAATGTAAAATTACAGGATTATTTATTGTAAAATTTTTCATGCTTTTTGTAATTTAATTTTGTGATAAAAATCATAAAGCACAACAGCCGCAGCCGTTGCCACATTAATTGACGTATTTATTCCGTTCATCGGCAAATGAACAGAAACATCAACCAAATTTAACAACTCTTCTGAGATACCGAATTTTTCAGACCCTATAATTATACAAACAGGTGTTTTAGGAATGAATTCAGAATAATTTACACTTTTATTAGTTTTTTCAACAGCCGTAAAATAATTAATATTTTTGATTTTTTTAATCTCCGCAATGTTATATACAATTTCATACGGCACATATTCTGTTGTATTTCGAGATTTCTTTTTCAGTAATTTAAAATTGAAATTATCTTTTAAATTAAAGAGAATTATTTTTTTTATTCTCAAGGCATCTGCCAAACGAAAAATCATTGCCAAATTTCCGACATCATTTACTCCGTCGGCTAATATAATTACCGGAAGACGATTTTTATCGAGTTCAGAAATTTCTTTCAAATGATGGTTTCTTATTTCTTCAAAATTAAGCTGAATTTGCGACATATTTTTATAAAAAAAGCAGTCTGATACAGACTGCTTTAATAAATGTTTAAGACTGTATTATTCATTTTTAACTAAGCGAATTCCGGCAAGACCTTCATTACTGCTTTTATCAAGATTAAATCTTCTGCTGTTTCTGAGAACATCCGGACGACACATATAATTACCGCCGCGACAAACTTTGCTGATACCGGTTGCCGGTCCTGTGGGATTATCCGCCGGAGATTCTTGATAATATTTAGGTTGATACCAATCATAACACCATTCCATAGCATTACCCGTCATATCATAAATTCCTATTTCATTAGGTTTTTTTTGTCCTACCGGATGGGCTGTATTTCCTGAATTATTAATATACCAGGCAACTTCTTCCAAATCATTAGATCCGCTGAATGCATATGCTTTTGATTTCATTCCGCCTCTTGCGGCATATTCCCATTCTGCTTCAGTAGGCAATCTATAACCGTTTGCATCAGGAATAAGAGTAACTGTAAATCGACTGCTGTCACGTTTTAACTCATAACATTTATCTAATCTGCTGGCACGACTTAGCCAATTACAATACATTACAGCTTCTTCCCAAGTAATGTTATTAATTGGTGTTTGAGGTTCACCGTCAGGTAATCTTTGTCCTGTAACTCGACAAAACTTCGCATAATTTTCCATCGTAACTTCATATTTTGATATAAAAAAAGAAGTTAAATTTACCTTATGTTCAGGTCTTTCGTCAGCATTTGCACTGTAGTCATTTCCCATATAAAAATCTCCGCCTTCTACTAATACCATTTCGGGTCCCAGATCTTGTGCTTTTCCCATAGAAAAAATCAATAAGAAAGCAATTAATGATGTTAAAATTCTCATAGTATAATAATATTAGAGTTATAAAAATTACTTTATAAATACAAATTTAATTTATAATTTTTAAAAATAAAATAATTT
>JAADGE010000016.1 GCA_013152535.1 Chlorobiota bacterium
TTTAAACTGCCAAATACAGCTTATAATTAGGCACTACACTTCAAGATCGATACTTTGAAATTGTTATTTTATTGATAGTCAAAGCGTTATTGTTTTAATGTGCCGTTGAGCGTGTGAAGTCAGGGGTTTGAGAGTTTGATAAATCTGATTTTTTTACCCGATAAATAACAAAAACAGGTTATTTACGTTTTTTATATATGAAGAAAATAATTCTGATAATTTATCTGCTGTTTATTTTTAACTTTTCATATTCTCAATCTTATTTTACTGCCGGCGGTGCACGTTTGGGAACGAATTGGGGACTCACTTTTCAACAAAAAATATTAAAACACACAACGATTGAAGGAATTTTTCAGTCAAGTTTAGTTCGTGAAGAGTTAATGTTAACCGGATTAGTTGAACATCATTTTCCCTTACTTACCAAACGATTAAACATATATCTCGGTGCCGGTTTTCATAAAGGATTTGTTACCGATAATACGACCGATTATCAATCGCCCTACGGAATGAGCGTAATTGCCGGAGCCGAATTTACAATTGCTCGTTTTGTGATTTCTTACGATTATAAGCCGGCATTTAATTTCAGCGGCGGAGAAAATTTTTGGTACAGTCAAACGGGTATTTCTGTCAGATATGTTTTTATTAAGCAAAATGTTTTCAAAAAAATAAAGCGAAGAAAAGAGCGCGAAAGAAAAAGACGAGAACGAATATTAAAACGGCGAGAATTGTTTCATAAAAAATCATAAGTTTGCACCGGAAATCAAGAAAATTAAAAAAGTGCAAAAAAAAGTTTCTTTTAATACACTCGGTTGTAAATTAAATTTCTCCGAAACATCATCAATCGCAAGAGAATTTACCGAAAAAGGATTTGAAAAAGTTCAATTCGGAGAAAAATCGGATATTGTTGTTATTAATACATGCACCGTTACAGGAATTGCCGATAAAAAATGCCGACAAGCCATTAAAAAAGCGAAAAAAACTTCACCCGATGCTTTTATTGCTGTTACCGGTTGCTATGCTCAGGCAGAAGCTGATAAAATTGCCGAAATTCCGGGTGTGGATGCAGTTCTCGGAATGAATGAGAAATTTAACTTATTTAAATATTTTTCTTCGTTTGAAAAGCAAAAACAAACCCATGTTTATTCCTGTGAAATTTCTAAAATTAATCGTTTTGACCCTGCTTTTTCTTCAGGCGACCGCACACGTTCTTTTTTAAAAATACAAGACGGTTGCGATTATTCCTGCACTTATTGCACTATTCCGAGCGTGAGAGGTAAAAGCCGAAGCGGAAGTGTTGCCGATATTGTTCGTCAGGCAAATGAAATTGCAGAAAAAGGATTTAAAGAAATTATATTAACCGGTGTAAATATCGGCGATTTCGGAACAGGAACCGATGAAAGTTTTTTTGATTTAATAAAAGCACTCAATAAAGTCGAAGGTATTGAACGATATAGAATTTCGTCGATAGAACCGAATTTAATAACAGATGAAATTATTGAATTTACAGTAAATTCAAAGAAATTTTTACCGCATTTTCATATACCGCTTCAATCGGGCAGCAGTAAAATTTTAAAATTAATGAAAAGGCGGTACAACACGGATTTATTTCGCAGTAAAATAGAAAAAATTAATAAATTAATTCCCGATGTTTTTTTGGGTATTGACGTAATTGTCGGATTTCCCGGCGAAACTGAAGATGATTTTAATGAAACGTATCGGTTCCTTGAAAGTTTAAATATTTCATTTTTACATGTGTTTTCTTATTCCGTGCGTCCGGGTACACAGGCCGAAAATATGACGGGTAAAGTTTCTGCAAAAGAAATAAAAAACAGGAGCGATTTGTTACATCAATTATCCGATAAAAAACATCGGGAGTTTTATAAACGATTTATCGGAACAGAGCATAAAGTTTTGTTTGAAGGAGCCAAACATGGTAATTCAATGTTTGGTTTTACCGAAAATTACATAAAAACAGAGCATCCTTTTGACGAAAATCTGATAAATAAAATAAAAGATTTTACGATTACAGGAATTAATAAAAATGGAAATGCAATTGGTGAAATTGTATAAATAAACGTCTCAAAAACTAATGCAGGACAATTAGTAATGTTTGTTTTTGAATATTTTCAATAATTCCCCAAATATAACCTGCTATGTATCCGATACTCCATATAAAAATAAGAATTGAAACAGCGAAAAATAAAATCTTGTAAATAATTTTTCGTTTTATTAATTCATAAATTAATGAATTATGCTTAGTCGTTTTCATCTTTTATTAAAAGTTGTAAAACATTTCAAAGGTGCTGTGTAACTGCTGACTGAAATTAAATTTTTATCCCCGCAAGTAAAACATCATCCGATTGGTCTGTAGTTCCTTTCCATTCAGTAAATGTTTTGTCCACAATTTCTTTTTGTTCTTTCATTGATTTTACGGATATTTCTTCAAGAAATTCACGAAAGCGTTTTTTCATAAATTTTCTGCCTGTTTCTTCACCGAATTGATCGTAATAACCGTCAGAAAACATATATAATATATCGTTTTTTTGAAGTTGAGCTCGTTTATTCGTAAAATTTTGATTATCTTTAACATAGACACCAACGGGCATTTTATCTGCTTGAACTTCAGTAAGTTTATTGTTTCTTACAATGTATAACGGATTGTATGCACCTGCATATTGCATAGTTAAATTTTCGGTATTAATAAGAATAATCGACATATCCATTCCGTCGCTCGTTTGATCTTCTCCCTGACCGGTTTGTCGCAGCGTTTTTTTAATTTTATCTCTTAATCCGTCTAAAATTAATGAAGCAGAGCAACTGTCCGAAGCGTAAAAATCTTCGGTAACAATTTCATTTAAAAAAGCAATACCGAGCATACTCATAAATGCTCCGGGTACACCGTGTCCGGTGGAATCTGCCGCTGCAAAAATAACGGTATTTTTTATTTTCTTAAACCAATAGAAGTCTCCGCTGACAATATCTCTCGGTTTATAATATACAAAATAATCATTCAAAACTTCCGAAATCAAATTTTCCGGCGGAAGCAAAGCTTCTTGAATTCGCCTTGCATACTGAATGCTGGATTTTATTTGTTCATTTTGCTCTGTTATTTGTTCATTCTTTTTCTTAACTTCTTCGTGTTGGTCTTCAATAATGTGTTTTTGAAATGTTATTTCTTCATTTTTATTATTTAAATCGTTATTAACAGTTTTTAATTCTTCATTAGCATTTTCAAGTGCAATATTTTGTTCTTCAATAGTTTTTTCGTAACGTCTTCCGACTAATCGAGCCATAAATGTAGCCAGCACAGCCGTAATAAATGCCATAATAAGAAATCCCGTAAGGAACATCTTTTTTTGGCTCATAATTTCATTTTTGATTGTTTGAATATTTTCATGTGCTGAAATCATCCATTCGGTTCCTTTAACCGGAATCATATAAGCAACTTCCGTTTTATTTGGTGTATGAAACAAACCGCCGGCTTCTACACCTTCCAAAATAACATTTCTGGTTTTTTCAACATCTCCGGTTTTCTCATTTTCAAAAGTTAATGATGCGGGAAGTTTTGTGCCGACTTTATTTTTGTCCGGATGACAAACCATTTCTGCATTATATTTATCGAACATACATAGGAAACCTTTGTCTTCATCGGAACCCGCAAGTGCTTGCTGCAGATTTTCACGTACTTCTTTTTTTGTGGCTCCGTTTTTTAATTGATTTTCAAGAAAACTTGCCATGTTTTGAGCTTGTCTTTTATTGATATCAAGTTGAAGCTCAATATATTTTTGTTGCATATAATCTAAGGACATTGTCATTCCGATATATCCTATGACCACTATAATTAAAGCAACCGAAATAAACGTGAAAATATACAATCTGGTTTTCATAGCGAGTAATTATATGAATAATTATGTTATATCCTTAGCCCCGAAATACCGCATAAACTGCATTCGTTCGTACAGAGCGGGGTTACTTATTTTTTTGTAGCTCATTAATCCTCTGAATTGAGCTAAATTTTCGTAATTTTTATCTTTCATATAGCTTTCGATACAGGAATTCATTTCTTTAATGACCGGGATACCTTTTTTATACATTGCAGAAGCAATTTGTACGGCATTTGCACCGGCAAGAATTTCTTTAATAACGGCTTCTCCGTTATGCACACCTGTTGATGCCGCCAAATCACATTCAGCTGTTTCGGAAGCAATAGCAATCCAACGCAGTGAAGTCGGTAATTCGGCAGGAGTACTGCAAATATTTACGGGAACTACTCTGTTGTTGTCAATATCAATGTCCGGGCTGAAAAAGCGATTAAACAGCACTAAACCTTTTATATTTGTTTTTGACAGTTTATTAATCATTCCGCTTAAATCGGTAAAATAATAACTCATTTTTACAATTACGGGAATGTTAACTTTTGAGGTAATTTCATTAATAATATCAAAATATATTTTTTCTTTTTCTTCGCTTGATTTTGAATAATCAGTAGGAGCAATAAAAACATTTAATTCCAACGCATCGGCACCTGCATCTTCAATTTTCTTTGCGAAATAAGTCCATTCGTGTGATGAAACGCAATTGATACTTGCAATTATCGGAATAGAAACGGCATTTTTTGCGTCTTTAATTAATGTCAGATAATTATTAATGTTATCTTGTTTTATTTTGAAATCAAAATAGTCCATATTGATATTATAACCTTCATCTTTTTCATTTTCTGAAAGAAGTTTGTCGTATTCGTTAGTAATTTCTTCTTCAAAAATTGATTTTAAAACAACAGCACCTGCACCGTTTTTTTCAATTTCTTTAATGTGTTCAACAGAACTTGTTAAACCGCAACTTCCTGCAATAATAGGGCTGTTAAGTTTTAATCCTGCAAATTCGCTTGTTAAATTATTCATTTTTTATCTGTTTGTTTTTTAGTTATATAATCGGGGTTTTCTATTAATTCCATTCCGCAGTTCGGACAATTCCCTTTGGTATTTGAATTGCCTTCTTTACACCCTAAAGGACAAATATATTTATAAATTATTGCATTTTTTTTAATTTTTTTTTCAGATTTAATAATGGTATCTGTTTTGATTTTATTTGTAATCGTGTCAACAGTTATTTCCGAATTTGACTTAAAAGTATCTGTTTCAGTTGTTTCTTTTTGTTTATCATTATTTTGTTTTTCGGAACAAGAAGTAATAAATATAAGTGTTACAAACATTAAGACAAGAATACGACAAAATTTTTTCATTTGTTGTGATATGTGTTACATAATTGATTAAAAGGGAATATCTTCTTCTTCAGGCGGCGGAATATCGTCTTCGGTAAACGGCGGAGGGGGAGTATCTTCCGGTACATTTTCTTGTGCGTTTACGATTTTCCAAGCACGTAAGTCTGTGTACCAACGTTCGTTATATTCACGAGATTCAGGATTGAAACTGACGAGCATAATACTTCCTTCAGTAAATTTTTTTAAGAGGTCGGTTTTATCTCCCCAAGCAGAAAAGCATATTTTTTTAGGATATTGATCTTGTGTTTCTATAACAAAATCTTGTTTTATCCATTTTCCGAATTTTCCTTCTCCGGTTTGTTCAGGAAGTTTTTTAATCAGTTTTCCTTTAATTTCTAAATTCATAATTTTAAACTGTAATAATAAAATTCAAAGATAAAAAAAAGTCTCAATATTTTTATTGAGACTTTAATATTATTAAACATATAAGAAGATATCTATATTAGTCGATAACGATTTTATTAATTTTATCTCCTTGCCTGATGGTATCAATCACTTCTAATCCTTCGGTAACTTTTGCAAAACAAGTATGAACACCGTCCAAATGGGCAGTATTGTTTCGAGAATGGCAAATAAAGAATTGAGAACCGCCGGTATCTTTTCCGGCATGAGCCATTGACATAACACCTGTGTCGTGAAATTGTTTATTTCCGCCGGTTTCGCATTTTATTGCGTAACCCGGTCCGCCGGTTCCGTCACCTTTGGGGCATCCGCCTTGAATTACAAAATCGGGTATTACTCTGTGAAAATTCAGTCCGTTATAAAATCCTTCTTTCGAGAGTTTTACAAAATTAGCAACTGTTTCGGGTGCGTCATCATCATAAAACTCAATTTTCATGTTTCCTTTTTCTGTATATATTGTTCCTGTAGTCATTATTTTTTAGTTTCTTTCGGTAATACTTTTATTAATTTAACTTTAAAAATTAATGTTGAAAAAGGTTTGATACTTCCGGCTGCTCTGTCGCCGTATGCTAAATCATAAGGAACGTATAATTCATATTCGCTTCCTTCTTTCATTAATTGTAATGCTTCCGTCCAACCTTTAATAACTTGTGTTACACCGAATTCTGCGGGTTTTTTTCTTTTATATGAACTGTCAAAAACTGTTCCGTCTAAAAGTTTTCCTTCGTAATTTACTCTTACTTTATCGGAAATAGTCGGAGTTTTACCGCTTCCTTTTTTTAATACTTTATATTGTAAACCGCTTTTGGTTGTAATTACACCGTCTTTATTAGCGTTATCAGCTAAGAATTTTTTACCGGCTTCTAAGTTATCTTTATATTTTACTTTATTTTCTGCTTTTTGTTTTGCTTCTGCTTCGGTTCTTTTTTTTATAGAAAAATTCATTAAAATTTTGTTAATTTCCTTTTCATTAAAGATGCTTGTATCTTTAGCAAAATGATCTTTTATTCCTTTTGCAACATAATTAATATTTAAACTGTCCAGTTCACTGCGTTCGAAGCTTTTTCCTATGTCGTTTCCGATGGCATAACTTAATGAATCCATATAAGTTTTAAGGTTGACTTTAGTTTCTCCTTGATTTTTGCAACTTGCTATAAGCAATGCGGGTACGATAAATAATAATGCTAATTTTTTCATTTTTAATAATTTATAAAATTAATATATTTAGTTACTTTACAATTGATAATAATTCGACTTTAAATATTAAGGTACTGAACGGTTTAATTTTTTGTCCTGCAGCCCGAGAACCGTATGCTAAATTATAAGGGATATAAAGCATCCAAACAGAACCTTCTTTCATTAGCTGCAAAGCTTCAGTCCATCCTTTAATAACTTGTGTTACACCGAATTCTGCGGGTTTGCCGCGGTCATAAGAGCTGTCAAATTTTGTTCCGTCAATTAATGTACCTTCATAATTTACTTTTACTTTATCGGAAGCTGTAGGTATATTTCCGGTTCCTTCTTTTATAATTTTGTATTGAAGTCCGCTCGGAAGTGTTTTTACACCTTCTTTCTCAGCATTTTCAGCTAAAAACTTTTTACCTTCGTTAATAACGGATTGATTTTTTTGAGCTTCTATGCTTTCAAAATGAGCTTGTATCATTTTATTGGCATCATCAGCGGAAATTTTTGTTTCTTTTTTATAAAAATCCTGAAAAGCTCTGCCGATTGCCTGAGGATTAATATTTTCAATTTCTTGAGTTTTAAGATTATCGGCAATGCTTATGCCGAATGCATAACTTAAAGAGTCGATATGGGTCTTTAGTTTTATGTTTTTTACTTTTTGTGCATTGAGCTGAATTGTAAACAGTGCAGCAATAAATATAAATATAAATTTCTTATTCATCTTATTAAAATTTAAAAATACAAAATTATAAAGTTGTTTGATAAAAAAAATTAAAATTCGGATTTATAACGTTTCTGATTTCAAAATCTTATATGAAAGACTGTATTTATTTACGATAACTCTTTTTTCGGGTTAATTTATTCTATTTTTGTTCCGTAATTTATTGCTATGAACAGTATTTTTCTATCCGGATTTATTAGTATGTCTGAAGCTTTGGCAAGGGTTTTTATTATTATTATTGCAGCCGGTATATTGGTCAGAAAAAAGATTATTACTCAGGAGCATATTACTGCTTTGTCGAAAGTTACGGTAATTGTTTTACTGCCGAGTTTGGTTTTTTCAAATACGCTTTTACATTTTAATCCGGATACTTTGCCTTATTGGTGGATACTTCCGATTTTTGGTTTTCTTATGAGTTCTGTGGGTGTACTTTTTGCTTCGGGTGTTTTTTTTATTGATTTTAAGAAACAACGAAATCTTATTGCTGTTTCTTCGATGCAAAATGCCGGTTATCTTGTTTTACCAATCGGGCAGGTTGTGTATCCGGAACATTTTACCGAGTTTGCTTTAATAACTTTTTTATTTATTTTAGGATATAATCCTCTTCTGTGGACTTTGGGAAAATATTTTGTAACATCGGATGATAAAAAAGTTGATTTCAATTTTAAAACGCTTATTACTCCGCCGGCTGTTGCAAATATTATTTCATTAATAATTGTTTTGTTAGGTTGGCAAAATTTTTTTCCTGATGTGTTTGTAAAATCCGTTGATTTAGTAGGGCAGGCAGCGGTTCCGATTGCAACATTTGTGCTCGGAGCAACTTTGGGGAGTGTGTCTTTAAAAAAAATTCCTCGCTTGGTAAATATTTTAAGAGTTTTAGTCGTAAAATATTTGATGTTACCGGCATTTACAATTTTTTTGTTGTATTATTTTAAAATAGGCGAAACACATCCTCTGTTAGCAGATTTTTTTGTAATTCAGGCAGCAGCAGCACCGGCAACAGGGTTAATTATTCAAGTAAGAGCATACGGCGGCGATGTTCAGAAAGTTGCAGGAATGATGTTTGTAACTTATATTGTTTGTTTAATTGCTTTGCCGTTTTGGATTGCTTTATGGCATACTTTGGTTTAAAAGTTCTCTTTTTGTATAGTCAATAATTTCCGGAAAAAAAGTCGTGAAATCGGAATGAAAATCTTCATAATTTTCATTAATGATTTTCATAACTTCTTTTACTTTGTTCGGCATAGAAGTATAAACTGCCATTTTTCTCAAAACTTTTGCAAAGCAATTAATATCGGAATAGCAGACTAATCGTTTTCTCCGGATAAACGGAGATACAAATATCTTCGCTGATTGCGGAATTGTGTCAAAATTTTTGAATACAATGTTACTGAATTCATTTACATAATCTTTTAATGAACTTTCTGAATAAGTTTGCCAATTCAGAGCCAAAAAATGATCATATAAAATATCTGTTACAACACCGGAATATTTTCTGTATGCCGGACGAATTCTTAAAATACTTTTTTTTACGGCAGCATGAGAATCTGTATAGGAATCAATTTTTCTGTGTAACAGAATTCCTTTTTGGATTTCCTGCGGAAAATTGTTGTAAGATTTTCCTTTAACCCAATCACCTATAAAATTCCCGAATTTTATATTATCATTATTACCCGAAAGGTAAATATGTGCTAAAAAATTCATTTATAATTTAACAAATTTTTTGAAGTAAATATGTGATTCTTTTATTGCTTCAATTATATATATTCCTGATTTTAATGTATTTATATTTATGTTATTTTTTGTCGGTGAAGTAATTTCGATAATCTTTTTACCTTGTAAGTTACTTATGCTGATGTTTGAGAACGAAGATGCCTCAGATATAAATAAATATTCAGTTGAAGGATTCGGATATACAGTAAATTCATTTTTTTCGTGTGGTGTTACATCAACAGTTTCCGGGATATTCGGTAAGTCTAACATTTTACTTGTTAAAATTTTATATTCACCTGCACCTAAAGTTATTGAATTTCCTCCTATATATTCTTCATGAGTATAGTAATCGTACCAAACGGATGATTCCGGGACATCAGGAGCTGTATATTGTGAGGTAACGTCAAAATTGCCGAAAATAACGACATTTAAATCCGTGTCATACAGTGATATTTGCTTGATGTTGCCGGCAAGATTAAGTGTATAATTTGTTGTTGAGAAAACAGGATATTTTGTCTTCAAATTCATAAAGATATTAAAATATGTGTATAAATTTTTTCGGTTTTGTTCGTTGAAATAGTTCCATAATATTGGTTTTTCACAGACTCTGCACGGGTCATCAAGGCTGATATCATATCCGAGTTCTTCGAATTGCCAAATCATTTTCGGACCCGGAATTGTAAAAAAGAAAGCTCCGGCAAGTTCGGCTCTTTTCAGAGCAGTAGCTTCATCTTTAATATTGTATGAACCGGATGCGTTCCCGAAATTTTCATTTCGATACATCATACGTTCTTCATCGTGGCTTTCCATATAAGAAACTAAATTGGGCTTATTCCAGCCTCTTTGTTGATAGGATGTCCAAGAGAAGTCCCAATCGGTGTTCCAGCCCATTGATGCCTGAGCATAGTTGTGATTCATATTTCCCCACGGCATCATACCGTAATTTGCCAATACGGTTTCCTCTGAATTCTCAGAAAAATGTTCTAAAATAACATAAGCTCCGGGCGATGTTGCCCAAATATGATCGGCATAATCTTCGAGAATCGCAATTCTGGAAGCATCATACTGTCCCCAAAGGTTGACATCATTGCCTGAATAGAATTGGGTAAATCCTTTAGAAAGGTCAAATCTGAAACCGTCAAATTTATAATTTGTAAGCCAATAATTACAAACACGATAAACAAATGCTTTTGTATCGGGACTTTCGTGATTGAAATCGTAGCCGACACTGTACGGATGTGTGGGTGTTTGATTGTACCAAGGATTTTCTGCCGAGGGTTGTCCCCATTGACCGGCATTGGGGTCAAAATATAATTGTACCAACGGGCTTTGTCCGAATGAGTGATTTAAAACAATATCCATAATTACGGCAATATTGTTTGAATGGCAGGTATCAATAAATTCTTTCAGTTTATTTTTTGTTCCGTAATATTTATCGGGGGCAAAATAAAAATCGGGATTGTATCCCCAACTGCTGTTTCCTTCAAATTCATTTACAGGCATCAGTTCTATAGCATTAATTCCCAAGTTTTTAAGATAATCAATGGTATCAATTAATGTTTGGTAGTCATGAGCAGAAACAAAATCTCTTACCAAAAGTTCATAAATGATTAAATCTTTATTTTCCGGTTTTTGAAAATTGGGAACTTTCCAAACATAAGGTGTTTGTGCCGTTTGAAAGACAGATACAATTCCGGAAGTTTTTCCCGAAGGGTAGGGTATAAGGTTCGGATAAGTTGTGTTGCTTATGTATTGATCGTTCCAAGGGTCGAGGATTTTATCGCAATAGGGATCGGCAACGGTAATACTGTCGTCAACAATGTATTGGTATGTGTATTCTTGATTTGGCGTTAACCCGTTTAATGTAATCCAGTAACGTTTTCCGTCCGGAGTTTGATTCATTTGATTTGAAAGAGACAAAGCCCAGTTATCAAAACTTCCTTTTACATATACAAATGTTTTGTTCGGAGCATATAAGATTAAGGTTACGGTGTTGTTGTCAATATAGTTTATTCCGTCTTTTAAGTTTGAAGAAGGTAAGTTGGCGACTGTGTTGTCTGTTCTGACAAAAAAATGTGATTCTTTTTGGATGGTTGTTGTTCCGTCAGTAGCTTCTATTCTGATTATATTTGTGCCTGAAGTTGCGGCAGTATAATCATAGATTAATTGATTTGAAGAAACACCTGTAATAAAATTATTGTTTATGTATAGTGACATTGAGTCTGCAAAAATTGAAACAGCATCAATCGGGACATTGTCATTTATTGAAAATATTTGAGTTGAATCGGGAGATGTTATGTTTATGTCGGTTTCGGAATAGACCGTTTGAAATAAATCCGAAGATTGTTTGCTTCCGTCAGCATTTCTGAATACAAAACATAATTCGGTAACGATTTCTCCGCCGGTTACCGAATAAAAATCATTGATTGCAGGTGCAATAATTAATTTCCATTTGTTATTTCCCAAACTTGTTAATTCCGGTTGTGTGCTGTTATCTCCCCAAGTTCCGATTACATGTTGCCATTGTCCGAGGCCTTCAATTGTTACGCCGGTATGAGCGTATAAATTACCGGTATAACTTTCCAAATCGGTTCCCGTTGCATCAAAGGTAATGGTATCGGCTAAACTCGGAACCGGAAATTCGGGATTTGTTGTAATAGTTTGGCTATTAGCTGATATTGTAAAGATAATCAGAATGCTTGTCAGAATATGTTTCATCAGATTTAAATTTTAACAAATATTTTATGAATGAATTACAAATATAAAAAAATTATGATTGTTTTGGTCTTATTAATACGTATGCACTGTTAAATTTCAAAGAAGATCCGGAGTCGGTTGATTTTTTCCCGTTTAAATGTATTTGCCAAGCATGTGTTCCGGCATTCCATGTTTTCCATTGGCTTGTTACCACAGCTTGGTAGGGTACATTATTTGTTTGTCCCCATGTCCATGAATCAGTATTTGAAATCAGAGTAGTGCTGACAACAGAAGATCCGTTCCAATATTGTGCGGTTAATTGAAATTCATTTCCGGTGCCTACGGAAGCGGTAAGGTTAATTATTAATTTAATTTCTACATCTCCGTTTTGTTCATAAACAGAAGGTTCAAAACCCGTTTCACAATTTGATAAATCTTGAAATGTTGTATTTGTAACATCATATTCGTTTGCGGCTTGCCACAGCATAACTGAAGAAACCATGTTGCTTGTTGTTGCAAATCCTCTGACATCAAGTTTCATTGTCGGGTTGCTTGTTCCGATACCGACATTATCGGTTGAATTTGAAAGAATTGTAGCAATATTTGTTGTATTTCTTGACCATAAGTTGTTGTTTTCATTGCCTATGTATTGCCAAACCGTGCCGTTGAAGCAGTAGAACCCGTCGGTATTATCAGTTTGGTATACCAAAAGTCCTTTTGCCGGAGACGGTATGCCTGTTCTTTCTGTTTCAAGCATACGCGAAATTAAAATTCCTTTTGAAGTTGATTGTACATCTAACATTGCGGAAGCGTTCGGACTTGCCCCGTCGGTATTTATTGCAACTTGAGAAAATCCGTTAAAGATTATAATCAGGTTTAACAATATGAATAAAGTTGCGTGATTTAAAGTTTTCATTTCAAGGTTATTTTTTAATAATCTTAAGCAGGATAAGATTATTTTGCAGGTAAAAATAGTTATTTTTTTGTGTTTTATCAACGGTTTCTTTCGCAAACGTATCCGCAAACGATTGCATTATTGAATAAAAAAACAGCCCTTATTTGTTGAATGCTGTTTGAATAAAATATAGAAATAAATCATTTGCAAAATTATTCCTGTAATGTTATAAAGTGATTAAATATATTATTTTTGCAGGAACAGAATTGATTAAAAAATATATAAAAGATGTCAAAATTAAGTCATACGGATGTTAACGGAAAAGCCAATATGGTTGATGTGGGAAATAAACCTTTTCAAAAAAGAGTTGCACTTGCTCTTGGACATATCAAACTTTCGGAGGAGGCAATAAGATTAATTCGTGAAAACAATAATAAAAAAGGTGATGTACTTACAATATCAGAAATTGCAGGAATACAAGGCGGAAAAAGAACTTCGGATTTAATACCGCTTTGCCATCCTCTGCAAATTACAAAAATTGACGTAAAAGCAACACTTGATAATACAGGTGTTGAAGTTACTGCGGAAACACGATGTATCGGTCAAACCGGTATTGAAATGGAAGCATTAACCGCTGTTTCGGTTGCGTTACTTACGGTTTATGATATGTGCAAAGCGGTTGATAAAAATATGATTATCGAAAAAATTACTTTGCTGAAAAAAACGAAAGAGGATATTGCTTGATTTCTTATATATCCAAATTTTGTTATTTTCAAGTGCAATGATATTAAGCGGAAAATTAAATCCTTAAAAGAAAATTTTGTACCTTTGTAATAAACAACATACACATATATTTATTATGGAAACAATAACAATACCTAAAAACGAATACTTCGATTTAATAAATCTTTATTTTAAAATTAAACAGCAAATAAGTGTTATCACTCAATATAAAACAGAAAAAGAATTATTTACAGAGCTGTATAACAATAAATTAGAGCTGTCAGAACAAGCATATGCAGAGGGTAAAGTTACAGAACACAACAACTTTAAAAAAGAAGTTGAGCAATGGAAAAAAATGCGAAAATAATTTGGACTGAACCCGCAAAGAATGATTTAAAATATATTTTTGATTTTATTTCCGGCTTTTCATATAAAATTGCAGATAAAACGATTGATAAAATTATTGAAAAAACTGAAATTTTGTTAGTTGAAGGTTTTGAATTTTCAGGGCAAGTTGATGATCTAAATCCGAATTACAGGAGATTAATTGAAGGCAACAACAAAATAATATATAAAGTAAAATTTGATGAAATCATTATTCACGGTGTTTTTGATACGCGTGAACATCCTGATAAAATAGGTGAAAGATAAGTCATAAAATTACACAACAACAAGCAAAGGCTTCCCTTTTTTTATTCCGCTGACCGAACAAAGTATCTTTTCAGGCAATTTATTATCTGTTTCCAAGCTTTCCGATGAGGTAAATTTTACATTTTCTCCGTAAATATCTTTTACGGTAATTTCGTAATTCCCGGTTACTTCGCCTTTAAAATCTTTTTCTTGCTTAACAAAATCAAATTTGTATTTTTTTCCCTTTTTATAGAAAGGATGCTTAGGTTCTAAGATGTTGTAACCTTTTGAACTGTATTTAATTACAGTACATTTAATTGTTTGCCCTATTTGCAGATTATGATGAGTATAATATTCATATCTTAACAGATGTTTACGATTTTTTTTATCTGATAAAATATAATATTTAAAATTATCTCTCAGAATTTTAATATCTTCAATTTTGAATTTATAATAAACTCCGTGTTTTAAATCTTTTGATGATATTTGATTCACGATACTTAAGTATAATTTCCCTTTTTTTATACGTTCGATTTTATACTGAACTTTTTGTCCTGATTTATAGTTATTTTCAGCAATATTTTCTGTGATGCAAGTTGCCGTATTTCCTGTTTTATCAGTAGAGTTTATATGAAAAACAGTTTCTTTTAATCTGTTTTCTGTTTTTTCTATACTGTCAATAATAAAATCATATACCTCGTTTTCTTTGTAGAAAGGATGTTCCGGTTCAAGAAAAATTTTTCCGCTGCAATTAATGTGATCGACTTTGCAAATTATGCTTTGACCAATTTTAAATTGATAATTTTTATAATATTTTGTATTTAATAATTGTTTTCGTTCGAAAGAATCTTCTAAAACAAAGAAACTGTCATTTTCGGAAAACTCAATTATTTTTTTTATCGTAAATTGTATAATTTGTCCTTCTTTAAAAGATCTTGATTGTTTCATTTTTTGTGTTTAAATTTTAGTCAAAGATATAAAAACAATTTCAACTTTGATATGTAACAATTATTAGTTTTTTACGTGTTATTTCATTTTTCGTAAAGCCTTTTTTAATAATTTTGGCAGAAATTAATTGCAATATGAATACAAAAGGAAAAGTAATTTCGGTAAATATTTCCGAAAAAAAAGGGGTTATCAAAAATCCTGTTAAAAAAATTAATGTTTGCAGTACCGGAGTTGAAAAAGATGCTCATGCAGGAAATTGGCATCGTCAAGTCAGTTTGTTGGCAAAAGAAAGTATAAGTAGGTTTGAACAAGTTTTGAAAAGGGAAATTGTTTACGGTGAATTTGCCGAAAATATTACAACAGAGGGACTTATTTTATTTGATATGACACCCGGCGACAGGATTAAAATAGGAGGAGAGGTTCTTTTGGAGGTAACTCAAATAGGGAAAAAATGCCATGGTGACGGATGTGCCATCTTCTCTGCCGTAGGTAAATGTGTGATGCCTAAGGAAGGAATTTTCTGTAAAGTTATTACAAACGGAACAGTCGGTGCTGATGATGAAATTATTTATCTCCCGGCAAATAAAGCAGAACTTCAATAAATTGTATTTATTAATTCTTTGCTTAACTTTGTCATTCACTTTTAAAATTTTCATAAAGGGAAATAATGAATAAAATAAAAATACTTTCGGTAAGTTTGGCAAAAGAAAGAGGCAGAAAATATTCTGCTGATGAAATTGAACTTTCCGAAAACGGTGTAGTCGGTGATGTCCATCGGGGAAGCGGAAACAGGCAGGTAAGCATTATTGATGTTTCGCATATTGAATCATTCCGAAAATTGACTGAAGCAAGAAAAACGGAAGCTGGTGAATTTGCCGAGAATATAAGAGTTTCCGGAATCGGCAACGCAACAATTATTCCGTTTGACAAGTTTAAAATCGGAGAGGCTGAATTGGAAGTTACCCAAATCGGGAAACCTTTTCATGCAGAATTTTCGGAACTTGGTCATTATGTAATGCCGCGTGTCGGAATTTTTTGTAGAGTAAGTAAAAAAGGAATTTTAAAAGCGGGTGATGTAATGCAATACATTCCGAAAACCTATAAAGCACTGATTATTACGTTAAGCGACAGAGCGAGCAGAGGTGAATATGAAGACCGCAGCGGACCCGTTATAAAAGAAATACTTAAAGATTTTTTCCATAAGAAAAAGTTACCGCACAAAATAAAATCAGAAATAATTCCCGATGACGGTAATAAATTAAAAAAACTGATATCCGATGCCGCAAAAGAAAAATACGATGTAATAATTACGACAGGCGGAACGGGAATAGGCAAAAGAGATATTACTGTTGAAACAGTTCAGCCTATGCTTGATAAAGAAATACCCGGAATTATGGAGCATATTCGTTATAAATACGGTTCAATAAAACCCAATGCCCTTTTAAGCAGGGGAGTTGCCGGAACTATTGACGAAAGTTTGGTTTACACTCTTCCGGGAAGTGTAAAAGCTGTTAATGAATATATGAATGAAATTTTAAAAACCTTGTACCACTTGTTTTTTATGCTGCACGGGGTTGATGTGCATTAATTTTTTATAGTTAATTTCTGTTTTTTTATTGTTTCAGAGATAGAAATTTAATAATTATTTTGAAATTCAATAAAAGAATGTTAAAAAACACAGTCTTTGTTTTAATCGTTCAAAAGTTTTAATTTAGCATCAAAAGTTTTTTTATTAATAAATTAAATAAAAAGAAAAATGGCAAAGAAAAATGTAATTATTATCGGAGCTGCAGGTCGTGATTTTCACAACTTTAACACTTATTATCGAGATAATGAAGATTATAATGTAGTTGCTTATACGGCTGCTCAAATTCCGGATATTGACGGAAGAAAATATCCTGCCGAACTTGCAGGAAAATTATATCCCCAAGGAATTCCGATTTTTGCGGAAGAAGACCTTCCTAAATTAATTAAAGATTTAAAGGTTGACGATTGTGTTTTTTCATACAGTGACGTGAAATATGAACGTGTAATGGCAATCAGTGCAATTGTAAATGCAGCAGGTGCTAATTTTCATCTTCTCGGACCTAAGGATACAATGATTAAAAGTACTAAGCCTGTAATTGCGGTAGTTGCTACAAGAACCGGTTGCGGTAAAAGTCAAACTTCCCGTAAAGTAATTGAATATTTGATGGCTAAAGGGTTGAAAGTTATTGCAATTCGACACCCGATGCCCTACGGTGATTTGGTTGCTCAAAAAGTACAACGTTTTGCCGTTGTCGAAGATTTGAAAAAACATAAATGTACCATTGAAGAAATGGAAGAATACGAACCTCACGTGGTGAGAGGAAACGTGATATATGCCGGTGTTGATTATGAAGCTATTGTAAGAGCTGCCGAAAAAGATCCTGCCGGATGTGATGTTATTCTTTGGGACGGCGGAAATAATGACTTCTCATTTTACAAACCCGATTTAACTATTACGGTTGCCGACCCGCACCGTCCGGGCAACGAATTATCGTACTATCCGGGTGAAGTGAATATGCGGTTGGCTGATGCTATTGTTATTAACAAAATGGATACGGCTTCTCCGGAAGGCATCCAAACGGTTAGAGAGAGTATTCAAAAAGTAAATCCGGATGCTTTGGTCATTGACGGTGCATCACCATTAAGAGTTGAAAATTATGAAGCTATTAAAGGAAAACGTGTTTTGGTGGTTGAAGACGGACCTACTTTAACACATGGTGAAATGAAACTCGGAGCAGGGACGGTAGCTGCTAAAAAATTCGGAGCTGCAGAGATTGTTGACCCGCGACCTTTTGTTGTCGGAAAATTAGCCGAAACATTTAAAATTTATCCGAATATCGGAACTTTGTTGCCGGCAATGGGCTACAGCGATGAACAATTGAAAGATCTCGAAACATCTATTAATAATACCGATTGTGATGTTGTGGTTATCGGAACACCGATTGATTTAACACGTATTGTTAAAATTAACAAACCGACAGCCAGAGTATTTTATGACTTACAAGAAATCGGAAAACCTGATTTAGACGGAATCTTAACGGATTTTGTTAAGAAACATAATTTATAATAAGCAGTTTAATCTGTTTTTAATAACCGTGTTGTATCTTTTACGACACGGTTATTTTTTTCAGAAGCAGGTCTGATTTTAGGACTGATATTTTCCGATTTAATGTTGATTATTTTTTGTCGGTTAATTATTTTTTTGAATTTCAACTGATTGCTCCCCATTTTTTATTTCTCATTATCAGTGTTTTAAGTTGTTTTACAAGAATTTGATTTTTATCTTGTTTTAATTCTGCATCTTCTGTTAAAATGAGATCGGCAGCATGTCTTGCGGTTTCCAAAATTTTGTAATCTTTGCTTAAATCGGAAAGTTTCAGTTCAAAAGGAATGCCGCTTTGTCGGGTTCCTTCGGAGTCGCCGGGTCCTCGTAATTTCATATCTACTTCTGCAATTTTAAATCCGTCGTTGCTTTCAACCATAGTCTGAATGCGGATTTTTGCTTCTTTTGAAAGTTTGTATGAAGTCATTAAAATGCAATACGATTGATCGGCTCCTCGCCCTACGCGACCTCGTAACTGATGCAATTGAGACAGTCCGAAACGTTCTGCACTTTCAATAATCATTACACTTGCATTCGGTATGTCAACTCCCACTTCAATTACGGTTGTGGCAACCATAATATTTGTGATGCCTTTAACGAATAATTTCATTGATTTTTCTTTTTCTTCGGGTTTCATTTTCCCGTGCAGAACGCTGACGGCATATTCAGGAGGAGGAAATGCTCTGCTGATACTTTCAAGTCCGTCTTCCAAATCTTTGTAATCAAAATTTTCTGATTCATATATCAAAGGATAGACGATATAAATTTGCCTGCCTGATTTTATTTGTTCTTTCATAAATTTAAAAACCCGAAGGCGTTTTCCGTCAAAGGAATGAATTGTTTTAACGGGCTTTCTTCCGGGAGGTAACTCATCAATAACAGAAATTTCCAGGTCGCCGTAAACTGTCATGGCAAGTGTTCGCGGAATGGGCGTAGCTGTCATCACAATAACGTGCGGCGGGTGCGTATTTTTTTTCCACATTTTTGCCCTTTGTGCCACTCCGAAACGATGTTGTTCGTCAATAACCGTAAGCCCGAGATTTTTAAAGATAACCTTATCTTCGATTAATGCGTGTGTTCCGATAAGAATATTGATTTTTCCGGATTGTAAATCAGCGTGCAATTGTTTTCTGTCAGATTGTTTTGTTGAGCCGGTCAGAAGTGCAATTTTCAAACCCAAATCTTCAAGAAAATTACTGATTGTTTTAAAATGTTGATTTGCCAGAATTTCTGTCGGAGCCATTAAACTTGCCTGATAACCGTTATCAATTGCAATGAGCATAAGCATAAGAGCAACAAGTGTTTTGCCGCTTCCTACATCACCTTGTAATAATCTGTTTGCTTGTTTCCCGGATGCAAAATCTTTTCGTATTTCTTTTATTACGCGTTTTTGGGCATTTGTGAGTTCAAAAGGCAGTTTCTCTCTGTAAAACTTATTGAAATAATTACCGACTTTTGAAAAAACAAAACCTTTATATTTTAATCGTCTTCCGAATTTTACTTTAAGAATATTAAGCTGAATGTAAAAAAGTTCTTCAAATTTCAGGCGATATAATGCACGTTTTAATTTTTCTGCATTTTCGGGGAAATGTATGTTGTGAATTGCTTCGTGAAATGAAAGTAAGTGATATTTTTGAACAATATATGCCGGAAGAGTTTCGGGTAGTTTGATTGTTAAGTTTTCAAGTATTCCGGCAATTATTTTTCTGAATACTCTTGATGTTACATTCTTTTTTGTCAGTTTTTCGGTTGAAGGGTAAACAGCTTGAAGTGAGGAACTTATTCTTTTTGTGAATGTTTCGGGACTGTCAATTTCCGGATGGGCAATATTAAGTTTTCTGCCGTATCGTGCCGGTTTTCCAAAAATAATGTATTCTTTACCTGATGTTAAGTTTTCTTTAATCCGGTTTGCACCTTTAAACCAAATAAGCTCAATTTTTCCGGTTTCGTCTGAAAATTCAGCTGTAAGATAAATTTTTCTGCCGTGACCTTTGGTTTGAAAATTTGAGATAATACCTTTTGACTGTATGTTCGGAAAATCGGAATTAATTTCGGCGACTTTGTAAAATTTTGTTCTGTCGATATATCGAAAAGGAAAATGGTATAATAAATCTTTAACCGTAAATATATTCAGCTCATTATTTAATAATTCAGCACGTTTAGGTCCTACGCCTTTTATAAATTGTATGTCTTTTGTTAATTCCTGCATTATAACGATACCGTGCTGCATTACAGAGCGGCACGGATAATTATCAATATTTAAGAATATTTAAAAAGTTCTTTCTTTTTTTAAAACCAAACCTCCGGTTTGTTCAACCCAAATTACAATGCTTTGCCCTTTACGGATTCTGTTGATAAAATGCGGAGCAGCTGCATAAAAACTTTTAATACCTTCTTTTCGAGCTTTTTCCTGATTGGTCATAAATTCGGCAAATTCTTTTAAACGAGAGTAATAGCTGTCTTTATCGATGCCGTATATTTCGTTATCATCGCGATGAAAGATATATGGAATACCTAAAGAATCAGTTGTTTGAAGAAGTATGCCGTCGTCTTTTGCAACTTCTTCGCTGAATATTTTATAAGGCATTACTAAATTTACTTTATTGCCGCTTTCAATTTCGGAATAATCAAAATTCATCACATAATTTAAGAAATAGATGTCATGTCCTTTTATCTCTATTGATTGCGGATTAGGAAGATAATCATCAAGTTTATAATCGTAATAATACACTTTCAGTTTGGTAATATTATTCACATAATCAACATCTTCAATATTTAATTTTGCAACAATGTAGCTTTTATCCAAGTTTTTAACAACTGTTTTTAATTCCTGAATGCGTTTTTGATTGTTAACATAATCATCAATGGTAGTAAAAGCATTTGATAAACCGACAATGCCGAATAATATCAAAAAAACACCGAGAAGAACAGGCAATTTTGAAACGATATTCATAAATGCTTTTATAAGTTCACTGAAAAAAATATACATTCTTTCAAAAAAAGAAGGTCTTAAATTTCTGCTGATAGCTTCATGGGCTATTTTCCTTACTTTTAGTGCATTATAAATTGTAAAAATAAGATAAAGAATAAGAAATAAAAGCAAAAGCAGATAACCTGTTTTGGTTGTAAATAAGTATAAAATAAAATCAGAAACCGGTTTCAGAAACCAATTAATTTGTTGTAAAATTTCTTGTGAATTGCCCATAATTTAATGATTAATAGTGTTATATGATAATTTATAAATCTTCACTTACTTCAATTCCGCCTTTGCTGTGAATAACTATTTTATATATGTGGTTGACTTGAAACTCATTTAATTTTGCGATATCCTGCACCATACTTCCGTATATTCCTTTAATATCTTCCGTATTGCCTGTTTTAATTTTTGTAAACAGTTCGGTCATCAGTCTCACATAAGAAGTGTCAGCTCCGTTTGTACTCATTGTTTGCGGAAACCCGTGGTCATCATAATATTTAAAAAGTATAATTCCTTTTTTTGCAGGAATTTTATTCGTGAAAATTTTTGTCGGAAATGCAATACTTAATCCTTTTTTAATCTTAACAACATCAAAATCAAAGGATAATTCCTGACCCTGAAGTGTTAAAGTGTCGGTATTAAATTCAACAGAATCCTGGTCGTAAAATTTTACGATAAATTTAATTTGTGCCGTATCTTTTTCAAGAATTTTAAAACGTAAGGGAATTGTTTCTTCTTTCAGAAAATTGATTTTGTCTTCTAATTTTGCAATCTTTTTATCTTGTTGTTTTGTCAAATATCCGAAACCGTAATATGCTCCGGCAGCCAAAATCCCGATAATTACTATTCCTATTAATATTTTCCCTTTCATAGTTAAATAATTAGTTTGTAAAATTGAATTTTTCGGCAAAGTATTTTTCAGTAATACAAAAGTAATATAATTTTTATTAAAATTTTTGTTTTTTTATAGTTAATTAAACTGCATGATCATCAAACATTTATCGGATACTCCGAACACTTATGAATTTACAGTTGCATAAAATTATATCATTGATATTCAGTTTTATATGTTTCTGTTTTGGAATGTATTTTCTAAAGTGTAAAGTAGTAACATTTTCATTTTAAGTTAATTATCATAAACTTATTATGTAATATAATTTTAAAGAGAATACAATTTTACAGTAAAGTTCATTTATCGTAAAATTTGATTAAATTTGCCGGATTAATTAAAAAATACAAATAAAATTTATGGTAAAAATTCAAAAACTTCTAAAAGCAATTTTGGAAGGAATGACAGAGAAAAAAGCGAAAAATATAGTAAAAATAGATTTTAAAGGAACACAAAATTCAATTACGGATTTTTTTATAATTTGTGAAGCGGAAACTGACAGACAAGTTGAAGCCGTAGCGGATTCTGTTGAACGATTTGTAAGAAAAGAAACCGGAGATAAAGTATTTCATAAAGAAGGTTATGATAATGCCGAATGGATTATTCTGGACTATTTTGATGTTGTGGTACATGTGTTTCGATCAGAATTCAGAAATACTTATAAATTAGAGGATTTATGGGCTGATGCAGAAATTTCAGAAATTAAAGTAAAGTATTCAAGTGTTGAAAATTAAAGAAAAAAGAGATGTCAGAAAAAAATAAAGATATAAGAAATAAAATACCGGAGAGGAGACCTGAAAAGGGAAATCCTAAAGATGCTAAAAATATGTTTAAAAATAAAGGTAATAAAAATACAATTTTTATTTTTATTGCTGTAACTGTAGGTTTTTTTGCTTTAAACTATTTTTCAAATCAGGAAACTGCCAAAAAAATAACTCAACTTCGTTTTGAAACTAAAATAATGCCGAAACATGCTGCTGATAAATTGGTAGTCATCAATCATGAAAAAGTTGAAGTTTATATTAAAGAGCAAATGCGTAGTGATCCTGAATTCAGTGATTTAGGAAAAGAAAATAAAGTATTTGCCGCAGGAAATACACCGGACTATTATTTTAATATCGGGTCGGTTGAAGTTTTTGAAAAAGATATGGAAGAACTTCAAAAAAATGTTGATAAGATAAACAGAGTCCCCATTGATTATGAAAACAGAACAGATGTAATGGGTGAACTGCTCGGTTGGTTATTGCCTTTGATAATAATTGTTGCTATTTGGATGTTTCTTTTTCGCAGAATGGGCAGCGGAATGGGCGGCGGTGCCGGCGGCATATTTAATGTCGGTCGTTCTAAAGCCAAACTTTTTGATAACGAAAAAACAAAAGTTAAGGTTGATTTCAGTAATGTTGCCGGACTTGAAGAAGCAAAAATTGAGGTTCAGGAAATTGTTGATTTCCTTAAAAGACCTGATAAATATACCAAATTAGGCGGTAAAATTCCTAAAGGAGCTTTGCTGGTAGGTCCTCCCGGAACCGGGAAAACTTTACTTGCAAAAGCGGTTGCCGGAGAAGCAAATGTACCGTTTTTTTCATTGTCAGGTTCCGATTTTGTTGAAATGTTTGTAGGAGTAGGTGCATCGCGTGTTCGTGATTTATTTGCACAGGCAAAACAAAAATCACCTTGCATTGTTTTTATTGATGAAATTGATGCAATCGGAAGAACAAGAAGCAGAGGAGCCAGTTTAGGCGGAAACGACGAAAGAGAAAATACATTAAATCAATTACTTACTGAAATGGACGGGTTCGATACAAATACCGGTGTAATTATTCTTGCGGCAACAAATCGTTCCGATGTTCTTGACCCGGCATTAATGCGTGCCGGCAGATTTGATCGTCAAATTCATGTTGAATTACCTGATTTAACCGAAAGAGAAGATATTTTTAAAGTACATATTAAACCGTTGAAATTAGGTGAAGGTGTTGATATTCAGAAATTGTCCAAGCAAACACCAGGTTTTTCGGGTGCTGATATTGCTAATGTTTGTAATGAAGCTGCTTTAATTGCTGCCAGAAAAGATAAAAAAAGTGTTTTTCATGAAGATTTTCATGCTGCAATCGATCGTATAATCGGCGGACTTGAGAAAAAAAGTAAAATTATTACAAAAACAGAAAAAAGAACTATTGCTTATCATGAAGCCGGTCATGCAACTGTGAGTTGGATGCTTGAAAATGCACACCCGTTGGTAAAAGTAACAATTGTTCCGCGCGGACAAGCTCTCGGGGCTGCTTGGTATCAACCGCATGAACGTCAAATAACGACTAAAGAACAATTATTAGATGAAATGTGTGCCATGCTCGGAGGCAGAGCTTCCGAAGAAATAACTTTCGGAAGAATTTCAACCGGTGCTTTAAATGACTTGGAAGGTGTTACAAAACAAGCATTTTCAATGATTGCCTATTTTGGTATGAGTGATAAAATAGGTAATTTAAGCTATTATGATTCAAGCGGAACGAATGAATTTCAATTTCAAAAACCGTTCAGTGAACAAACTGCCGAATTAATTGATACAGAAATTAAGAATCTAATAACCGAGCAGTATAATCGTGCAAAAAAAATTCTTAAAGATAATAGCAAAGGAATTACAGAATTGGCTGAATTACTGCTCGAAAAAGAAGTTATTTATTTTGAAGATGCCGAAAAGATTTTAGGAAAAAGACCGTTTAATGATGAATATGATGAAGAAGTTCAAAAAATAAGAGAGAAAAATAAAGTACGTTTAAAACATCAGCAGGACGAAGCAGAAAAAAGAAAAAAAGCTGATCAAGAAATTGAAAAAGATTCAGATACAACGAAATTTTAAATATAAGACATTATGAAGAATTGGGTTAAAATTCAAACTTTTGAGAGATTTCATCAAGCAGAATTAAGAAAAAGTATTCTTAATCAAAACGATATTAATGCAGTTATTTTAGATGAAAAAGACAGTTTGTTTCTTTTGGGAAATATTGATTTATATGTGGAAAAAATCAATGAAAAAAAAGCACGTGTTTTAATTGATGATTTTGACGGTTTAACAAAAATTAACTCATTTGTTGATTTGAAACCTGTTTTGTTATTTCAAAAAGTATTGCAGAATACCGGAATAAAAACTATTCTTAAAAGAAAAGAAAGTCAAAAATACATTTTAGATAATTATGAGCTCTATGTTGAAAATAAAGATGTTGAAAAAACAATTCCGTATTTGACAGGCAAAGAATTAAAAGATTGGTCAAAAGTGCTGATTTGCAATAAAGTAAGACAAACTAAATATTATGTTGATTTGCTTGCCGAAAATCTGATTAATTGTATTGTAATCAAGAAAAAAGATTCTGATTATCATTTGGAAACTTTAAGTATATATGTTAAAAATGATGATTCGAACAAAGCAAAAAAATATATTTCAGAGCTCAAAAATTATAAATTATTTAAAGAATTTGATTCATTAAGTAAAATTGAAAAAGCAGAAGAACTCTTATTTTCCAAAAAAATAAAAGCACTTATTAAAAAAGACAACGGAAAAATGCAATTATTTGTAAAAGAAAATAACATTGAAGATGCAAATAAATATTTGGCTGAAAATATAGAATGGGTGCTGTTCAAAACATATTCCAACATAGCAAATGCCTTGTTTCATAAAGGTATTTTAGAAGAAGCCGGAATACCCTCAGTTATTATTAACGATAAAGATACAACTTTTTTACTCGGTGAAATTGAGTTATATACCGAAAAAGATTATTTTGAGAAAGCTCAAAGTTTGATAGCAAAAATATAGCTGACATGTTGAAACATAATTTGTTAAAAAGAGCTTTGTCTGCTTTGATTTTTGTTATTGTTCTGTTAGGCGGTATTTTAATTAATGAATATTTATATGTTGTTGTATTTCTGTTAATTACACTTGTAGCTTTATCCGAAGCATATCATTTATTTGAAAAAACAGGAAATAAACCGCAAAAATATTACGGACTTTTTGTTGGTTTAACCGTTTGGTTATTAACTTTTTTTGTTGCTCGCGAAGATATTCCTCCGGTATCTTATTTTATTGCAATATTTCTTATTATTTTTCTGTTTATTTTTGAAATTTATCAAGACAGGGAAGACTATTTTTTAAGTATTGCATTTACGGTTTTCGGAATTGTTTATGTTGTAATTCCGATGGCAACATTAAATTTTATTGCTTTTTCAGGGATAAATAAAGGTGTCTTTACGCATAAATATTTATTAGCTCTTTTTGTAATACTTTGGATAAATGATACAGGAGCATATTTAATCGGTTCAAAATTCGGAAAAACTAAATTGTTTGAACGTATTTCTCCTAATAAAACTTGGGAAGGAACTATTGGCGGAGCAATTTTTGCTTTTGTTGCTGCTTATATTATTTCATTGTATTTTAAGAGTTTAACCTTGCCGGAATGGATAATTTTTGCCGTTGTAACAGTAGTTTTCGGTGTTTACGGGGATTTAACGGAATCGTGGCTTAAACGCAGAGCCGGGATTAAGGATTCCGGTACAATAATGCCCGGACACGGCGGATTGCTTGATCGGTTCGACAGTACCTTGTTTGCCGCACCTATGATATTTCTCTATTTAAAGATTATTGAGTATTTCTTTTTATAATCAAAATTAATTCTGTTATACAGAGTTTCTGTAAGTTTTGTATCTTTACATTTTATAAATACTAATTTTTAGGAATGAAGATTCACAGGGAAGGAATTCATACAATTCTTATCGCAGCTGTAAGTTTAATCTTATTTAATATCGCTGTTTACGTATTTTTTTACGATTGTAAAATTATTACGATAACCTCCGTACTCATATCACTTATTCTCTTTCTTATTGTTGTATTTTTTTTCAGAAAACCCAAAAGAAATTGTATTATTAATCATTCCGGAGTAATGGCACCTGCAGACGGAAAAGTTGTTGTTATTGAAAAAACATTTGAACAAGAATATTTTAAAGATGAACGTATTCAAATTTCAATTTTTATGTCGCTTTGGAATGTCCATATAAATTGGTTTCCGATTAGCGGAATAATTAATTATTTCAGGTATCACGAAGGGAAATATTTATTAGCAAAAAATCCGAAATCTTCCGAAGAAAATGAACGAACATCCGTTGTTGTTAGGAATGAAAAAGGAACAGAAATTTTGTATCGGCAAATTGCAGGAACGGTTGCACGCAGAGTCGTTTTTTTTGTCAGAGAAGGTGATAAAGTTAAGCAATGCGAAGAATGCGGATTTATTAAGTTCGGCTCGCGTGTTGATATATTCTTGCCGATAAATTCTGATATAAAAGTGAAAATAGGAGATAAAGTAAAAGGAACACAGACATTAATTGCAGAATTTTCTTCTTAAAAAAATAATAATCTGCCGAAATTTCCTGTTTTATATATCCGGCACGACCATTGACTGTTAAATAAAATACTCCAAAAAAAGAAGATTTATGTTTAAAGATATTATTTTCGGAAATAAAAATGAAGCAAATACTGCTGAAATGATTCCTTTAGCTGCGGGTATTGAGAAATTATCAGTCGATGATTTTGATTTACCTGAAGAATTACAACTCCTTACGTTAAGAAATACAGTATTATTTCCTCAAATTGTGATTCCGATTGCTGTCGGCAGAAAAAAATCATTAAAGCTGATTAAAGAAGCACATAAAAAAGATATTCTTATCGGAATAATCAGTCAGAAAGATGAAAAGACTGAGGACCCTAAGTTTAATGACATATATAAAATAGGTACATTAGCACGTGTCATAAAGCTTTTTGATATGCCCGACGGTGAAAAAACTGCTGTTCTTCAGGGAATTACACGTTTTAAAATTACGGAAGAGCTTTCGGTAAAACCGTATTTAAAAGTAAAGTACAATATTATTCCTACAAATGAAACTTCTGACAGAAAAAAATTTGAAGCTCAGCTTTTATCAGTTAAGGAACTGTCTGTCAAGATTATACACCTTTCTTCAAATCTTCCGAAAGAAGCAGCTTTCGCAATTAATAATATAGATTCACCTGAGTTTTTAATCAATTTTGTATCTTCAAATACTGATGTCAGGGCAAAAGAAAAACAGAAATTGTTGGAAAATAATGATTTATCCGGCAGAGCTGCTTTGTTATTAAAATATTTATCTGAAGAAGTTCAAAAATTAGAACTTAAGGATAATATTCAGAATAAGGCAAAAACAGAGATGAGCCAGCAACAGAAAGAATATTTTCTGCATCAGCAAATGAAAGCAATACAGGATGAATTGGGTTTGGAATCTCCGAAAGTTGAAATTGAGGAACTTGAAAAAAAAGCAAAAAAGAAAAAATGGAATACAGATGCGGAAGAAGCCTTTAAAAAACAAATAAATCGTTTGAAGCAAATAAATCCGATGGCTCCTGATTATTCATACCAACTAATTTATGCTCAAACACTTGTTGATTTACCATGGAACGAATATACCAAAGATAATTTTGATTTAAAACGAGCAAAAAAGATTTTGGATGACGATCATTACGGACTGGATAATGTGAAAGACAGAATTTTGGAACATCTTGCTGTTTTGAAATTAAAAGGTGATTTAAAAGCTCCGATTCTCTGCCTCTACGGACCGCCCGGAGTAGGGAAGACTTCTCTCGGAAAATCTGTTGCTCATGCTTTGGAACGAAAATATGCCAGAATGTCACTCGGAGGTTTGCACGATGAAGCAGAAATTCGCGGACACAGAAAAACATATATCGGTGCAATGCCCGGAAGAATTATTCAAAATTTAAAGAAAGTTAAATCATCAAATCCTGTTTTTATTTTGGATGAGATTGACAAAATCGGTAATGATTTTAGAGGAGATCCGTCTTCTGCATTACTTGAAGTTCTTGATCCTGAGCAGAATAATACATTTTATGATAATTATTTGGAACTGGAATTTGATTTATCAAAAATATTATTTATAGCTACCGCTAATTCTTTAAATACAATTAATTCAGCACTCAGAGATCGAATGGAACTGATTGAAGTTTCGGGATATATTGTAGAAGAAAAAAATGAAATTGCTAAGAGGCATTTAATACCGCGTCAACTAAAAGAACACGGATTAAAAGTTTCGCAATTAAAATTCTCTAAAGAAGCAATTGAAAAAATAATCACCGATTATACAGGAGAATCAGGAGTACGAAATCTGGAGAAGAAAATTGCCGAAGTTATACGTAAAATTGCAAAAAAAATTGCTCTTGAAGAAGATTATTCAAAATTATTAAAAACAGCAGATATTGAGGATTACCTCGGTATTCCGCGTTATATTAAAGGCAAATACGAAGGCAATGAATTTGCCGGGGTGGTTACCGGATTGGCTTGGACACAAGTAGGCGGAAAAATTCTGTTTATTGAATCAAGTGTCAGTAAAGGAAGCGGACAATTAAATTTAACCGGAAATTTAGGGCAAGTGATGAAAGAATCTGCAGTAATTGCCTTTGAATATATGAAAGCACATGCCGAAGATTTTAAGATTAAAGACAGTATTTTTAAAAATTACAATGTGCATATTCATGTACCTGAAGGTGCCATACCGAAAGATGGTCCTTCGGCAGGAATAACGATGGTAACATCAATGGCTTCCGTTCTGACTCAAAGAAAAATAAAAAACAGACTGGCAATGACCGGTGAAATGACATTAAGAGGAAAAGTATTACCGGTCGGAGGAATAAAAGAAAAAATATTAGCTGCAAAACGTGCTGATATTAAGGAACTTATACTACCTAAAGATAATGAAAAAGATATTAAAGAAATTAATGATTTGTATTTGAAGGGTTTAAAATTTCATTTTGCAGAAACAATTACGGAAGTTTTAGATATTGCTTTACTGAAACAAAAAGTTAATAATCCGGTCAGATTTAAAACTAAATAATTTACATGAATTTCGGAAAACAAATTTCAATTGGTTTTAAGGGCTATTTTAAGGCTTTGGACTTACTATTTTCCAAAGGATTTATGAAATATATGTTCTTCCCCTTGCTTTTGAATATTTTGATTTTTTGGATCGGAATGAGCGAAGTTGTTGATTTAGCTGTAACTGCGAGACATGCTTTTATGGATTGGATTAATATAGGCAATGCTGATTTTTGGGGTTCGGAAGTTCTGAAAGGTGCATTATCCGGAATCATTACTGCTTTGATTTATGTCCTGTTTTTTATCAGCTTCACTTATTTGGGAGGGTATCTGATTGTAATTATTCTTTCACCGCTGTTTTCTGTTATTTCTGAAAAGACCGAAAAAATATTAACTCACGGTAATAGTGATTATCCGTTTGAAATAAAGCAATTTTTCAGAGATGTGTTCAGAGGCATAGGTATCGCAATCCGAAATGTACTTTTCGAAACCGGCATTATGATTTTGATTTTTACAGCAGGATTTATTCTTTCATTTATCAGTTGGATAGGAGTAATTTTTATGTTTCTCATTACGTCTTATTTTTACGGATTTTCATATATGGATTATTCCAACGAAAGATACAAACGCAATATTAAAGAAAGTGTTTCTTTTATGCGAAAATATAAATGGGTTGCTGTTGTAAACGGTTCATTGTTCGCTTTGGTTCTCTTTATTCCGTATATCGGTGTAGCATTGTCGGCATTTGTTGCCGTAATTTCAGTCATTGCGGGAACGGCTTCAATGGTTGAAATAAAGAAAATTGAAGATGCCGAAACAGATAAAATTTTTAATACCGAAATCTGAAATTATTGAAAAATAAAATTAAAATATCAGCAGTTTCATATCTCAATACTTTACCGTTTATTTACGGAATTGAAAACGATGAGTCTTTAATGCTTCAAATTGATTTGCAGAAAGATACGCCTTCTGTTTGTGCCGATAAATTAATAAATGATGAAGTAGATCTCGGACTAATTCCTGTTGCAGAAATCAGCAAATTACGAAATCCGCAGATTATTTCAAATTATTGTCTCGGTGCAGTTGGAAAAGTAGATACAGTTTCACTTTTTTGTCATGTACCGATTAAAAATATTAAACGAATTTTATTAGACTATCAGTCAAGAACTTCTGTCAGATTAACAAAAATATTAGCCGGAGACTATTTCAACATTAATCCGGAATATGTTTCAGCCGAAGCCGGTTATGAAGATAATATTGATAATCAGACAGCTGCATTAATAATCGGAGATCGTGTTTTTAAATATAAAAATAAATTTGAATATGTTTACGATTTATCGGAAATTTGGCTGAATTTTACATCATATCCTTTTGTATTTGCGGTATGGGTTGCAAACAAAAAGTTAAATGAGCAGTTTATTACAGATTTTAATAATGCTCTGAAAACGGGTTTAATGAATATAGATGCTGTAATAAGCAATTATAAAAAGGAATTTAATAATTCCGGAATAGATTTAAAGAAATATTTAACAAAAAGTATCAGCTATTCTTTGGATACTGAAAAAAGAAAAGGGATGCAATTGTTTTTAGATAAAATTAAAGAACATAAATTATAAAAAATGAGAAAAATAGCAATTCCCGTCATTGACGGTAAATTATCGGCACACTTCGGTCATGCACCATATTTTTATTTTTATCATGCTGAAAATGACAAAGTTGTGAAAGAACAAATGGAGACTCCGCCACCCCACGAATTTGGTGTAATTCCGAATTGGTTGGCAGAAAATAATGTAACGGATTTAATAACCGGAGGTATCGGACCCAAAGCTGTTGAAATTTTAAATCAAAATAATATCAATGTGTTTACAGGTGCTCCTGCAAATGAACCCGCAAAAGTTGTTGATGCTTTTTTATCAGGAACTTTAAAAACTACTGCAAACATGTGTAATCATAATGCCGAAGATCACGAACATAATTGCGAACACTAAAAGCAAAGTTACTTTGTGAGTTTGATATTTTATGTTTTTTTAATTTTTTATCTTATACCTGAATGATGTACTTTCGGGTGTTTATTTAATCTGTAATCTGATAATTTCTTAATTTTGGAAACCTATAATTTTGATAATATTCGATCCTTCAGAGATGAGGAAGTTCATGATAAACTTCTGAATATCCTTGATGATGAGGGTTTTATATATATATTGAAAAAGCTCTATCCCGATGAGCGAATTGCACATTTAAGCAAAGAATTGTATCGTGTTAATTCTGTTTATGATTTTCAGAAAAGATATATTTCCGAATTTGTAAATGCCCTTTTACAACTTACGGTATCCGATTTTAAAGTCTCAGGTTTAGAAAATCTGAAAACAGATACTGCGTATTTGTTTATTTCAAATCACAGAGATATTATTCTGGATTCCACACTTATAAATCATGTTTTGCTTAATGCCGGACACAAAACGTCTGAAATCGCAATTGGTAACAATCTTCTGATACACAAATGGATAGATACACTTGTGAGATTGAATAAATCCTTTATTGTAAGACGTGATTTAAAAGGAAAAGAAATGCTTATCGGTTCACAAAAATTATCGGCATATATCAGAGATACAATCGTTAATCGTAACACATCTGTTTGGATTGCACAACGTGAAGGCAGAACAAAAGACGGTATCGACAAAACCGATCCTGCAATTTTGAAAATGATTAATATGAGCGGAAGTAATAATTTTACTGACAGCTTTTCTGAAATAAATATTGTTCCTGTAAGCGTATCCTATGAAAATGAACCTACTATAGAATCAAAAATTGCTGCAGTGTATTCAAAAAAAACAGGAGAAAAATATACAAAAACTCAGGAAGAAGATTTGAAAGATATGGGCAGAGGTTTATATAGTATGAAAGGTGAAGTAAATATTGTTTTCGGGAAACCCGTTAATGAAGATTTAAAAAGTATTGAAACAGTTAAAAAACGTAATGAGAAATTTTCGATTCTTGCCGGAAGAATTGATGATGAGGTATATAAAAATTACGTTTTAACAAAACCCAATTATATTGCATTTGACATTTTAACGGGTTCTGAAAAGTTCTTCAAAGAAAATAAATACATAAAAGCGGAAGAAACTAAATTGCAAATGATTTGCAAAAAAACAATTGATTCAATAAATGGTAATAAACACTTGCTTGAGAAAATTTATTACGGAATTTATGCAAATCCGTTGATAAATAAAATAAAAATATAATTGAAATTCTGTTTTGACAGCGGAACTTTTACTCATCGTCTCTTATATTTGTTTTGTAATAATGTTATTAAATACATATATTTACCGCAGATACATACGGAATATTCTGTATCATTGATGATTAAATGTTTGTAACAAAGAAATACAATGAATTCCCTGTTTAAATACATTATTACACAAACGGTAAAAAAACGTTTAAAAAAGAACAAATACAAATCCGTTCGTTTTGAACAAATTTTTTTAAATGTTAAGGTTGAAATAAACCATATTTTCAGAGACAGTTTTTTTATTCTTTTAGGTGTTCTTTCTGCCGGATTCGGACTGAAAGGATTTTTATTGCCGAATATGTTTTTAGACGGCGGTGCTATGGGTATTTCGCTTATTATTGCCGAAATCTCAATTATTCCGCTTTCGATATTGATAGTTGCAATAAATTTACCGTTTTTAATTATGGGACGCTATTCAATCAGCAGGCAATTTGCCGTAAGAAGCATTATAGCCATAATTCTGTTGGCAGTTGTCGTACATTTTATTCCGTTTCCGCTTGTAACGGAAGATAAATTACTGATTGCGGTTTTCGGCGGATTTTTTTTGGGTTTGGGTATCGGTTTAGCAATTCGCGGCGGTTCGGTAATTGACGGTACTGAAGTATTGGCAATATTTATCAGCCGGCGAACATCAATGTCAATCGGCGATGTTATTTTAGTTTTCAATGTTTTTATTTTCGGAATAGCAGCTTATGTTTTTTCAATTGAAGTTTCTTTGTATGCTATGTTAACTTATTTGGCAGCATCAAAAACGGTAGATTTTGTTGTTTCGGGGATTGAAGAATATGTAGGGGTAACTATTATTTCGGAGAAATCGGAAGAAATTCGAAAAGCAATTCTTGAAAAAATGGGCAGAGGGTGTACTGTTTATTACGGAAAAAAAGGACACAGCTCTGAAGATACCGAAATTTTATATACCTTGATTACACGATTGGAATTGGCAAAACTTCACACCGAAACGGATAAAATCGATAAAAATGCGTTTATTGTAATGCACAGTATAAAAGATGCCAAAGGCGGGATGATAAAAAAAAGAGCATTAAAGTAAGAACTTTTGTATTAAACAGTTAAAATTTTAAGATGTCAGATAAAATCTTTCTTTCACCGGTGCAAAAATTCGTAAAACTTGAAAGCTTTGCCGGTATTTTACTTTTTGGTGCAACAATTATTGCGTTAGTTATGGTAAATTCCGGTTTTGCTGCAAATTACCAATCGTTGTTAAATTATAAAATAGGAATCAGTTTGAAGGATTTTGAGCTTAAAAAACCGTTAATTTTATGGATAAACGACGGTTTAATGGCTATATTCTTTTTCTTTATAGGTTTGGAGTTGAAACGAGAACTTTTAATCGGAGAAATAAATACGATAAAAAAAGTTGCTTTTCCGTTTATTGCTGCTTTGGGCGGTGTTATTATTCCAATTGCTTTGTTTTTATCTTTAAATCAAAATCCCGAGACTTTAAGAGGGTGGGGAGTACCGATGGCAACTGATATTGCTTTTGCTTTGGCAATACTTAGTATCCTGGGAAAACGCGTTCCTTTGAGCCTGAAATTTTTTTTAACAGCCTTTGCAATTATTGACGATATTGCGGCAGTACTTGTTATTGCCTTTTTTTACAGTACAGGCATCAAATGGATGTTACTGCTTTATGCCGTTATTTTGATTGTTGTTTTGGCACTGATTTATAAAAAAAAGTTCTCGCGTGAAATCGGAATTATTTTTTCGATTGTTATTTGGTTTTTATTCTTAAAATCAGGAATTCATCCCACCATTGCCGGGGTTCTTTTGGCTTTTACCATACCGATAAAACGAAAAACGGATATAAAATCTTTTTCGAAATATCTTAAAATAATTTCGGACAGCATATCGAAATTGTCAGAAAAAAGAAATAAAAATATTCTTCTGACAAAAGAAGAGACGGAAACGGTTGATCAGTTGGATACATTGTCTTGCAGTGTAAGATCTCCGCTTCAACATTTAGAACATAAATTACATAATTGGATTGCTTATTTTATTCTTCCCGTTTTTGCATTTGCAAATGCAGGTGTTATTATAAACGGCAGTGCTGAATTTGATTTTGATTTAATGTTTAATATCGCTTTCAGTTTGCTTTTGGGAAAATTTGTCGGAGTAGCACTATTTTCATATCTTGGTGTAAAATTAAAAATAATTGAATTACCGGAGGGTATTTTTTTTAAACAAATTCTGGGTATTGCTGCTATTGCCGGTGTCGGTTTCACGATGTCAATGTTTACTAACAGTTTAGCTTTTTTCGATTTGATAAGTATTAATTCTGTGAAAGCAGGGATTATAATAGGCTCTGTAATTGCCGGCTTATCAGGATATTTTATTTTACGTATAACCGGTAAAAAATGAACCAAAGAAAAACAACAAATATTTTATTGCTGATAATTGCATTACCGATTGTTTTTTATATCTTAAAAATTCTGTCGTTTATTTTTATTCCCTTGTTTTTTGCAATGTTTATTGCACTTATATTTTTGCCTTTAATGCGTTTCCTGAAAAAGAAAAAAATACCGAAAGCTTTAAATTTGCTGATAGTAATCTTAATTATCGGAGGCTTTTTTATACTTACGAGTGAAATTATTCAATTTTCGATGAAAGAAATTTTACATTCCGAAAGCAATTTATTTGCAAAAGCGGAACTGAAATCAGAGAACTTGGTTTTGCCGGTTGAGAAATTTCTCGGTATTCAACGCGGTGAAGGGAAAAGTATTTTTCTTCATTATTTTCAGAAAATTGATTTAAGTAAGTATTTCGGTTCAACCGTTGATTCTTTGGGCAGTATTTTGTCTATGACCCTGATGACCGCTTTTTTTACGGTTCTCTTGCTTGCAGAATCATTAAATTTTCAAAAAATCTTAAACAGAACAATATTGCGTCAAAAATTTTCATCCGTCAAAGTTTTTATTCGAATTGAAAAAGACATTATTAAGTTTATAAAAGTTAAATTTATGATAAGTTTACTTACCGGCTTGGGTTTTTCTCTTGCGTGTTATTTTTTCGGAGTCAGTTTTCCTGTTTTTTGGGGTTTATTAGCATTTTCAATTAATTTTGTTCAGATGATCGGTTCGGTAATATCAACGGCTTTAGTTTCTTTGTTTGCATTTGTCGAAATTGATAACACAGGAATTTTATTGTTTTTTATTCTCACGGTTACGCTTATACAATTGCTGATGGGAAGTGTTTTAGAACCTGTATTTATGGGAAAATCATTTTCAATAAATGTTATAACGATTTTAATTATGCTGATGTTTTGGGGTTTCTTGTGGGGCGTACCGGGGATGATTTTAGCTGTTCCGATTACTGTTTTTTTGAAAATTATTCTTGAACAATTTGATAAAACAAAGATAATTGCAGATTTGATGTCAGGGACTCAATTAATACCCATACAAAAAGTTTAAGAAATTATATGTTTGTCGTAAAAAAATATTTAAAAATGATTATTTCTGTTCTTATTTTAGCGGTAATTGTAATAATTTACGCCATTCCGGCTAAACAAAAAAACTTTTTTGAACTGTACGGAAAAAAAGACAAAGCATCTGAGTCGTTGAAAAGGTTTCAAAAAAGACACGTCAAATTTATTGAAGTGAACGGTGTAAGATGGAAATACTTTTCCGGCGGAACGGGTGATAAAACAATTTTGTTTTTACACGGAATGGGAGGAGCATATGATATTTGGTGGCAACAAGTTGATTTTTTTGAAAAGAAATATCGTATTATCACTTATACATTACCGAAAGAAATTGATAATTTAGAAGATGCATCGAACGGAATTTTGAAAATTTTAGATAATGAAAAAGTCGGAAATTTTTATTTAGCAGGAACATCTATGGGCGGATATATTGCACAGTATCTCTTACGGAAGATACCCTACAGAATTGATAAAATAGTATTGTCAAATACATTTCCTCCGAATCATAGTATGCTTAAAGAGAATAAACTTAAAAGCAAAATTGTTCCCTTATTACCGGAAATCTTAATTTCGAACTTAGGTGAAAAACAATTAAAAGAAAAACTGGTTCCCGCTGCTGAAAACTCCAAATTATTAGCTGCATTTCTTCCGAGTTTGCCTTTTTCTAAAAAACAATTTATAAACAGATATTATATTGTAATTGATTATTTTAAAGCGACTCCGAATGATTCTGTAATAAAACGTATTCCGAAACTCATTATTGAATCTGATAATGATCCTCTTGTTAATAAAGAATTAAGAGAAAAACTTAAAAATCTTTATTCAGGAAATACAAGTATATATACATTTCATAATAAAGGTCATTTTCCGTATATAAATGCGGCAGATGAATATGACAGCATTCTGCAAAAATTTTTTGAAGACAAAAATGACTTTTCGGGCAAATAAAAAAAACCGAGCAAATAGTATAACTCGGTCTTCAATCATGGTAAATAATTTCAGTATTTATTCTAAAGTTCCGACCATTTTAGCAGGGTCAACCCATTCGGTAAATTGCTCATCGGTTACAAAACCGAGTTCAATGGCGGCTTGTCTTAAAGTTGTACCTTCCGCATGAGCTTTTTTAGCAATTTTTGCAGCTTTTTCATAACCTATTTTTGTATTTAGTGCCGTTACAAGCATTAAAGTATTTTCGAGTTTGTGTTTAATTTCGGTATAATTCGGTTCAATACCTACAGCAAGATTATCATTGAACGAGATACAAGCATCGCCCAGTAATTTTGCTGATTCTAAAAAATTATGAATCATAACCGGTTTAAATACGTTTAATTCAAAATGTCCTTGCATACCGCCGACGGTAATAGCTGTATCATTTCCGATAACTTGTGCACAAACCATTGTTAATGCTTCAACTTGTGTCGGATTAACTTTTCCGGGCATAATGGAAGAGCCGGGTTCGTTAGCCGGAATTATTAATTCGCCTATTCCGCCTCTCGGTCCCGAAGCCATCACACGAATATCATTGGCAATTTTCATCAGACTTACGGCAAGTTGTTTTAATGCACCCGAAGATTCAACAATAGCATCATGTGCAGCCAAGCCTTCATATTTATTTTTTCCGGTAACAAAAGGTAAGCCGGTAAGATGTGCAATTTTTTGGGCAACTAACTTATCATAACCTTGCGGCGTATTCAGTCCGGTTCCTACTGCAGTTCCGCCGAGAGCAAGTTCCGTAAGATGCTCCATCGTACATTTTAATGCCGTAAGTCCGTGTTCAAGTTGCGAAACATAACCGGAAAATTCTTGCCCTAATGTTAAAGGTGTGGCATCCATCCAATGGGTTCTGCCGTTTTTAACGACATTTTTAAATTCAGTTGATTTATCTTCTAATGTGTCACGGAGTTTTGTTATTCCGGGTATTGTTTTTTCAATCAGTATTTTATATGCAGCTATGTGCATAGCTGTAGGAAATGTATCGTTAGATGATTGCGATTTATTTACATCATCATTCGGATGAATAATTTTTTTTGCGTCATCAAGTTTACCTCCGTTTAACACATGGGCTCGATTTGAAACAACCTCATTTACGTTCATGTTTGATTGTGTTCCGGAGCCGGTTTGCCAAATAACCAAAGGAAACTGATTATTCAATTTGCCTTCTGTAATTTCATCACAAACTTTTTCAATTAATTTCATTTTATCTTCCGGAAGAACACCAAGTTCGAAATTTGCTTGTGCAGCAGCTTTTTTTAAATATCCGAAAGCATTTATAATTTCTTTCGGCATAGAAGCCGGTTCACCTATCTTGAAATTATCTTTAGAACGTTGCGTTTGTGCGCCCCAATATTTATCAGCGGGAACTTTTACTTCTCCCATTGTGTCATGTTCAATTCTGTATTCCATACTGTCTGATTTATATTTTTAAAAATCAAATTAAACTCAAAGTTAAAAAATATAAAAATATTTACATATGTCATAAAACATAATTGAATATGTTTTATAATTTGGTGATTATTAATATTTTATATTCTGTTATTTGTCTTGTCAGAAATTAACTCGTTGAGAATGCAAAAAATCCCCGCAACAAAATGAAACAGGGATTTTTTAATTTACTTTCAACTATTTAAGAAGCTCTGCCATTTTAGTTCCGATATTAGCCGGTGAGTCAACAACATGAACACCGCAATCTCTTAAAATTTGCTTTTTAGCTTGTGCAGTATCTGCTTTTCCGCCGATTATTGCACCTGCATGACCCATTCTTTTCCCTTTTGGAGCTGTTTCTCCGGCAATAAATCCGACAACCGGTTTTGTTCCGTGTTCTTTTATCCATTCTGCGGCTTCTGCTTCCATATTTCCGCCGATCTCACCAATCATTACAATTCCTTTTGTGTCAGGATCCGCTTCAAAAAGTTTTACGGCATCTAATGTTGATGTTCCGATAATAGGGTCGCCTCCTATACCTATTGCCGTTGTTTGCCCTAAACCTACTTTTGTAATCTGATCAACTGCTTCATATGTTAAAGTACCTGATTTTGAGATAATTCCCACACTTCCTTTTTTAAATATGAAACCGGGCATAATACCTATTTTTGCTTCTTCGGCAGTAATAATTCCCGGGCAATTCGGTCCTATTAATCTGGCATCTTTATCTTTCAAATATTCTTTTACTTTTACCATATCGGCAGTAGGAATGCCTTCGGTAATTGCAACAATGACTTTAATGCCTGCTTCGGCAGCTTCCATAACGGCATCTGCTGCAAATGCCGGAGGTACAAAAATAATGGAGACATCTGCTCCTGTTTCCTTTACGGCATCACTGACAGTGTTGAAAACAGGTTTGTTTAAATGAAGTTGTCCGCCTTTTCCCGGAGTTACGCCTCCGACAATATTTGTTCCGTATTCAATCATTTGTCCGGCATGAAAAGTTCCTTCGCTTCCGGTAAATCCCTGAACAATGACTTTTGAATTCTTATTTACTAATACGCTCATTTATAATTAGTTTAATGAATTATTATTGATTTATAAATCCCAAAAATAGATTATTATAATGATTAAACAAAAAAATAAAAAATGTTTGACAACAATATATGAAGATATTTTAATATTTTATAAGTTAATGAGCTAAATTAATGTGTAAGGCAGATTGTTCAGTTGATTAAGAGTAAGTTTTTTGCAGATAATTGAATTTGACTTATATTAATTCCCGGACACGAATACATTTGCTTTCTTGTTTAAAAAAATATAGTCATTTCTTAATGTTTATTTTCATAAAAGTTCTATTTATTACTTGAATTTATGTATCAGAACATTAAATATCGATTTTAAAAGAGCTGATTCTATATAATTATTATAATAATTAATCTTCATCATTATTTTTTTCATTATTTAATTTAATTAATTGATTATAAGATAATTGATTATTCGGAAATTTTTCAAAACTTAACTGATATTTTATTATACTGACAGTATGACACCGCAAACAGTCAGTAGGTATGACAATATGGCAGATTATTCGCTGCGGAACATATTTTGCTTTACCTAAAGAAATAATTTATTTATAAATTAAAATTATAAAACAATGAAAAAGGTAAGTATTTTTTTAGGGATTTTTTTGGGATTGTTTATCTTTAGTTCTTGCGGACAAAATACAAACTCAGAAAAAAAAAGTGAATCTGAAATCGTTGTTCCTGATAATGTTAAAATTGAGAATGCAGTTACGGATAGTTTGTATGCAGCTATATACAGACAAATTAACAATACTGTTTCCGAGCGGAAAGACAGTATAATTAACGAAGCGTTTACAACAGCTTCCGAAACTAATAAAATTTTTAAACTGATTAATGAAAATAAGATTAAAGAAGCTGTTAATACCGGAAATGAATTAATCGGAAAATTAGAAGTTTTATTAGCAAATAATCCTAATGACAATCTTATTCTTGCTGATGTCAGTTTCAAGAAAAATGAAGTAATGACTGATGTCGGAACTGTTAATGATATTGTCAAAACTGCCGAAAAAGCAATGGACAGAGGCTATTATCAAGAAACTTCTGATTTGCTTAAAAATTTAAAAAGTGAGATAATAATTTCGAATTACTATATACCGCTTGCTACATATCCTGATGCAATAAAACAAGCAATTATCTTTTTAGATAATAATAAACCTGAAGATGCTAAATTGATTTTGCAACAACTTCCGGCTTCAATAGTCGAAATAAAAACAATTTTACCTTTACCGGTTCTGAAAGCCGAACAAATGATTATTATGGCAAGAAAAATTGATGCAAACAATCATGAAAATTCTGAAAAAGTTATAACACTTTTGAATTCTGCCGATTATCAGTTAAAATTGGCAAAAGCTATGGGATACGGTAATAAAGACAAAGATTTTAAAACATTGTCTAATTCAATTAAAAAACTTAAAGAATCTGTTAAAAGCAAATCTGAGAGTCAGTCAGAATTTGATTCATTAAAGAACGATATTATAAAATTTAAAGAACGATTGTTTTTTAAAACAGGTAAGACAAAAGTAAAATAAAACTTTTTAATATGCCCGGTTGATAAAATCGGGCACAATTTTATAAAAAAACATACTGTAAATGGTATGTTTTTTTATAAGTTATATATATAGTTTTTTTTGAGAATTTTGTAAATGTTCAAGGGAGACGGTATTACAATTTATATGAAAGTAAATTGACTTGAATAATTCTTAAGAAAATCAAAGAGCGAGAAACGGGATTCGAACCCGCGACCCTCAGCTTGGGAAGCTGATGCTCTGCCGACTGAGCTATTCTCGCAATAAAAAGAGCCACTCATGGGACTCGAACCCACGACCTGCTCATTACGAATGAGCTGCTCTGCCGACTGAGCTAAAGTGGCAAGCTGCAAAAGTAAATACTTTTATAATTATCTGAAATTTTTAAAAGAAAAAATGTGAATTCAACCAAATGTTATAATAAAAAACAGAGATATTAACAAATATCTCTGTTTTTTATTTTTTGTTGATAACAAGATTACCAACCTTTAGCCCAAGTCGATTTTTTTGTGTCAATAGGGTTAATACAAATAACCGGAATTTGAGAAGAGTTATAAATAATTTGTTCATCCCAGGATGTAAAGAAAAATGTTTTTCCTTTATCAACTAAAGTCATAATTAAATCGCCCTTATATTCAACAGCATAGTCAATAACTTGTTTGGCAAAATTGCCGGCACCGGGTGACGAAACTTTATCAACAAATTTAATATCATATTCCGATAATATTGTTTTAATTTGTTTTGTAACGTTCATAATTTTTGTTTTGTGGTATCTTTCCGATTCAAATTTCGGAATAAGATGAACGGTTGCATCAAATAACTTAGCAATATTTATTGCCCACATCACTTTTTGCCTGTCTTCGGTGGATGCCGTTATCGGAAAAATAATATTTTTATATCCTCTCGGATTTGAATTTTTTTGAACCACAATTGTCGGCGTATTTGTTGAAGTTACAATTTTTAAAACATAACTTCCGGTTAGTTTTTGAAATCCTACTTTCCCATGAGTTCCGAGAATGATTAATTTTGCCTGAATTTTTTCATTCATCTCTTTAACTTTATCAAATAAACTTCCGTATTTGACATGAGTGTTAACCGAAACACCATATTTTTCCGAATATTTTTCGGCTGTTTGTTTTAACATAGATTCAATGTCGGTTTCTTCAAGATTATTTTCGTCCAAATATTTTTGAGTGTCTTTGTCGAAAACATGTAACAGCCAAACTTGACTTGCCAGTGCTTTTGCCAGAACCATTCCATGTTCAATTGCATTATTACATACCTCTGAGAAGTCGGTAGGTATTAAAATCGCATTTTTAGTATGAGTCTTCATGATATGAAGTTTATGATTAATAATTTTTCCCGAAAGTTACTAAATATATTCTGAAATAACAACATTTAGATAAATTTTATATGTTTTTATATACATTTTGTTTGGCAAATATGTATATTTTATAAATGGTCTCAGATATAATAAAAAAATAGCCCGAGATTTATAATATTTTAATTGAATTAGGCATTTAACTGATAAATCATTTTATAAGTAATCGGTTCTTCGGATACCATCCTGTTTATTAAATTTTCAAACAATCCTTCTT
>JAADGE010000086.1 GCA_013152535.1 Chlorobiota bacterium
GTAATTTGTTTAATGATGTTCATATCACGTCCTTCGCTGAAATTCGGAACACATTCTATAAGTTGTTTCATATTGTTTGAAATTTGATGATTCGAAACTTGAAATTCAACTTTCAAAAGTATAATATTTGATGCAAAAAAATGATTTCAGACGTATATTTCTTGAAATTATGATAAAATAAAAAGAATATGCCTAATATTTATGTTTTAATATAAAAAATACGCTTAAAATTTGTGTTTCAATATATAAAATTGAAAGTTTATTAAACACCGTGCCACGCTTCAGCGTGGCACGGATATGTCATATATTAATCAAATAATCTTTCCGTTCAAAATAACCGTATCAATTAAATTACTTCCGTAGGTATTTTACATATTTATTTTTAATCATAATTCAAAATAAGTATATTTATTTTTAATTATAATCGAATATTATTATCTTTGTATAGAAAAACAATAATATGATTGAGCGAAAATTAGAAAAGATTATATGCGGACACTTATTTTACGGCAAGGTAATTATGCTTTTCGGAGCAAGACAAACAGGAAAAACAACATTAGTCGAAAATATGAAATGTTTGAGAAATAAAAAAACATTATTTTTAAACGGTGATGAAATTGATGTTAAAGAGTTGTTGTCTCACACAAATGTTTCACGTTTAAAGCATGCTTTTGCCGGTTATGATGTTGTTGTAATTGATGAAGCACAAGAAATTTCGGGTATAGGAACGAGTTTAAAAATAATGGCGGATAAATTAAAAGATATTCAAGTAATTGCAACGGGGTCATCAGCATTTGAACTTGCCGACAGAACAAGTGAACCGCTTACAGGCAGGAAATTTGAGTTTATGCTGTTTCCTTTAAGTTTCTCGGAAATGGTAAATTACCACGGGTTTATACAAGAAAACAAATTGCTTGATTTACGACTTATTTTCGGATATTATCCGGAAGTGGTAAAATCGGAAGGAAATGAAGAAAAATACCTGAAATTAATTGCGGGAAGCTATCTTTATAAAGATATTTTGCGTTTGGACAATATCAGAAAAAGTGAATTGTTGGAAAAATTACTTCGAGCTTTGGCTTTACAAACAGGAAATGAAGTAAATTATAATGAACTTGCACAAACAACGGGAACAAACAGTAATACGGTTGCTAAGTATATTGATGTTTTAGAGAAAGCATATATTATTTTTAAATTACCGGCTTTAAGCAAAAATGTCAGAAATGAAATTAAAAAAGGTAAGAAAATATATTTTTGGGATGTAGGAATCAGAAATGCAATTATCAGCAATTATAATTCTGTTTCATTAAGAACGGACAGCGGTGCTTTATGGGAAAATTTTCTTATCAGCGAACGTATGAAACTTCATCGCTATAACGAAACAAATGTAAAATGTTATTTTTGGCGTACTACACAACAACAGGAAATTGATTTTATTGAAGAATATACTGATTATTATAAAGTTTTTGAATTTAAACGAAATAAAAAGAGTAAAGTAAAACTTTCTAAAACTTTTTCAGACAAATACAATGTTAAGTCATTTGAAGTAGTAAATCCTGCAAATTATGAAGAATTTATTATGTAAAAAAGTCGCAAAGTACTTCAAAAGTAAAAAAATACACATAGCATTTTTGAAGTGCTTTGTGTCTTATAATCAAAGAATCTTCCCGTCCAAAATAACCGTATCAATTAAATTACTGCCGTATGCGTAGGACATAAACTCAATACTCGGGATTTTTTTCGTAATAAAAACATTTGCTTTTTTGCCTTTGGCAATACTTCCTGTCATATTGCTGATACCCATTGCATAAGCCGTGTTAATCGTTGTTGCATTTATCACTTCTTCTGTCGTGAGTTTATAATTAACACTTGCAAACGAACCCATAAGTTTCATATTTCCGGAAGGTGAAGAACCCGGATTAAAATCGGAAGCAACGGCAAGCGGTAAACCGGCATCAATCATTTTTCGAGCCGGAGAGTAGGGCATATTTAAAAAGAATGCGGCACCGGGCAAAATGGTCGGCATAGTTTCGGATTTTTTTAATACTTTTATTTCTTCATCGCCTACAAATTCGAGGTGGTCAACCGAAAGGGCATTGTGTTTTACGCCTATTTGAATACCGCCCGAATAATCCAACTCGTTGGCATGTATTTTTGGTCGCAAACCGTATTTTGTTCCGGCAGTAAGAATTTTATCTGTTTCCTCAACCGTAAAGAAACCTTTATCGCAAAAAACATCGATAAAATCGGCAAGTTTTTCTTCGGCAACTTTCGGCAGTATTTCGTTGATAACAAAATCGACATATTTACCCTGTTTGCCTTTGTATTTTTCCGGAACGGCATGTGCTCCGAGAAAAGTGGATTTGATAATTAAGGGTGTTGTTTCTTTCAGGTGTTTTATAACGCGAAGCATTTTCAGTTCGCCTTCAAGCGTAAGCCCGTAACCGCTTTTAATTTCAACGGCACCCGTTCCCTGCGAAATTATTTCCTTAATTCTCGGCAATGCCTGTTCGAAAAGTTCGTTTTCGGAAGTTTTGTTAAGCAATTTTGCCGAATTTAAAATACCGCCGCCTCGTTTAGCAATTTCTTCGTAAGAAAGCCCTTTTATTTTGTCGTTATATTCAATTTCGCGGTTTCCGGCATATACCAAATGTGTATGCGAATCGCAATAAGACGGAAAAACGAATTTACCTTCGGCATTAATGCTTTTGTAATTGCTTTCGATTTCCGGTAAATCTTTCATTTTACCGAAATCTTCGATAATATCGTTTTTCAGAATAAGATAGGCATTATCAATAAAACCGATTTTTGCCATTTCTTTTCCGGCAACTTTCAGTTTGGGTTTTTCTTCGGTTTGAACGAGTTTTTTTATGTTTTTTATAAGAATACGCATTATTAAATTATTAGTTACAGATATTTTTCTCCGAGTTCGTAAACTGTTTTTTTAACTTCTTGTGCCCATTCAAAGTGTGTTTTAGAGTCGTCAAAAGTCGTGTAAGGAATTGGTTTCCCGAAAACAACAGGAATTGTTGCACCTCTTTTTTTAAACACTTCTCCGGGCAACAGAAAAAATTCTAAATTTGCTTTAATGCCCATAAATGCACGAGTTTTTGCCCATCGATAGAATTTTTTTGAATTTTCACCGCCGACAAACATCGGAATAACATCTCTTTTATACAGAACAGCATTTCGTATAAAACTTTTGTGCCATGGTCCGTCATCCATCTTACCTTTTATTTTTCGAGCAACCTTGCCGGCAGGAAAAATTAATAATTGACCGTCAATATCAGCAAGGTGGTCATCAATATCATTTATTTTTCCTTTCTCGTTACGTTTCAATATGCTGACAGGCAAAAACATATCTTTTGCATTTTCTACATGAAGAAACATCTCGTTGGCAATTAATTTAATGTTTTTATACTTACTGCTCAAGATTTTTGTTACGGCAGCAAAATCTGCACCGCCGTTGGGATGATTACTTGCAAAAATATATTTGCCGGATTCAGGCAGTATTTCTTCATTATAACCAACGATTTTATATTCCATATGATCCGTAACTCCGTTTACGAAATCAGTTCCGTATTTATCATGATTTTTTCTTAGAATCTCATTCATTTCATCCTGATGAAAAGACTTTTTTATTAAATTAATGATAAATTTAGGTAGATTTTTTACGATTTTATTTTCTTGGTTTCGTATTATCTTTTCAATATCAAGTTGCTGGTATTTTATCTCTGAAATATTTTCTGACTTTTTATTTTCCATTATAAAACTGTTTTAATTTTCTTTTAAATTATATACGACTTTTTTAATTTCCTGAGCCCATTCAATGAGTTCTTTACTCCTGTCAAAAGTTTTGTACGATATTGGTTTGCCGAAAGTTACATTTATTACTTTATTTTTTTGTTTGACAAGTTCCTGAGGTAATAAAAATAATTCTAAATCGGCTTTTAATCGCAATGTTCTTCTGATTTTAGCGACTCTGTAAAATTTTTCAGAGTTTTCGGCATCAATATATATCGGAATAATATCACGTTTAAATTCGACGGCATTTTTGATAAAACTTCTGTGCCATTTTCCGTCATCCAGTTTTCCGTTGTATTTTCTGGCAACTTCGCCGGCAGGAAAGATCATTATTTGACATTCTTCCGATGTCATTGCTTTTAAAATCTCTTCTTTTGCAGCTTTGGAGCTGTTACCGAAAACATTCACAGGTAAGAAAATGTTACGCAAAGGCTTTACCTGCATTAACATTTCATTTGCAATGGCTTTAATATTTTTATAATTATCATTAATTGAGAGTATTGCAGCAAAAAAATCAAAACCGCCCAAAGGATGATTTCCGGCAAAAATAAATCTGCCTTCAGTAGGAATATTCTCTTTACCGTAAACATTGTATGTTATTTGCATGTATTCCATACATTTTTTTATAAACTCAATTCCCTCTGTATTTCCTGCATAATCAACAATTTTATTCAGTTCTTTTTCACGGGTTACTTTTTTTATGTATTTTACCGCAAAATTCGGTAAATTTTTTATAAATCGATTCTTTTGAGATCTTATAATCTTTTCAACATCAACATGAAAAGTTTTTTCAGAAACTGTATTCATAAATTTTTTAAAAAAATATATAAAAATAATTATTAATTTTACTGTTTGTAAAAATAGAAAAATCTCTTTTATTATGAAATTTTTTAGTTTAATATCTTTATTCATCCTTCTTTCTTTATCCCGGATTAGTGCTCAGGCGGATAAGGAGAATTATCAAAAAGCAGTTGATTTTTTTAAGCAGGCAAACTTGTTTAAACAAAAATTTGACTTTAAAAATGCAGAATTAAATTTTTCAAAAGCTGCAAAATTATTTAAAGAAAATCATTATATCGGAAATTATATTCAATGTCGTTATTCAATTGCCGATATTAATATTCAAACGAATAAATATAAAGAAGCCGAAATTATTTTAAATGAAATTGAAGCATTGGCAAAACAAAAATACGGTGAAGAAAATAAATTTCTGATGAATATTTATCTCGGGCAAGGATTGATAAAAGCATATAAAGGAAAAACAGATTCTGCTATATTCTTTTATGATAAAGCAAAAGAATTGAATGATAAATTTAGTAAGCCGAACAGCTTTTTTAAATCAAATGTCTGTAGTGCTCTCGGTAATGCATATTCCGATAAAGGTAATTATAAAAAAGCATTGGAATATTATTTGAAAGATTTAGAAATTAAGAAAAGTTATGTGGGTGAGAACCATCCGATGCTTGCGGTAACATATAATAATATTGCTAATGTGTATCAAGCGAACGGTGATTCAAAATCTGCTTTGGAATATGTTGATAAAGCAATAAATTTGAGTATTTCTGCATATGGGAAAAATAATCCTGAAACAGCCAAATATTACAGCAGTAAAGGGAGTATATATGCTGATAACGACGAATATGAATTGGCTTTGGAATATTTTAATACTGCATTAAGTATTGATAAATCAGTTTACGGAAACAATCATAAGTCGGTTGCTGATATTTTGATTAATATCGGTATTTTATATAATAAAACAGGTAAAACCGATAAGGCATTGATTTCTTTTAAAGATGCTTATGATATTCAATTACGTGTCTTAGGAGCAAATCATCCGGATATAGCAGGCACGTGTAATAATATCGGATATATTTTAGAACAGCAGGGAAAAAAAGAATCTGCGTTGAAATTTTACCAAAAAGCAATTGATATAGACAAATCATATTACGGTGAAAATCATCCTGAATTAGCTGCCTTTTATAATAATATAGGAAATAATTATTCTCACAGAAAAGATTACAAAAATGCCTTAACATATCTCTTAAAAGCGGCATCCGTTATTGAAGAGAATTACGGTACAAAAAATATATCATTAGTTAATATTTATGCAAATATCGGTCAGATTTATGTTAAAAAAGAAGATTTTCATAAAGCATTGATGTATTATCAAAAAAGTTTATCTGCAAATATCCGAGCGTTTAACCCTGCACCAAATGATTATTATTTAAACCCTGTATTAAAAAATTATACCAATGTAAATAAACTTCTTATTTCATTGGAAGGAAAAGCTTATGCTTTCAGATCTTTATATAAAAAAGATTCTTTGTATAATTTTATTAATGCTGCTTATAAAGATTATATTTTGTGTGATTCGGTAATTAATGAAGCAAGAAAAACTGTTATCAAGAAAGAAGATAAAATAATTCTCGGAAATAATGCCAGAAAAATTTATGAGCAGGCCGTAATTACATCAATGGAATTATCTTATGTAACAACAGATGTAAGAGAAAAAATGAAATATGAAGAACAGGCTTTTATTTTTGCCGAAAAAAATAAAGCCACTGTTTTATCTGAAGCTGTTTCTGCAGCTGATGTCTCATCTTTTTTCGGAATTCCCAAAGATGTTCTTTCAAAAGAAAAACATTATAAAATTGAAATTGCAGCTTATGAAAAATCTGTTGCTTTAGCTGTAAGTAAAGATGATATAGAACGATTAAATGAAAAATTATCTGATTTGAATAATGAGTTAAGAGCATTTAATAATCAGATGGAAAAAGATTATCCGAAATATTTTGAATCAAAATACAAATCAAAACAATTCAGTATAAAGGATATTCAAAGAAATTTAGATGATGAATCTGCTGTCAGGAGCTATTTTATCGGAGAAGATTATATTCTTATTTTTACAATAACAAAAAACAATCTGTATATTGCATTTTCTGAAAAACCCGATAATTTATACAATCAGATAAAAGAATTTAATGTGGATATTACTTCCGGTTATGCTTCAGCCTTTTCGAAATATTTGAAATCGGCGTATGATTTGTATAAGTTGCTTTTTCCCGATAAAATTTCTGATAAAATAAAAAAAATAACAATAATTCCCGACGGTGTTATCAATTTAATTCCCTTTGAAGCATTGATAACGGACGAATATAAAGGAGACATTAATGATTTTGCCGATTATCCTTTTTTAATAAATAAATTTGAAATAAATTATTTTTATTCGGCGGGTTTATACCTAAAATCATTTTCCGCGGAGAACCAAAGTAACAAAACTGAAGGTTGGTTGGGAATTGCTCCTGTTTTCGGTAATACCGGAAGTATTGTAATCGGAGATGTTTCAGTAACTCCTTTACCCGGAAGTGAAAGAGAAGTTAATTTAATTGACAGCTTGTTTACCGAAGAAAGCATTCCGGCAAAAGAAGTATTGAAAAATAATGCAACAGAAAGTTTTATTAAACACACGAATTTAAAAAAATATAAATATATACATATTGCGACACACGGAATTGTTAACATTGCCGAACCGAAACTGTCTGCTTTAATTTTTTACCCCGAAAAAGGGAAAAATGACGGTATTTTGTATTCGGGTGAGATTTATAATTTAGAATTGAATGCCGATTTAGTTGTCCTTTCGGCTTGTGAGACAGGAATCGGTAAAATATCAAAAAGTGAAGGTGTTATAGGTTTATCTCGTGCTTTATTATATGCCGGAGCAAAAAATATTATCGTTTCACTTTGGAAAGTTTCGGATGTTTCTACAACTGAATTAATGGTTGATTTTTACAAAAATTTAATTATTAATAAAGAGAATAAAACTGAAGCTTTGTATCAGGCAAAGAAAAAAATGATTGAAAAAGGCGGAAACTACGCACATCCGTTTTTTTGGTCGCCCTTTGTGTTAATAGGAAATTAAAAGATGACAATAAACTGTAACGGAAAATTAATTGAGCTGTCAGAACCGAAAATTGCCGGTATTTTAAATATTACACCCGATTCGTTTTATGACGGAGGTAAATATTTTTCAGAAAACTCAGTCGAAAAAAGAATTAAACAGTTAGTTAAAGAAGGAGCCGATATTATTGATATCGGAGCTTTTTCATCTCGTCCCGGTGCTGAATTAATATCTGAACAAGAGGAACAAAAACGATTGCAATTTGCTTTGGATATTATCAGAAAACTTTATCCTGATATAATCCTGTCGGTTGATACGTATCGTTCAGGGATTGCAAAATTTGCGGTTAATAATTTTAATGTTGATATTATTAATGATATTTCGGCAGGAACTTTTGATACTGAAATGTTTGAAACAATTGCAAAATTAAATGTTCCTTATATTATTATGCACATGCAGGGAGTACCCGGAAATATGCAAAAAAAACCTCAATACAAAGATGTTGTTAAGGATTTACTGAAATTTTTTTCGGAAAAGATTGAACGTGCAAAAGAAACAGGAATTAATGATTTAATTATTGACCCAGGATTCGGTTTCGGGAAAACTATTGAACATAATTATCGGATATTGAGCAAACTGGAACTGTTTCAATTGGCAGAACGACCGATTACAGTCGGTTTCTCACGAAAATCAATGATTTATACATTAAATAACGAAACTCCTGAGGATGCTTTACCCGGAACGCTTGCATTAAATATGACAGCATTACAAAAAGGTGCAAATATTTTGCGTGTTCACGATATTAAAGAAACAAAACAAGTAATTGAAGTTTATAATAATCTGAATTCGATATAAATTTTACTCACAGGTTCAATTAATTAGTTCACAGACGAGTCATATTTATGAGATACTATCGGGATACTACGAATAAATATGAGGAAGTATGTGTGCTAATTAATAAAATTTACAAGTAAAAAAGCTGACGGCACATCACCTTTGCACTAAAAATCTCTCGATATAACCCGTTATAACTTCATGATTTTCAGAAACAAATCTAATGTACCGTCAGCTTTCTGTGAGAAAAATCTATATCGAACTCAGATTTACAAGTTAAAATCTGTTTGAAGTTTCATTAATCCGACAAATTTAATAATTTAGCACATTAAAATTAAAAGCTATTTTCGGTTTTCTTCACATAGGAATAAAAGATATTATTGATATCTTACTTGTTGCATTTCTTCTGTATCAAATTTATTATTTGATAAAAGGAACGGCTGCAATTAAGATATTTACGGGTATTGCTTTATTATATCTTGTATGGCTTACCGTCAGAGCGTTTGATATGATATTGATAAGCTCCATTCTCGGGCATGTAATGGGAGTAGGAGTGGTTGCATTGTTAATTGTTTTTCAACAAGAAATCAGACGATTTTTTATGTTGTTGAGTAATAAATATTTATCAAGAATAAATTTTTCATTTAAAAATATTCTTCCCTTTTTTACAAATGAAGAACCTTCGGTAAAAGTTTGGTCAATAGTAAAAGCCTGTACTTCATTATCAAAAACAAAAACCGGAGCATTAATTGCAATTACCAGAGAATCAGAACTATATAATATTATTGAAACCGGTATTAAATTGAATGCTGATACTTCTTCTCAACTGCTTAATAATTTGTTTTTTAAGAACAGTCCTTTGCATGACGGAGCAGTAATAATCAAAAATGAAAAAATAATTGCAGCCGGTTGTATCCTTCCTGTTTCAGAGAAAGATGTCAGGCACGAAGATTTCGGTTTAAGACATCGTGCAGCTCTCGGAATAGTTGAACAAACAGATGCTGTAGTTATTGTTGTTTCTGAACAAACCGGAAATATTACGCTTTTTTACAGTTCTGCTTACCAAAAAAATCTCAGCATTACTGATTTAAGAAAGAAACTTGAATACTTTTTTATTGAAAATATTGATGAAGTTAAAGAAAAATAACAGAGCTGTTTGGGCAAATTCCGGAAAAGTTTATATAATCAATCAAATAAAATTACCTTTTAAGGAAGAAATTTTTATCTCAGAAACTTATAAAGATACTTGTAAGGCAATTAAAACTATGATTGTGAGAGGTGCGGGATCAGTCGGTGCAGCAGCAGGTTTTGCTCTTATGCAGGCAGTTTCGGAAGCTCCTGAAAACGGATATAAAGATTTTTTGTTGAAAGCAAAAAAAAAAATTGAAGAAACACGACCTACTGCAAGAGATTTATTTGCTGCAGTTGAAAGAGTATATCAAAAAGCATTAATTTCTGCTGCTGATGCCGTAAAAGAAGCACAAAATATTGCCGATGAAACTTCGGAAGCAGGGAGAAAAATCGGTAAATACGGAAATGAACTGATAAAAGACGGTTTCGGAATTTTAACACACTGTAACGCAGGATCGCTGGCATTGGTTGAATACGGTTCAGCTCTGGCTCCTATAATAAAAGCATATCAATCCGGGAAAAATATTTTGGTTTACGTTGACGAAACCCGACCTCGAAATCAAGGAGCAAAATTAACGGCTTGGGAACTTCAACAAGCCGGAGTACCTCATATTATAATTGCCGATAATGCTGCAGGATTGTTGATGCAACAGGGTAAGATTGATATTGTAATAACCGGTGCCGACAGAATTGCTGCTAACGGTGATACGGCAAATAAAATAGGCACTTTTGAGAAAGCAGTTTTAGCAAAAGAATTTAATATTCCTTTTTATATTGCCGCACCTGATTCTACTTTTGATAAAAATTGCTTTTCAGGAAAAGATATTATCATTGAAGAACGCAGTGAAGATGAAATTCTTTTTGTAAACGGAATTGATGAAAAAGGAAAAGAACAAACAATAAGAATTGCGAATCCCGGTTCTTCGGCTTATAATCCGGCATTTGATATTACTCCGGCAAAATATATTACCGGCTTTATTACTTCTGCGGGCATAAAAAAAGAGTTGTCTTAATACGGCAACTCTTTTTACAGTCAAATATCGGATATATTAAAACATATATTTGTTATCATCAATTAATTTATCGGCAATTCTTCTTCTTGCTTCTTTTACATTAAAGGGTTTTACTTTTGTCAGGCATCTGAGTGCTTTAAGATAGTCTTCTTGTTCGCTTTCATCTATAAAAGAATACATTGCTTCAATTCCTTGTTTATATATAATATTTGCCGAATCGAAAAGATATACATTTAACATATCTCTGTATATATCAGCAGCTTTACCGGATTTTATGTTTTGTAAACGTTTAACTCTCAAATAAAATGATTCTGCGATATACGATTCCATAATTATATCGGCAAAATTGAAAATGATTTCTTGTTCACGCGATAATTTTTTTCCGAATTTTTTATGTGCCGCATCAACGAGAAGTAAGAAAGTTGTTTTAAAATTATTTACAATCATTTTTACATCGTTGAAATAATCGCCGTCAAAATTCGGGTTTTTCGGAAATTTGTCAATGTCGGCAGCAATTTTTTCGGCTTCTTCAAAAAGCGGAATTTCGCCTTTAAGACCTTTTTTGATTAAGGTATCGCCGGTTACATTTCTGTTAATTTCGTTGGTTCCTTCAAAAATACGGTTAATTCTGGAATCTCTGTAAGCTCTTTCAATCGGTGTCTCTGATGAGAAACCCATACCGCCGTGAATTTGAACACCTTCATCAACAACGTAATCTAACATTTCGGAACCGAAAACTTTTATTAAAGCAGCTTCTATTACAAACTCTCTTTGTGCTTCAACACTGGCTTGCCCTTTGTTCATTCCGTTTGTAATGTTTCTTTTTACGGCATCGTCAACATTTTTACTCATTCTGTAAACCGCAGTTTCATTTGCAAATGCTTTAATAACTTGTTGTGCAAGTTTGTATTTTATTGCTCCGAAATTAGAAATTAATGTTCTGAATTGTTTTCTTTCGTTAGCATATTGAACAGATTGATTAATTGCTGTTTTTGAAGCTCCGATAACATTTGCCCCGAGTTTTATTCTTCCCAGATTAAGGATGTTTAATGCAATTCTGAAACCGTCGCCTCTGTTACCGAGAAGATTTTCAACCGGAACTTCACAATCATTAAAGAATATTTGAACTGTTGAAGATCCTTTTATTCCCATTTTATTTTCTTCGGCACCGAATGTAATACCGGGGAAGTTTCTTTCAACAATAAATGCACTTAAAATACGGTCGTCGTCAATTTTTGCAAAAACAGTTAATACATCAGCAAATCCGCCGTTTGTAATCCACATTTTAGAGCCGTTAAGAATATAATGTGTTCCGGCTTCATTTAAAACTGCTTTCGTTTTTCCTGAATTTGCATCTGATCCGGCACCCGGTTCAGTTAAACAATAGGCACCGAGAAATTCGCCGCTTGCAAGTTTCGGAAGATATTTTTGTTTTTGTTTTTCGTTTCCGTAATACATAATCGGTAATGTTCCTATCCCGGTATCAGCCGAATAACCGACTGAAAATGAATATCCTGCACCTAAAATATCTGCAACCAGCATCGAAGTGGTAAAATTTTGTCCGAAACCTCCGTATTCTTCAGGAATTGAAATCCCGAGTAAACCGAGTTCGCCTGCTTTTTTTAAAAGATTCGGCATCAAACCTTTTTCGTGAGCATCTAATCTGTCTAAGTTAGGAATAACTTCGGTATCTAAAAAATCCTGACAAGTTTGAGCAATCATTCTTGGTTCTTCATCGAAATCTTCAGGGATGAAAATTTCTTCGGCAAGTGTTTCTTTTACAATAAATTCTCCGCCTTTAATTGCATTTTTATTATCCATAGTGTCTAATTTGAGATGTTTGAAAAAATAATTTGCTAAATTAAAAATTTTTTCGACCCTGCAATAAAAAAACTGCTGAAAGTATCTGTTTTTCGGCAGTTTTAAATTAGACCGGTACTGAAAGTTAATTTATTACAACTTTCCTTTTTACAATATCAGTATCGGAAAAAATTGATAAAATAAATATTCCTGAATTTAAATCGGAAACGAAAACTTGATTGTTTCCGGCAGGATTTATTGTTTTAACTAATCTTCCCGTTATATCTGTAATTATAATTTTTTTGATTTTACTTGTAGATTTTATTGTAAAATTTCCGTACGACGGATTTGGGAAAATAATTATCTTTGATTTGTTGAAATCTTCTGTTCCCGAAGTATCGTGTTCCGGAAAATCAATATAGTCAACCCAGGCACAATCACTACCGTCGCTTGTGTTTGCATCTTTTAAATAAATCCATTTAAATGTATGCGTACCGCTTGTTACGGGATAAGATACTTGAGACCAATCAACGGTTCCCGACCAACTTCCTTGTGAGACATCGTCTATATCAAATCTTAAATAATCGTAAGTTAGTTCGGAAGATACTTTTTTATAAAATGAAATATTTCCGGCAGTCGTAATATTTAATTCTGTTTGCATGGAAGATGTATCACTGTTCGAAATACTTCCTGATTTCATTGAATAATCACCGTCGTATGCTTCGCCTTGAACTCTTGTCCAATCGGCATTTCCGGAGAAAGTAAATATTGAGGGTAC
>JAADGE010000065.1 GCA_013152535.1 Chlorobiota bacterium
ACCTATTTAAAAATGATGCAGGCAAATGAGCAAGATTTAATCGTTTCGGCACATGATATTTCTGACGGAGGTATGTTAACAGCTCTGGCAGAATGTGTTATCGGAACCGATTTCGGAGCAAAAGTGACAATCGATAATTTAGGAGATTTAAGTACAAATGCAAAACTCTTTGCCGAAAGCCATTCAAGATTTATCGTCAGCATAAAACCCGAAAATAAAGAAATTTTTGAAATGCTTTTTAACGATAAAGTTTATTATTTGGGTGAAGTTACAAAAGAAATAAGTTTTAAAGTGATTGATAATGAAATAAATATAATTAATAATAAAACTGCAAAATTGGAGGATGCTTGGAAAGTTGAACTTTAAATTTAAATTAATGAACCATTAAGGCATTAAGAAACATTAAGAAAAAAACTTAACTATTCTTAACTTCTTAATGGTTTAAAAAAGATAATGTTAAATTCAAAACCATTAAGGCATTAAGGAACATTAAGAAAAAAATTAACTACTCTTAACTCCTTAATGGTAAAAAAAGAAAAAGAATGACAAGAAAAGAAGTAACACAATTATCATATAAAATAGTCGGGTGTGCAATTGAAGTTCACAAAGAGCTTGGTCCCGGTCTGTTAGAATCTGTATATGAAAAATGTTTACGCAGAGAGTTGGAATTAAAAGGTTTTAACGTAAAACAACAAATTAATGTTCCCGTTGAATATAAAGGAATTAATTTAGATGTTGATTTAAGATTAGATTTATTGGTAAATGATACAATTATTGTTGAATTAAAAGCAATTGAAAATATATTACCTGTTCACGAAGCACAACTTTTAACATATATGAAATTATTAAAGAAACCGCAAGGACTTTTAATAAACTTTTTTACGGATAATATCACAAAAAGTATGAAACCTTTTGTAAATGAAATTTTTAAAGAATTAGAAGATTAAATGTAAACAATAATGGTTAAAAATGAATATAAAATGTTAAACCATTTAGGCATAAAGACACATTAAAAAAAAACTTAACTACTCTTAACTCCTTAATGGTTAAAAAATAAAAAAATGGTAAAAAGTCTAATACTAACCGGCTTCGGAATAAATTGCGAAACAGAAATGGGAGCCGCATACAAAAACGCAGGAGCAGAAGTTACAATCATTCACTTCAACGAATTAATGAACGGAACTTACAATCTATACGATTTTGATATTCTTAATTTTCCCGGCGGTTTCTCTTTCGGTGATGATATTGCTTCCGGAAAAGTTATGTCAAATAAAGTGAAATACAAAAAGATGAAATCCGGCAAAACTTTTATTGAAGAAATTGATAAATTTATAAAAGAAGGAAAATACATTTTGGGAATTTGCAATGGTTTTCAAATTCTTGTCCGGCTTGGTTTATTGCCGAATTTAAAAAACGATTACGAACCGGAAGTCGCATTGATATCCAATAATTCAAATAAATACGAAGACCGTTGGGTCTATTGCAAAATAAATCCCGAAGTCTATACACCTTTTCTTAAAGGAATTGATATTCTTCCTGTTCCCGTGCGTCATGGAGAAGGAAAGTTAGTGATAAAAGACGATGCAACAAGAAAACAAATACTGGATAATAATTTAATTGCATTGCAATATGCCGATAAAAACGGAATAATTACCGATGAATATCCTAAAAATCCGAACGGTGCAGAATTCAGTATAGCCGGCTTAACAGACCCCACGGGGCAAATATTAGGATTAATGCCGCATCCGGAAGCCTATTTGAGTTTTTACAACAATCCGCAATGGGGAAAAATGAAACGAGAAAGCAAAGAAATTGAAAGGCAATTTACCGGACAAGCGGTATTTGATAATATTGTTAAACATATAAACCATTAAGGCATTAAGATACATTAAGAAAAAAACTTAACTACCCTTAACTTCTTAATGGTTAAAAAGAGATAATGTTAAACTTAAAACCATTAAGGCATTAAGGAACATTGAGAAAAACTTAACTATTCTTAATTCCTTAATGGTTAAAATAATATAAAATGAAAATAAAACGAGCATTAATAAGCGTATCCGACAAAACCGGAATAACCGATTTGGCAAAAGTCCTGAAAAAATACAATGTCGAAATCATATCAACCGGCGGAACAAAAAAAATCCTTGAAGATGCCGGTATTGAAGTTACTGATATTTCTTCCGTTACCGGAAATCCCGAAGCATTCGGCGGACGTATGAAAACAATTTCTTTTAACATCGAAAGTGCATTGCTTTTTGACCGCGAAAAAGATGCCGAAGAAGCGGCAAAACTCAGTATAAAACCTATTGACTTGGTAGTCTGCAACCTGTATCCGTTTGAAAAAGTTATGAAACAAAGCGCAGATTTCGAAATCTTAATTGAAAATATCGATATAGGCGGACCTACAATGATACGTGCAGCAGCAAAGAATTTTAAATTTGTCAGCGTGCTTACGTATATATCAGATTATGAGTTATTTATGTCTGAATTGGAGGCGGGTAGGGGAGCAACCTCATTCGAATACAGAAAAGAGTTAATGGCAAAAGCATTTAATCACACAGCCGATTATGATGCTATGATTGCTCAAACAATGGACGCACAAATTGATAAAGTTTCTTTCAGATTAAATTTTAAAGAAGGCAAAACTTTACGTTATGGTGAAAACTCGCATCAAAAAGCATATTTTTTCAAAATGAAAGAAGCTGAAAATACATATCATGATATGAATATATTACACGGTAAAGAGCTTTCATTCAATAATATACTGGATATTTCAGGTGCTGTAAATTCTGTCAAAAATTTAGAGGGAATTGCTTGTGCCGTTGTAAAACATTCGAATCCCTGCGGATTGGCTCAAGGCAAGAATCAAAGAGAAGTATTGGAACAAGCTTGGCAAGGCGATCCAATTTCTGCATTCGGTTCTATTATAGCGTTTAACACAAGTTTACATAAAGAAACAGTTGAGTTTTTTGAGTTGACGAATGAAGATAAATCAAAACGAAAATTTATTGAAGTCATCATAGCTCCGAAAATTGAAAAAGATGCTTTGGAATATTTGCAACATCATAAAAACTTGCGAGTTATTGAATATGATATGAGCAAACTTCCGGAATTTAAAGATTTGCGTTTTATAAACGGAACTTTATTAAGTCAAGACCTTGATAATAAGTTATATGATAAATTAGAGAATGTAACTGAAACGGAATTTAACATTGATAAAAATAAATCTCTTATTGAGTTTGGTTTAAATGCAATAAAAAATATCAAATCCAATGCAATAACTATCGTTAGAGAAAAAAACGGAAGTTTTCACCTTATGGGAATGGGAGCCGGACAACCTAACAGGTTAATTTCAACAGAATTAGCACTGTCAAAAGCAAAAGAATTTATTAGGCAAGATTTTAAAGGCAAAGAAAAAGATTTTGAAATATTTTATAAAGAAGAAATAAACGATGCAATTTTAATTTCAGATGCATTTTTTCCGTTCCCGGACAATGTTGAATTTGCAGCCGAAAACGGAATTACTAAAATTGTGCAACCCGGAGGATCAATTCGTGATAAATCGGTTATTAAAACTTGTAACGAATTAGGCGTAAGTATGATATTTACAGGAATAAGGCATTTTAAACACTGAAAATAAGTATATAGTGAAAAATATAAAGGAAAAAGTACACCCGGGAAATAAAATATTTTCAACTTTTAACTTTATAATCTTTTAACTTTACAAACTTTTAACTTTATAAACTTTCAACTAAAATGATAAGAACATTAGAAAAATTCGAAAGCCCTCAATTAAAAAAAATTCACGCAGGCAAAGTACGCGACAGTATTCGTATTAACGATAAAAAAAGAATGATTGTTGTAACCGACAGAATATCTGCATTTAATAAGAATCTGAAAAACAGTGCGATACCGTATAAAGGAGCAGTGCTGAATACTCTTACTAATTTCTGGTTTAACAAAACAAAACACATCATTAAAAACCATTTTATCGAACAAATTGATGATAATATAAGTATTGTAAAAGAATGTCAACCCATTAAAGTTGAGATGATTGTAAGAGCTTATTTAACCGGCTCAATGTGGCGCGGTTATCAAAAAGGGCAACGAGTTTTCAGCGGTACCGAAGTTCCCGACGGATTAAGCTCAAATCAAAAATTCCCCGAACCGATTATTACACCGACCACAAAAGATGAAAACGACAGTGAAATAACTGAAAAAGAAATAATTGCAACAGGCTTAGCCGATAAAAATACTTATCAAAAAATGAAAGACATTTCTTTGCAATTGTTTGCTCTCGGTTCTGATTTTCTGGCTGAAAAAGGTATTATTCTCGTTGATACAAAATATGAATTCGGTATGTATGACGGTGAATTTATTTTAATAGATGAAATTCATACGCCTGACTCATCAAGATTTTGGAAGACAGATGATTATAATAAATCACCCGAAGATGTAGTTCAGGCAGATAAAGAGTTTGTAAGACAATGGATGTTAAAAAATAAAATTAAAGAAAAAACCCCCGATATTCTTCCTGTGGAAGTTATTGAAGAAACTTCAAAACGTTATAAAGATATTTATAAAGAAATAACCGGCGAAGAACTTCCTGTTTCAAACTTTGACGTTACAAGTCGAATATATCAAAACTTACTTCATAAAAGATATATAAAACATGGTTATATTGCAATGATAATGGGTTCGAAATCAGATATCAAACACGCAGAGAAAATAAAATCATATATTGATAAATTTAATGTAACAACAGAAATGCGAATAATTTCTGCACATAAAAACGGTGAACGTTTGACAGAACTTGCAGAACAATTTAATTACAGCATTGAGCCGATTGCCGTAATTGCAATTGCAGGTCGTTCTAACGGGCTTGGAGGAGCATTGGCTGCAAACTTAAATATTCCCGTAATTAACTGTCCGCCATTTACCGGAAAAGATGATATTATGCTTAACATCAACTCATCATTAATAATGCCGTCAAACACACCTGCGGTAACCGTTGTGCATCCTGACAATGCAGCACTTGCAGCAATTCGTTCGTTAAACGTTCCGCAATTTAAACAACAAACGGCAAAGGATATTAATAATATGAAAGAGGAATTAATAAGAGATGATGAGGAAATTAGAAATTAGAAAAAAAATCAAAAAACAGGATTTTATTTTAAACCTGTGTTCGATATAAATTTACAGGTAAAAAAGCTGACGGGACATCATCTTTGCACTAAAAATCTCTTGATATAACTCGTTATAACTTCGTGATTCTTAGCAATAAATCTAATGCACCGTCAGCTTTCTGTGATAAAAACTTATATCGAACTCAGATTTAAAGTTAGGCTCCGATTTTTTACTATAACTTTATCCTTCATCGGTTTTATTAAAAATATTAGTTTGTTGATTAATAGATTCCTGATGAACGGAATTTAAAAATGCAGTTACGAATTTATTGCTTAATCCCAATTCTTCCCCTTTTTTTACGGCATTTTTTACTATTTGATTCCAACGTTCGGGTTGCAGAATTGTTATTTTACTTTTCTTTTTAACAGAACCGATATCTTTGGCAACTTCCATTCGTTTATGAATATAACCAAAAATGATGTTATCGTATTCATCAATTTTTGTTCTTAATTCTTCCAGTGTTTCTTCGTATTCGGGAAAGTCCGAATCTCCCGGTTTACGATGCCTGATAATTAAATTATCAATTAATCTCTTTAGATCATTCGGTGTAATTTGTTGTTTTGCATCACTTAACGCAATATCAGGATTTATGTGTGTTTCTATCATTAAACCTTCATAATTCAAATCCATTGCTTTTTGAGAAACACTTTGCAGCAGATTGCGTTTTCCGGAAATATGACTGGGATCACAAATTATCGGTAACTCTTTCATACGTCTTCTTAATTCAATCGGGATTTGCCACATAGGTTCATTTCTGTATTTAGAAGCGGTAAAACTTGAGAATCCTCTGTGTATAGCTGTAATATTTGTTATTCCTGCTTTTTGAAAGCGTTCTATTGCCCCGACCCATAAATCAATATCGGCATTAATCGGATTTTTAATCATAACAGGAATATTCATTCCGGCAACTGAATCAGCAATTTCCTGCACAGCAAAGGGATTTGCACTTGTTCTTGCACCTATCCATAAAATATCAATACCGGCTTTCAGAGCTTCATAAACATGTTTGGTATTTGCAACTTCAGTTGTAACTTGCATTCCGGTTTCGCTTTTAACCTTTTTCAACCAGTTTAAACCTTTTGACCCGACACCTTCAAAATTTCCCGGTCGTGTCCTTGGTTTCCAAATTCCTGCTCTGAAAACTTTTATTCCGTACAACGAAATTTGTTTTGCTGTTTCTAATACTTGTTGTTCATTTTCGGCACTGCAAGGTCCGGCAATGATAAAAGGACGCTTTGAATTTTTAATATCCATCATATTGATTTTCAGATAATTCGTTTTATTTTATTTGCACTTTTAATTAAATTCTCTATGTCGTTTTTATTTTTATTAATGATACCGTTCTTGAACAATTGAAGTTTTTCAATATAAGTATCAATGACATCAACAATATTCAAATAATTTTGTTCAAAAATAGGTGTCCACATTTCGGAAGAACTTTTTGCAAGTCGCACCGTGGAACGAAAGCCGCCGCCTGCCATATTAAAAATATGCTTCTCATTTTTTTCCTTTTCTAAAACAGTTAATGCCAAAGCAAACGAACTGATATGCGAAATATGTGAAACATAAGCAGCGTGAATATCATGTGCTTTTGCTTCCATATGAATAATCTGCATATTTAAAGCACCGTATAAATCTTCGGTTTCTTGTAATGCTTTTTCTGAACTCTCTTTATGATTACAGATAATTACGGATTTCCCGTCATAAAGATGTGAAATTGCTGCCCAAGGTCCCGAATATTCCGTTCCTGCCATAGGATGGGCAGCTACAAAATTTTTCCGTTTAGGGTGATTTTTTACAAGTTGACAGATACCGTATTTTGTTGAGCTGACATCTGTAACAGTTTGATTATTAATCTTGTTAAGAATGTCGGGCAGAATATTCAGGGTTACATCTGCCGGGGTTGCAATAATAATTAAATCAGCTTTCCGAATGCCTTCTTCCAAATTGCTTATATCATCGACAAGCCCGATACTTTTTGCTGTTTCAGAATGTAATTTATTAGAATCAACAGCAATTATCTTGTCTGCAAAATGTCTTTTTTTCAAATCAATTGCCATTGAACCTCCTATTAGTCCGATACCGATTATTGTAACTGTCATAATTTAATTTTTTAATGTTATTTCATTATTTAAAAGAAATAATGCACGTTTATAATCTTCAATACTGTTTGATAATGAAATTCTTACATAATGTTTTCCCATAGAACCGAAGATTTCTCCGGGTGTTAAAAAAATTCCTGTTTTTTTTAATAAAAGATCAGAAAATTCAAAACTATTTTTAAAATATTCGGGGATTTCTGCCCAAACAAACATTCCGATGCTGTTTTTGTTATAAGAAAGGTTTAATTTATCGGCAAGTTCCCACACATATTTTATTCTTTCAGTATATATTTTATTTAAATTTTGATACCATTCGTCATTTAAATTCAGAGCTTTTTCCGCAGCTTTTTGAACCGGTAAAAACATACCCGAAGTAAAGTTACTTTGTATCTTTTGAATAACATCAATATATTCCTTAGCACCGAAAACCGCACCTATACGCCAGCCTGCCATATTATGCGATTTGCTTAAAGAATTTAATTCGAGGGCAGTGTCAAAGGCATTTTGTTCGGATAAAATACTTAAAGGTTTGTCATTTAATATAAAGCTGTAGGGATTATCATTGCAAATTAAAATATTATTTCGTTTACCGAAAGCAATTAGTTTTCTGAATAACCCTTTTGAAGCATTTTTTCCGGTAGGCATATTCGGATAATTTACCCACATCAATTTTACATTTGATAAATCATATTTTTGAATTTCCTCAAAATCAGGTAAATATTGATTTTCTTTTTTTAAATGATATAACATAGTTTCAGCACCGACGGAATTTGCCCCTGTCGCATAAGCCGGATAGCCCGGATTCGGTATTAATACTTTATCATCTTTATTTAAAAATGCTTGTGAAATATACATAATTCCGGATTTTGAGCCTTGTAAAGGCAGTATCTCGCTCTCAGGATTAATTGAAACATTAAAATAATGTCGGTACCATTTTGCAAAAGCATTTCTTAAGTTGTATATTCCTCTGTATGATTGATATCCGTGTGTATTTTCAAAAGAAGATTGAGCATTTAATTCTTGAATTACAGAATTATGCGGCGGTATATCCGGATTTCCTATGCCTAAGTTCACAATTTCTTTTCCGGTTGAAATCATTTTTCTGATTGCGGCTAATTTCTTCGAAAAATAATATTCTTTAATGCTGTTTGCAGTATTTGAAGAAGGTATGACCATTTGTTATGAATTTTAAAAATAATTTTGTATTTTTTTATGTTTGTATGAATTTCTTGTATTATAATTTTAAGTTTCAGAGTTATAAAATAAAAAAATCCCGATTTTGTCGGGATTGTGTTTCTTGTTTATTATACATAAAAATTACCGACTGTTATAAAACTGTTTACCAATAATAATATGTATAGTAAAATTTAAGCATAAAAAAAAGCTTCCAAAAACAGAAGCTTCCTTAACGGCAAAATAAGTCCGGCTAAGAAAGCAATTTCTTATAATAAAAATAGTAATATGATAATAATAAATTTTTCATTGTATTTGACTAAGACAAATAAAAAGATAATTTTTGATAACACGAAATATAATTGTAAATTTTTAAAAAATATTTATTTTGAGTCAAAGAATAAATTATTTTTGTATAAATTTAACGAAATAATAATTATGACATTGTGCAGTTTGGGACATCTTCAAAATTATGAACTTATGAAAGAAAAAAAAACTGTTTCGTTCAGAGATTATACGTCTGATGATTTTAATGAAGTTATGAATTTGTGGAAATTAACGGGAATGGGCGGCGAAGAAAGAGGTGATGATAACGAAGTTATAATGAGAACTTTAAATGCCGGAGGCAAATTTCTTATTATGCAACAAAACACGAAAATAATCGGAACTGCATGGTTTACACATGACAGCAGACGAACCTTTTTGCATCATTTCGGCATTCATCCTGATTTTCAAGGACAAGGTTTATCTAAAATATTAATGGATAAATGTATGGAAAAGATTAAAGAAATCGGTTATCAGGTAAAACTTGAAGTTAATAAAGAAAATTTCAAAGCTTTAAATTTATACAGAAAATACGGTTTTTTTGATTTTTCGGATTATGAATTGATGATGCTTCGAAAATTGCCATAATATATTTATTAATGCAATAAATTGTTATTAAAAATGAATATATATTGTCATACTTTTACAGTCAAAACAATATTACAGATTACCTAATTTCCTATGATAGTGTTACTAAAAGAAATATAAATAATGATAATAAAAGAAACAATTTTAATATTGATAATGATGTCCTCATTATCAATATCTCAGGCACAACCAACTGTTGAATTACAAAAATTTACCGGAGGAGACGGCTATTATGATTATGGATTCGGGGCTTCTTCAAGTATTTCAGGAAATTTTGCAATTGTGGGAGCCCCGAGTGAATATAATAATGATATAAAATGTGGAGCAGCATATATTTATTACTTCAACGGAACATCTTGGATTGAACAAATTAAATTGCTTGCTTCAGATTCTGAAGAAAATGCTTACTTTGGAAATTCAGTATATATATCCGGAAATTACGCAATAGTGGGTTCAGTTGGTAGTAATGATTATGGTTATCAGTCCGGAGCAGCATATATCTTCCATTTTGACGGCACTTCTTGGATTGAAAAAGCAAAGATTTTCCCATCAGATCCGGCTGAAAGTGATCGATTCGGTGAATCCGTCTGTATCTCCGGGAATTTTGCCATTGTAGGGGCTTCAAAGGATGATGATAATGCAACTAATTCCGGTTCTGCTTATATTTTTCACAATAACGGAACATCTTGGGTTCAACAAGCTAAATTAAGTGCTTCAAATGCTGCTGAAGATGATAGATTCGGGAATTCAGTAAGTATTTCGGGGAGTTATGCTGTTGTTGGGGCTTATTTTAATGATACTTACGGATTTAATGCAGGTGCTGCGTATATTTATTATTTTGACGGAACATTTTGGTCTGAGCAGGCACAATTGATTCCTTCTGAAACCAATTCTAATCAATATTTCGGAAAATCAGTAAGTATTTCCGGGAATTATGCAATTGTAGGTTCAATAGGAGATGATGTTATGGGTAATAATGCCGGTGCTGCATATATATATTACTTTGACGGATTTTTTTGGACGGAACAGGCAAAATTATATGCTTCCGATGCATACGGTTATGATAATTTCGGGGAATCGGTTAATATATCCGGAGATTATGCAATAGTCGGATCTGTAGGAAACGATGATAACGGAACTAATTCAGGTTCTGCATATGTTTTTGTACGTAATGAAATGACTTGGTCTGAGCATGTAAAATTTACTGCATCTGATGGTAGCACTTATTCTCAATTTGGTATTTCTGCAGGTATATCGGGTGATTTTGCAATTGTTGGAGCTTATGATCCTGTTTATCAGACTGATATTTGTGCTGCGTATGTATTCGGTCCGCCTATACCTATCTTTTTGACTCAGCCGGAAGATCATATCGGGATATGTGTTGGAGATAACATATCATTCTCTGTTTCCGGTGAATATTTTGAAACCTTTCAATGGCAAGTAGATGAAGGTTCCGGTTTTCAAGATATTACTAATGGAGGTGTTTATAATAATGCAACTACTGAGACATTAGAAATAAGCAATATTGTACCTGATATGGATAATTTTCAGTTCCGTTGTCAAGTATCAAATTCATTCAATACTGTAATTAGTGATACTGCAGTTTTAATTTTGGATACAGAAGATTTGAATTTCTTTTGTGTAAATGATACAACAATCAAGTTAGATGAAGGTCAAATGTTTTATACAATCTCCGGAACTGAATTTGACCCGACAGTAATTGACGATAATTGCGGTAATGCTTCGCTTGAAAATAATTTTACAAATACAACAACTCTGGCAGGAGCACAAATACCGATCGGGGCAACAGAAATTGAATGGATATTAAGTGATAATGAGAGTAATTCTGAAACATGCAGTCACAATATTACTGTAATTGCATATGTCGGTATCAACTTAATTGATTATCACTATATTACAATATCACCAAATCCGACAAACGGAATAATGTATCTCGGCTTTACAAAAAACAATATTAAATATATAAGAATTTTTGATGTTAAAGGGAAAATAATTTTTGAAAAATCAGATATTCAACAAAATGAATTAATTGATTTATCGAGTTTTAAAAATGGGTTTTATATAATTAATATTCAAACAGAGAAAGAAAATATTTTAAGAAAAATTATTAAGATATCAATGTAAATTAACATATAAATAAATTTTAAGTATGAGTAAGCATTATTATCTCCGGATTATGACTATTGAATTAGAATAGAGGCTTTCAGCATATATGAGAATTACTGCTTGATTTGTTTCTCAAATATAAAAAACAATTCTCTGCCGACTCTCGGTTTAATTGAATTATAAGCAATTTCGAATGTTTTGACTTTAAGTTTACCTCTAATTAATTCCAAATAAGTTTCTTTCATTGCACCGAAAGGAGGTTTGTTTAATTTAAATTCGTGATTAAAAAATAGACCGACATATTTTCCTCCGGTATTCATCAATGAGCAGATTTTATCGGCTAATTTTGCTCTGTTATCAGGAATTATTGAAGTAAAAAAAGCAAGTTCAAAAATTAAATCATAAGTTCCTTTATGTTTAAAAAAGTCTTCTTTTATTATTTTTGAAACGGGAAAATTCGGATTTTTATTTTTAAAACTTTTAATTGCTTCTTCGGAATAATCTAAATAATAAGTATTTAAAAATCCTTTTTTGTATAGATAACTTGCCTCATAACCGTTTCCTCCGCCCGGAATTAATATTTTTAAATTTTTATTTGTCAGTTGGTCAATATATTCTTTCAAAGGCGTACTAACATAACCTATATCCCAACCGAGTTGATTTTTTTTGTACAGATTTTCCCAATAATTTTTGTCTATTTTCAACATTTATTATTAAAATATTACATTCACTTTTTTACTTATTATCTTATTGCCTGAATAAATTTTTAAAATATACATTCCCGATGTAGGCAATGAAAATTCTGCTTTATTGCCTGAAATATTAATAATTTTAATTAATTGTCCTTCAATATTATAAATCTCTATGTAATTCAAGTTCAATTTTAAAGATTCAACACTGATTAAATTTGATATTGATTTAATTTTAATGTCTTCAGAATTAAATTCTTTAATGCCGGTATTTTCAAGAGGTACTTCAATAGTATTTGAATTAATGCTTGTTTCTGTATCGTAATTAACTCTTACTCTGTAATAATAGGTTCCGGGTGAAACATTTACTACATAAAAAGTATCGGTTCCGGTATTCAGATTTTCATAACCGGTTAAAAAACTTGAAAAATCCGAATTTTCCGAAATATCTAAACTGTAACTTGTTGCATTCGGAACAGTCATCCAATTTGCCGTAAATGAAGAGCTTGTTAGATCTTTTGCGGGAAAACAGAAAGTCGGGGATACGGGAATTCCGTAAAACATTGATAAACTGTCAATAAATAAGCTGCTTCCTGCATTTCCGTTAAATCCTGATGAAGTAAAAATAATATTCAAAGTATCCGGATTTTCATTCGATTGCCAAATAAAAGGAAGTTCTGTTTCAGTATAAGTATCATAGGTATCACTGTTTAAATAACCGGTCATACCGATTGTGTCGGCGGATAATGTCGTTTCATTCCATTTAGTCAGAAAGGCTCCTAAAAACATAGTATCAATGTCTGTCGGTAAATATTTAAAAAAGAAACGGATACCGTCGGGTCGGTCGGTGTACGGAATACCGCCGGTTAAAGTTTGATTGTCCGGATCAATTGTTCCTA
>JAADGE010000036.1 GCA_013152535.1 Chlorobiota bacterium
TTGCCCATGCACTAACCATATGAACAGGAGATTTTTTCCCTTTTGACTTTGCTCCTCTTAATGTTTTCCCGTCTATTGCAATAACTTGCCCTTTTGAAATATCTGCTATTGAATTAACCCATGCTATAAAATAATGTTCAAATTGAGAACTGTCAATTGAAGAAAATACTCGATTAATAGTGTCATCTGATGGAATTCCATCAGGTAATTCCAAGAATTTTTTCAAAAAATCTTCTTTTGAATTTGCAAACTCAACTATTTGCTTCCATGTTTCAGCCCCGCAAATAACTGATATTATGCCGATTAGGAGGATGTCGGTTAGTTTGTGAAGTTGGTTAATATGGCTTCCGGGGTCTTCTATACTGCCAAAAATACCGATTAATTTATTGTCATTTTTCATGTCTGTTAATTATTTGATTAACAGGTTAATATACAAATATTTAATGAGAAAAACAACTAATATAATACATGTTTTTTAGAAAAAAAGTATGAGTTTGCCCTGATGTTTCAGATACTGTTATTCTTGAATAATTAATTGAAAAACCGATAATACTAAAGGTCTTTGTTTTTTCAAGTAGGTAACTTGAGTTTTCAAGGTAGAAAGTCTACCATATACAAAAGCATATATTAAAAAAGCTATATTGCTTTATATCAGTTTTATACAAAACATACAGCTTAAAATCAGCCGATTTAAGTAACTTTATATTTTTCAAGCTTTATTATACAGAATCCAACCAAAAACGGATGTCAGTGTAATTACATAAATAACAAGTACATAAATCCATTTTCCGCCAAATTTAGGAGTTGGAATTGAGCTTAAGTTTAATGCTGACAGAATCATTAAGATGACATAAATAAATATTGAAAAAGTGGAATGCTTGAAGAAATGTTCAAATAAAAAGACAAAAGCAAGAATAAGTACATTATTATCAAGAGCCAAACCTTTATATGTTTTACTGTCAATAAGACCATAAACATTAAAGTAACTTAAACGGATAGTACCGGTAGCAATAATTACAAAAGCTCCGGGTATAAACCATACACTATAATTTCCGTAGCTTAAGAGTATTATTGCAGGTAAAATTCCAAAGCTTACAATATCAATCATCGAATCAAGTTGAGCTCCGAAAATACCTTGTATTTTTGTCCTGCCTTTCAATTTTCGGGCAATAATTCCGTCGTACCAATCGAACAGAACTGCCCAAAGTACTCCGATTATTGCTGCCGGAAAATTTCCTTTTATTGCGAAATATATTCCTAATACAGCACTTAATAATCCGATTAATGAACAAATATTAGGTAAATCTTTGGCAAAAGTAAGCATGCCGGGCTGTTTTTTGTTAGTCATATCATTAACTTTTTAAATACATTACATCCTTCAAAGCTACAATAAGTTTACTGTTTTCCTCATTGGTGCGACTTGCAATTCGAATATATCGGTCGGCATCGGGTTGTGTTTTCTCTGCACTGTCTTTTATATAAATATTGTGTTTAATAAATAAACGCTTTGTTATTTCCGGTCCGCTTAAAGCTGTATCGGGTAAGCGACAGAAAATATAGTTTGCATCGGGTTTAAAAACTGTCATCCCTTCAATAGCCGACAGCTTTTTATAAAAAATATCACGATCTGATTTAACTCGTTCGCAACTTGCTTCAAATTCTTGTTTGTAACGGGGCAAAATACGCATAAACTCTTCGGCAAATCCGTTGATGTTCCAAATATGAATGCCGTTTCGAACTGCTGCCGCAAATTTTAGGTTAGCTGTTAACAAATATCCGATTCTAAGTCCGCAAATTCCGTAAGCTTTACTCATGCTTTTAAGAATAGCCATATTGGGGTATTTATCAATATCTTGTTCCAAACTTATTTGCACCTTGTTTTCAGCAAAATCAAGAAAAGATTCATCAATAATCAGCATACAATTATGCTTTTCCAGCTTCTGCGCAAGTCGAATTAAATCGGCTTTCGGCACCAACAACGATGTAGGATTATTTGGTGTTACAACAACAGCGATGTCGGCTTTAACTTTAATAATCTCGGAGGCAAATTTATCTATATCCAGTTGAAAGGATGGAAATTCAAGCGGAAATTCTACCACATGATTTTTAGGTGCTGCATTTGCATATTCGTTAAACGAAGGTACCGGAACAATTATTTTTTTTGCTAAATGGCCGGACAGTATTTTTATAATTTCAGCAGCACCGTTTCCGACAACAATTCTTTCACCGGGTTGCTGAATTATTTCCCCGATTAATTCGGCAAGTGCATTTTGTGCCATAGGGTAATTCAACACTAAGTTCTCAATGTTATCTTTAAGGTGGGAGAATACTGCTTTAGGAGGAAAATAGAGATTGTATAAATAGGCATGATCGGTAAAATTATGCCTATAATAGCCGCCGTGTTGTTTTGATATGTATTCGTATTTCTCCGCCTGTGTTTTATATTTATTCTTCATCGTATATTTATTTGAAACACTATGCATATGTCTTTTCCGGCTTGACCCGTATTTTCATTTCTGCCGGGAAAAGTTTTTCTGCTTCAGCTAAATCATTTACAGTATCAATCTCGTACCACGCTTTATTGTCGTACGAAACGGATTCAAACGACAATGTTTTATTTTCAACCATTTCAGAAAAAACAGTTTCGTAGTAACAGTTAACACTTCCCACAGCAATATACCGGTTAAGCATCTTAACAATTGCTTGCCATGAAGCAAGCGAAAAGCTGTAAATATTAACTGTTTTATAACGAATATCAGTATATGTATCTGTTGTCCCTTTGTGAAACTTAGTTACTTGATTTTGTTTATTAAGGGAAACGGTGGTTCCGTTTAACCATGGTTGCATTTCAGCTACGGCCATTTTATCGGGATAAACCATTTCATCGAGCAAGGATGTATTTAAAACCAAATCACTTTCGAACAGAACAAAAGGTTCATTTATGATATTGCGAGCCATCCATAACGAATAAATGTTGTTAGTGGTACGGTACAACGGACTAAAAATATACTCAATGTTTAAATCTCCTGATTTGCTGCCCAGAAAATCCATAATACATTCATTTTTGTAGCCGGTAACAATTACAAGACGTTTAAACCCTTGTTTTTTTAAATTATTGATAAGTCGCTCAAGAATTGACTTTTCATTTACAAGGGTTAGGCATTTGGGATAATTTTTTGTTAAAGGGAAAAGACGACTGCCTGTACCTGCCGCAAGAAGTAATGCAGTGGAAATACGATTGTCGCCATAATAATTGTCTGAATTAATATTCATACTTTATTCAATTTGTGTCATCAAAAAAAACGAAAATGCTCGACTAAAAGCTCTTAGGCGTACTAAATATTAGTACTTTGACGTGTGGACTTATTACTGATAACTCAACTATAAGTATGAAGTTTGCGAATGCGATGAAAGGTCGCTTAAAAAAGCACATCAACAAATTAATAGTAAATATTTGATGTCAAAAGACAAGGAATCCGTGTACAAAGGTACTCTAATAATTAAGACTGACTAATGTTTATTTTTTGTACTGTCTTTTCCTGAAATCGGTTGACTGAAAATTCGGCACTTTAAATACAAAATAAAAACCTATCGCAAACAAAGGCAGGCAATTGTTTAGCATCCCTGCGAAACCATTAAACGACAGTGGGAATTTAATCACATTATTATTCGGAAATACAAAATGAGAGCCGAAGCAGGAGTCGGCTTAATATTCACGGCATATAATTTATGAAGATTAATAAGCATGCTTGGAACAGATGTATTGAAAGCACATATTAAAAGTGCTATATTACTCTGTATCGGTATTATATAAACTGTACAGATTAAGTTCAGCCGATTTAAGCAATTTAATTGTTTCGACAGTTTTTATATTCTAAAATCAAAACAATTATTTATATTTGAGCAAAATTTTATTATTCCGGGAGTTTACAGACAGACTGCCGTTGCGGGGTAATTCAAAGAGGATAAAGTATTGTACAAACAGTAAAGAAATACAATGAAAAAAAATAAGAAACTTAGTTTAATAGAAGTAATATCTATGGCCGTAGGCACAATGATAGGTGCCAGTATTTTTTCAATTTTCGGCTTAGGAGCTAAAATTGCCGGAAATGATTTACCTGAGGCGTTTATTCTCTCAGGAATTTATGCTTTAGTAGTGGCTTATTCATATGCTATTTTGGGAGGAAAGATAATATCTAATGCGGGTCCGATTGCATTTATATTAAAAGGTCTCGGAGACAGCATTGTAACAGGGGCTTTAAGTATTCTTATGTGGTTAACTTATGTGGTGTCTATTTCTCTGTTTGTTAAAGGTTTTGCGGGTTATCTGCTTCCTTTCATTCATGTTGCACCTACAACATTGACCACCGGAATAGTTGAAGTAATTGTTATTTCATTTTTTACTGCATTGAACTTTTTTGGCAGTAAAGCTGTCGGAAAAGCTGAATTTTATATTGTTGTAGTTAAATTATCAATTTTACTTGTGTTTATTTTAGGCGGCTTTATGACCATTAATTGGGGAATGGTTAAACCCGGCTTTGATTCAGCTCACACAAGCGGTTTGCTAAATGCGTCTATTATCTTTTTTCTTTCTTATATGGGATTCGGACTTATCACAAATGCATCTGAAAATATAAAAAATCCCAAAAAGAATGTTCCCTTAGCAATATTTATAAGTATCATATTTGTGATGATTTTCTATATATTAATTTCTGTTGTTACTATCGGAAATCTACCGTTACAAGATATTATTAAAGCACAAGAAAATGCTTTGGCTATTGCTGCTAAACCTTTTTTGGGTAATTTTGGATTTATTCTTATTACAATCGGAGCCTTATTTTCTATTTCATCTGCATTAAACGCAACTATTTTTGGCGGTGCAAATATTGCTTATTCTTTGGCAAAGGATGGTGAATTACCTGAAACTTTTGAAAGAAAAGTTTGGTTCAAGTCAACCGAAGGTTTATATCTTACAGCAGGTTTAGGTCTTTTATTTGCCTTATTTTTTGATTTAGGAGCTATTGCATCAATTACAAGTACTGTTTTTACTGTTATTTATATTTTTGTATTAATTTCACATATTAAGTTACAAAAAGAATACGGAGGAAATAAAATTCTTATTATTTTTAATTTAATAATTCTTTTGGCGGTTTTTTCTGCGTTGATGAAATATCAGTGGGATACTCAAAAAAGTGCTTTTTATGCCAGTATCTTCACATTTATCGGAGCTTTTATAGTTGAATATATATTTAGAAAATACAGAAAACGAGAAATAAAAGGCAAATAAATCAGAACTTATTCAAAACATTAAATATAGTATTGAAGGTTATTAACTTGTATTTTAAATTGAAACAGAAGATTATTTTTAAAATATGTTGTAAGTTTAAGCAGGCGGAAAGTCGTATTTCAGTTGTAAATATTTTGTACAAAATATTTACAACTGAATCTTATACCAAGGATATTTAACGGCACTCATTTCTGAGAAAAACTGTTCCGGAAATTCGTTTAATTCAAAAAAATCAAGTGTCAGTGCTTTTTCCGAACGGGTTTTAATATAGTAATCAATCAGTCCGTACAGTGCTTTTTTGTTTTCTGCTTCTTTGGTTTGCACGGCATAAATTATATTTACTTTAAAATGTGAACTCATAAATAACACAGCGGCAATCAGTCGGTTATGTTGATTGAAAGCACCGTATATGTGTCCTGAATTTTTTCGTAATGATGTTGCCGCTAAGCGTCTTAATGTATTGATATTTTTTTTGTTTAACGATTTTGTGAGTGATGAAAGAAGGGTAATTCCGTTGGGTAAAATGCCGGTATTAAAAAATGTTTTATGAGATTCGGAGCTGTTTAATTGCTTAATAATAAAATCAGAGGCGGAATAATTGATATCTTTATAGGGACGAATTAAATCTAATTTGTAAGAATAAAAGGTTTTGAATTTTTTTGCCGTTTTTAACAATGATTTATTTTCGCTTGTAAGAGTAATATGTTTTGAGAGTGTTCCGGCAAGTTCCAAGAATTCTTGTATTATTTTATTACTGATTTCTTTAGGAGAGTAAATGTCAGTTTTACTTTGAAATTTATAATTTTTTACTGAAATGAAGCCGAAATATCGATTTACCGGCAAAGGCATAACGATTTGATAATTTCCTTTAACAATACCGAACCAATCATTACTTACAGTATCCAGAAACCAAGAATAACCGAAGATATCGCCGTTTTCTGAACGGGATATACACCTGTCCCACAGGATAGTATCTATATCTTTGTTCTTTATGATACGTATTTCGGACATTGTTGGTTTTTTTAAAATCGTTTAATGTTTTTGTTAATACTTTAACAAGAAAAAGTTTATAAAAGTAATAGATTTTACTTAAAACGAATTTAAGTTTATCGGTATATTAATTTATAATTTTTGATTAATAATTTATTAAATCATACTTTCATCAGCAAAGCTGTAGTAATTGCTGTATGCAACAATAATATGATCGAGCAGAGGAATATCAATTAATTCACAGGCTGCTTTTAATTTTTTTGTCAAACTGATATCCGAATTGCTTGGTTTTATATTTCCGGAAGGGTGATTATGACAGACAATAATTCCTGATGCGGTTTTTTCGATAGCTGCTTTTAAAATGATTTTAATATCGGTAACCGTTCCTGATACTCCGCCGGCACTAATTTTTCGTATTTCAATAATTTTATTTGCTCGGTTCATTATCATTAACCAAAATTCTTCATAGGGCAAATCTCCCAATTTCTGACCGAAAATTTCAAAAATATCTTTGCTGCTTTTAATTTGTTTACGTTCGATAACATTTGCAATATTTCTTCGTTTTCCGAGTTCCGAAGCAGCTACAATTGATATGGCTTTTGCTTCACCGATGCCTTTATATTTTTGTAAATCGGCAATGCTTAATTTTGCAAGTTCGTTAAGATTATTTTTGTTGTCGGATAAAATTCGTTTCGACAGTTCAACGGCAGACTCGTTTCTGTTTCCGGAACCGATTAATACGGCAAGTAATTCGGCATCGGATAATGTTTCAATGCCTTTAGATAATAATTTCTCTCTCGGACGGTCGTCTGCTGCCCAATTTTTTATGCTTTTTCTTTTAAACTCTTCCATTTTTGAGTTTTAAGTATTATTAATTGTCAATGTCTCAGTAGTTTATGATTTTATTATAAAAAAATAAATTATTTTTTATGGAATTTATATAATCGGAACATCTCTATATCAAACAACATAAACAAGCAACTAAACTAAACTTTAAAACTACACAAACCTGAATCAAAAAGCAAGGAAAACTTTTGAACTGCTCTGTTAACCGGAGCAGTTTTTTTATAATTTAATTCCCATTATCATAATATCATCAACTTGCTCAAAATTTCCTTTCCATTTATTAAATTCAGAGTTCAGGATATTTTTCTGTTCTTTCATAGGTTCGGACGAAATCGAAAGCAATAATTCTTTTAATCGTTTTGAAGAATATTTTTTATTATACATTTCACTGAATTGATCCGGAAATCCGTCCGTAAACATCCATATTATATCATCTTTTTTAAGTTTTATATTGTGGCTTTTAAAGGGTTGTTCACGATAATAAATACCTACCGGCTGTCTGTCTGCTTTATATTTTACAATTATTTTTTTCCCTTTATCTTCCGTGATAACATACATCGAATTAAATGCACCGGAAAATTGTGTTTCTTTTGTTTTCAGGTTAATTGAAAACAAAGCAATATCCCAACCGTCCTTATGTTCTCGAAAATTTCCGTTTTGATTTAGTCGTTGTTTAATTTTATTTCTCAAATTATTTAAAACCACATCGGTTTGAATAAAATCTTCCGTAACGATTTCATTTAAAAACGACATACCCGTGATGCTTAATAAAGCTCCGGGAATTCCGTGACCGGTACTGCCTCCTACGGCAATAAAAACAGTATTATTTATTTTTTTTGACCAATAAAAATCTCCGCTTAAGGTGTATGCAGGCTTGTAAAGAATAATAAATTCGGAAAAAACTTTTAATGTATCGGTAAATGAAGAAAGCATTACATTCTGGATTTTTCCTGCGTAATTAATACTTCCTTTGATATCGGAATAAGCATTATTTAATTCTTTATTTTTTTCGGAAAGAGTATTTGTTATTTTTTTATTTTTTAAGTTAAATTTATAAAGTAAACCGGCAAATAAAATTATTATTACCAATAATGCGGAAATAATACTGATAATAAAAGATTGTCTTTTATTAATCATTTTTTGATATTCTTGTGCTTTTTTCAAGAAAAGATTTTCTTTTTCTGCATTCTCAGTTTCATATTTTATTCGTATTAAATTTATTTTATTTTGAACGTTTTCTCCTGTAATTGAATCTTTTATTGTGTCTTTTTTAAGTATATATTCATACGCTTTTTTGTAATTCCCGGTTTTTGCATATAATAAATGCAGTAAATTATAAATATTCGGAAGTTCTCGTTTCTCTTTTGTTAAGTTAATAGAGTACAGGGCTTTTTTAAGTGCTTTTTCAGCATTTTTATATTGTTTTGTTTCAATATATAACTTGCCGGTAGCTTCATATAAAAATATTAAACCGGAATAATATTTATGTTTTTTTTCAATAATAATTGCTTGATTGTAGAGATTTAAAGCTTTTGAATATTTCTTTTCAACTTCATAAGTTTCGGCAATATTGCCGATTTCTATCGCTGCAGACAGTTCATCATTTAAGAGTTGATAAAGATTTAATGCTTTAGTATAAAAATATCCGGATGCGGAATAGAATTTTTTGTAAAATTGTATAACGCCTTTTTTTTCATATATTCCTGCAATTAATACAGTGTCATAATTGTTTTTTTTATTGTTTAAAACATCATCGTAAATTTTCTCAGCTTCTTTTAAATTTTTTAAATCCAGATAAACAGATGCTGTATTTAATTTTGTAACAGTAATATTATCGGAATCATTCAATTCCTCAAAAATATTAATTGCTTCGTTTCCTGATTTTACAGCTTTGTCATAAAGTCCTTGTATCCAAAACAGTTGTAAAAAACCGTTTAATGCAATTCCTTGATAATGTTTATTTTTATTTTTTTTTGCTTTGTTAAAAAGTTCTGTGTATAGTTTGTAACTTATATTAAACTTTGAAAGTTTAAATTTATTTCTTGCTAAAAGTTCTAAAAATGCCATTTCTGAATCTGAATGTTTTGTTCTTGAAAGTTTCAGACCTTTTTCTGCATAATAAACAGATTTGTCATAGTAATTTTCCGAAAAGTACAGCTCTGTTAATTTTTTAAGAACGGAAATTTTGTTTTCAATATTATTAGTTTGGTTAAGGCTTTTTTCAAGAGAGTCAATATTTTTATTTTGTGCAAAAATAAACATTGTGCTTGCACAAAACAGAAAAATTAATATTGACGTTTTTTTAATCATAAAATGTTTTGAAGAATTAAAATTACGAATTTTACCTGAAAAGAGAAATATTAATCAGTAAAACTAAAAATTCTTTTGATAAGTTCATTCTCATTCTCAATATGAATAAGATGCCCGACATCGGGAATAATTTTTATTTCGGATTTAGGCAAAACAGTTTTTATGTAAACTTTGTCGTTTTTATTGAAATAGGGTGAGTTGCCTCCGAAAATAAATAATGTTTTTATGTCTTTTACTTTTTCTGTAAGTTTTATTTTTCGTTGCATTTCGTATAGATGTTTGTAAAGAGCAGCAATGTTTATTTTCCAATAAAATCGTTCATTATTTTTTCGTATGTTTTTTAATATCAGTTGACTAATAAAGGGATTTTGAAACTCAAGTGTTATTAATTCGTTAAGTTCTTTTCTGTTATCAGGTAATTCGAGATTTACAGTCTTTAGCTTTTCAAGCAGAAGTTTGTGGTTTAGTGCTTTTTTGAAAAATTTCTCGTCCGGAATATATTTCTCGGGAGAAATATCAATAATAATCATTTTAGTTACCCTCTCAGGAAATTTTTCTGCAAATTGTAAAACTGCTTTTCCGCCCATTGAATGCCCTGCAAAAATTGCATTTTTTATGTTTCTGTCTTCGATAAATTCTAAAATGTCGTTACTCATAGCATCGTAAGTATGAATTTCGGAATGCGGTGAATTTCCGTGGTTTCTCATATCCGGCAGATATACTTTAAAGTTTTCGGCAAGTTTTTTTGCAATCGGTATCCAATTATCCGACATACCGAATAATCCGTGAGTAATAATTATTGGCTCACCTTTTCCGTATTCTCTGTAAAATAATTTCATTTAAATTTTCTGTTTTTAATTTTTTACTGTCAACTTACTTGAGGTTTTTAAAACTGTTTTCAATTTCTTTTGATATTGTTTCCAGAACTTTGTTAAAAGGCGGAGTGCCGTCGATAATGGTAATATCGTGGGTCTCTTTGTATTTTTCAATTACGGGAATAGTTTTGTCTTCGTGTTCCTGCAAGCGTTTAACAATTTTTTCCGTACTGCTGTCGTAGGGCATTACCGCATCGGTTTTGCTGCGTTTGTCAAGCCGACGTATAAGTTCCAAAGTATCTACTTTTATTTCAAAAATTTTAGCAATGTAAGAATCGTATTTTTTTAAAAGTCCGTCGAGAATGTAGGATTGTACCAGTGTTCGCGGAAATCCCTTAAAAATAAATCCTCTGATATTTTTTGAATTTATTATTTTTTTCTCAATAAGAGGAATAACAATTTCATCAGGAACTAATTGTCCGCTTTCGTACAAATTCTTAATTTTTTTACCTGTTTCGCTGCCTTTTTCAATTTCTTCTTCCAACATTTCTCCGGTTGCCACAAATTCCAGCTTATATTTTTCTGCCAAAGCTTTTCCCAACGACCCTCTGCCCGAACCCGGATGCCCGAACATTACAATATTCAGTAATTTTTTGCTTAATAAATCGTTGATTACCTTATCTATGTCTTCGGTAACTTTCGGAATTGTTTGCATTCCGTTTACGGCAATATAATTCCCTTTTTCTTTATAGAAATTTAAAACAGGCAAAGTTTTATCGTGATATTCTTTTAGTCGGTTGCGAATTACGGTTTTGTTATCATCGCTTCTGCCGGAAGTTTTTGCTCTGTTCAAAAGCCGTTTTACGCTTTCTTCTTCCGAAACTTCGATACTTATTAAGGCATCTAAATTTGAATTAAGTTTAATCATAAGTCCTTCAAGGATATACGCTTGTATGTATGTTCGCGGAAAACCGTCGAATAAAAATCCGTTGGCATCGGAATTTGTTTTTATTGTTTTTTCAATAATTTGAACAATAATTTCGTCAGATACCAAACCGCCTTGTGCGATAATATCTTTTGCCTGCATACCGAGTTTGGTTTCGGCAGCTAATTCTTTTCTCAGCAAATCACCTGTTGAAATATAGAAAAGATTGTATTTATGAATTAAAAATTCCGATTGTGTTCCTTTTCCTGCTCCGGGCGGACCGAATAATGCAATATTTAACATAATGAATATTTTTTCAGGTTTAAAATTAATATAAAAATCCAAATTGAAAAATTTTCAACTTTTGAGTTAAAATAATTCTAAAAATGTATCTTTGAAGACTTAATTGTATAAAATAAAAACAATGATAAAAAGAACTTTATTTCTTACTGCGGTTTTAACGCTTTTGTTTGCTCCGGTATTGCAGGCACACGAAGGAATGTGGATTCCTATGCTTTTAAAAAAGTATAACATTGCCGATATGCAAAAAAAAGGTTTTAAACTTACGGCGGAAGATATATACAGCATCAATAAAGCAAGTATGAAAGATGCCGTTATGATTTTCGGCGGCGGATGCACCGGCGAACTTATTTCCGACAGAGGTCTGATAATTACAAATCACCATTGCGGATACAGCAGTATTCAGTCGCACAGCTCTTTGGAACACGATTATTTAACTCACGGTTTTTGGGCGATGAGCGACAAAGAAGAACTGCCGAACGACGGACTTACCGTAACTTTTTTGGTAAGAATGGAAGATGTTACGGCACAGGTTTTAAAAGGCGTTACCGATGATATGTCGGAAGATGCTCGAAATAGATTAATTGAAGAACATATTAAAAAATTGAAAGAAAAAGCCGGGGAAGGCAATAATTTTCAAATAAAAATAAAACCGTTTTTTTACGGAAATCAATATTTTTTGTTTGTTGAGAATGTTTTTAAAGATATTCGTTTGGTAGGGGCACCGCCTTCGGCAATAGGCAAATTCGGCGGCGACACCGACAACTGGATGTGGCCTCGACATACAGGTGATTTTTCTCTGTTTCGCATTTATGCGGATAAAAACAACCAACCTGCCGAATATTCGGAAGATAATGTGCCTTATAAACCTATAAAATATTTTCCGGTATCTTTAAAAGGTGTGAAAAAAGGCGATTTTACCCTTGTTCTCGGTTATCCCGGAAGAACGGAAGAATACCTGACTTCTTATGCCGTGAATATGATACAGAATAAAATCAATCCGGAGCGTATAAAAGTTCGTCAGAGTATTATTGATATTATGTCGGCTGATATGGAAAAAGACCCGGCAATAAGGATAAAATATGCCTCGAAATATGCTCGGGTTTCAAATTATTGGAAAAAATGGATAGGTGAAAATAACGGTCTGAAAAGACTGAACGCCGTTGCAAAAAAGCAAGAAACAGAAAAACAATTAACCGATTGGATTAACGAAAAACCTGACAGAACGGCAAAATACGGTCATCTTTTGCCCGAATATAAACGTATTTATAAAGCATATACACCTTATAAATTAGCCGAAGAATATTTCTACGAAGCCGTATGGTCTATGGAAAGTGTGAAATTTACGTCAAAACTTGCCGGTTTACTTCGTAAAGGTGATAAATTTACCGATAAAGATATTGAAAGCATAAAAAAATACGCAAAGAAATTTTTCAAGAACTACAATAGGGAAACCGATATAAAGATTTTTAAAAGTTTGGTAAAGTTGTATTACGAAAATGCCGGAAAAGATTTTCAACCTGAAATTTTTAATTTTTTAGAACCTTTCAGTCATTTTGATATTGACGATGAAACGGCTTTTAATTTGTTTGCCGATGTTTATTTTGCAAAAACATTTTATTTGAATGAAGAAAAATTTAACGATTTTATCGAAAAATATTCCTACGGAAGCGAAACCGAACAAAAGATTAAAGACACACCCGGATACAACTTTTTTTATGATTTTGTAAATGTGTATTACACAAAAATTTTGGTAAATACCGATAAATATACAAACCGTATTAACAGATTAAATCGTCTGTATATGAAATTGTTAATGCAGGCAGATACAAACAAAGTTTTTTATCCTGATGCCAATTTTACTCTGCGTGTTGCATACGGAAACGTTGATACATACGAGCCGAAAGACGGTGTTGAATATGAGTATTTTACAACACTTAAAGGGGTTATCGAAAAAGATAATCCGAAGATTTACGATTACAAAGTGCCGGCACGATTAAAAGAACTTTATGAGAAAAAAGATTACGGACGCTACGGCGAAAACGGAAAAATGCACGTTTGTTTTATTGCATCAAATCATACTACGGGCGGAAATTCCGGCAGTCCGGTGATTAATGCAAACGGTGAGCTTATAGGCGTAAATTTTGATCGCAACTGGGAAGGCACTATGAGCGATATTATGTACGACCCGGATATGTGCCGAAACATTTCGCTTGATATTCGATATGCTTTGTTTTTAATTGATAAATTTGCAGGCGACAGCCGACTGGTTGACGAAATGACTATTGTTGAATGAGGAAAATGATATAAAATAAAAAATCCGGCAGATTTTAAAACTTGCCGGATTTTTTTATACTTTTTCGAAAAGTATCAGCAATCAGAACAAACGGTTTTAATCCCTTTTACGTGTTTGTAGTTTTTGTCGAGCATAACTTGCTCTGTTTTAATGCAGTATATTTTTTTCTTACGTAATTTTTTATTGTGTCCTACACGTGTTTCGGGAAACTCTTTCTTTTTTGAAAAAAAAGTTTGAACACCCAAACCTATTAAAGCGATTGAGATTAGTATAAGTGAAAATATAAAAACAGTAAGAAACATAGTTTGTGTTTTAAAATAAGAATACAAAGTTATGAATAAATTCAGACACTTTACTCTTTATCCTGATTTTTTCTGTGAAATAAAATTAGTATCATTATTCATCCGTTATTATTTTTTCTTTTTTCCGAGACCGAAAATCCAAACTAAAATTCCTCCTCCCAATACGGCTGTAATTAATGACGGAATAATTCCTACGCCTACGCTGAATCCTATTAATCTGAATATCCAACCTCCTATAATTCCTCCGATAATTCCTATAACAAGGTTCATTAAAAAACCAAAACCTTCGCCTTTAAAAAGACGTCCTGTAAGCCATCCGGCAAACCCGCCGAGAATAATATACAAAAACCAATTCATAATTTTGAGATTAATTTATAAGACTTCAAATGTAATTAAATGTTTAAATCCATCCTAAATTTCCAAAAATAATTAAACTTAAAATTACAATTGTAAAAATACTTCCTACTGTAACAATCTGTTTTTTAATCGATTTCATATCGTGAACCCAATAGGCAACAATAAAAAAAGTCATATAACCGAAAGGAACAATCAGCCACGGATTTTTTGCATTCCACCAGCTGTAATCCCAAGTGAGCATATTTGCAGCATTGAGAAAATATTCAATGATTACTGAGAATACCGAACCGGCAATTATAAAAAACCAACGGTTATTGATGCCGAGAATTTTTGCATTTTTATCGTCAAGTAACATTTTAGACCAAATGATTCCTGCAATCGAAAACATAAACATAATTTCAACATTTAAACCGATGAGAACAGTATAGGCAGATTGTCCGGGCGTACCCCAAATCGGTGCATAATGCGAAAAATGCAGTACCAATGAATTAATGATTTCGTTAATCCAATCCATTCCCCAAAATGCTAATCCTGCAAAAACAAGGTTCCAATTCTTTTTTTGTATTTCCGAAGCGTAAACGTAAAACATTATTGCTAAAAGAGGTATTACATACCATTGCAGAGTTGCAGGGTTTCTCAAATTTTCGAGTGCTTGTTTGGTAAATTCAGTATAATTATTCATAATATTTAATTTTAATTTCTTGAATTTATTTTCTGCCCGATTTAATGTGTTTTACTAGCTCACGGCAGAGCCGTTTTCAAATTTTTCTTCCGGAGAAACTAAACAAAGTTTCCCTTGCGAATTTTCTGCCGTTAAAATCATTCCTTGCGACTCTGTGCCTTTGAGTTTTCGCGGTGCCAAATTTACTAATACCTGAACTTGTTTTCCGATAATTTCTTCGGGTTTGTAAAATTCGGCAATGCCCGACACTACAGTTCGCTTATCGATTCCGGTATCTAATTTTAATTTTAGTAATTTTTTAGTTTTCGGAACTTTTTCAGCTTCAATAATTGTTGCCGTTCTTATATCGAGTTTTTGAAAATCATCAAAAGAAATTATTTCTTTAATCGGCTTAGGCTCAACATCGTTTTTAATATTTTCTTCCTTTGTTTTCAAAAGTTTATTTATTTGATATTCAATCTCTTTATCTTCAATTTTGTCAAAAAGTAATTCCGGTTCGTTAATTTTATGATTTGCTTTTGTTATTCTCAAATTAACATCTTCCCATTTTGTATTTTCAAAATTAATAATTTTTTTCAATTTTTCGGAAGTGAAAGGCAAAAAAGGTTCTCCCAAAATAGCCAATGCAGCAGTTATTTGTGCGGCAACATACATAATTGTTCGAACTCTGTCGGGGTCTGTTTTTATGAGTTTCCACGGTTCGTTATCAGCAAGATATTTATTTCCTGTGCGTGCCAAATTCATATATGCTTTTAGTGCATCTCTGAATTTGTAGATTTCGATATTTTCTTCAATATCTTTTTTAGTTTTCAGAATTTTTTCCAAAACCGATATGTCGGCTTCATTAATTTTATCCGGTAAAGGAATAACTTTGTCGTAATATTTTTTTGTCAGAACTAGAGTTCGATTAATGAAGTTTCCGAGAACGGCAACCAACTCACCGTTGTTTCGTGCCTGAAAATTTTTCCAGGTAAAGTCGTTATCTTTTGTTTCCGGTGCATTTGCCGTGAGAACATAACGCAAAACATCTTGTTTGTCTTTAAAATCTTCGAGATATTCGTGCAGCCAAACTGCCCAATTTTTTGATGTTGAAATTTTATCGTTTTCCAAATTCAAAAAAGCATTTGCCGGTACATTATCGGGTAAAATATATGACCCTTCTGCTTTGAGCATTGCGGGGAAAATAATGCAATGAAATACAATGTTATCCTTTCCGATGAAATGAACAAGTTTTGTTTCTTTATCTTTCCAATATTTTTCCCAATCGGATGTTAGCTCTTTGGTTGCCGAAATATAACCGATAGGAGCATCGAACCAAACATACAGCACTTTGCCTTCGGCATTCTTAATCGGAACGGGAACGCCCCAATCCAAATCACGGCTTACGGCACGCGGTTGTAATCCGTTGTCTAACCACGACTTACATTGTCCGTACACATTAGGTTTCCATTCTTTGTGGTCTTCTAAAATCCATTTTCTGAGGAAAGGTTCGTGTTTGTCTAACGGCAAATACCAATGTTTCGTGTTTTTTAAAGTCAGTTCCACACCGCTGATGGTTGATTTGGGATTTATTAAGTCCGTGGGATTTAAAGCACTGCCGCATTTTTCGCATTGGTCGCCGTATGCTTCTTCGTAACCGCATTTAGGACAAGTTCCTTTGATGTAACGGTCTGCCAAAAATTGATTTTCTTGCGTGTCGAAATATTGTTCGGTAGTTTTTACGATAAACTCACCTTTGTCATAAAGGTATTTAAAGAAATCAGATGCTGTTTTGTAATGGGTTTCTGAACTTGTTCGTGAATAAATATCGAAAGCAATTCCGAAATCTATAAAAGATTTTTTTATGATATTGTGGTAACGATCAACAATTTCCTGCGGACTGACACCTTCTTTTTTTGCTTTCAGAGTAATCGGAACTCCGTGTTCGTCGCTTCCGCAAACAGAAATAACATCTTTTCCTTTCAACCTTAAATATCTGACATAAATATCAGAAGGAATATAAACTCCCGCCAAATGACCGATATGAACCGGACCGTTTGCATAGGGCAGGGCAGAAGTAACCATGTATCTTTTAAATTCGGGCATAGTATTTATTTAAGTCTAAAATTAATAACGTTAATTTTTTTTTATTTATTCAATTCTTTTAATCTTAATTATAAGTTTTATTGTATATCTCGATTTTCAGAATTTATATCTTATCGAATAATCTTAATAATAACTGACAAAATTATCCTTTTTTATAAAAAAAAGATAAAAAAAGGTAAATATGTCATATTTTTTTGCATTCTTTGCACCACTTTTTAAAAAGGCATATTATTTGAATGAAATATGCTGACAGAAATAAACTATTAAAAAATAAAGTAAATTTAAAATGGCAAAAGTAGAATTTTTAAGCGAAGAAACATTTAAAACAAAAGTTTTTAATTTTGAAAAAAATAAAGATTGGACATTTGAAGGGGACAAACCTTGTATGATTGATTTTTATGCAGATTGGTGTCAGCCATGTAAAATGGTTGCTCCTATTTTGGAAGAACTTTCCGATGAATATAACGGAAAAATTGATATTTATAAAATAGATACCGAAGTTGAACGTAATTTAGCAGGTATGTTCGGAATTCAAAGTATTCCGTCATTATTATTTGTTCCTAAAGAAGGACAACCTCAAATGGCAGTTGGTGCATTACCTAAGGAAACATTCAAAAAAGCAATTGCGGATGTTCTTAAAGTTGAAGAACCGTCAGCGTAATAAATATTATAATTACAATGAGAAGCCGCTGATATTCAACGGCTTTCTTTTTATATAATTTTTTGGTATAAATTTCGTTATAAATAATATAAATTTAAGAACATTAAGATATGAAAATTAAACGAACAATTGTATTAACTGCATTACTTATGATATCCGGAATTACTTTTGTGAATTCACAAAATGTGATTCATTTGGATGATGCAAGTTTTAAGAAAAATGTATGGGATTACAGTAAAAATTCAAGTTGGAAATTTGAAGGTAATAAACCTGTAATTATTGATTTTTATGCTGATTGGTGCCGCCCTTGTAAAATGATTGCACCGCATTTGAAGGCAATACAATCCGAATACGGAAATAAACTTCAGGTTTATAAAATTAATACCGATAACAATCCGCAACTGGCAAATTTATTTAAAATAAGAAGTATTCCTACGGTTTTGTTTGTTCCTGCAACCGGAGATTATAAACAAATAATAGGCTACAGAAGCAAAGAACAATTTGAAGAAATTGTGAAAAGTGTTTTGAAAGTTGAAAGATAAATCGGAAAATATTGCTCAAACAATAAAAACCGACATATTTTTTATGTCGGTTTTATTGTTTTTATAAAAGGAGATTTATTGTTTTATAATCTTTTTTGTAGTAACTTTATTGTTATTCCTGAGCGTAATAAAATACATTCCGGGTTTAACATTTGATAAGTTTATATTCTCGGTTTCATTACAATTGCTTTTTCTGAAAATAATTTTTCCGGAAATGTCGGATATTTGAATATTCGAGTTTAAGATATTTGAAACAACTATATTATTTATTGCAGGATTGGGATAAACAGATATTTTTGTTCCCGACAAATCGTTAACCGATGCAGGATAATTATATGTAATATTATCTATACAAAAATATGCAGGTGTATTCATACCGTAACTGCCCGTATGTGTCGAAACTAAATTGAAACTTAAGCTGTCAGTCAGCCCTAAAGAACTTAAATTTACAGTATTCCAAGTGTCAACAACATACGAATTTCCCGCAGTGTAATCAGCCAAAAAGAATGAAATAACTCCGGAAGATTCTCCGTTATAAAAGCCTTCAATTAAAATTTTAAAATAATCACCGTCAATAAAAGCAGTATCTCCGAAATCGGAATCTCCGTTAATAATTACGTCTGCCGTTTTTTTGTTATTTGTGATGTCAACTGATTGAATTTCAACGTGATTTGTAAATTTGCAAACAATCGGAATATTGTCATATGTTCCGCTTTGCCAATCTTGAGGGACATATCCTATGCCGAACACATGTCCTTCTTCTGAGTTTGCAAATGCTGCATATTGCGAGTCGGAAGTAATAGTGTCGTAAGCAAATGAAAAACCCGACCAACTTCCCCAATCACTGTTGTAATTGTTATAAAAAGTGATTTCATTGTCTCCGAATAATCCGCTTCCGTCTGATCCGTTCCAATATCCCCGGCTCGGGACAGTTAATGTTTCAAAATTAAAAGGTGTTTGTGCGTTAACAGCAAATGAAAAAATTGCGATTAACACCGATGTTAAGAATAAATTTTTTTTCATGATAAAAAACTTTAAAAATTAATTAATAAAAAAACAACGATATTAATCCGAGAGAAAAAGGGAATAAGAAAATAAGGAAATGAGCATAAATGTTCCGTCCTTAAAGCTTTTTATCCCGAAAGCTTCGGATAATAATATGAATCCGGCAGGTCTTCTGACTTACTCCTTATTTTAAACGCCTTCCCGTTTGCAAATTAAAAACAGTGGCAAAAGAATGTTTAAAACATTGAAGATTACAGCAGCGGGTACTGTTGCCGATTTTCACGGCATTCCCTTTTATATTTGAATATAATAAACAAATATACCTGATTCTGTTGCAAAGTTAAATGAATAAATCCGGATTACAAAGAAAAATTCGTGCAGCTGAAAAATACTGTCATAATCGTTTTTGATTTTTTTTTTGTATATTTCGGGTTTTAAAAAAAGTTTTATTTTTTCAATGAATATACGTACTAAAATACCGTTGTTTACAGGTATTATTGTTTTTATAACAATTGTTGCCGTTACCGTATTTTCTGTTTTGGAGTACCGTAAAAGTACTTTTGAAAGTATTGAATCATACCGAAAAGAACAAACTGAAATTGTAAAAAAACAATTGGAAGATAATGTGAACAGTGCTTATAAAATGTTGGACAAAGCTTGGCCGAAAATTTCATCTTCTTATCATAAACATTCTGTAAAAATTAAAGATTTTCCGCCTGATTTGAAATATGCAGTCAGAGATATTGAGCAAATGACTTTCGGCGATGCCGGTTATATTTGGATAAATGAAGTGAAACCGCCGTACACGGTAATTATGCACCCTATAAAACCTGAAATGAACGGAACGGTGCAAGTATTTTATATTCAAGATACTAAACAAAATGTTTATGAAGCATTTGCAGATGTTATAAATAAAAACGGCGGTGCCGGATTTTTAAGATATGATTATTATAAACCCGGTACGGATAAGCGAATTCCGAAACTCAGTTATATCAGATTATTCGAACCTTTGGGCTGGGTTATAGGGACCGGAGTTTATGTGGATTATATTGATACTATGGTTGCACAAAAAACAGCAGAACTAAACAGCCAAATTAACAGATTAATTATCGTAGTTGTAATATTCGGGTTGATATTAATCTCAATTGCTTCTGTCAGTTTGTATTATTTCGGAAAGTCTATCAGTGATTCAATATTTAAAGTTAAGGAAAAGTTATATGCTATGTCAAAGGGGCAAGAGTCTGAAATTGAGCAAGTTAACAGAGGTGATGAATTGGGCGATATGCTTAACTCTTTAAATGATTTGATTAACGGAATACATCAATATGCTGCTTTCGCTATGGAAATAGGAAAAGGAAATATTGATGCTGAATTCAAACCTTTAAGTTCAGAGGATACATTAGGAAATTCTTTACTTGAAATGCGTACAAGTATTAAAACGGCAGGAGAAGAAGAGGAAAAAAGACATTTGGAAAATGAACGCAGAAGTCAGGCAAATGAAGGATATGCTATGTTTACCGAATTGGTTCGAAAAAGCAGTAAAGATATTTCGGAATTATCCTATGAAATTATCAGCACCTTAGTAAATATGCTTGAAGTTAATCAAGGCGGTATTTTTCTGGTAAATGATGAATCAGACGAAAAAATTCTTGAATTAACGGCATCTACAGCATACGGAAGAAGAAAATATAAAGAGAAAAAGATAATTATAGGGGAAGGTTTGGCAGGTGCTTGTGCTTATGAAAAGAAAAAAATATATATCTCAAATGTTCCTGATAATTATGCTGAAATACGTTCGGGTTTAGGAACTGCAAATCCTAAATCAGTACTTATTGTTCCGCTTTTAACAGAAAATTTTTTAGTAGGAATTATTGAATTGGCATCGTTAAAAGAAATTGATAAATTTGATATTGAATTTGTTGAAAAAGTTTCTGCAACAATTGCAGCATCCTTATTTGCAGCAAAAATTAATGCTAAAACCGAACAACTGCAAACAGAATATAATCAGTTAGTATCAGAGAAAGAGAAAAATGTCGAAACAATTGTTCAAAAAGAAAAAGAAATTAAACGATTACGAAGAATTATTAATGATATGAAAGAAGATAAATCAATTCTTTCTGTTTAAAAGAGACCTTAATGCCGAGTTTTAAAAAAATATTGATTAATACTTTCGGGCTGAAATCGGAAGAACTGAATAAATTTTTATTATTATTCTTTCATTCATTTTTTGTCGGCTTATTTATTGCATTTTATTTTGTTCAGGCAAATTCTGTTTTTATAAAAAATTACGGTAGTGAACATTTACCTTATGCTTATATAACAGCCGGACTTGCAGGGTATATTATTTCGACTCTATATTCTTGGTTACAACAGAAAATTAAAAGCAGAAATTTGTTTGTATCGGCATTAATTTTTATGTTGATAATCAGTCTGTTTGCCCGCTTATCATTAAATTTTATTGATTCAAAATACCTTAGTTTTTTTGTTTTCATTTGGGCTTGGCCTTTTATTTCTTTAGTCGGAATTGAATCCGGCGGATTGGCTCTTCGACTTTTGAATTTAGTACAGGTAAAACGCTTATTCGGAATGATAAATATGGGCGGTGTTATTGCTTCTATTCTCGGTTATTTAATTATTCCGGTTTTGTCAAAATTTATCGGTACATCTTATAATTTATTGTTTATTTCGGCAGGAAGTTTAATAGTTGCTGTGCTGATTTTATTAAAAATTTATAAGAAATTCCCGGAACAAAAAGGGAAAGAAAAGGTTGCAAAGGAAAAAGTTGATACATCGTTTAAAAAGTTGATAAAAGACAAATATTTCAGGTTGATATTTATAACAGCAATCATCTCAATGACAGCTATTTATATTACTGATTTCGGATTTCTTTCTGCCATTAAAGTTCAGGAAAAAACATTATTTGTTAAAGAAGGTTCAGTTGCCTCATTTATAGCATTGGTTTTTGCCGGATTAAAAATCGGCGAATTATTGATTTCATATTTTTCAAGCCGAATTCTTGTAAGATACGGTGTTAAATTAGGTCTGATTGTTTTACCTTTATCTCTTACGCTAATTGTATTTATTTCATTAATTTCCGGCTTTACAATCGGAACGGTAAGTATTTTGTTTCTGATATTAATGACCTTAAACAAATCTATGGAACGAATTATGCGTCGCGGTTTGGATGATCCTTCATTTAATATTTTATACCAACCTTTACCCGCGTCGCTTCAATTAGCGGTGCAGTCAAAAGTTGGCGTTGTTATGCAATTTGCCATTGCTATTGCAGGTGCTTTACTTTTGGGATTAAATTTAATATTAAATCTCGGCGACGGTTTCAGCTTAGAATATTACCCGGTTTTCTTTTTACCCCTGTTGATTCTTTGGGTTTTTACAGCACGAAAATTATATCTGGCTTATAAAGATAAGCTCCGAGAAATTCTTAAAGAATTAACTTCGCAAAGGCAAAAAGAAACTTCTAAATATAAATACGGAACAGAAGTTCTTTCTAAAAAGTTTAAAAAATTTAATGATGATGTTGTTCGTTTAAGTGTTACCATTTTAGCCGAAACAAATCCGAACATTTTTGAACCTTATGCAACCTCATTATTGAAGAAAAATGATGAGCTTATAAATAAAGCAATTTTAAAAAGTATTGATGCAACTTGGAGAGACCGAATATTAAAACAAATAAAAACCCAATTTAAAGATACAGAAGATGCAGAAATAAAACGTTGCTACAATCAGGCAGTTTCATTGCTTACATTTGACGATATTGAAAAACTTACAGAGAAAAAACTTTTAGGATTGTTAAACTCCGATAAACCGGGAGATGAAATTTTAATCGTAAAATATTTAGTAAAACATCCCGATACAAAGGGAATTGAAAATATTGTACTGAAACTTTTAAAATCGAATGATAAAATAATTGTGAATTCTGCAATTCGACTTGCTGCAGGAATAAAATCAAAGAAATTAATTGAAAAATTAACTCAATTTCTGAAATCTTCCGAATATTATCATGTAAGTACCGCTGCTTTATTGGATATAGGCGACAAAACTTTATCTCATCTGGATACAATGTATGATAAAACGGATAACGAAAATATTAAGCTCAAAATAATTGAAATTTATGCAAAAATGGGTTCCGGAACTGCAAAATCTTTAATTGTTAAGAAAATTAATGATTCGTCAAGAAAAATTCAAATTTCAGTAATATGGGCATTATATTATTGTAAGTATCAGGCAATTGAAGCCGAAAGAGATTTGATAAAAGAAAAAATTTTCTTTGTAATAGATAATTTGTTGAAAATTTTTGTTTCGATTAGTGATATAAAAGAAGAAAAAAATACTTTAAAATTATTTTTAGCTTTAGATCAGGAACGTGAAACAAATTATGAATTATTGTTCAATCTATTAAGCTTCCTGCATGAGCCGCGAGTTATTAATTTAATAAAAAAGAATATTATAGGTAAAAATACTATTTATGCTCTGGAGCTGATTGATAATTTTATAGAACCGGATTTAAAACCTTATATTATTCCCATTTTTGATGATCTTTCAACGCCGCAGCGGATTAAAAAATTATCAAAATATTTTCCGCAACAGAAAATGACTTTTAACGAAAGATTAAAATGGCTGATAACTTTGGATTATAATAAAATAAGTACTTGGGCAGTTGCAAAAACGCTTGAAATGACCGAACGTGTTCACAGAAGCAAATCAAAAAACGAAATCTCGAAAGAAGAACATACTTATGATGATATAAACCCGTGGACAACTGAAAATACTAATAAAATATTAAAACAAATTCGAAGGAGTGAATTACCCGATGAGGTGTTTTTGTGTCTGTTTCATCCGGATGAATTAATTTATACAACAGCTGCAAAAATTATTTACAACGAAAATCCGCAAAAATGTTTTGACTATTTAAGCCGGATGATTCCCGTAAAACAGGAACTGGTTCAAACCCTTTCGGAAGACGGAACATTGCTTGAGGATAAGGTGAAATTATTAAGAAGATATCAACTGTTTTTCAGTATTCCTGATTATTTATTAGTAGATTTGGCAAGAATTGTTAAAGTTCATAATTTAAAAGCGGATGAAAAAATTTCCTTAGAATCAGGAGAAGAAGAACGTATATTAATATTAATAAGAGGAGAATTATTTGAAGATAAAGGGCAAAAGAAAAAATTTTCAAAGAAAATAATTATTACACCCGGAATGAATATCGAAAGTGATATTAAATATTTAAAAGCAAGTAAAAAATCTGTCGTTTTATCGGCAAACCGATATGAATATTTTAATCTTTTGGTTGATAATACCGGAATTTTACAACATATTTTTGAAATTATTCAGAATTAAATTATAAAACTAATTCATTATGCAATGTATTATTATAGATGACGATAAGGTTTCTCGATTGGTAATAGAAAAATATATTAACAAAACCGATTTTTTAGAATTAACCGAAACATTTGATAATGCTGTAGATGCCGCAAATTTTTTTAATAATAAAAATATAACGGATTTAATTTTTTTAGATATTGAAATGCCCGGAATGAGCGGTGTTGAGTTTCTGGAAATTTTAGATAATCTCCCGCAAATAATTGTTGTTTCAGCCAAAGAAAAATATGCTATGCAGGCTATTGAGTACGATGTTACGGATTATTTATTAAAACCGGTCAGTTATTCTCGATTTCTGAAAGCAGTAACAAAATCTAAAACCAAATACGAAGAAGAAAATGAAACAGTAAGTTCCGAAGGAATTTTCATTAAAAGCAGTTCATCTTCATTTGTCAGATTGTTTTATGATGATGTTTTATATATCGAAGCAATGGAAAATTATGTTCTTATTCAAACTGAGAAAAAGAAATATACAATACATTTTACTATGAAAGCGTTGTTTGATAAATTGCCTGCGGATAAATTTATTCGGGTACACCGTTCATTTATAATTAATAAAGATCGGATTGAACGCATTGAAAATAATATGATTTTTATACAATCACTTGATAAAAATAAAAGTATTCCTTTATCAAAATCTTATAAAGAAAATTTTATGAAGAAATTAAATATTGTTAATAAATAAAAATATATAAAAAATGAATGAAGAATTATTAAAATTAGAACCGAAGGAAGTTTGGAAAAATTTTGTTGAACTGACAAAAATTCCGAGACCTTCAAAAAAAGAAGCTCAAATTATTAAATTTATGGAAAATTGGGCTGAAGAAAGAGGTTTGGAACATCTTACAGACAAAATAGGAAATGTTATTGTTAAAAAACCTGCAACTAAAGGTTACGAAAATCGTAAAGGAATTATTTTACAAGGACATCTTGATATGGTTCCTCAAAAAAATAATGATACTGACCACGACTTTGAAAAAGATCCTATTACGGCATATGTTGACGGAGATTGGGTAACGGCTAAAGGAACAACACTCGGTGCCGATAACGGAATGGGAGTAGCTGCTTCAATGGCTGTTTTAGAATCAAAAACACTGGAACACGGACCGATTGAAGTTTTAATGACTATTGACGAAGAAACCGGAATGACAGGTGCTTTTAATTTAAAACCCGGTTTATTAAACGGTGATATTTTAATGAATCTGGATTCCGAAGATGAAGGAGAACTTTATATCGGATGTGCCGGCGGTATTGATGCAACGGCATATATGAAATATAAAGACGAAAAAGTTCCGAAAGGCTCTAAGGCTTTTGAAATAACTGTTACCGGATTAAAAGGCGGACATTCGGGTGTTGATATTCCTTTGCAAAGAGGAAATGCAAATAAAATTATGTTCCGATTTTTACACAATTTATCTCAAGGACATAAAATCCGATTAGCAAGTATTTTCGGAGGCGATATGCGTAATGCGATTCCTCGTGAAGCTGTTGCTGTGATTACGGTTGCAGAAAAAGATGCCGAAAGTATGAAGAAATATGCCGAAAAATTCACAAAAACAGTAAAAGCTGAATTACGGTCGGTAGATTCCGGTGTACAGATTGTTGTTAAAGATACAACGATGCCGAAGAAAGTTATTGAAAATAAAGTCGCAAAAAAATTATATAAAGTTATCAGAGCAACTCCGCACGGTGCACAACGATTTCTTGATGAAATGCCCGGAACACCTGAAACATCAACAAATTTAGGTATTGTAAAATCAGAAAACGGAAAAATAATGGCTGCCAATTTGATAAGAAGTTCGGTTGATTCATCAAAAGATTCTTTGGCAAAAGACATTTCGGTATTATTCAAACTTGCCGGTGCAAAAGTAAAATTATCCGGCGAATATCCCGGTTGGAAACCTGATTTTGATTCTCCTATTTTAGCAGCAATGAAAGCTTCTTATAATAATAAATACGGAAAAGTGCCTGAAGTAAAAATTATTCATGCAGGTTTGGAATGCGGTGTACTCGGTGCAACTTATCCGAATTGGGATATGATTTCATTCGGACCGACTATTCGTTTTCCTCATTCTCCCGATGAAAAAGTTAATATTGAAACAGTTGCAAAATTTTGGGATTTCTTAAAAGAAACACTAAAAAATGTGCCGAAAAAATAATAACTGAATTAGTTATATGCCCCGTTTTTTCGGGGCATCTTTCACTGTAACAATATTTTTATGAAGAAAAGAGAAATCACGACCGTAACTTATGAATATTCGGTTGAGGAATTGAGCAAAGAAGAACAAATTCTTATTAATACATCAAAAGATGTTGTAAGTCATGCGTATGCACCGTATTCAAAATTTAAGGTAGGAGCTGCGGTTTTATTAGAAAACGGAGAAATAATTACAGGAACCAATCAGGAAAATGCTGCATATCCTTCGGGTCTTTGTGCCGAAAGAGTTGCTGTGTTTTATGCGAATTCAAAGTATCCCGATGTTCCGGTAAAAGCAATTGCCGTTACGGCTTTTACAAACAATAATTTTGTTAAAACACCTGTTCCGCCTTGCGGCTCTTGTCGTCAGGTTTTAGTTGAAACGGAAACACGTTTTAATACACCGATTAAAATTTATTTAGTCAGTGAAACGGGGATTACCGTAATCCATGATGCAAAAGAATTACTTCCGTTAAATTTTGATGAATCATCTTTAAGTAATTAAAAGCTCAAATATAAAAAAAACTTTGTCGAACTTGTTTTCTCGTTTCGACAAAGTTTTTTTAAAAACAAAGTTAAGTGTTTTATAAATTTAATGAATTTTTAATCCGTTGAATTTTTTCCGATAATTTTTTATCTGTTTCTTCAAATTTTTCTTTACAACACAAATTTTCGTTTACACTGATATAAAATTTTATCTTCGGTTCTGTTCCGGATGGTCGTACCGTTATTTTTGAGCCCTCTTCGGTAAAAAACTGAATAACGTCAGAAACCGGAAAATTTAACGGCTCAACAGATTCTGATACAAAACTCTTAGTTTGTTGTAATAAATAATCCTTAATTTCAATAACTTTTGAACCGGCAATTTTTTCAGGCGGATTATCTCTGAATTTTTTCATCATAGTGCCAATTTCCTCTGCTCCGCTTTTACCTTTTTTTACAATATTTATTAAACTTTCTTTATAAAAACCGAATTCTGTATAAATATCAATTAATAATTCATACATCGATTTTCCTTGTTCTTTTGCCCATACCGCAGTTTCTGCAATCAGAGCAGATGACATAACGGCATCTTTATCTCTTACAAATTCTCCCGCAAGATAACCGTAACTTTCTTCTCCGCCGCCGATAAAAAGCTCTTTTCCTTCTTTCTCTCTGATTACTTCGGCAATGTATTTAAATCCGGTTAAGGTATTATATAAGTTAATTCCGAAAGAAGAAGCAATTGCTCCGAGAAGTTCAGTTGTTACAATTGTTTTTACAATATATTCATTTCCTTTCAGTATTTTTTTGTCAACACGTTTTTTTATTAAATAATAAATTAACAAACTTGCTGTTTGGTTTCCGTTTAAAAGGATAAGTTCATTATTAAGATTTCTCACGGCTATTCCTACTCGGTCGCCGTCCGGGTCGGTTGCTAATACTAAATCAGCATTAACATCTTCAGCTTTTTCAATTGCGAGTTTAAGTGCTTCGGCATTTTCCGGATTAGGGGAAATAACGGTCGGAAAGTTCCCGTCAGTAATATCTTGTTCAGGTACATTATATATATTAGTAAATCCGTAAACTCTTAAAGTTTCGGGAACCAACTTTACTCCGGTACCGTGAATAGGCGTGTAAACAATTTTAAAATCGGAATGTTTTTTTATTATTTCCGGAGATAATGATAATTCTGTTAATTTATTAATGTATTTTTTGTCAAAGTCTTCACCGAGTATAGTGATGTTTTTTTGTATTCCTTTAAAATTAATTTGGCTTATATCCGAAACAGCATTCACTTCATTAATAATATTTTTATCGTGCGGCGGCGTAACCTGAGCACCGTCATTCCAATATACTTTGTAACCGTTGTATTCTTTCGGATTATGAGAAGCCGTTATGATAATTCCGGCTTGGCATTTGAATTCTCTTACGGCAAAAGATAATTCCGGTGTAGGTCTTAAACTTTCAAAAAAATATACTCGTAATCCGTTTGCCGTGAATATATCTGCACTTATTTGAGCAAAATAACTACTGTTATTTCTGCAGTCGTAAGCAACAGCTATATTAATTTCTTTATCTGAACACACCTTACTAATGTAATTACACAAACCTTGTGTTGCAGTTCCTATTGTATATTTGTTTATTCTGTTTGTCCCGACTCCCATAATTCCTCTTAATCCGCCGGTACCGAATTCAAGATTTTTATAAAAACTGTCAATTAATTCCTTTTCGTTATTATTAATAAGTTGTTTAACAGCTTCTCTTGTTTGTTTGTCATAATCACTGTTCAACCATTTTTCGGCTTTTTGTAATATCTCTTTATTCATTATTTCAGCATTTATTCATTTGCACAAAGTTAGGTTTTTTATTTTATACTTTTTAATTGAATCGAAAATAATGAATAAATCAGTTTTATTCTGTTATAATACAAGGTGTATCTTCCCTTGTTAAAAAATGTTAATATATTTAGAATTGCATAATGGGCAGTAAATTAGGTGGTTATATTATTTAGTATAAAAAATATTAAAAATAATACTGTTTCTTGCTTTGATAAGAATTATTTTATTATTAAGTTTGTCTGATAAAATGAATTTTAATTGTTAACTAAAAATTGTTTGTTTATGAAAAAACTAATGCTATTATTTGCAATTTTCTCAATATTGGGATTGCAAGTTTACGCTCAAAACACGGTAACGGGTAAAGTTCTTGATGATTCAGGTGAATCGTTACCCGGTGTCACTGTGCTTGTGAAAGGAACAACAATAACTACTATGACCTTAGGGGACGGTACTTATTCGATTGACGTTCCGGACGGTTCTAACACTTTAGTGTTTTCTTACATTGGTATGGAGACACAAGAAGCTGTTATTACCGGAAATGTTATTGATGTTACATTAAAACCTACAAGCCAAGCTATTGATGAAGTAGTTGTAACTGCTTATGGTATTGTAAGAGAAAAACGGGAAACAACCTATCAAACCAGTAAAGTTTCAAATGATGAACTTAATATCAGTGCTCCTACCAGGGCTGCTGCGGGTTTAGTAGGTAAAGTTGCCGGATTACAGATTAACATTCAGGATAACGGTGTTAACCCTAACAGTCAAATATTATTACGAGGGTTGAGATCTATAAGTGGAGGAAATGAAGCTTTAATTGTTATTGACGGATCAATTGCAACACAGGGTGCATTTAATGATTTAAATCCAAATGATGTTGCATCTATTACTGTTCTTAAAGGAGCTACTGCTGCAGCCTTATATGGTTCTGATGCAAGTAACGGTGCTCTAATTGTAACAACAAAAAAAGGTAACGGATCAGGTAAACTTACTGTTGGAATCTCTTCTAATGCAACACTGGAACAAGTTGCATATATGCCTAAATTTCAAACTCAATACGGTACAGGTTGGGAAGGTGCTTATGATCCTATTGAAAATACAAATTGGGGTCCGAGATTTGACGGTACTGTGAGACAAATAGGCCCTACATTTCCTGCAGATTGGCCGGTGCCGATTCAAATGGTACCCTATGCTCCTTATAAAGATAATTTAAAAGATTTCTTTCAAACAGGTAATACATTCAGTAATACTGTTTATCTTACCGGAGGAAGTAAAACAAGTAAATTTTATATGTCTTTTGGCGATCAAAGATCTAAAGGTATTGTAATTGACGATGCTTACCGAAGAAATACGGTAAGAGTAAATGCATCAAAAACACTTGGTAAAGTTGAATTGTCAACTAATATAAGTTTTTTGAATGATCATACTGATGTTGTAGGAAGTACCATCGGAACTCAAGACAGACCACTTTACTGGTATGTATTAAATACTTCTGCAAATGTTCCGTTACCTACATATTGGGATTGGCAAAATCCGCTTAGTTACGGATATAAAAATAATTATAATAACGGATATTATCAAAATCCGTATATGGCAATAGGAACTAACAGAAATATTGATAATTCTAACAGACTTATCGGTAATTTTGCTCTTACTTATGATATTGTAGATTGGATTAAATTTACCGCCAGATTAGGTATCAATAATACTTGGGGAAACGGAAAAAATTGGAGAGCTCGTGTTGAATACGATCCGATTACAGAACCATATCATGATAATTCGTCTTCTTTTGTTGAAGATAGTGAATTCCAGTCTGAAATTTATAATGCGGATGCATTATTTGCAATTAACAGATCTTTCAGTGATGCATTTACTATGAAATTAAACCTTGGTGCTACTGTAAAATCTCAATATTACAGAGGAAGTTTAATAAGAGCTGATAATTTAAGTATTGCAGGTTTTTATGATATCTCAAATTATACAGGGCAATTAGATGCAAGTGTTAGAGAAACTCAACAACGTGAAGGCGGTGTTTTCGGTGATATGACTTTAGGTTATAATAATTATTTGTTTTTGAACTTATCAGGTCGTCAGGATTGGACATCTACATTGTCCGCCGGTAATAACAGTTATTTTTATCCTGCTGTCGGAGTTTCATTTGTTCCTACAGATGCTATTCCTGCTCTTAATAATAACAATATTTTATCTGATGCAAAAATTACGGTTAGTAATTCAACAGTTTATACTGCTTTTAATCCGTATGCAATTAATGAAAGATATTATCAATCATCCGGCTTTCCTTTCGGAGATGTAAATGGCTTTTATCTATCATCAACTGCTGTTGATGCCGGTATTTCTAAAGAAAAGTTAAATACTACTGAATTTGGTTTGAATTTGTCATTTTTGAAAGGTCGTATTACGTTTGACGGTTCATATTATATGACTAAAACAACTGATTTGATTACTTATACTTCTCCTTCTGTTGCTTCAGGTGCAAGTAATTTTTTAACTAATATCGGAGAATTAGACGGCAGAGGATTAGAATTAGCATTAAACGGAACAGTGATTAATAAAGGCGGTTTCAAATGGAATATATTTGCAAATTTGACCAACTATGAAACTACTGTTACAAGAATTAAAAAAGATTTAACTGAAATTGAACTGTACGGAACAGGACAATATGGTGTTTATGCTGTTGTCGGACAAGTTTTCCCGCAAATCAAAGCTAATGTTTATGAACGAGATCCACAAGGACGAATTGTTGTTGATCCTGTAAGCGGACATCCTTTAGAGGCTGATTCATTAGCTAATTTAGGTCGAACTACACCTAAATATATTGTCGCAATGGGAACAAACGTTAGTTATAAAGGTTTTACTTTAGCTGCTGTTGCTGATTACAGAACAGGTCATGTTTATTATGAAGAAGGTTCTGATGTTATGGAATTTACCGGCAGATCTATGGAAAGTGTTTCTGCTAACAGACAAGATTTTATTATTCCTAACTCTGTTATTGAAACAAGTCCCGGTGTATATGCAGAAAATACAAATGTTGCAGTACAAGGAGGAAGACAAAGTTATTGGACTGATGTTTATAACAATGTAAAATCTAATTATATAAAAGATGCTACTGCATTAAAAATAAGAGAACTTTCTTTGAGTTATACTTTACCAAAAAAAATAATTGATAAATTACCGCTTCAAAAAGTAACGGTTGGGTTTATAGCCAGAAATTTGAAAACTTGGTTACCTGAAGAAAACAGATTCTCTGATCCGGAATTTCAAAATCATACAAGCAGAGGAGGAATATCTGTTCCCGGTAATGCTATTGGTTTAGGAGGATATATGCAATCTCCTCCGACAAGATCATTCGGATTTAATCTTAATGTTGAATTTTAAAAAAAACATAAATTATGAAGAATATAATAAAAAATACAACAATCTTATTATTTGTTGCAGGATTGTTAGTATTTTCATCTTGTGAAAAATTCCTTGATGTTAATACTGATCCAAACAATCCGACAGTAGTAACACCAGATTTGGTGCTTTCTGTTGCTCAAAAATATACGGCAAATCTAATTGATGATTCCGACGGCGGGGGCAGGAGATTGAATACACTCGGAAATTTAATGATGTACAATTGGAGCCAAAGTGACGGATTTGCTTGGTATCCCGATGAATTTAAATATCTTGTAACAGCATCTTTTTATCAAAGTATATTCGAACAATCATATACGAATGCTTTGAAACAATATAATTTACTTGAAAATTTAGATGCAAAGTACGATTATTATAAAGCTATAGGTATGATTATGGAAGCATTTCACTATCAGTTATTAGTTGATTGCTATGGTGATATTCCGTATTCTGAAGCCTTACAAAGAGGTGAGTTATCTACTCCCAAATATGATAAAGCTCAAACTGTGTATGAAGATTTGATGAAGAAACTTACGGATGCTGTTGCATTAATTAATAAAGCAGGAGAAGCAGATGATATTGTAACTCCGGCTGGTGATGACATTATGTTTGGCGGTGATATGTTAAAATGGAAACAATTTGCTAATACCGTAAAATTGAGAATTTTAGTTCGTCAAATGAGTATGTCAGGAAGAAGTGCTTATATTCAAACTGAATTTGATAAAATTACTGCCGAGGGTGACGGTTATATGAGTGAAGATGTTTCAGTTAACCCGGGATATATTTCTGGAACCGAAGGAAAACAAAATCCTTTTTATAATCATTACGGTCTTGATGCCAGCGGTACTCAAACTATGACCGGTAATGCTACATGTGCAACTGATTATATAATTGATTTTTTAGAAAATCAAACACATGATCCCAGAATTGATTATATATATGAGAAACCTGCATCAGGACATTTAGGAGTTCCTCAAGGTCTTCTTGATTATGATACACCTGTTCCGGATGCTTATGTTCCTGATAAAGTTTCAAATATAGGACCCGGTTTATTGAAAAGTGCTGAGCAAAATGCAGTAATTTATACATTGGCAGAATGTTATTTGAATCAGGCAGAAGCTGCTTTAGACGGTTATATAGCCGGAGATCCTAAAACATTATATCAATCCGGTATTCAAGCATCTTTCGATTATCTTGGTGCCGGTGATGCATCTACTTATTATGGTCAATCAATTGCCAATGTAGGTTGGGATGCTTCTTCCGATAAGTTAGATGCTATTATCACTCAAAAATGGATTGCTGAGAACGGAATAACAGCTGAACAATCTTGGTTTGAATATAGCAGAACCGGATTTCCTGCTGGTTTACCTGTATCTTTGCTGGCATCAACGCCTGACAGACCTGTAAGGTTATATTATCCTGCAAGTGAATTAACGTCTAACGGTGATAATGTGCCGACACAACCTAATGCATTTACAGCTAAAATATTTTGGGCAAAATAATTTTAAAAATTTATAAGTTATGAAAAAATTAAAATATATTGTATTATTTCTATTAAGTACCGTGATAATAAGTTCTTGTGATTTATTTGATAAATCTACGGTACTTGATGCAAATTCAGAGGGCAATAATTTGGCTACATTTGAAAAACACAGTATTGTTTATTCACAAGTTGCAACAGGTGATGAATATACTTTTGATGTTCAGGTGAGAATTAAAGGTCCTTCAGTTATGAAAATGACAGGAGATGTTCCTGTTACAATTAAAGTTGATACGAGTTCTACTGCTATTGAAGGAACTCACTATAGAATCGATAATAATAAATTAACATTAAAAGCAGATAATAATTATCTCGGTAACGTTCAAGTTACTATGATAACAGCCGGTATTGTAGCACCTTTACCGGAAGATCCTCAATTGATTCTGTATATTGTACCGTCAGGTACTTCTGAAAATGTTGTCGGAGACGGTGTTCCTTGTAAAATTGATTTAGTTTACGGATGTCTTTCTCATTTTGATGCAACTACATACAGCGTTGTTGCTACCAGAGACGGTGCTTTCTACGATTCATGGTCGGGTGAAGTTATTACCAAAATAGGTGTGGAAACATACAGAACTACACGTGTCGGACATTGGGTTTCTCTTGGAGTTGGTACTCCGGGATATACATTCCTCAATAAATGTGATGCTTTAACCGTTCCGAAACAAAACTTAGTTGATTATTACAGTAATCAGGTACAAGGTTCAGGTACAGCAGATCCTGTTACAGGAGTTTTGGATATTGTTTATACGATTAAAAGTTCTGGTTGGGAAAGTACGTATGAATATATTTATACCCCGGAACCTAAATAATTATTAACTAAATAATAAATGTAAAATATGAAAAATATATTTAAATATTGTGCAGCAGCACTCATACTGGTTAGTTTTATTGTAGGAGGTTGTGATAACTCGCAGGTTGTTGAAGATCCGATAACCCCAGGTGGGTACGGTTATGCAACAGCCACATTTACAACCGACTTTACCGGAAACGAGGTTTCAGAAGGTGATACAATAAAATACATGATTAAACTTGATAAAGCTTTAGATAGAGCATTGACTTTTACTCTTAAATTAGAAGACGGAACAGCTGATGAAAATGATTTCAGTTGGTCTCCGGTAACTATCAATCCTTTTACTAAAGAAGCTGAATTTGATGTAGTTGTTGTTGCGGACGGTGTTCCGGAACTTACAGAGACTGCTAAATTTGAAATTGGTGTTTTCGGTTTAGGCGACAGATATTTATTAAGCCCGAAAACAGTTAATCCGGTTCTTAATCTTAATATAATAAATACATCATATGATTCCGGTGGTTTAGCTGTTGCTGTTTATTGGCCGGATACAGACGATGATTGGGATGCGTATATCATTGACGAAGCAGGACTAGGAGATCCCAACGGATGGGGTTATGATTTTGTTGGATATGAAGGTGCAACCAGTGCTGATCCTGAAGTTATGTTATTCTTAGAAGATTACTACGGATATTGGACTGCTCCGGACGGTGTTTACTATGTTGATGTAGATCCTTATGATGTTTCTTCTGCTCTTACTGATTTTACTATTAGTGTAGGATATCCTAACGGAGATGTTGAATTTTTTAAATTTACTTTTGATATGGCTAAAGCTGATGCTGGAGATTATCCTATGACATGGGGCTATAGTACCTTGAAAATTGTAAAAACAGGTTTAAATTATACAGTTTCTCTGTTGCCTGCATATACTACCGGTACTAAGTCTTTTCACACCGGAACTATAAAATCAAAAGAGTTTTTTTACTCGGCAAAAAATGCTAAAAGATTATTTTAAGAATTCTTGTAATAAATAAAAAAAGCCGCTTTTGAGCGGCTTTTTTTATTTATGTAAACTTGTTTATTTTTTTAATTTGTATCGCAAATTTTACATTTTTAGCAATAATATTAGTATTTTATAAAATAATATTATATTTGTTGGGTGTTTTTTACCCATAGAACAGTACTTTTATGAAATTTAAGTTTATTATTTATTTTTTCACAGTAATTTTTTATGCTTATTCTTGTACCGGCACAAAAGATACTGTTACAAAAAATAAACATGAGATTATCAGCTATAAAGATCTTGCTTTTCAGAGGTACGGGAATGATACAATTTTTACACTCAGTCCTGCTGGAATGTATGTATTATGCCAAAAAAGAATAAATAAAGATAATCTAAATCCGAATATATTATCAGAATTTTTTGTATATGATTTGAAGAAAAATAAAATTATTTACGAAGATAAAATTTCAAATTCTACAATTACCTGGTTTTCTGATGCTGAATTGAAAATTTCAGTACAAAAAGGCATTATTCATTCTTCTTCGGATAACGGAAAAATAATTTATATTTATAACTTAAAATCGCACAAAAAAAATATTATTCAGGACAAAATCATAATTAACAAATAAAAACAATATGAAAAGAAAAATTTTACTTTCAGGAATTTTAATATTCGTAATTATTCTAAGTGTATTTATTGGTCAAAAAAGGATATATAGAAATATTCTAGCTACAGGGCAAAGTGTTGACAATCAATCTGTTAAAGCAATCGATATTAAGGAAGCCGATAATCCGGATATGTTTACACAATATTTTAAAAATATTACAACACGAATAGGAGATGCTGAATCTGCCTATAAAATGAATTATAAAACTATTGAATTAAAAAAAGCTTTAAAAAGATATCAGTCTTTAAAATTGAATAAAGTCTTATTACTATGGGTTCAAAGGGGGCCGGCTAATATCGGCGGCAGAACGCGAGCCGTAGTTGTAGATCCTGATGATACTAATCATAATACATGGTATGCAGGGGCTGCATCCGGAGGTATTTGGAAAACAACAGATGCCGGAAGTAACTGGACTAATTTGTCTGATGATTTTACAAATTTATCTGTTAATGCCTTAGTAATGGCAAAATCAAATACGAATATTTTATATGCAGGAACCGGGGAAAGTTTTCCCGGCGGAACTCATTTAAAAGGTAATGGTATATGGAAAACAACTGACAGAGGCGTAACCTGGGTTCAATTAAGTTCAACTGCAAACGATGAGAATTTTGCATATATTAACCGAATTATTGTAAGTCCTGTTGATGCAAATATTGTTGTTGCAGCTACTGAAACCGGATTGTTCAAATCTACAAACGGAGGAACTTCTTGGAATAATGTATATAAAAGTAATTTCGGGGTTGAGGATTTAACTGCTGACCCTACGGATTTTAATATATTATTTGCCGGAGATAATTCAAAGGGAATAATTCGCTCGGCAAATGCCGGTGATACTTGGTTATATTCTTCTGAAGGAATCGGGCAAGGAACCAGATTTGAAGTTACTGTCTCAAATGTGAATCATAACAATGTATTTACCAGTGTAAATATCTCAGATACAGTATCTAATGTTTATTTTTCAGATGACAGCGGATTAACTTGGAAAAAATTTAATGATTTACAAAATTTTCTTGGCGGACAAGGAGAGTATGATAACATTGCAAGAGCTCATCCTTATAATGCTGATGAAGTATTTGTTGGCGGAGTCGATTTATGGAAAGTAAAATTTAACGGAAGTGAAACAACTTCAGATCCTGAAGTCCTTAAGGCATTTACTGGTAATACAACGTTTTTATCGTTTATTAATTTTGGAGGTGAGTTTTTGAACGGTGGTTTAAGTATTAAAGGAGGTACAAATATTAGTCCTTCAGACTGGACTTCGGTTGAAATACGTTTCGGACCGGGATTGACTCAGAAGGCTCATCGATTTACTGTGCCTGACAATTCAACCTTCGGAGTTCCGGCATCTGATTACACTTATCAAGATTATGTTGACGTTCCGTTTCAGGTTTGGGATGTAACAAATAATACACAATTAATGGTTTCTTTCAGAGATCAGGAAAAGGACGGAGAATTTAATTTATATGAAAGAACAAGTGATGCTTACGGTAAGTTAGGCAGAGAATATATTTTTATTAATGCTGTTCCTTATAATGCAACTGTTCCGGATCCTAATATTACTGTAAACGGGGGTCATTTATATAAAAATTTATATATGATTTGGCCTACTTTAGCAGAAGGTGAGACGTGGACACCTGCAAATCTTCCTGTTTCTAAAATCTCTGTATTATATGGTTCATTAACCTTAAAATCAGGAGTTAAAACCAGTATTGCAGATTCTTACGGTAAATGGGGAGGTCCTAACGGATATAATCAAGGTGCAGGTTTCGGAACAACATCTATTCCCGGACTTCATCCGGATCATCATGAAATCATTTTCATCCCTACCGGAAGCCCTAACTTTACGATGATTGATGCAAATGACGGCGGAATTGGGGTATCATATGATAACGGTGCAACCTTAGATCAAATTCCAACGAATTATATTACAACTCAATATTACGGAGTGGCAAAACATCCTACAAAAAATGAATATATAGGAGGAATGCAGGATAATGGAACTTGGCAATCTCCTGTTGGTGAAAATGCTTCAAGCAGCAGTGATTATTTTTTCAGAATTGGTGGTGATGGTTTTGAATGTCTGTGGAATACTTCGAATCCGAATTTAATGCTCGGAAGTCTTTATAATAATGCAATTAAGCGTTCTGTAAATTCCGGAAGTTCTTGGGCAAGTTCTGTAACCGGAATTTTAAATGGTGACGGACCGTTTATTACAAGGTTATCTGCTTCAAAAGAAAATCCGGATTTAGTGTTTGCAGTGGGAAATACAGGTGTTTACAGGTCTGAAAATTTTGGGCTTAATTGGACATTAAAACCAATTCATACGAATTGGGCACAAGATAATAAAGTTTCCAGTTCTCATAATGTTGAAATCTCTTTGGCAAACGGTAAGATTGTTTGGGCAGGAGGAGGAATGGCAACTGATTACGGATTGCAATTGCAAGTTTCTTCTGATTACGGAAATACATTTACGGCTGTCAAGGATTATGATCTTGTTTCTATGAATGCTTTTATAAGTGGCATAAGTACACACCCGATTGATGAAAATACTGCTTATGTTCTGTTTTCTTTAAGTCATGCTCCCAAAATATTGAGAACAGAAGATTTAGGACAAACTTGGGAAGATATCTCAGGATTCGGAACCGGAAGCGTGAGTACAAACGGTTTTTCGGACGTTGTTACACATTGTTTATTAGTCATGCCTAATAATCCGAATATAATATGGGTGGGTACTGATATCGGACTTTTTGAATCAACTGACAACGGAATTAGTTGGCATATTGCTAATAACGGTCTGCCTCCTGTTTCGGTATATGATATGCAAATAGTCGGAGATCAAGTAGTAGTTGCTACTCACGGAAGAGGTATTTGGACTGTTGATATGCCGGAAATTGATAATGTTCCGTATATTACTTCTTTTAACAAAGGGAATATAGATACATTGGAAGTTGTCTCAGATTTTAAAGTTAATTATGACAGTGTTGAAGTTTATATTAATAATACAAAAGATACTGTCTTGATTAATCCTTCAACGGGTGTTCAAAATATTGATGTTGATATAAATCTTATTAATGAATCTGATTACGCAGCATATATAATTGGATATATTGGTTCAGAACCTTATTTTTCTAATACTATTAATTATTATTATTCAACTGTTTCAATTTTTTCTTTGCCTGAATTTATTGAATCCTTTAAAGTATATCCGAATCCATCTTCGGGAATTATATACTTTGATATTGATAATTCAGTAAAGAAGATGAGTCTGTATATTTATAATATTAGCGGACAACAAGTATATTCTGAAAATATAGTTAATAATGAAAAAAACAGTTTGAATTTATCGTTTCTTTCAAAAGGAACTTATTTTATGCAAATAATCTCAGATAAAAAAAGGTATTCACAAACTATTCAAATCAGCAGGTAAAAATCTGTTTATTATTTTGGCAAATACCGGCCCCTTTAATTTTAGGGGCTTTTTTTATTTAAACAAACTTTATAAATTTGCAGTGTTAATTTCAATAGATGAAGAAACAATCAAAATCATCCCTTTCAGTTAAAAAAGGTGTGAAAAACGTCAAATCTTTTGGTGAGAAATCAGTTTCTGACTTTAAAAAAAATAAAAAGAAAGAAATGCCGGTTAATTTTTATCTTAACGGAATAAGAGCCGGTGATATAACTATTTTGAGTCAGGCAATAACATTGGTTGAAAGTGCGAAAAAGGAGCACAAGGAAAAGGCACAAGAAATTATAAAACAATGTTTACAGTTGAGCGGAAATTCTGTCAGAATAGGGATAACAGGTGTTCCGGGAGTAGGGAAAAGTACTTTTATAGAAACTTTGGGAATGTTTCTTCTTAAAAAGGGGAAGAAAATTGCCGTACTTGCAATTGATCCTTCCAGCGAACGTTCCGGCGGAAGTATTCTCGGCGATAAAACACGAATGGAAAAACTCAGTGTCGAAAAAAATGCTTTTATTCGTCCTTCACCTTCAGCAGGTTCGCTCGGCGGTGTTGCCCGAAAAACTGCTGAAACAATTATTTTATGCGAAGCAGCCGGTTTTGATACCGTTCTTATTGAAACCGTAGGCGTAGGACAATCAGAAATTGCTGTCAGTTCAATGGTTGATTTTTTTATGTTGTTGATGCTTGCAGGTGCAGGTGATGAATTACAGGGCATAAAAAGGGGTATTATGGAAATGGCAGATTTAATTGTTATTAACAAAGCTGACGGTGATAATATGCCTAATGCATTACGTGCAAAAGCTGAGTATCAAAATGCCTTACATCTTTTCCCTCCGACCTCTTCAGGCTGGGAACCGAAAGTTGTTACGGCTTCTGCTCAAACCGGAAACGGAATTGCCGGTACGTACAAACTGACAGAAGATTATTTGAAATTAACAAAAGATAATAGATATTTTACAAAAAAACGACATCTGCAGGCAAAATATCGAATGTATGAAACGATTAACGAAGAATTAAAAAACAGATTTTACAATAATTCGGATACAGCAAAAAAAATAAAAGAAACAGAAAAAGATGTTTTGGCAGGGAAAATAAGTCCGTATGCGGCTGCACAAATATTACTTGACAAATTTTAAATTTTTCCGAATCCTTCAAATACTCCGGTGCCGAAAAGAGCAAAATCATATTTAACAGGGTCGTTATTATCAAATTTTTGTAAATTTTCAGTGAGTTCAATTGCTGCTTTCCGGTCATTTTGTTTACGAGATAATAATTCCAAAGCTCTTGCCGTATTTCCCGAATGTACATCTAAAGGTATTATTAACTTTGATGTCGGAATGTCATTCCAAATCCCGAAATGAACACCTCTGCTGTCGTTTCTTACCATCCACATCAAAAATAAATTAATACGTTTGGCCGCAGAGTTTTTTAAAACATTTGCAATATGTTTTTCAGTTCGTTGTTCGTGAGGTAATTCAAAGAAAATTTCTCTGAAATATTTGATTGATGAAAAAACGGACTTTTCTTTTTTATATCCCGTTGTAAATATGTTTTCTAATCCTCCGTAATTATTGTATATATTTCTTAATGATTTTAGAAATGACTGAAAATCAACAGGTTTGAAAGTTCTGTGTCCGGTAAAGGCTGTTTTATCAAAATCACGGTCAGTACCGTTAATAATAAATTCATAAGGATTATTTTGCAATGCCAGCATCATTTTTTTCGCATTATTAATAATCATACTTCTTTTTCCCCAAGCAATTGTGCTTGTTAAAAATGCGGCAATTTCAATATCTTCTTTTTTTGGATATTGATGCGGAATTTGTATCGGATCACTGTCAATAAAGGACGGACGATTATATAAATCGTATTTTTCGTTAAGAAATTCTTCTAATTCGGATTTGTTAAGCATATTATTTAATGAAATTTAGTGAATGATATTTTATTCTTCTTTTACTGAAAATTTAGTGTAAAAGAATTTCAGCCGGTTATCTTTTTGCAGATTCTGAGAATGTCATTCGGGTTCACGGAATAAAGACATTCAAGCGTTTTTTTATAACATTTTTTATTTCCGAAAACCGAACATGGTCGGCAATGTAAATTGTTATTTTGAATGATATGATTTTTTTCAGCAGGGACAAAAGGAGTAAACCCTGCAAAAGGGTGGGTGGCACCCCAAATTGAAATAATATTTACCGAAGTTAATGCTGCAAGGTGCATATTCCCTGAATCCAGTGTAATCATTACATCTAATTTGTTAATCAGAGCAATTTCATTTTCTAAACTGAATTTTCCGATAACCGAAATTGTATCGGTATATTTTTTTTCAAGGTTTTCTGCAATTTCTTTTTCTTTTTTACCGCCTCCGAAAATAAAAATTTTGTAATTGTTTTCGGAAAGTAATTTTATCAATTCTTCCGTCATTTCAAGCGGATATTGTTTTTGAAGATGTTTGGCAAAAGGAGCAACACCTATTTTTTTTTCTTTTCCTTTAAGTAAATTTAGTGATTCTTCGGTAATATTAAAATTTAATGTATAAGAATTATTTAAAGTTAACGGCAAGCCGGCTTTTTTAAATGTATCTGCATAGCGTTGTATGCTGTGCTTTAGCTGTTTAAACAGTTTGTTTTTTTTGCGTGTTAATTGTTTCTTTTCTTTTCTGCCTTTATCTATTTTTACAATATCGGTTCCTTTCAGTCTGAAAAAAAAACGAATAATCTTTGTCCTTAAAACATCATGAATATCAATAATAATATCAGGTTTTACCTCTTTTTGAAGTTCTTTAAAGAGTTTGTATAAGCCGAAAATATTTTTATGCTTACCTTTAAAATCCGGATTAATAAGTGTAATATTCGGTATTCCGGTAAATAACGGATTAAACAGCTTATTTGTAAGCATAAAAATTTTATTTTTCGGATGTTGTTCCGAAAATGCACTTAAAACAGCTGTACTCATTGCAACATCACCCATTGCTGATAATCTGAATACTAATACATTCATTATCGACTTAATATTATTTTTTAAAAGACGCTCTTAAAACAGGATTTAAATTCGGATCATTATACATTTTCATTTGTTTGTAGGTTTTAATAATTGCATATCCGTTTTTAATGTTATCAAAAAGTTGGTTTATTGCAAGTGATAAGTCTTTCCTTTGTTGTAACAGAATTTTTAATTTAAACGAGCATTTTTTTAGGTGTTCATTTTCAGCATCTTCTCTTTCAGATTCTTCACGCATGTGATAAATTTTCAAATTAAGTATCGAAAGTCTGTCAATTGCCCAAGCAGGAGTTTCTGTAGCAATAAAAGCATTTTTTTTATGATTAATATTTTTAAATTCATTAAAAAACCAATCATCAATAACTTCAACTAAATCTGTTCTGTCTTGATTTGATATATCAATTTTACGTTTTATTTTCAATGCTTTTTCTTCATTTATTTTCGGCTCTCTTATTATGTCTTCCAAATGCCATTGCACTGTATCAATCCAATTTTTTTTATATAGAAGAAAATCTAATGTATTCTCCTCATAAGGATTAATAATTTCATGGTTTATCTCATTATTAATATGATAATCAGAAATACTTTTTTCGAAAATTTTATTAAAATGTTTGCTGTCAATCATCTGTTTAAATAAAAAAGTTTTTATAAAGTGTCCAAAGTTAAGAAAAAATAATGAAGGTTTTAGATTTGAAGTAAAATTATAACTTTGCATGTTTAAAAATTAAAAAATTAAAGATGAAACTCGGAAAAGTTGAGAAGTTTTCAATTCGCTATGCTGTTTTAAAGGTTTATGCAAAGTTTGTTCACGATAAAATATTTTATAAAAAAGTGAAATATTTTGGTACGGAAAATATTCCGAAAAATAAGCCGGTATTGATTGCTCCAAACCATCAAAATGCTTTAATGGATGCACTTGCGATTATTTTTGCATTGGATAAGCAAATTGTGTTTTTGGCACGTTCTGATATTTTTCAAAATCGGATGGTTGCAAAAATTTTATTCTTTCTTAAAATTTTGCCTGTTTTCAGAATGCGTGACGGAAAAGAAAAATTAAAACTGAATGAAACAATTTATAATAAAACCATTCAGATTTTAAAGAAAAAACGTCCGGTAGTTATTTTTCCGGAGGCTCAACATATTGATAAACGATAAACGGCATTTAAGACGATTGAAAAAAAGTATTCAACGAGTTGCCTTTAAACTTGAAGAGAATAGTGGTTATAATGCTGATATTCAGATAGTACCAACTGGAATATATTATTCTAATTATTGGAACTTCCGATCTAAATTATATGTTTGCTTCGGAAAACCTTTGAGTTTAAAAGATTATATTGAGGACTACAAGCAAGATCCTGCGAAAACAATGTTGAAATTAGGTAATGTGTTACACGAAAAAATTTCTGAGCAAATCATTAATATAAAAGACCTGAAAACACATGATGAGTATGATTTTCTACTTGAAGTTTACGATAAATATATTGCCGAAAAATTATTAATAAATAACATTAAAGATTTAGGGAATAAGATTATTGTTGATAAAGAAACAGTAAGAATGTTAGATGAATTAAAAGATAAAAAACCTGAGGATTTTAACAGCTTAATGGATGATGCAAGAACATATTCAGAAGGATTGAAAAAATTTAAATTAAAAGATTGGGTGTTAGAAAAAACTGAATTAAGCAATAAACTTTTTCGGAAAATACTTTTATTAATTATTGCAGTTCCGATTTATATTTACGGAGCTCTTAATAATATTATTCCTTATTTTTTGCCGAGATTGATTACAAAAGGATTGAAAGACAGGCAATTTGAAAGTTCAATTGTGTATGGTTTGGGAATTATTACATTCCCGATTTTTTATTTGCTTCAGTCATATATTGTTTTGCTCCTTACAAATTCGTTTATTTACGCCGGTATTTATCTTATCAGTTTGCCTGTTTTCGGCTTACTTGCTTTTATTTATTCCAGATTATATGTTAAAACATCGGCACAAATCAGATTTAACAGAAATAAGAAAACCGATGGAATGAAAAATTTGATTAATCTTCGGGAAAGGATAATTGCCAAAATATAACATAATAAAAAAGCACCAATCGGTGCTTTTTTATTATGTTCAATAATACCTGATTATTTAACAGCGTCAGCAGCATCTTTAGCAGTCGAATCAACAGTTTCAACAGCATCTTTAGCAGTAGAGTCAACAGTTTCAACAGCTTCTGTAGCAGTCGAATCAACAGTTTCAGCAGCTTCGTTCAGTACATTTTCCATTGCATCGGCAGCATCTTTTGCATCATTTTCGTCACTTCCGCAAGAAGTGAAGACAGTTGCAATTCCGAAAACAAAAGCTAATGCGATAATTGATAAATAACGTCTTTTCATGATAAATAGAATTAAATAATTTATAAATACTTTTAATTACACAAATGTACATAAAAAAAATATAAAATGTTAAAAAAAGTTAATATTTATTTTTTTGATATAAAAAAACTCACCTTTATTAATAAAGATGAGTTTTACAATAAATGATTTTTTGATATTTATTTTTTTGCAGAAGTAATATCGTCAAGAGTAATCGCATCGGCATTATTGCCCCATGCATGATTAACATAATTAATTACATCAACAATTTCTTGGTCGCTTAATTGATCTTTAAAAGCTGCCATAGCAGTTCCGTCTGTACCGTTTACAACAATATCAAGATCTGCTGTTTTTCCTTTTAAAGCCGGAAATGACGGATCAACACCTTCCCCGTTTTCTTGGTGGCAGGCCATACATTTATTTGTATAAATTGTTTTTCCTGCTGAATAATCAGCTGCTTCAGTAGTATCTTCAGCAACATCTTCAGTTGTATCTTCATTTTCTGCAACCATTTCTTTTGCTGCATCATTAGCATCATCTTCGTTGTCGCCGCATGAAGTAAAAAGTGTTGAAATGCTGAATGTGAGAATAATTGCTAAAATTGCGATTGATAATTTTTTCATAATAATAATTTTTTAATGAATATTTATAATTTTTAGAATACAAACTTAAGAAATGTTACTTACTATTCAAATTTAAAATTAAAGTTTTATTCCTGTTCTTTTCAGCGGTATTTTGAAAACTGTTTAAAGATGATTTCCCTTTTGCTGCGGTTCTCTTATACAAATTCATACATTACCGTCAGGCTGCCTGAAATCTTAGTTATTAAAAAATGAAAAGTTCAGAATATTCACTGAATTATTTGTATAAATTAAAGAATATTAATATTTTCCGGTTTTTAAATTAAAAATAACAACATTAAAGCCGCAACTTGTTTTGAGGCAATGAGTTTGTTTTTATTTGAGATTTTACATAACAAATGTATTGATGATGAATTAATGACAGAACTTTTACCGAAGGATATAAAATTAATGAATTTTTTGCACGTTAAGAAAAATGAAAAGGGTACTTTTGCAGAAGATTACAGTAACGGAAAACAAAAGATAAAGGACAACAGAAAGAGTGCAGATGTACAAGAAGCAAAGATATAGGTAATTATAAAACTTATCCGGCATTATGTGCTTATTTTTAAGCAAATTTAAGAGAGCGGTTTTAGAATACCATCAGATAATTCAAAAAAACAGTTAAAGATAATGAAATATACAGTTATAATATTTTTAGTTTCATTGTTAAATTTAGGACAAAACAAAGAACTGCATC
>JAADGE010000013.1 GCA_013152535.1 Chlorobiota bacterium
CCGAGAAAGACAAGAATGCAACAAAGTTCACAAACATTTCTTTTGATAAAATTATTGAAAAAGAGCTGAAAATCATGGACTTAACGGCATTTACGATGTGTCAGCAAAATAATATGCCGATTTATGTTTTTGATATGGATACGGAAGGAAATTTAAAAAAAGTGATTAACGGAGAAGAAATCGGAACTTTGATAAAATAGTTTTTGCGTGCATTAGTCATTCTCTGTTCGGCTCAGACTCCTGCCTGAGTCGTATTATCTATCACCGAACTGTTTTCCGAAAAAAATCAATTGTTGTTACATTCAACAAACCGTCTTCATTTGTATAATTTCTTGCACTTGAATAATTATAATCTTCTGCTTGATTAATAAATAAAATGACGGAGGCAAAGCCGTCCGCCGAACATGATACAACCTTAGGCAAATCGGGGGTCAACTCAATAATTTAAATATTAAACCTATTGCAAAAACAGTTGATGTAATGATTTCTATTCTTTTCATAATTTATAATATTCTTTTGTTTTTTTGATAAAATTCTATATTAATTCCTGATTTATAATAAAAATAAAATATTTTATACATTATATTTATATCTTTTGTATATCTGAATAAAATTTGAAATTTATATATTTTTTCATTTTTTAATTGCAATACAATAAAATTATTAATACCTTCTTTCGGATAAGCTGAGCCTACTCCGATATACATTCCGGTATGTGCTTCTCCATAATAATTATTTGCACGAACAATTATCTTGTGAATATCCGTTAAGTCAACGGAATTATTAATAAAGGATATTTTTTTATCAGATAATGTTAATTTACCGGTTTGTTTATATGATTTTATAAAAAACCCGGATATAAAATTCATAACGACCCATAAAAGAAGAAAACTAATATAACCAATTTTTAATATCCGGTTATTTTCATTAAAATAAAAAAGAATACCGATTATAATTTCAATAAAAATGCTAAAAAAAATAATTCTTTTAAGCCAAATTCGTTTTTTGGATAAATTAATTGATATAAAATCTTTTTTAAACATTATTTATATTATTGAATTGGGCATTTAACTGATAAATCATTTTATAAGTAATCAGTTCTCCGGATACGATTCTGTTTACTAAATTTTCAAACAATCCTTCTTTTATAAAACATCTGTTAAACCTGTATGTGGATTAATTAATATATAATCGCAGGTGTTCCGCAGTTAATGTATGCTTCGGAGGATTCAAGGTTCTAACGCAAAAAAGTGTTAATAATTTATAGTTAATCAATTCCAAATATACGTATTTTATTTTGATTTTATTTAGAGGCATTGTTGAAATAGAATAACTCCTCTGTTCGGCTCAGGCTCCTGCCTGAGTCGTATTATCAATTACCGAACTGTTTTCCGGAAAAAATCAATTGTTGTTACATTCAACAAACCGTCTTCATTTGCATAATTTTTTGCACTTGAATAATTATAATCTTCGCAAAACGACGGAGGTACAGCCGCCCGCCGAACGGTGTACAACCTTAGGCAAACGGGGGGGCTTCACTGATTATTGTTATTTATTAATTGGTTGTAATATCATACTGTCTTTATATTTTATTTCAAACTCTTGAATATTTATATCTTTATTTTGATTTAAATTTTTAAATTCTAATAATTTATTAATGGCAGAATCTCCCGAAATATAATTATGTGAAATAAAATAGTTATATTTTCTAATCATAAATGCATTTGGTCCTTGTTTCCTAATATTAATATTATTTATAAAAATTCTTTCAAAATATACGCTATCTTTACTGTTGTACCAAACCATATGACAATTATCATTAATTTTTACTGTATATTTATAATGAAGAAAGGTTAATGTTTTTCCGTCAAAATTATACCCAAACATATTTTCTTGTGCTCCTGTAGTTGCAATAACTCTAATAGATTTATTATCAATATTAAGCTCTTTATATTCACCATTTTTTTCAATGAAAGACCAATTTCCTGTAATAGATAAATTTTGATAACTACATGTTATAAATAATAATAAAATAAGATTTTTCATAATAAATAATATTTATAAATTTCTCTGTTCGGCTCATACTCCTGCCTGAGCCGTATTATCAATTACCGAACTGTTTTTCGGAAAAAGTCAATTGTTGTTACATTCAACAAACCGTCTTCATCTGCTTAATTTCTTGCACTTGAATAATTATAATCTTCTGCTTGATTAATAATAAAATGACGGAGGCACAGCCGTCCGCCGAACAGTGTACAACCTTAGGCAAACCGGGATTCCGTAAATATACTTTTTAATGTCATTTTTTAATTATGTTTAATTTCCGTGATTAATTCCGATATATATCTGAAATTGTTTAATAATTCTTGCAATTCCTCCGTTTTATATAATTTTCTTTTCATGCTTTTAAAGGTTAGCAACGATTTGTTTTTTTGAATATTTAATACTAAAAAAGGATTGTTTAAAAACAGGTTGCTTATTTTTGTATCTTTGAAAATTGCCGATGCCGTTTTTTTGTCATCGGTATAAATACCGAATACTTTATCAAAATCTTTATTTCCGGTTTTCGGTTTATTTTTGCCGAATAATTTATCAAAAAAATCTTTTCGATACAACGATAATTTGAAATTAAATACAGATTTATCATTTTGTTCAAACATTAAATAGGACAGACCTACTTCAAAATTTGTGCCGCCTCCGTTTTGCATAACTTTAATAGGAGCTAAATTACTTTTAATAGTAATTTCTAGTGTAAAAGAGTCTCCTATACTTCCAACAGAAATATGTTTTATAATTTTGCATTTGCCTGAATTAATTTCAGCCCATTTGTACATTCTGCTTTTCCAATTACTAAATTCTATTAACATCACAATCTTTTTAAAATATTTAGACCAAATATTAGTTACATAAAATGACGGAGGCAAAGCCGTCCGCAGAACGTGATACAACTTTAATCGAACCGGGAATTTCAGGAAATCTGTAATATATCGAACTGAGGCTAATAATATTTCCCGATACTCCGGACTTATTTTAACGACAACTTTTAATCAAAATTAATATACTTATTTCTCAATTTGTTTTTTCCTGAAAACCCACATCGGAGAATTAATATCAGGAAGTGAACAACTTATCAAAATCCAACCATTTTGACCCATAAAATTTAAAATAGTTACAATATTTTTTGTGCTGATTCTTTTTCCTGACTTATCAGATATTTCGGCTTTTTTATTAGGTTTCTCCTGTCCGTAATTAACTGAAATCCGGTAAAATCCGGATTGTTTAATAATACAATAATTTGATTTTTGTTCATTAATATTAATCCCGTTGACAAAAACTTGGCTGTAAGACACAGAAAATATAAAAAATAAACCGACAAAAATGAGTAGCTTTTTCACGAGATTTAAAATTTAACCTGTTTATATCTACAAATATACATAAAAAAAGCAGAATTTTTTTTAAATTTCTGCTTTTTTATTCGTAAATATTTTTTATGAAATTTTAGCCATTGCCTGTTCCAAATCTTCAATAATATCTTCAACATTTTCAATCCCTACAGAAAAACGAACAAGACCGTCTGAAATTCCGGCTTTCTCGCGAGCATCCTGGCTCATACCGGCATGAGTCATTGAAGTCGGATGTTGAATTAAACTTTCAACACCGCCCAAGGATACGGCAAGTGCTGCCAAATGTACATTATCCATTACAATTCTTCCGGCATCTAAACATCTAAACCGCCTTTTAATCCGAAACTGATCATTGAACTGAAACCGGTCATTTGTTTTTTAGCCAATTCGTGTTGCGGATGTGATTTTAATCCGGGATATAAAATCCATTCAACTTTTGGATGTTTTTCCAAATACTCGGCAACTTTCATTGCATTTTCTTCGGATTTTTCCATTCTTAAGCTCAGTGTTTTCAATCCTCTGTGTGTTAAAAAAGCCTGGTGCGGATCCATATTGCCGCCGAGGTAAATCATTTGTCCTCTTATTTTTTTATACATATTTTCCTCTTTTGCTACAATTACGCCGCCTACAACATCAGCATGTCCGTTTATGTACTTTGTAATAGAATGAAGAACAACATCCGCACCCAAAACCAAAGGATTTTGAAGATAAGGACTTGAAAAAGTATTATCAACAACAACTGTAATTTCGTGTTTGTGAGCAATTTCAGATGCTTTTTTAATATCGGTCAGTTGCATAGTCGGATTGGTCGGTGTTTCAATATATAAAATCGTTGTGTTATCCTGAATTGCATCTTTAATTTGCTGTAAATCAGAAGTATCAATAAAGGTCATTTCTACTCCGAAACGTGAAAAATCTCGTTCTAAAACACCTCTTGACGGTCCGTAAACCGATGCCGAACAAACAATATGTTTGCCTTGACCGAGTAATGCCATATATACGGATGAAACGGCAGACATACCCGAACTTGTTGCAATTCCGCCAAAACCATGTTCTAAATCTGCCATTGCATCTTCAAATGCTTTAATGGTCGGATTTCCGATTCTGGTATAAATAAAGCCGTCTGATTTTCCGGCAAAACAATCTGCTCCTTGTTGAGCACTTTTAAACGAAAATGTAGATGTTTGATAAATAGGTGTAACAGCACTTCCGAAAGCATCTTCATACGAACCCGCATGAACGAGTTTGGTATTAAAACCTTTATTTTTTGTATCCATTTTTTATATATTTAATTATTTTGTTCTGTTTTACAGTATCGCACTAAAGTAAGAAACGGATATAAAATTATCCGTATATATTTTTTTTAGGAATTGTTGCAATAAAATTCTTCAGATAAAACGGCTCAAAATAAGCAACATCTTCAAATTTATTTTCAAAAAATGCTTTTTTCGAAAACGGAATCATATAATCTGCCGAAGGATATAAATCTTCAATAAATACAGCATTTTTATGTCTGATAATTTCTTTGCATTTTGCAGCTCCGTCACCAAAAAAATATATTTTATGCTTTTGCAGTTCTTCCGAAAAAGAGTTTTTATCAATAATTTTTGCCGTAATATCGCTAATTGGTTGTATCTCCGGATCAAGCAATTGAGAATAAACTTCCATTCTGCGGGCATCAATCATCGGAGCCAATAAATCATCGTTTTGTATATTCAACACATTTTTTGCACCCCACGCCATATTTTGTAAAGTACTGACCGAAATAAGCGGAACATCCGCTCCGTATGCAATGCCTTTAGCAACAGAAACACCGATTCGTAAACCGGTATAAGAGCCGGGACCTTTACTCACAGCAACAGCATCAATATTTTTCACTTTTAAGTTCCGTTCCTGAAAAATATCCTTTATAAAAACAGTCAAAATTTTTGAATGTGCATTTTGCTCGTTTGTTTCTTTACCTGCTATTTTCTTTCCGTTTTCTGCCAAACAAACAGAACAAACAGAAGTTGAACTTTCAATATTTAAAATTAATGCCATTTATCGATTTGAACAAAAGTTCACAAAAGTATAAAGAATATATTTTTTACAATCAATATTTATGATTTTTAATAAAAATTTATACAATTAAAAATTAAAATCTTAATTTCGCTGTGTTTTTTACATGCTTAAAAATAATAAACCGACAAATGAAAAACTATAAATTAATTAATAACATTACAGGATGGTCTGTATTTGCTGTTGCAGCGTTTACATATCTTTCAACAATTGAACCGACTGCAAGTTTTTGGGATTGCGGTGAATTCATAACTACCGGATTCAAAATTGAAGTCGGACATCCGCCGGGTGCACCTTTCTTTATGTTGTTAGCGCGGTTTTTTAATCTTTTTGCTCTCGGAAATACAGCAATGGTAGCAATTACGGTTAATATATTATCGGCATTAGCAAGTGCTTTTACTATTTTATTTTTATTTTGGAGTATCACTCATATCGGAAGACGTGTTATTGCCAAAAACGACACACCTTCTAAAGGTCAATTAATTGCAATTATCGGCAGCGGACTTATAGGTGCTTTGGTTTATACGTTCTCCGATTCATTTTGGTTTTCCGCCGTTGAAGGAGAAGTTTATGCAACTTCATCGTTTTTTACCGCAATTGTTTTTTGGGCAATTTTGAAATGGGAAAATGAAGCCGAGCAAAAATATGCGAACAGATGGCTGATTTTAATTGCATACTTAATGGGACTTTCAATCGGAGTTCATTTATTAAACCTGTTAGCAATTCCGGCTATTGTTTTCATTTATTATTTCAAAAAATATAAAACAACCAAAAAAGGTGTTTTCTATGCCTCTTTACTTTCTTTGGGAATACTTATACTAATAATGTTCGGTATTATTCAAGGTATATTCGTAATCGGTTCAAAATTTGAGTTATTATTTACAAATAATTTCGGTTTTCCGTTTTTTACCGGATTGATTTTTTATTTCGTCCTGCTTTTTGCCGGAATTATTTTCGGTATCTATCATACATTTAAGAAAAAGAAAGTACTGTGGAATACTATTTTCACAATGTTTGCTGTTATTCTTATCGGATATTCAACTTTTGTTATTATTCTCATTCGTTCAAAAGCAGATACTCCGATGAATCAGAATAAACCGGACAATGTATTTGCACTATTAAGCTACTTAAACAGAGACCAATACGGAGAACACCCATTGTTGTACGGACAATATTTTAATGCTCCGTTAGACAGTAATAATCCTTATCAAAAAGAAAAACCGGTTTATCACGATAAAAAAGATAAAAACGGAAATGATAAATACGTTATTGTTGATAATACATTGAAACGAAACTTTGTTCCTGCCTACGAAACATTCTTCCCGAGAATGTACAGTGATTCAGAAAGTCCGGATCATGTTCACGGATATATGAAGTGGACGCAAACAAGCGAAGATGAATTTTATTTTGCCAAAACAGACCCAAAAACCGACCAAGTAATAAGAAACAGATACGGTGAAATTCAATATGACCAATATAAACCAAAACGACCGCCGACATTCGGAGAAAACCTGAAATTTTTCTTCAATTATCAATTGAATTTTATGTATTTCAGATATTTTATGTGGAATTTTACCGGCAGGCAAAATGATATACAAGGGCACGGAAATGTAAAAGACGGGAATTGGATAAGCGGGATAAAATTTATTGACGCTTGGCGATTGGGTGATCAGGATAAACTGACAACTGCAATGAAAAATAATAAAGCCCGAAACACATACTTTTTTTTACCGTTCTTACTCGGGATTTTGGGTATGTTTTTCTTATACAGGCAAGGAAAACTCGGAAAAAATTATTTTTGGGTAATAATGTTGTTCTTTTTCTTTACGGGAATAGCCATTGTGTTGTATTTAAATCAGCCGCCGTACCAACCGAGAGAACGTGATTATGCTTATGCAGGTTCTTTCTATGTATTCTCAATGTACGTCGGTTTCGGAGTTGCATTTTTATATAAGTTTTTCAAAAAATATACAAATGAAATAACGGGAGCAGTACTTGCAACAATATTAAGTCTTCCTGCTCCGATTATAATGGCACAACAAAATTGGAACGACCATGATCGTTCATATCGATATACGACAAGGGATTATGCCGAAAACTATTTAAGTTCCTGTGATAAAGATGCCGTTATTTTTACAAACGGAGATAATGATACTTTCCCGCTTTGGTATGTTCAAGAAGTTGAAGGTTTCAGAACTGATGTCAGGGTTATTAATTTAAGTTACTTTAACACAGACTGGTACATCAACCAAATGAGAAAACGTGCATATCTGTCTCCTCCGATTGATTTTACACTTAAACCGGACCAATACGAGGGAGATAAAAGGAATGTTATATATAAAATTGAAAATCCGAATATATACCTGCAAGAACGATATAAGGCAAATAAAGATCTTTTTGAAAATGAATATAAAGAAAAATATAACGCTTATTATCATTATTTGGCAAATTCTAATTTTAAAACTAAATTCCCGAAAGAATTCGCATCCTTATCAAAAGGTTATAAAACAATTGACCCGATTCAGTTTTATTCATTTATAAAAAAATTAAATAATAAAGAGTTGATTAAAGAGAAAGCTTTGAATTTGGATATTTCAAAATTAACGGAAATGAATGCCGGATTTATGGATTTAATTAAAAAGATTTCGTCTGCAGGTGTTCCTTTACAAACAATTATTAATCATATTGCTCATGATGAGCCAATGTATAAAGCACCTATGCAAAACGGTGAAATGGTAAACTATTTACCGACAACAAAATTCGTTTTACCCGTAAATAAAAAAACAGTTTTAGAAAACGGAATTGTGGCAGAGAGTGATTCTTCAAAAATTCTTAGTGCTGTTAAATGGGATATTCACAAACAGCATATCGGAAAAAATGAAATGATGGTTTTGGATATGCTTGCGACCAATAAATGGCGACGACCGATATATTTTGCAACAACGGTCGGAAACAGTTTATATATGAATTTAGAAAATTATTTTCAATTAGAGGGCTTAGCTTATAAAGTTGTTCCTATAAAAGTAAAAAACAATTCATTCGGTTCGGAAGGTTCTGTGAATTCGGATATTTTATATGATAATATAATGAATAAATTCAAATGGGGCGGATTAGATGTAAATGCCGATAAAATTTATTTAGATGAAAATAATCGTCGCTTTATTATGAATTTTAAAAGCAGTTTTAAATCACTTGCAGAACAGCTGGTAAAAGAAAAGAAATTTGACAAAGCGGAAAAAGTACTTGATAAATGTACAAGTATTTTTACTAATAAATTATCGCCTTACGGATATTATGATATCTTACTTGCAGATTTATATTATAAAATAAATAAACCTGAAAAAGGAACAAAAATTTTAAAAATTGCAGCAAATAATTATCAGGAAGAACTTAGTTATTATTGTTCTTTAGATGATAAATATTTAAATGGTATGCAAGATGACGTGGGGCGATTAGGTGCTCTGTATCAGGAAGTTCTGAAAAGTATGTATGCTAACAAACAAAATGAAACGGCAAATACTTTTGCACTTCAGGCATACAGTATGTTAGAGGATCGTTTTGCATTTAATTCAACTTTAGCAGGAATGCAAAACAGAAAAGCACAGGAACGTTGGTATGCAAATTTACCTGATTATAAAATGGGCTTATTACAGTTCAATATGTACTTAGGACAACATATTAATAATTAACAGTATTTGTATTTAAAAAAGGGGAAACCGTAATCGGCTTCCCCTTTTTTTATTTTAATATAATTTTTTTACCGATTATTGCAGATGCAGATGCTGTTGAAATAATATACATTCCTTTCGGGATATTTGTATTTTCACATCAGAGTCATCTGTCCGCCGGTCATAACAATATTTTGCGTTACGGCATCATCAGCTAACAGCCAAAAATTGGCTGTTTTAATAGCAATTTGAAAATTTATTTATCTAAAGTTTCGTAAACGGAATTTTTACTGAGAAACTCAGGGATTATTTTTTTCATTAATCCGACAATTTCAAAATTGTTATGATTTTTTAAAATCGATATGAGTCGGTCTATTTTTGGAATAAGCTCATCTGCAGGATATTGACGAGTTTTTGCAATCATAATTTTTTCGTGAACTGTCGGCACCGTATTTTCTTTATCAGCAAGAAGTTCTTCGTATAATTTTTCTCCCGGTCGTAATCCGGTAATTTTCAAATTAATATCAACACCCAATTTCAGTCCGGAAAGTTGTATCATTTTTTTTGCAAGATTGATAATTTTAACTGATTTTCCCATATCAAATATAAAAATTTCACCGCCATGTCCGAGTGCTCCGGCTTGCAGAACTAATTGACAGGCTTCGGGAATAGTCATAAAAAAACGTGTAATTTCGGGATGGGTTACCGTTACCGGTCCGCCTTCTTCAATTTGTTGCTTAAAACGCGGAATAACGGAGCCGTTTGACCCCAGAACATTTCCGAAACGAGTTGTTACAAATGCTGTTTTGTTTTTATGTTGCAGTGTTTGAATATAAACTTCGGCAACTCTCTTTGAAGCTCCCATTACATTTGTCGGGTTTACTGCTTTATCGGTAGAAATCATTACAAATTTCTTCACATTAAATTGTAATGACAAATCTGCAATATTTTTTGTTCCCGAAATATTTACTCGCAATGCTTCAGAAGGATTATTCTCCATCATCGGAACATGTTTATAGGCTGCTGCATGATATACGATATCGGGATGAAACATTTCAAAAACTTTGTTCATTCTTACAGGATTTGTAATATCTCCGATAACAATTTCACAGTTCAAAATCCCATATTTTTCTTTAAGTTCCAACTCTAAATTATAGAGCGGAGATTCTGCCTGATCAAAAGCAATGATTTTTTTCGGTCGAAATTTCGTAAGTTGAAAAACAATTTCACTTCCGATTGACCCTGCTGCACCGGTAACTAAAATAGTTTTATTCAGAACATCCTTTTTAATTTGCTTTTCATCCAGTTTTATAGGTTCCCGCTCCAATAAGTCTTCGATATTAATTTTACGTATTTGCCTGTATGTCAGTTCTCCGTTAATCCAATCTTTCGAGTCCGGCAAAGTAAGTACATTGACATCGTATTGAAAACACAGATTAATAACCTGCTGTTTTTTATCGGCAGAAATATCTTTATCGGAAATAACCAATTCATAAATGTCATGTTTTTTAAAAATTGTTTCTAAATCAGACAACTTATAAAATTTTATTCCGTCTAATTGTTTTTTCTTTCCGCCGCCTTTAGTATCAATAAATGCTTCAACAATATATTTTACTTCCGGATCACGTGTTAAAACACGCTTTGTTGTTATTGCATCTTCATTAATACCAAGAATTACAACTCTTTTCTCTTCTTTAAATAAATTATTTGCTTCGTAATAAAGAGCTTTTACAAATAATCGAAAACCGGTTAACAGAAAAATACTGACAAAATAGTCAATTAGTATAACCGAAAACGGGATAATGTATTTATAATTTACAAAAAAGAATAAGAAATAGTTAACAGCAATATAAATAAAATTAGTATAAGAAATTACAAGAATTATTCTTGTAGCGTCTTTAGTTCCGGTATAACGAATAATGCCGGCATACGAATGTGTTAACAGAAAAACTGCCAAACGTATAAAAAAAACAAAAATAATTATCTGCCAAAGATTGTCAAAATATTTGTTTGTTAAATCAAAATTAAAACGAAGTAACAATGCGAAAATTACGGACATTACGGATGCAGCTAAATCAATTGTAAGAACAATCCATCGCGGGGTGTGTTTATTTGAGGTAAAAAAATTCAACATTTATTCTCTTATTACTTTAACTTCGTTATTAATCCCAATTTTTATTATACTTGATGAACTCCCGAAAGACATATCCGTTTGTTTATATTTCGCAATATAATCAACTTTTTCTTTAACAGCATCAGAAATTTGAGCAAAATTTAAAGGCGTTTCTTCTCCGGTAAAATTTGCGGATGTTGAAACTATGGGTTTTCTGAATTTTTGTATAAGTTTGTTCGTAAATGTTTCTTTTGTAATTCGGATTCCTATGCTTCCGTCTTTCGCCGTTAAATTATCGGCTAAATTTTTTGCTCCGGATAATACAAGCGTGACAGGGTTTTCGGATAATTCAATAATATCAAAAGCAATGTCGGGAACTACATTAACATAAGAATAAAGAGAGCCCGTATTATTCAAAAGTATTAACATACTTTTTTCGGTATCTCTTTTTTTAATGTCGTAAATTTTTGCAACGGCATCTTTATTTGTTGCATCACAACCGATACCCCAAATTGTATCGGTCGGGTAAAGAATAATACCGCCGGCTTTTAATATTTCAACCGCTTTGTTTATATCTTCGTTCATATCACTTCAAATAAACATTCATTAAATTTGCAGCAATTTTTTCTTCATGAAATTTTTGAACAAATTTATAGCCTTCCGTTACCATTTCTTCCTTTAATTCCTCATCGTTTAAAACAACGTTAAGGGCTTCCCCGAGTTGTTTGAATTTATCGGGTTCAATATAAATTGACGACAAACCGCCTGTTTCGCTGAAAACTCCGCCTTTTGTCGTAATTACCGGAATTTTTGAATACAATGCTTCAATCAACGGAATACCGAAACCTTCAAAATACGAAGGATAAACAAAAACACTTGCCTGCTGATATATCGCCGGCAAATCTTCAATCGGAACATTATTTAAAATCGTTAATAAGCTTGATAAGTTATTTTCTTCGGCATATTTTATCAGTTCATCCTGGTAGTCTGTTTTTTTTCCTACAATAACAAATTCTGTCTTTATATTTCCGGCTTTCATTGCTTTTAACACTGACAATGTATTTTTACGTTTCTCAACGGTTCCGACATTTAAAATAAATGTTTCAGGCAAATTGTATTTCTGTGTTACTTCAATTTTTTTATTAGTATCTGCTTCCCGGTAATAAATAGAATTACATCCTTGATAAACAACATTTATTTTATTGTCATCAACTTCCAGAAAATTAACAATATCGGTTTTTGTTTGTTCACTTACGGCAATAATTGTATCAGCAATTTCACAAGCATATTTTGCTTTTTGATAATATATTTTTCGGTCAACGGCATGATATAATTCCGGAAAACGCAAGAATATTAAATCATGAATGGTAACAATAAGTTTTGCATCTGATTTTTTTTCTGCTTTATAGGGTAATTCTCCGCTTAAACCGTGAAAAATATCAAGTTTATATTCTTTTATTTTTTTTGATAAACGAACGGTTCTCCAATATGATTTAAATGTTTTACTTAAAAACATCTTAGGAACAACAATTTTTACATTATCCGAAATTTTAAAATCAATTGCATTTTCTGTCGAAGGCGTATAAAGCAGATACTCGTGTTTCGGATAATATTTAGATAATATTCCGATTGTACTCCGGCTGTAATTACCCAATCCTCCGGTATTGTAAAACGCTCTTTTTGCTTCAAAACCTATTTTCATAACGAATAATTTTTTTACAAACAAACAATTAAAGTTTAAACTGTAACATTAAATTCGCGTAAAGCATCATTAAGCGATGTTTTTAAATTTGTTGACGGTTTTCTTTTTCCGATTATCAGTGCTGCCGGCACCTGAAATTTTCCTGCCGGGAATTTTTTAGTTACCGTACCCGGAATAACAACCGATCCGGCGGGAATAACACCTCTGTATTCGGTTGGTTCAATACTCGTTACATCAATAATTTTAGTTGATTTCGTTAACGAAACTCCGGCAGCCAAAACTGCTTGTTCCATTATTCTCACACCTTCTACAATAATACACCGCGAACCGATGAAACAATCATCCTCAATAATAACAGGAGCAGCCTGAATAGGTTCCAGCACACCGCCGATACCGACACCGCCGCTTATATGCACCCTCTTACCTATTTGTGCACACGACCCGACTGTTGCCCAGGTATCAATCATTGTACCTTCGTCCACATAAGCTCCGATATTAACGAATGACGGCATCATTATTACACCCGGAGAAATATATGAACCGTAGCGAGCAACTGCCTGGGGCACAACTCTTATGCCTAATTTATCATAGCCTTTTTTCAGCGGAATTTTATCAAAAAACTCCAAGTCGCCGGCATGTATGGCTTTCATATTTTGCAAAGGAAAATATAGTATTACAGCTTTTTTTGCAGAATTATTAACTTCCCACAAACCATTTTTAGGTTCAGCAACTCTTAACTTTCCTTTATCAATTAAATCAACCGTTTTAAAAATTGCTTGCTTGGTTTCTTCATCTTGCAATAATTCTCTGTTATCCCATGCTGCATCAATCAGCTTAAAAATTTTCTTCATTAATTTACAATGTGTTCAAAATTATAATTCTTCAAAATTATGATAAATATATTGTTTTCAAAATTACTTACGATCGTTTTTCAAAACTTTGACCAAATTATTATTAATAAATTTCGCTTTATATATTAATTTTCCGTTTTTATTATACTCAGAAATTCTTCCGTTTAACATTCCGTTCTCATAATCGGCTGTTTTTCTGAGCTTTCCGTCAGGATACCAAACTTTTGATTTTCCGTGTCGCTTACCGTTGAGGTAATTTTCTTCACGTATTTTCAACCCGTCAGGAGCAAAGTATTCCCATTTTCCGGTTTTTGTTCCATTTTGATATCTGCCTTTTGTTTCAATTTGTCCTTCGTCAAAATATGATTCATAAATTCCGTTCAGAACTGCTTTACTGAAGTTTTCAAGTAATGTTTTATTTCCACGCTGATTATAATATTCTGATTGGCCGTTTTTTATACCGTTTTTATAGTTTATTTTATATTTTAACTTTCCGTTAGAATACCATTCAATCCAAAGACTGTCCTGTTTTGCATCATTAAAAAACCCGGACATTTTTTTTCTGCCGTCTTCAAAAAATGAAGTCCATTTTCCTTGTTCTTTTCCCTGCTTAAAAATTCCTGAATAATAAATTTGTCCGTTTTCGTAATACACACTCCATTTACCTTCTTTTTTATCATTTTTAAACAATCCTTTTTTCCATACAGAACCTTTGGGATACCAATAAGTCCATATTCCGTTCATTTTTCCGTTTTTATAAGGTCCTTCATTTCCTTTTATGGTAATACTGTCGTTATTAATGACATTGGTTTGCCAGTAAGTCCAAATACCCTCTTGTATGTTATTTTTAAAGAATCCGAAAATATCCGGTTTACCGTCTTTGTGAAACCAATTTGCTTTTCCGTTTTTCTTATCGTTTTTAAAATTAATTTCTGCTTTTATTTTTCCGTTTTCAAAATACGCAATATGCAAACCTTCTTTTTGTCCGTTAATGTATTTTCCTTGTCTTTGAATATGTCCGTTTTTGAACCAAAAAGTCCAAATACTGTCGCGCTTACCGTTTTTCAATCTTCCGAGCATCGACAATTTTCCGTTTTCATAATAAGATTTATTTATTCCGTTTTCATAGTTTAAATCTGTCTCAATCTGTTCATTTTTAAAATAAGTAAGCCAATGTCCTGTTTTTATTCCTTTATTATAAGTTCCGCTTGAACGTATATTTCCGCTATCATAATAACGTAACCAAGCACCTGTTTTTAAGCCGTTTACATATTTGCCTTCAGCTTTAATTTGTCCGTCAGGATAATGCAAAACAAACTTTCCGTTTCCGCTTTTAATTAGGGTATCGCCTTTAGATGTTATATATAAAATCAAAAATTTTTTATTCTTTTTAAATTTTTTCTTTGATTTTAGTTTTCCGTTAATATAAAATTCAGTCCAAATACTGTCTTTCAAACCGGCAGAGTATTGTCCTGTTTGTTTAAGAGTTCCGTCAAAATACCATTCGTTATAAATACCGTTTTGTTTTCCGTTTTTAACAAAACCTTCGTTAAATTTTTTTCCGTTTTCAAAAAAATATGTTACTCTTCCGCTTACTTCCCCTTTATGATATTCCGATTCTCGAACCAATTTTCCTTTTGTATTCCAAAATTTCCATAACCCGTCTTCTTTTCCGTCTTTTAAAATACCTTCACTTATTTTTGTTTTATCTTCACGAAAAAACGTTTTTAATTCTTGAGATTTCGCAATCAATCCGGAAAATAAAAAAATCAGCAGAATAATAATTTTTGATTGTTTCATATTTAAAATCAATTTTATTTCTATTTTTAAGGCTCAAAAATAAAGCGATTTTTTAAATTCTCGTTATTTTTATTTGTTTTGTAAAAATTTTACACCTTTAATTATTTGAAAACTTCTCAAAATAGGCTTTGGCTTCGGTTTATAATAAACGGGATTATACTTTTTGCAGTTGTATATCTTTTCTATCACTTTTTACGTCAATATGGTTTTATTGACCGGTTATATGTTGACGGATTGAATAAATTTGCACAATTTTTATTATGGACCTCAAAAAAATTTACGGAATTATTCGGATTTGAAGTTACAACATACGGAAAAACCATAAAAATAGTTGATGAGTTCAAAGCTCACGGTGTGTATATGGACAGAGGATGTATGGGACGAAATGTTTTGCTTGCTTTTGCCGGTTTAATTTTGGTTTTTCCGGGAAAATTTATTCATAAGCTGTGGTATATTCCTATGGGATTGATAATTATAACTTTTGTAAATGTTGTAAGAATATCAGGTTTAGCAATAACAGCATATTGTTGTCCGCAATACAGCGATATTAACCATTATCTTGTTTTTAAAATTGTTGCATGGTTTGTTATTTTTATTTTATGGGTTATTTGGTTTAATAAGTTTAGTCCGTTTGCAAAGAAGAATAAAAAATCCGAAAATAATTAATATTCCAACAGAACCCTATATCCCCCGTATTTTCTGATATTAATTACAAAACCGCCTTCAAAAATTAAATATTGTCCTTTTATTCCGACTAAAGTTCCGGAAAATTCCGGGGTTTTCTCTAAATTAATGCTTTTTACTTTTGTCGGATATGTTTTTACGGGATAATCAATTTCAAAAATTTCAAAATCATCGGTAATGTATTGTGATAAATCACTTCGCAGTAATTTTTCAGCTTTTTCTTTTTCTGAAAATAAATCCGCACCAAAATTAATATCGTTTTTTAGCATCTTTTGCCAACTTGTTTTATCTGACATATACTTTTTTAAATCAGTTTCAATTAATCCCGCTAAATGCCTGTTCGGTGTTTTTGCAAATTTTATTGCTTTTACGGCTCCCTGGTCTATCCATCTTGTCGGCACTTGTGTTACTCGCGTAACACCCACCTTTATCCCGCTTGACAGTGCCAAATACACATAGTGATCGGTTAAACAATTTTGCTCCGACCATTCCGTATCTCGTGCAATTCCGAGATGTGCTTCGCATAATTCCGGTTTTAAAATACAGGGTGCTGTTTCGGGTGCTGATATAAAACAAGGATAGCAATACCCTTGTGCAAAAGATTTTTTTGTTCTGTTACCGCATTTAATACAATTAATTTGTCCTGACCATTTTAAATGAATTTCTCTCCCTATGAAATTATTTACTTGTAATTCATCATCTTTTAAAAAAAAATAATAATCAACCGGAGTGTTTAATTCCGTCCTCATTTTCAGCAAATTAAACTCTATTTTCATAATCTTACAAAGTTAGAATAAAATAAACTATAAAAAAATATACTACTCTGTTATACATAGTTCTAAAATTTATTAATATCTTTGCAAAACAAACAAGTAAACTATGGAACAAATTAAAAACATTATTCTTAACCGTAAAAATTATAAAATTACGGAAACAGCTTATAATCAGCTTTCTGATTTTTTAAAATATGTAAAAAAGCTTTTGAAAAATGAAGACAAGTTTTCAGATATTGAAATACAAATGTCTGTACTGCTTGATATGGAATTAGAGCAAAAAACAGAAACAATTATTACAACTGAAATTTTAAACGAAGCAATTAAGGTGATGAAAGATAATCAAAAAATAAAATATAAACAGCAATTTTACGAACACGACAAATTTCAAAAAAAAACAAAGATAAAACGAAATCGAAAAAAATTAGAACGAGATAAATCTCATAATATTTTAGGAGGAGTTTGTGCCGGAATAGCACGAAAACTTGGTATTGACCCGGTATTAATCAGAATTTTGTTTATATTATTAGCTCTTTTCAGAGGTTTGTTTATTCCTGTTTACATCATTTTATGGATTGTAATACCTTCTGACGAACACAGCAAAAATATCCGAAAACCCGTTTCATTATGAAAACAGAAAATGTAAAAGCACAAATGCGTAAAGGTGTGTTGGAGTATTGTACTTTGTCAATTTTATCAAAAGGAGCGGCATATGCTTCAGATATTATTAAGGAATTAAAAACAGCCGAACTTATTGTAGTTGAAGGAACGCTATATCCACTTTTGACTCGCCAAAAAAATGCAGGTCTTTTAAGTTACAGGTGGGAGGAATCAACACAAGGACCGCCGCGAAAATATTATATACTTACGGATAAAGGGACGTCAGCCCTTGACGAACTTGATAAATCATGGAATAACTTAACACAGTCAGTTAACAAAATCAGAACATCAAATAATTAGTAAAAATAATGAAAAAAACAATCAGAATACATATCAGCGGATATATTTTCAACATTGACGAAGATGCATATCAAATATTAAAAAATTGGTTAGACAGTATTTCAGAAAAATACAAAAATGAAGAAGACGGCGAAGAAATTGTTAATGATATAGAAATGCGTGTTGCAGAACTTTTTGAAGAGAAATCCGGACACGAGGGTGTTGTAACTCAAAAAGAAGTTGATGACGTTATAAAAATTATGGGAAAGCCGGAAGATTTTGAACCCGAAGAAGAAGAAGAAAGTATAAATTTTTCATTTTCAAACAAAAAGAAAAGTCGCAAACAAAAACGTTTGTACAGAGACGAAGATGATAAAATACTTGCCGGAGTATGCAGCGGTTTAGGAAATTATTTTGGTGTTGACCCTGTTCTTATTCGCTTATTTTTTGTTGCTGCTGTTATTCTCGGCGGTTTCGGAACAATTATTTACATCGTTTTATGGATTGCAATCCCCAAAGCGGAAACAGTTTCCCAAAAATTAGAGATGAAAGGGGAACCGGTTACAATTGCAAATATTGAAAAAGCAATAAAAGATGAAATTGAATACATGAAAAATAATTGGTTTAAAAAGAAGAAAAAAGGGAAACTGTAAGTTATAAATTTTACAGAAAGTACCCACAACAAAAAAACTGTCTGCTGACAGACAGGAAATCGATTTCTGCAATATAGGAAACTGTTGCTCCCTGCTTGCATAAAATTTGTACCCCCGACAAGAATCGAACTTGTATCTACAGTTTAGGAAACTGTTGTTCTATCCGTTGAACTACGAGGGCTTATAATTTTTGCAAAAATAGAAAAAGATTTCCTGCTTATCAAAAAGCATTATATTTTCTCAACTCTTATAATATTTACGGGACAAAGTTTTGCCGCCTCCACATTTGCCTTATATTCATCATCGGATGTAATTGTTATAAAAATTCCTTTTTTTTGTTTTGCTTCAATTAAATTGCATTTTCCGTCTGTTTCATCCATTTCCCAACGATAAGGAGCAACTTCGACACAATAATTGCATCCGATACATTTTGCTCTGTAATGTGTAATTCTTATCATAATTTCTTTTCAGCACGCAAATTTTATTAATTTTGGTCAATATTTCAAAATAAAATTACATTCTGCAAGTTTATGTAGATTAGGCTATGAAAAAAATTTATTCTTACGGCATATTAATTTTAATAATTTTTATTTCTGCCTGTGCACAGATAGGGACATTAACGGGTGGTGAAAAAGATAAAGATCCGCCGAAATTTGTTAAAAGTAACCCTCCGGAACAAGGTAAAAATTTTAAGGGTGATAAAATCAGCATTTTGTTTGATGAATTTTTTGTTTTAGACAATCTTAACGCTGTTTTTTTATCCTCACCTCCTCTTCTTACAAAACCGGATTTTAAAATTAAAAGAAAAACATTACTTATAAAACTACACGAAGCCTTAAAAGACACAACAACATACACGTTTTTGTTCGGAAATGCCATTAAAGATTATCACGAAGGAAATAAAATAAATGATTTTCGATTTGTATTTTCTACAGGAAATAAAATTGATACAATGGAAGCTTCCGGTGTTGTAATTGATGCAAAAACACACAAAAAGCAAGCAGATTTGCTTGTTATGTTGTATTATAACCATGCAGATTCGGTCCCCATTAAAGAAAAGCCTTATTATATTGCAAAAACAGACACTTCCGGCAAGTTTGATATAAATTTTATTAAGCCCGGAAAATATAAAATCTTTGCCTTAAAAGATAATGATGCGAACCTGAAATATAATCTTCCGCAAGAAAAAATTGCATTCCTCGATTCGTTTATTATTCCGAAAGTTAAAACAGAAACAAAGATCGACTCATTCAAAGCCGGTTCTGTTCTGCATTTTGGTGATGAAGATGAAAAAGGTGATACTCTGAAAAACGATACGGTAATTATTACAAAGAACTACATTTATTCGCCCGATAATATTATTTTATTTGCTTTCACGGAAGACAATCTGTCGCAATATCTTATTAATTCAGAAAGACCGGTAAAAGAAAAATGTGCTTTTCAATTTAATAAAACAACTGAAAATGTAAAAATCAGCGGTTTGAATTTTGAATTAAATCCCAAAAACTCTTTTATTGAAAAACAAGATTCCGGAAAAAGTATCATTGTTTGGCTTAATGATAAAAATCTTTTCGAAAAAGATACAGTACAGTTTACATTTTCCTATTTTAATAAAGATTCTGTAGGAAATTTATTATCGCAAACAGATACAACTGCCCTTATTTTTAATAATAAAGCAGATACAATAATTCATCGTATATCTATAGATGACGGCGAATCTGATATTGATTTTTTTAAAGATTTTACTATTGAAACAGAAACACCGATATTAAAAGCAGATACTTCAAAAATAAAACTTTTTATGCTTTTTGATACTTTAGTAAGCGATAATAAAAAACAAGAATTACTGAATTCATATCGTCCGACACCGGACACCCTGATTTTTTCTTTAAAGCGTCCGTTTGTTAACCGATTTTATATTGAAGCCTTAAATTTTGACACTATTCCTCAGTGGTCTCTAAATAATTATTCCGATAAAAATACAAAGTTAACTTGTAAGATTAAAAACAAAACAATTTCCCAAAAAGACACTTTAAAAATTGTTCTTCATTTTGATAATGCTTTTTTTAAAGGACAAATACAAAAATTCTCCGATACATTAAAACTTCCTTTGTATAAGCAAAATTTAATTTCTGCATTACGAACAACCACTGATACCTTAACTTTTAATTTCAAAAAGAAAATATCGGCAAATACAACCGTTGAATTAACCGAAAATAATCCCGAAAACTGGTATCGCCGCATTAAATCTGCCGATAATAAAAAACTGGTATTAAAAATAATTGATAAAAATTTGATTGAGGAAGATACTCTGATGTTGAAAATAAGAACATTAGACTATGATAATACTGCCGGCGATAAAATATATTTCGAATATCTGAAAAATGTTATTTTTATACATAAACGACAAAAAATTAATAAAATACACAGATTACAAAAAAACAAATTTTATCTGATATTTAATAAACCTCTTGTTTCGGATGTCAAAATTAAAACCCTTGACAGTGTTAAAGATATACATCCGTTTATCATTAATTATAATACGAAAAAAGATACTCTTAATTGTGAAATTACGGATAAAAACTTCATTAATCACGACACCTTAAAAGTTATTATTCTTTACAAAGAAAAATATAAACACAGTACTATTAATCATACAGATACACTAAATCTGATTTATAAAAAACCTCGAAGAAGGCACAAAATACATTTTACCGAAAATAAAACAAAAACGGAATCCGAGACAGAAGTTAAAACAACTTCCGCAAACACCGAATCCGTAAGTATAAAAATCCCGGTAAAATATACACTGATTAAAGATTCTGTTTCTGAACGAAAATACCATGTTAAACACAAATGGAAAGAAGGAATCTCGTATATTTTAAAACTTGATACTTCTGCTTTTGAAAATTATCAAAATGAATTTTCCGAATTTAAAAAATTCAAATTTAAGATAAGAACAAAAGATGATTACGGGAATATTATTTTAAACATTTCACATATTAAAGTTTTCGGAGATAAATATTTTTATACTAAATCAGATACAACATCTGTCGATTCTGCCGCTTATTCCGTATTACCGGAAGGGCAAGTTATTCTTAACCTTTATGATAAAGATAACAATTTGCTGAAAACAGAATATTTGACAAAAGATACAATTATAACTTATAAGAACATCGTAGCCGGAAATTATCATTTAGAAATGATTTATGATAAAAATAAAAACAAAAAATACGATGCCGGAAATTATTTAAAACACAAACAACCCGAACGTATCATCTACTATCCGAATGACATCATTATTAAACCGAAATGGGAAAACAGCGTTGATATTAAATTTACGGAATTAAACAAAATATAATGGCACATAAAAAAAAGAACAAACAAAAATTACCGACTTTTAATCGAAAAACTTTACACAAATTCGTATTAGATATATTTCGTAAACACCCCACGCAATATTTTAATTACAAGCAAGTTGCAAAAAAACTCGGTATCGGTGATTTGCGAACGAAGCAACTTTTAAGTGAAGTTCTGAACACACTTTGTGATGAAGGAAAGTTAGACGAAGAACAAAGAGGCAGATATAAATTTATTCCCACAAAATCTGTTATTACCGGCAGAGTTATGCTGATAGCGTCCGGGTCGGCATTTGTTATTTCCGATGATACGGAAGAAGATATTTACATTCCTCGTAAATATATGAATCGTGCATTAAACAATGATACCGTAGAAGTACAAATTTGGGCAAGACGTAAAAAAAGAAATCCTGAAGGCGAAATAACAAAAATTGTAAAGCGTAATAAATCAAAATTTGTCGGTATCGTTAATATTACAAAGGACAATATTGCCTTTTTAATTGTGACAGAAAGGAATATGCCTTACGATATTTTTATACCCTCAAAAAACTTGAACGGTGCAGAACACGGGAAAAAAGCTGTTGCCGAAATCACACATTGGGATGATCACCAAAAAAATCCGACAGGTAAAATTATTGATATTCTCGGTAATGAAGGCGAAAACGATACTGAAATGAATGCAATTTTGACAGAATTTAATTTACCCTACACATATCCCGAAAACTTAACTCATTTAGCCGAAAAAATCCCGACAAAAATTTCTGCGGAAGAAATAAAAATCAGAAAAGATTTCAGAAACATACCAACTTTTACGATAGACCCTGAAGATGCTAAAGATTTTGACGATGCACTTTCGTACAAAGAACTCCCGAGCGGAAATATTGAAGTAGGTATTCACATTGCAGATGTTACACATTACGTAAAAGAAGGTGATCCCATCGACAAAGAAGGCTACGAAAGAGCAACCTCTGTTTATTTGGTTGACAGAACAATTCCGATGCTGCCCGAAAAATTATCGAATAATGTTTGTTCGCTTCGACCTAATGAAGACAAACTTACCTATTCTGCTGTTTTTGAGTTAGATAAAGAAGCAAATGTTCATAAACAATGGTTCGGAAGAACAATTATAAATTCCGACCGCAGATTTAATTATGCCGAAGCACAAGAAATTATTGAAACCGGAAACGGCGACATGTCAAAAGAAATTATCGAACTTAACAAACTTGCAAAAAAATTACGCGATATACGCTTCAAAAACGGATCAATTTCTTTTGAACGCATTGAAGTTAAATTTAAATTAGACGATAACGGAAAACCTCTCGGTGTCTATTTTAAAGAAGCGAAAGATTCCAATCACTTAATTGAAGAATTTATGTTGTTGGCAAACAAAAAAGTTGCCGAATTTGTTGGTCAAACACTTCATAAACCTTTTATTTACCGTATTCATGATGAACCTGATATTGAAAAACTACATTCTTTTTCAAATTTTATCAAACAATTCGGTTATAAATTCAAATTTAAAGATGAAACAGAAATTGCAAACTCCTTAAACCGATTACTGGAAAATGTAAAAGGCAAACCCGAACAAAACATGATTGAGCAACTTGCCGTAAAATCAATGTCAAAAGCCGAATATTCCGCTGATAATGTCGGACATTACGGTTTAGCTTTCAATTTTTATACTCATTTTACTTCACCTATTCGTCGTTATCCGGATATGATGGTACATCGTTTATTAACACAATACCTAAAAAAAGGAAAACCGGCAATGACCAATATTCTTAATGAAAAATGCAAACATGCTTCGGATATGGAACGTCTTTCCGTTATGGCAGAGCGTGCTTCAATAAAATACAAACAAGCCGAATTTATGCAGGACAAGTTGGGCTCTGTTCACGATGCTGTTATTACCGGTGTTACCGAACGAGGATTATATGTTGAAATGAAAGAAACAAAAATTGAAGGAATGATTGCCATGCGCGATTTGGATGATGACTTTTATGTGTTTGATGACTCAAATTACTGCATCACAGGACAACGAAGCAAAAAGAAGTTTCAACTCGGAAACAATATTAAAGTGCAACTTGTAAAAGTTAATATGCAAAGCAGAACTATAGATTTTGTTCCGGCTGAAAATTTTTAATCAAAAACTACCCTTAAAAGGTATAATTGTATTATTATTAATTTCTTAGCGAATATAAAGACATACTCTTATTTCCAGAGAAAAAATATTAACTTTGAAAAAAAGTTGTTTTATGTCTGTGTTATATTTCGGTATTATTTTATTATTAGGATATATATTATCTGTATTTGTAGAAAAACTTGGTTTCCCGAAAATTGTCGGTTATTTAACTGCGGGCTTATTGCTTAATCCTGAGGTTGTTAACTTTATTCCGTCAGAATTTATTGCCCTTACAAAGCCGGTAACAAGTTTTTGTTTGGCATTTATTACATTTGAAATCGGAAGCAGTTTTTCTCTGAAAGACTTAAGAGCTACCGGAAAAAAATATTTTAATTTAGCATTTTTCGAGTCTTTCAGTGCTTTTGTTTTATTATTCATCATTTTCTTTATCATCAGCACCTATTTTCTGCCGTTTACGATAGGCGGTGTCAGTGTTTCTGTTGCATTCAGCCTGTTATTGGCATCTCTCGGAGCACCCACTGATCCCTCGGCAACATTAGCCGTAATACATGAATATAAAGCAAAAGGTCCGGTAACAAGAGCAGTTCTCGGAGCTGCTGCATTTGATGATATTATCACTTTAATTTTGTTCAGCTTCAGCATGTCTGTTTCTCATGCACTTTTAGGCGGGCAAGAAACATCATTTTTTCATGTCAGTTATATCATTTTGTACAAAATACTCGGTGCCGTTATTACCGGAATTGTTTTCGGTTTTATTTTTAATAAATTAACAAGTATTTTTAAAGTAAATGAAAAACGTTCTTTAATGATTCTGTTTTTCGGATTTTTATCTGTTACTTTCGGACTTGCAATATGGTTAAAATTTGATGAACTGTTTTCAACTCTTACATTAGGATTTGTTATTAGGAATTTTAATAAATCCGAAAAAAAGATACTCAGTATTACGGAACATGCTCTTGAAGATTTATTCTTTCTTATCTTCTTTGTCTTCAGTGCATTACACTTCAGTTTCAAATCTGTCAGTTTTCAATTATTTATTTTAATATCAATATTTATTCTTGTGAGAATGACAGGGAAATATCTCGGAATGCGCTCCGGCTCACATATTTTAAAAATGTCGAAAAACGTTAAAAAATACGCTTTCGGCGGATTAATACCGCAAGGCGGAATCGTTCTGGGCTTATCATTAATGATTGTTAACGAGCCTGAATTTAAAGACTTTTCAAATCTCCTTGCCGGAATAATTATGGGTGCAACAATTATTCATGAATTCATCGGTCCGTTTATTTCAAAATCAATTTTGAAAAAAGTAAACGAACTCAATAAAAAATAATACTGTAAATTTCCGAATAAGAAATTCCGGTTTATCAGAAAATTGAGTTTACATATAATCCGTAACAATCTTAAGTCCCTTATCTTCAAGTTCTTTCATAATGCTTTTAATCAAAGCTACTTTCTTTTTATGAGGCAAAAATGCAGACTTAAATCCGTTAATTATTAAGTATTTAAGCTCTTTTTCATTAAATCCGAATTCTTTAACGGCAAGCCAATATTCATCGGTTAAAGTCGTTCCGGAAATTAACCGGTTATCCGTATTTAAGGTAACTCTGATTCCGTAGTTAAAATAAAACTTCACCGGATGACTTTGCAAATCTTTTACGGCTTTTGTTTGCACATTTGAAGTGATACACATTTCCAAAGGAATTCGATGATCATTAATATAATTCAGTAAATCGCCGTCTTCTCTTAATGTTGTTCCGTGCCCGATTCTGTTTGCACTGATATAATGAATGGCTTGGTGAATAGACTCCGGACCGTAAGCTTCACCGGCATGAACCGTCGTATTAATATTATTGTTAACAATCAGATAAAAGGCTTCTTTGTGTTTTTTTGCAGGAAAATTTTCTTCGGCTCCTGCAAGGTCAAAACCTACAACTCCGGCATTTTTATAGGCAACGGAGAGTTCGGCTAATGTTAATGTTTTTTGCGGAGAAAAATGACGTAAGCCACACACGATAATCCCTATTATAATATTAAAATCTTTTTCTGCCTTTTCTTTTCCTTTTAAAACAGCATCAATAACATCGGTTAAATTCATTCCGTTTTTTGTGTGCAATAAAGGAGAAAATCGAATTTCCAAATAGCGAACATTTTCATTCGCATTATCTTCTGCCAATTCGTAAGTCGCTCTTGTTAAAGATTCCGGTGTTTGCATCACAGAAGTTGTAATATCGAAAGCACGCAGATAATCGACCAGACTTTTACACCAAGGACCGGCAACCAATAAATGCTTTAATTTTTTCGGATCGGTTTCAGGTAATTTCACACCTTGTTGTTTGGCTAAATCGATGATTGTTTCAACTCTCATAGAGCCGTCCAAATGACAATGCAATTCGGCTTTAGGTAAGCTGTGTATAAATTCTTTTGTTAATTTTTCCATAATGAATGTATTTTATAAAAATTTCTCATAAGTTGCTTGTTTTCAACCCATGAGAAATCCGAGATTTAATCTGTTAATTCGCAAAGATATAAAAAAAGATATTCCGACAATGGTTTATCGTGTAAAAACAAATTTTGTTTCAGACGACAACTCATTGTTAAAACTGTAATTTTCAGAGTCAAAGCCCTTTAAGTCTTCAATTTCTTTTAGTTTATTTTTAATAATAAAACGACACATCAAACCTCTTGCACGCTTTGCATAAATTGCAACAACTTTAAAATTATCACCTTTACTTTCTTTAAAAACAGGTGTAATAATTTTACCGGTAACTTTATTTTCTCGTACTGCTTTATAATATTCATTTGATGCCAAATTAATTAAAATATCATCTTTTTGTTTTTGAAGAGTATCATTAATACGTTCAGTTATTTTGCTGCCCCAAAATTCGTAAAGATTTTTTCCTGATTTTGTTTTCAGTTTTGTACCCATTTCTAATCGGTAAGGCATAATTTTATCAAGCGGTTTTATCAATCCGTACAATCCTGAAAGCATACGCAAATGGTTTTGGGAAAACAAAATATCATCTTTCAAAAAATCATCTGTTTGCATGCCTCTGTAAACATCCCCGTTAAACATAAATAAGGCCGCTCCTGCCTCATCGTTTTCAAAAGGATATTCCCATTTTATAAACCGTTCATAATTTAATTCCGCTAATTTCGGACTGATATTCATTAATTTTGAAAGTTCTTCTGTCCGGTAGTTTTTTAATTCAGAAATTAATAATTTACTTTCATCGGGAAATTCAATATTTGTAAAGTCGGAATATTTTAGGCTTTTTTCTTTAAGTTTTTTTGCAGGCGATATAAGGATTAGCATCTTTCTTTATTTATAATTATAAAAACAAAAATACATTTATTTTCATTATAATTGCATCTTTGTAGTATTAAATAAAATTAATGCCTGTAAAACAACAAATCGTTTACAACGGTACATTTATTTCCGAAACAGAAAACTGCTTGTGTTATAATAATCGAGCTTTTTTATACGGAGACAGTATTTTTGAAACTTTGCGCGTAAACAATCGTAACATTGTTTTTTTTGATGAACACCTTACGCGTTTGGTTTCCGGTATGCGTGTTCTAAAATACGATATCCCCGAAAAATTCACAACATTTAAATCACACCTGAAAGAAGAAATCCGGGGATTGCTTAACAGAAATAAACATTTTAATTCTTCGCGTGTAAGAATTTCTGTGTTCAGAAAATCAGGGGGTTTATATTCCCCGGAAACTAACGAACCGGAATATATTATTTCAACAACAAAACTTGATACCGATAAATTTATTCTGAATAGCGAAGGCTTAAAAATTGCACTTTTCCCGGATATTAAAAAACCTATTAATGTATTTTCTCAATATAAAACGGCAAATTCTTTAATTTACACACTTGCCGGAGTGTATAAATCTGAAATCGGATCAGACGACAGTCTTATTATGAATGAAAAAAATCAAATTATTGAAAGCATTTCTTCCAATATTTTTATCGTTAAGAACAAAACCATATATACACCGCCGATAACTGACGGTTGTATCAACGGCATTATGCGGTTTGAACTTATTACATATGCAAAACTGTATGATATTCCATGCATTGAACAATCACTTACCGAAACCGATTTGTTGCAGGCAGACGAAATTTTTCTGACAAATTCAATTCAAGGAATTCAGTGGGTTGTAGCTTACAAAAACAAACGGTATTTTAAGCGTTTGTCAGCTTTTTTAATAAATAAATTAAATGATGTTACAATTTAATTTAAGTTAGGGTTTTCCGGAAAATATTGCCAAATTTTATATGGTTTATCCAGTTCCGAGACCGTTTTATTCCAAATCTTTTTATCATTTCGCATAATTGTTCCTACATCAATATCTGAAACCAACCAAAAATCTTTATTAATTTCACTCATTAATTGTTCCTTTGTCCATCCTGAATATCCGACAAAAAAACGTATTTTTGCTTCATCTAACTTTCCGACTTCCGACAAAGTTTGAATAACACTGAACTCTCCGCCCCAATATAAATTATTTTTTATCTGTACACTTCCGGGTATTTTTTCTCCGTATGTATGAATATAATAAATATGTTCACTTTCAACAGGTCCGCCGAATGATACATTTAAGTCAAAATTTCCGAATTCTGACGAAAAGTCTGAAATCTTGCGATTAAATGGTTTATTCAAAATAAATCCCACCGTTCCGTCTTCGTTATGTTCCGCCAATAAAATAATCGACCGACTGAAAATACTGTCGGGAGCAAAAGGCTCAGAAACAAGGACTAAACCTTGTTTCGGTATAATATTATTATGTTTTAATTTAAATATATCGTGTTTTTTATTCATTCCCGAATTATATTTTCAGTAAAATTTATTTCAATAAAAGTGCCGATTTTTATATTTATCATTTAAAAACAAATTTAATTTATATTTTTGTAAGATAATCAAATTTTCGGAAAAACTAATATGAAACAATTTTCTTTTTTATTAATAAGTGTTCTTATATTAATTCATTTTTCTTCTTGTAATCGACGTGTTCGCTATATTTATAAAGAGGATCAAAAAGCTGATACGGTTTATACTTATTCAATAAAATCAGAACCTTATCAATTAAAACCAAATGACGTTTTACAAATTAAAATTATTACACCGAATCCGGATATAAACAAGCTTTTTAAAATTGACGAACAAAGCAATAATATAAATCAAAATATGAACGGCAGTAATTTTTATTTATCCGGCTTTACGGTTAATGATACCGGATATGTTCAAATTCCCGTTCTCGGAAATATTGAAGCTGAAGGAAAAACTGTTTCGGAATTTCGTTCAGATGTTACAACTAAAACACATCAATATTTAAAAAATGCAATTGTCAACGTAAAATTTGTAAGTTTTAAAATCTCATTTCTCGGTGAAGTAAATAACAAAGGTCCCGTATATATTTATCAAGATAATATTGATATTTTAGAAGCAGTGTCAAGAGCCGGCGGTGTTTCTGATTATGCCGATATGCGAAATGTTACCGTTGTTCGGAATGAAAATAATATGCGTTTAGTTTACAAACTTGATTTAACTCAACGAAAATTATTAACATCCGATAAATTTTATTTATATCCTGATGATATAATAATTATCAACCCGATAAAAGCAAAAATTGCACAAATGAATTTTAAGGATTACTTCTTTTTCTTTTCTGCCGTAACATCGGCATTAAGTACAACAGCAATTATAATTAACCTTTTTGCAAAATAATAAATGAGCTCAAATGACAGATGTTTATAATCAATCGGAAGATAATGCAAATAAAGGTTTTGAAATAAAAAAGTTCTTTTTTAAAGCAATTTCTTACTGGTATTTATTTGTTTTATCAATCTTAATATCATTTTTTGCTGCTCGCTGGATAACAAAATATGCAATTCCCACCTATGGATTGCATGCAACCGTAATGCTTAAAAATGAAAGCAACGAAGAAGAAGTTGCCGGAGGATTAACCTTATTTGCAAAGCGCAAAAACATTGATACTCAAATGGGAATTCTGAAATCCTACTCTTTAAGCAAAACTGCTGTCGAAGAACTGAATTTTGAAACTTCATATTTCAGAGACGAACGATTTAAAACAAATTATGAAATTTATAATAAATCACCATTCATTGTTAATTTCGACACAACATCTCATCAATATAACAATGTTCCCGTATATGTTATTTTTCAATCTGAAGACCTGTTGAAGGTCATTATTAAACCTTTTAATGTTGAAAAAACCATTCATATCGGAGAACCGTTTAAATATAAAGATTTTAGTTTTAATATTACTTACAGAGATTCTCTGTCCTTTGATTCTTCAATAATCGGAAATAACTATTTCTTTATTAAACAAACAGTTAACAGTATTGTTCAGGATTATTTATCCCGATTAAAGATTGATGTAAGCCCCGAAAAAAGTTCCATTTTATGGTTGTGGATGGTCGGAACCGTTCCTCAAAAAGACGCTGATTATTTAAACAAACTGATTGAAATATATATTCGCAACGGATTAGCGGAAAAAAATCAAAAAGCAGCCAGTATCATTAAATTTATTGATCAGCAATTAGAAGGCGTTTCCGATTCATTGAAAAAAACAGAAGCAAGTATGCAACTGTTTAAACAACAAAACCGATCAATTGATATCAGCAATGAAGGAATGCTGCTTCTTACAAAACTTACCGAGCTTCAAAAATATTACGAACTTCAAAAGAAAAAATTAAGCTATTATAAATATGTAATTAAACAACTTAATAAAAATAAATTTGTCAGTTCCTTAACGGCACCTTCAGTAATGGAAATAAACGACCCGGTTTTATTGAGTTATCTTGAAAAACTTTCAGATGCTGTAACAAAAAGAGACGAGTTAGATTTTAATGTCAGAAGTGATATTCCGATTTCGGAAAAATTAGATTTACAAATTCAAAATATTCAAAATCAAATTCGAATTCATGCACAAAAGAATGTTGATGTTACCGAAAATGAAATACAAACAGTAAACAATAATATTACAAAAGTTAATGCAAGTATTAATAAATTACCGGTTTCGGAGCGACAAATTATCAATATCCAAAGAAAATTCAATATCAACGATGAAATATATACACTGCTTTTAAGAAGACGCACCGAAGCTGCAATTACACAAGCATCAAATAAAGCCGATACAAAAATGCTGGATCCGGCAAGACCGGAAACTGCTGAAAAAAAATCTCCCGATGCTGCCGGAAATTCAAAAAAAGGAATTTTATTCGGTTTATTAATTCCGATACTGTTAATAGTTGTTCTGGAATTCTTTAATAATAAAATTGAAGACAAATCAGATATTGAAAGCAGAACTAACATTCCGATTTACGGTACAATAGGAAGAAATAAAACAAAAACAAATATTCCTGCCGCAAAATATCCGAAAGCACCTATTACTGAAGCATTCAGAGCCCTCAGAACGAACCTTCAATTTATCTTAAAAAGAAAAGATAAAAAAATAATTGCAGTAACATCATCAATAAGCGGAGAAGGAAAATCTTTTATAGCATTAAATCTTGCTTCTGTAGTTGCACTGTCAGAAAAGAAAACATTATTAGTAGGTTTAGATTTAAGAAAGTCAAAATTGCAAAATGAATTTGATTACAATAATCGATTCGGAATGAGCACCTATTTAGTTGACCGGTGCAATTACGAAGATGTGATTCAAAAAAGTTCGGTAAACCATTTATTTCTTGCTCTTTCCGGACCTGTTCCGCCAAATCCTGCCGAATTAATTGAATCGGAAAGAATGCAACAGTTTTTTGAAAATGCGAAAAAAGACTTTGATTACATTATTATTGATACACCTCCTATTGCCGTTGTTACGGATGCACTGCTTATTAATGAAATTGCAGATGCTTTTTTATATGTTGTTCGTCAATCCTTTTCTTCCAAAAACGTGCTTAAATTATTAGAAGATGCAAAAAAAGAGGGTAATCTGCAAAATCTCGGGATTATTTTAAACGACGTTCAAATTAAAAAGGGATACGGATACAGCCACGGATACGGATACGGATACGGATACGGATACGGACAAGGTTATTACGGAGAATTTGATATCCGAAAAGAAGAGACATTTATAAAAAAACTTTTAAAATCCTTTAAAATAAAAAAATCATGAAAAAATTTGATCCGGCTACTGAACTAAATAAATTAGAACAATTCGGAGAATTCGGAGGCGTAAATCCGTCAATTACCGATTCGGCAACTTATACATTCCTCGGTGCAGAAACAATGGTTGATACTTTTCACGGCGAAACTGAAGGTTGTTTCTTATATTCAAGACATTGGAATCCGACTAATAAATATTTATCTGATGCACTGGCTGCAATGGAAGGAACTGAAGCTGCATGGGTAACAGCATCCGGAATGGCAGCCATTACTTCGGCAATTTTACAATTGTGTAATTCGGGTGATCATATTGTTTCATCCGTAACTACTTACGGCGGAACTTTTGCTTTCTTAAAATATTATCTGCAAAAATTTAATATTGATGTTTCTTTTGTTATTCCCACCGATTTGGATGCCTTTAAAAATGCAATAAAACCAAATACAAAAGTTATTTATACCGAAACGGTTTCAAACCCTCTTTTGCAAATTTCAGATATTCCGGCAATGTCAAAAATTGCAAAAAAATGCGGTGCAAAATTAATTGTTGATAATACCTTTTCGCCAATGATGATTTCTCCGTATAAACTCGGTGCTGATATTGTTGTTTACAGTATGACAAAATTTATTAACGGAAAAAATGATTGCGTTGCCGGTGCCATATGCGGCAGTCTGGAATATATCAATTCTTTAATTGACTTAAACACCGGAACGACAATGTTGCTCGGACCGGTTTTAGATCCGATGCGTTCTTCAAGTATTCTGAAAAACTTATACACATTACATATTAGAATGAAACAACACAGCAAAAACGCCCAATACCTTTCAGAACGCTTTACTGAAAACGGAACAAAAGTTTTTTATCCCGGAATGAAAGAACATCCCGGACACGAATTGTTAAGCTCAATGATGAATAAAGAATTCGGATACGGCGGTATGATTGCCATTGACTTGGAAACAAAAGAAAAAGCCTATCAATTTATGGAAAAAGCAGAAAAAGCCGGTGTCGGATATTTAGCTGTCAGCTTGGGTTATTTTAAAACCTTATTCAGCAATTCCGGAAGCAGCACATCTTCCGAAGTTCCTGAAGATGTTCAAAAAGAAATGGGAATGTCTCCGGGTTTAGTTCGTTTTTCGGTAGGACTGGATAATGACATCGAAAACACTTGGGAATTAATTAAAAACTGTTTGTAACAAATTATAATAAAAAGCGTTATATTTATAATAATACGGAAGGAATAAACTTCAATAACAGCTTATTCCTTCTTTTTTAATTCAAACTGTAAAACTATGAAATCATTAAAAATTATTCTTTTAATTCTTTTAACAGGAAATTTTGCTTTCGGACAAACAAAAGACACAACGTCAATAAAGAAGACACACAATAAAGAAATTTTCGGTGCAAATAAAACTCATTATGTTTATGCTTATTTCAATTTTATGTTTGCAACACCTCCCAAAGAGGGAACGGATGCCGATATTTTCTACGGAAAGTCGCATTCTGTTTCTTACGGGGTGCGTTATAGATTTAAAATTGCCGATTTTTTTGCCGTAGGTGCCGGTTTAAATTACACTTATTATGCTTGGCATTTTAAACAAGAAGACGGTAAAAAAATTCCGACATCAAATATTTATGATAAAGAAAAATTAAAAATAAACACTTTGGGTTCCGATGTTTTTTTACGGTTTAATTTCGGAAAACGAAATAATACAGTCGGAAATTACATTGATATGGGCGGATATGGTGATTGGGATTTTTATGACTCAAGAGTATTTACAAATTTTGTAAATAATACAAATCCTGACGGATTTTCCACAAATACCGGAATTAATTCCAAACTTAATTATTTAAATAAAATAAATTACGGTGCAGAAGTTCGTATCGGATACGGGAAGGTTGTTTTATTTACAAAATATCGCTTGTCCGATATGTTTACAAACAGATACAAAGAGGCTATCAGTAATACAGAATTACCGCGTCTGTCGGTCGGTGTTGAAATCGGCTTTCATAAATAACAAGTTGTGATTTGCAATTTTTGTAAAGAAAAAATCCCGGATGATGCCTTTGAATGTCCTAACTGCAAAATTCCGACAGATGAAACCGGTATTCTGAAAGAAGCCGTTTATATTTGCCCTGTTTGCGGTGCCGAAAATCCCCCCGGTGAACGAAAATGTATGTTCTGTTGCAGTTTGTTTTAATTTTGAAAAAGCATATTATACGGTCTTTGAATTTGTTCGCCTAATTCGTTAATACCTATATTTCTGCTTTTTCTGAACATTTCTCTGCCACCGAAATAACAAACAACCGTAGGAACGGCAAAAACTTTATTTTGTCCGGAAATTTCAGGGGTTAAAACCGTATCGGCATAAAACATTTTCATTTTAGGAAAATGATTTTCAAGTAATTCGGTAACTTTCGGCTTTAATACTTTGCAAACATTACATTGTTCGTGTGAAAAATAGACTAGCACTGCATTTTCTTTATTTAAAATATTTTGAAATTCTGATATATCCGATATTGCAGCGTATGACATGGTTCCTTTTTAAAAGTTCGGCAAATATAAAAACAAATTAAAATTTCATAAGCAGATTAGTATAAATTAAATTTCCGTTCATTATTTAGAATTTTATCTTTACAAAAAAATCCGGATGAAAATTTTACTTCCTATATATTTTTTCCTTACATTAAATATTTCGGTTTTTGCACAAACAATAACAATAAAAGGAACTGTTTCCGAAGCCGAAACCGGAGAAGTTGTTATAAATGCAATAATAAATACTGATGACGGAAAATACGGAACGTTGACAAATACCTACGGATTCTACTCTCTTACCATTCCTTCCGACACAAAAAAATTACATTATAACAGTATCGGATATTCCGAAAAAATTATTGACCTGACAAATCTTAAAATACATACAATAAATGTTGAATTATCGGAAAATATTAATGAATTGGGCGAGGTTACTATTACCGGAGAGGCTGCAGATAAAAACATTAAGACGGCAGAAACCGGTGTTAATGCCATAAGTCCGAAAGATACAAAAATTATTCCCGTAATTTTCGGGGAACAGGATATTTTAAAAACCATTCAACTATTACCGGGAATTAAACCGGCAGGAGAAGGTAACAGCGGATTTTATGTTCGCGGAGGAGGTGCCGACGAAAATCTTATTTTATTAGATGAAGCTCCTGTTTATAATGCATCGCATTTAATGGGATTTTTTTCTGTTTTTAATTCTGATGCCGTAAAAAATGTGAAAATTTATAAAGGCACGGCACCGGCACAATACGGCGGACGACTTTCATCGGTTCTTGATATTCAAATGAATGAAGGAAATCTAAAACACTTTACGGCAAACGGCGGCATCGGATTAATCTCATCTCGCCTGACCGTAGAAACTCCGATTATTAAAGACAAAGCATCATTAATAATTTCAGGCAGAAGAACTTATGCCGACTTATTCCTTGCTTTTGCACCCAAAGAAGAACAACGCAACAGTACCTTGTATTTTTATGATTTGAATTCAAAAGCAAATTGGAAAATCAATAATAATAATCGTGTTTATCTGTCAGGATATTTCGGAAGAGATGTTTTCATATTTAGTGATATTATGAGTATGAATTGGGGAAATGTTACCGGCACGGCACGTTGGAACCACATTTTCAATGAAAAATTATTTTTGAATACTTCTGTTATTTACAGCAAATACGATTATCAAATCGGTATCGGGCTTCTTGCCGATTCCGGAAAAGTAAAGCTGAATTCCGCAATTAAAGATTTTCATGTGAAAGAAGATTTTCAATATTTTCATAACAGCAAAAATCTGTTTCGTTTCGGATTAAGTTCAATATATCACACATTTTTACCGGGCGAAGTAGATGCAAGCGAAGTGAGTTTTTTAAATGACATCAGCGTAGAAAATAAATATGCTTTTGAAAATGCGGTTTATGTTTCACATGAAATTGAGATTCTTGACAATTTAAAAGCCGTTTACGGTTTACGATTATCTGCTTTTTGTGTATTGGGTCCGAGTACGGTATATGAATTTGACAATCGACAACAACCGATTGATTCTGTTTTGTACACAAAAAATGAAAGTATTAAAACTTATAAAAATTTTGAGCCGCGATTTTCTTTAAATTATATCATAAACAAACAAAATTCTGTTAAAGCTGCTTACACTCGAAATGCCCAATACGTTCATTTACTGTCAAACTCAACCTCATCAACACCGGCCGATATTTGGTATCCCGCAACAAAAATTGTCCCGCCCGGAACTGCTGATTTATATTCCGTCGGTTATTACAAAAACATTTCAAACAACATGTTTGAGACTTCAATTGAACTGTATTACAAAGACTTACATAATGTTATTGATTACAGAAACGGAGCAAACGTAATGGTTAATAAATATTTGGAAGCGGAATTGGTTTTCGGAAAAGGTTGGTCATACGGTACCGAGGTTTATTTAAAAAAACAAAAAGGAAAATTAACCGGCTGGATTAGTTACACTTGGTCGAAAACAGAACGTAAATTTGATGAAATAAATAACGGTTTAGCTTTCTCGGCAAGACATGACAGGACACATGATTTTTCAATAACAGCTATTTATAAATTGAATAAACGTTTCAGTTTTGCTGCAACCTGGGTTTATTATACCGGCGATGCCGTAACATTTCCTTCGGGAAGATATATTATTGACGGACACATTGTGTCTCTTTACACAGAACGCAACGGTTACCGCATGCCGGAATATCACCGTGCCGATGTAAGTATCACATATTATAACAAAAAGAAAAAACATTGGGAATCAAACTGGAACCTTTCGGCTTACAATGTGTATGCACGAAAAAATGCTTATCAAATTACTTTCAGACCGATAAATAAAAATTCCAGTCAGTTTGAAGCCGTTCGTTTAGCATTATTTTCAATTATTCCGTCTGTTTCTTACAGTTTTTCGTTTCGGTAAATTGTTGACGATTGTTATTTCCTTTTTCTCTTATCTTTTTTCCATTGCCAATAAAAATAAGGAAAAACAGGTATCGGAAATGTTTGTTTTGCTTCTATATCAGAAAAATATCCGTTTATTGCAACAAGTTCAATTCTCATATCTCTCAAAATACCGAATTTATTTTTATAAAACGGGGCGATTCTGAAGCCATAATTAAATTGACGTTTTCTCGGAATATTTTCCAGATATGTTAAAGTTGAACCGTATGTATAACCTATATGATAACTAATCCAATCAGACGGTCTGTAATCAATTCCAAAAGAAAAATTAGGATTCCAACTATTATTGAACGTTTTAGTCTGAAAATTCAAAGAGTCATTATTCTGCATAACTAATTCTCTAATATAGTCAACACCAACAGACAAGTTAACGTACCAATTATCTTTTATCCGATACCCGACAGTTGGTTTAAAATGAAAATATGACCCGTTTTCCCACATTGTTAAAGATGGCGTTTCAAACCGTTGAAGAGTATCCCAAAAATGAACAAACATTGCTTCAACCCCGATTGTTGGTATAAATCCTTTTTGTTCATTAAATCTGTATCTGAAATTTAAACTCGGAATTGGTTTTTTCAGTTCAGAAAATGCACCGAATATCCAAGGTAATAAATCAATTTGTGCTGTAAGTTTATCGGTAATCCCCACAAACGCCCAACTCGGAAAAGGAAGTGTTTGTAAGGATTGGGCATATATCCATTCTCCCTTTTTAAGTGTATAAGGTGTTATGCAATCAATGGGGTGAAGATAAATGTCATCTTTCAGGGAGTTTATTTTTCGAATTGTATCCGTTTGTCCTAATAGTAATAACGGAAACAAAATTAATATGATGAGTGTTAGTTTTTTCATTTTAAAATTCCCGTAACAATTAGTATATCAACACAAAAAACAATTACTCTTTTGCAACTTTTAATTCCTGTTTTTTTGTTCGTTTTGCCCACCAAGTACTGAGTAACAAACCGGAAGCAATATGCCAAATCCCCCACATTGCTGCAATAAAAGCAATACCGCCGTACCCGTCAGGGAAAATATGTTTGTTGAAAATTAAGACCAAAGCAATACCGGAATTTTGGATACCGGTTTCAATGGTAATGGTTTTTCTGTCTAAAATTGATAAAAAAGAAACACGTGAAATTGTATTCCCGATACCGAAAGCAATCATATTATGAAAGAAAACAATCGGTAATAATAAAATAAAATAATTCATAAAATGACCAAAATTGGCCAAAACGGCTCCGGCTATAAATCCAATAAAAGCCATAACGGAAATCCATTTTATCGGTTTGATAATTTTTTCTGTTAATTTCGGAAAACGCCTGGCAAACCAAAGACCTGCAACCAAAGGAATTCCCATTAAAATGATGATTGTCTGAAACACATGTTGCCACGGTATTTCAATCGGATGTGCCAACGGTACCGTGCTGATATACAGCTCACTCCAAAAAACAAAATTCAGAGGTGTCATAATTATTGAAAGCATATCGGAAAATGCCGTTAATGTAACGGATAATGCCGTATTTCCTTTTGCCACAGACGTCATAAAATTAGAAACATTGCCGCCCGGACAAGAAGCAACCAGCAACATTCCGAGAGATATAGAAACGGGAAATTTCAATAAAATAACCAATAAATACGTAACTGCCGGTAACAGCAAAAATTGAGCAACAAGACCGATTATAACGGATTTTGGATTTTTTGTAATTTGAAGAAAGTTTTCACGTTTTATACCGAGAGCAACACCGAACATTATAAATGCAATGGTAATATTCATTGCCATTAATCCGGCTTCATTAAAATTTAACTTTATTGCATCTAACGGTTGAAGTAGTGAATTATATTTTTCAAACATCTTTATTTGTTTAAGGTGCTAATATATAAACTTTAATTTATTTTTCTAATTTCTTTAAAATTAATTCGGGTTCAAAACCTCTCGATGCTGCAAAGCGTATAAGTTTTTGCTTTTGTTTACAGTTATCCTCATCTTTTATACTTTTCCTTTTTTGTTTCAGTAAATATTCGAGTGTTTCAATATATTTTTCTTTTTGTATTTCAGATAAGGCATCATTTATTAAATTTTCGGGGACTTTCTTTTTAAACAGCATGGTTCGTATTTTAATTTTATTTTAATTTTTCCCCACTTATTAAATTCAAATTTATCTCTTACATAATATTTTACAAATCGCACTTCATCTATAAATTTTTGCTCTTCAAGTTGATTTATAATATTATCATATTCGTCGGGGTTTGCTTTCCATTCATACAATTTTTTCCGAATATCCGACTTACACTTTTCGGCTTTGCTGCACAAATACATTGCTTTGTTAAGTGCTTTTTGATATGTTATGTATTTTTGTTGCATCTTAGTTCAGACGTACATTAAACTTTTTTATTCTACAACCGCTGTTTTACTTAAAATTAAATGTTTATATTTTTCAGATGGTGAAGAAATAAAATCTCCGATACCGTATTCATTCCATTTTTTATCAACTAAATTTATTGTTTTCTTATCAGAAGCAACAATATCCGGCCAATCTCTTTTGAAATTATCAATATCGGCACGCTTCCGAGTTCCGTCAATTACAAAATGTGAAACTTCTCCGATGTCTTCCGATTTGAGAACTGAACAATCTCGTATAGGTTCAATATTATTAGCAAAAATCCATGTTGTTTGTTCAATATCAAAAACATTGACAGGAAAATCAACAAAAATCAAAAACTTTACTTTTTTTATACCTGCCTCTTTTACAATACTTTGTGCCAATTTATTCACCTGTTGTTTTTTGCTTTTTTCTATTGAAATAAAAAGAAAAGAAATATCGTCTTTTAAAAGTTCATCATTTATCTCCTTAATTTCAGGATATTTATTTTTTACCGAAAGAATATCAATTTCTATCGTTTTAGTGTTAATGTTAATCGCATTTGTATCATTCTTTTCTTCATTGTATTTTTTAGTTGCATCAATTCCGAGTTTGCTGCCGTATGCAAACTTACTTGACGAATGGTCGAGAACATCCAAAGGTCCTTTCATAAAAATGATATCACTTTCGGGATTTACGTTTTCGGATAAAACTTGTGCTGCTTGTTTGTAATCGGAAATTTTAACCTCTTCATCAAAAACCGTCAGTATTTTATTAAACATCATTTGACCGGCACCCCAAAGGGAACTCATAACTTTTTGAGCATGCCCTGCAAAACTTTTTTTAATGCTTACAAGTGTGAGATTATGAGCAACTCCTGCATTCGGAATATTCATATCCGTCATTTCGGGAAGCATTGTTAATTTAATAGGTGCTAAAAAAATACGTTCTGTTGCTTTTGCAATCCAAGCATCTTCCATTGGCGGAATTCCTACTACGGTTGCAGGATATACGGCATTTTTTTTATGTGTTATACATGTTACGTGAAATTTCGGATACCAATCCGGCAAAGAAAAAAAGCCGGTGTGATCGCCAAAAGGTCCTTCCCAAATAAAATCTTCCTGCGGGTCAACAAAACCTTCAATAATTATGTCGGCTTCAGCCGGAACTTCAATATTCTGCGTTACGGCTTTTACAAGTTTTACTTTTTCTTTACGAAGAAATCCGGCAAGCATATATTCATCGATATTATCGGGCAGCGGAGCAGTTGCCGCATAAGTCAATGCCGGATGTCCGCCGAGAGCAACAGCAATCGGCATTTTTTTTCCGAGTTTTTTATATTCCGAAAAGTGCCTTGCTCCTGTTTTGTGTTTATGCCAGTGCATTCCCGTTATGTCTTTTCCGAATACTTGCATACGGTACATTCCTACATTGCGAATGCCCGTATTCGGATCTTTTGTAATTACTTGCGGGAAGGTTATAAATTTTCCGCCGTCGCGACTCCAAGTTTTTAAAATCGGAAGAATTGATAAATCCGGATTTGTATGAATGATTTCCTGTGATTTTCCTTTTCCGGAAACGGTTTTCGGCATATATGACGATAAAGATGCAAGTTCGGGTAACATTTTTAGTTTTTCAAAAAATCCTTTTTTAGGAGAAGTCAAACTTTTAAACATTGCGTCCAACTCCTCTCCTGTTTCATTAAAATCATCAACTCCGAAAGCAATTTGCATTCTTTTTTCCGAACCCAAAGCATTAATTAATACAGGAAAATAGGTTCCGTTATTTTCAAACAACAAAGCTTTTCCTCCGTCGGGCAATTTCGACATACGATCTGCAATTTCTGCAATTTCGAGTTCGGTATTAACTTTTGTTTTTATTCTGAAGAGTTCTCCGGCTTGTTCTGTTTTTTTTATGAAGTTTTGCATTTATTTGTTTTGTCAAAGTAATTGATTTATTGCCTTAGAAAGTTTACTTACAGTGTTTGTGAATAAAATTTTAACATTTTTTGTTCTGTATCATAAACATATAATAAATTTTCTTTACTTTTTATTTTATACAAAAGAATACCGTCGTGCGGTAAATATTCGTATTTTTTTGCTTCGTATGTTTTTCCTTCATCATTTGTTCGTTTTAGCATATCTCCGAGAAACCAGCGTCCGCCTCGCCTGCCCTTTTTTACGGTTCTGATTTTAACATCTTCGTTTAATTTAACGGATATTACTTCTTCATTATCAAAAATTATTAATAACTGTCTGTTTTTTGTTTCTGTATTGAACAACAATGCTGCAAAATCCTGCTTTCCGTTATTATTATAATCTCCGAAAGCAACTGTATTCATTTCAAAGCTCTTTTTATTTTCGGGGATTATTTTCCACGCAGTTTCGTTATTTTCATAATACTGATTTTCAACAAAATAATTACGCAAAGCCAATTTAAACTCCGCAGGAATAATATTCCCTGCAATACTGTTGCCCATAATTGCATTAATTTGAACAAATGCATGGGAAACTTCTAAATCTTTTTCAAAAACATATCCGATGTTATTTCTTAAACTTTTAACTTTATACCAAGGTTTTTTTATAATCCCGTCAGACGGTTTTTTTATAATTTTTACAGTCTCACCATAATGCAAATTTTCAATTTTTTCGGCATTTAAACTATCCCCTTTCAAAAGAAATGTATTATTGTCAATTACACGCCGTTCATCTTTTTTCGATAAGAAATAAAGCCCGGTAATAATGATTGCAGAAAAAGCAATTGCTGCCATCAGCATAATTAAATTTTGCCAAAAGCCGGTTCCGAAGGTTGGTTTAATAACATCTATATCAGCAGCATCTATTATTCTGGTTTGTAAAGAAATATTTGTTCCTTTGGTTTTCTTTTTTTGAGCACTCAGCAAATTTATACTGAACTCTTCACAAGCCTGATATCGATTAATCGGATTATTTTCCGTTGCTTTTCGGATAATTGATTTCATTTTATCAGACACACCGACATAAAAAGCTGCCGGATCCGGAAAGGGTTGTGTTACAATTTTATTATAAATATCATATTCGCTTAAATTCTTATCATATGGATATTGTCCTGTAAGAACATAAAATAAGGTTGCTCCTATTGAATATATATCGGTTCTTCTGTCCAAAACCTTGCCTTTTACTTGTTGCGGACTCATAAAAATAGTTGTGCCGAGTTTTGAGCCGCCTTGCGTTATTAATGCTTGATTTTTCCGTAAATGTTTTGCTATTCCGAAATCTATTAGTTTTACCGTATCATCGGAAGTTATCATAATATTAGAGGGCTTTATATCTCTGTGTATTATGTTTTTAGAGTGCATATGTCCGACGGCATCCAGTACCTGTAATATAATTTTTATTGCTCTTGACTGCGGTACCGGACCCGTTACCAAATCTACATATTCGTCCAGTGTTTGACCTTTTACATATTCTGTAATAATAAAAGTACCTGAGTCATTTTCAAAATAATCGTAAAGAGTAACGATATTAGGGTGGTTAAGACGAGAAAGGAGTTTTGCTTCATTAAAAAAACGTGCTTTGTATTGCGGATTTTTTTGGAGAATCGGATTTAACATTTTAACTGCTGCCTTCTTTTTTAAATATTTATGAATGCCGAGATAAACGGTTGACATTCCGCCCTCTTCGATAATCTCATCTATTTCATAATTATTTAAATATTTTCCTATCATTATTTACAATTTAATTGGCGGATTTATAGTGTATTGTTTCTCCGGGGTAAAAATAAAATTCATTTTTATTATTAATTTTTAAAATATCAATTATTGTACGTTTATTAATGCCGGGATATGAATAAATATTCCGCCCTATTTTATAAAACTTATTATCTGTTGTATTTATTTTATAAGTTAATTCATCTGTTACAGATATATCTGTTGTATTTTGTCGAGATATTGTCGGGTTTTTTATATCAAAAAAATAATTAAACAGAAACAGTGCGTTGATAATTAAAAACAGAAATGCTAAAATTGCAATTAGTTTTAAATTTTTTTTCTTTTTCTCGGATTTCGGGATATAGTTTTTTCCCGATTTATTCCCTGTATTATAAAATTGTATAAGCTGTACCGTAATATTGTCGTTTCCTCCGGCTTTTAATGCTTTTTTAAGCAGTGTATTTGCCTTCTTTTTTATATCTTTTTCTTCTGTTAAAATCTTGAGTATTTCCTCATCGGTTATTTCATTATGCAAACCGTCCGAACACATTAAAATTAAATCATCGTCCGCAGGAAAAATCGGTTTTTGATTAATGCCGGGCTTAACCTGTTCATTTATACCTACTGCATTATAAATAATGTTTTTTTGCGGATAATCTTCTGCTTCCTTTGCTGTAATTTTCTTTTCTTTCAGCAATTTCATAACCAAAGAATGGTCTTCGGTCAATTTAAATAATTTTTTACCGGTTTGATAATAAATTCGGCTGTCTCCGGCATGTGCAAAAAACACTTTATTGTCTCTTATCAAAACAATCGTAAGTGTTGTTCCGGGAAAAACATTGATTTCCGGTTGTGCTAATTTTTCTCTTATTTGATTGTTTGCAAAATCTATTGCTTCTGATATTAATTTTTTTTCATCATCGAACCAATCTTCGGAAATAAACTTTTTAATATGTTTTATTGTTTGTTTTGCTGCTTTTTTTCCTCCGGGAATTCCTCCCATTCCGTCACAAAGCACAAATACAGCTCCGTTGACACTTTCAAAATAATCAAAAGCATCCTGATTTTCTGCACGAACAAGTCCTTTATGCGATTTCCCGCAAACTTGATATATTTTCAGTTGTTGTGTTTGGCTCACCTCAATAAAACTTGATGTAAAATTAATGATTTTTCGGAGACTGAAAGCTAAAATCTTTAAATCAAAACAATTTTTTACTTTTGTGATACTTCGAAATATCTGACCACGTCAGAATTAATTAAAAGTTTCTGATATCTAAAAAGATTAATCTGCCGTTTGTCAGGATGAGACTCTGCGATTTTTAAACGGATGAAAATATTTACAGTGTGTAATTAATGCCGATATTTATTGAATAAAAAAATGTTTTGTAATAATACGGATCGTTTATAAGAAGTTTGTAATTACCGTTAAATAAAAAGCTGTAATTTGTATCAATATTTAAGTTTAAAGCTAAATTGTTTTTTAATTTATACAGAACAGCTATATTCCCTTTTATCGGTATGCCGTATATTTTTTCATTAATCGGATAAATATTATATAACGTTTTTGTGTTAAGACAAATCAAACCTGTACCTGACGAAAATCTTAAATTTATTTTTTTATCTGCAAAAAATGTTATGTAAGGGCTTATAGTTGTTGTCATTACAAGAGTTCGATTATTTGTTGTTTTACTAAAAACTCTTCCGTAAGATTGCGATAAAACAGCTCCGCCGTGTTTAAAAAGTTTTTTTGAAACTCCGAATGAAAAATTTTCATAACCTGTGTGGTTTTTATAAAATCTGTAAGGCGAAAATATCTTTCCGGCACTTAACTCAAATGTTAAGTTATTGTTTGTGTCGCTTGAATTTACATCTTGTGAAAAAACACTAAAATCCGCAAACAATAGGACGATGAATATTATTAATTTGTATTTCATAGTTTGATTGTTTTTTATTAATTTAAGACAAATATACTGTCCGTTGAACTTGTAAATACATTATTTTTATCATCTGTTATTTTTATTGTAAAAACAAACCACTGCGAGCTGTCGGGCGGTGCTGTCAGTTCTGTTTTTAAGGGTGTATATCCTAATTCTTCTCCTATGTAGTTTTTTTGAGTATAATGAAGTTCTTTATCCCTGAAATAAATTGCAAAATTATTTTCGTTAGTATTATATGGCTTATTTGCTGAAATTTCTATACTTTGAATTTTGTTTACAAAATATTTTTGTTCTTCCGGAGGAACACAGTAAGGATTAGGTTCGTCAGAACAATCTGTACCGGAAAAAGCTGTATTCTCTGAAATTAAATTACCATCTAAAAAAGTTTGAATGAAAAACTTATTATACTTTACGGTATCATTTAATAATATTGCAGATCCTGTATAACTGACAGTATCTCTTTTCAGCACCGGATTAATTTCTGTTAAAATGTAATAGTTTGTATATAGAACAGCAAGTCCGTTTGTACCGGGATTATCCCACTCCGGATATTTAATGCAGGCACTAAAAACTAACATTATCAGAATTAAATAAATTGTTTTTTTCATTGTTTAATGATTTTATAAGTGTAAATATTATTTTCAAAATAAAATTTTATTAAAGAAATTCCGGTGGATTGGTCTGTTAAATTTATTTTTAAACTGTTTTTTTCTAAAATTTTTTCTAAAATTAATTTTCCCATAGAATTATACACAAAAACATTTCCGTTCGGAACTTGCTGTTGTTAATTTGTCAAAATTTTTATTTTACAATAACGGATGAAAATATTTACAGTGTGTAATTAATGCCGATATTTATTGAATAAAAAAATGTTTTGTAATAATACGGATCGTTTATAAGAAGCTTGTAATTGCCGGTAAATAAAAAGCTGTAATGTGTATCAATATTTAAGTTTAAAGCTAATTTGTTTTGTAATTTATACAGTACAGCTATGTTTCCTTTTATCGGCATGCCGTATATTTTTTCATTAATCGGATAAATATCGTATAAAGTTTTTGTGCTAAGACAGATTAATCCTGTACCTGACGAAAATCTTAAATTTATTTTTTTATCTGCAAAAAATGTTATGTAAGGGCTTATAGTTGTTGTCATTACAAGAGTTTGATTGTTTGTTGTTTTACTAAAAACTCTTCCGTAAGATTGCGAGAAAACAGCTCCGCCGTATTTAAAAAGTTTTTTTGAAACTCCGAATGAAAATTTTTCATAACCTGTGTGGTTTTTATAAAATCTGTAAGGCGAAAATATCTTTCCGGCACTTAACTCAAATGTTAAGTTATTATTTGTGTCGCTTGAATTTACATCTTGTGAAAAAATACTAAATCCTGCAAATAATAAGGCGATGAATATTATTAATTTGTATTTCATAGTTTGATTGTTTTTTATTAATTTAGGACAAAGACACTATCCGTTGAACTTGTAAATACATTATTTTTATCATCTGTTATTTTTATTGTGAAAACAAACCACTGCGAGCTGTCGGGCGGTGCTGTCAGTTTTATTTTTAAGGGTGTATATCCTAATTCTTCTCCTTCATAGTTTTTTTGAGTATAATTAAATTCTTTATCCCTGAAATAAATTGCAAAATTATTTGCTTTTGTGTTGTATAGTTTATTTGCCGAAATTTCTATACTTTGAATTTTGTTTACAAAATATGCTTGAGTAAGAACTTTTCGGTATCTTCCGTCAGAAGCCCGACATTCATAAGTTTGATCGGCAATTATTTGACCGGATAAATCTGTTATAATATTTAAATCATTGTATCTTAATGTGTCATAATTAATGGTGTCAGAATCAACAGAATCATTATCGGTAATTTTTGCTGTAACGTTATTCAGAATATAATAAGTTGTATAATAATGAGCACTACAACCAAGACATTCCGGATTTTTAACAAAATCAACTTCCGGATACTTAATGCAGGCATTAAAAAACAACATTATCAGAATTAGATAAATTATTTTTTTCATTGTTTTATTATTTTAGAAGTGTAAATATTATTTTCAGAATAAAATTTTCTCATAGAATTATACATAAAAACGTTTCTGTTTGATATTTTGTTGTTGAAAAAAAGCGTAAAAATACCGACGGAAGGATTTGGGTATATTTTTACAATATTAAAGTTTTTTTCGGAGACTGAAACGCAAAATCTTTAAATCAAAACAATTTTTTACTTTTGTGAAAAGAATACATTCTTTTGAAAAAAGTAATTTACATAGCCGGCTTGGGACATTCCGGTTCAACAATTTTAGATATGGCATTGGGTTGTCATAAAAAAATTGTAGGGTTAGGAGAAATTTATGCCGTTTTTAATAAAGAAAATACGAGTGCCTTATTTGAAAAATCAACTTGCTCTTGCGGAAAAAAAGGAAAAGATTGCGACTTTTGGAAAAGTTTAAAAGAATTTTCCGGTTCGGACAAATCAACTGAAGATAAATACAGAAAACTGATTAATATTTTTACAAAAAAATACGGTGATGAAATGATTTTACTTGACAGCTCAAAAAATTCGTATCCGTATCTTCAATTTCTAAATAAAGAATATGATTTACGAATTATTTATTTGACAAGAGATATTCGCAGTTGGATTTATTCTCGTTTTACAAGAACAAAAATTCCGATGTTTTTTCTTGCTTTAAGATGGTTTCTTGAAAACAAAAAACTTTTATATGTTTTAAGAAAATATGGTGTTAAAATGATGACAGTTGGTTATGAAGAGCTTTCTTTATACCCGGAATTTATACTAAAAAAAATAAGCCGTTTTATAAATATTGATTTTAATGATATAATGTTGCACCCGAATAATACAAACAGTCATATCATAAACGGAAATATAAGCAGGGTTGATAAAGAAAAAAAAACCGGGTTTTTTTATGATTTTCGTTGGATGACATCCGGCAGGCTTGCACGAATAACAAGTATAATTGCCATATTTAATAAAATGAATAAACGCTTGGTGTATTCAAATATTTCTGAAACAACCAAAGGAGAATTTCATATTTTCGGGAAACAAAAAAAAGAAAAACTGTTAAAAGAACATAACGAGTAATGTTTTGAAGGTAAAATACTTAACATACAGGGAAATTGATAAAAATTTGTGGGACAAAAAAATTTCACAATCCGGAAATACTCGAATATATGCTTATTTCTGTTGGCATGATATTGCATCTCAGAAATGATACGGTTTGGTTTCCGAAAAAATAAGTTACAAATTATAAAAAACAACAAACTCGTTGAATATTAAAGATTTTATACAAAAAGATTTTTTAAAAAACATTTTAACATTAATGTCCGGAACGGTTGTAGCTCAAATAATAAATTTAGCTGCAATTCCGATATTATCGCGACTTTTTACACCGAACGATTTTGGTGTTTTTGCCGTTTATTTTGCACTAAGTTCTATCTTAGCATCAATTTCCTGCGGGCGTTATGAATTAGCAATAATGCTGCCTAAAAAAGATATCAATGCTTACCAAATTGTAATTATAAGTTTCTTTTTTCTTGTTATTATTACGGTTTTGTCGTTTATTATTATTTTTCTTTTTTTTCATTCTATTTCAGATATATTAAAAGTCAAGGATTATAAATATTTAATTTTTTTAGTTCCTGTTTTAACGTTTCTAATCGGTTCTCATAAAATCTTAAATAATTGGTTCAGTCGATTTAAAAGTTTTAAACCGATTTCTGTTTCAAAAATTATAAAATCGGGAACATCCGTATCCGTAAAATCAATCTTCGGCGTTTTTTCTTTTCATGCTTTCGGATTATTTATCGGAGAAATTTCAGGTCAAATTTTTTCTGTTCTTTTTTTATTAAAAAAAAATAAAAAAATAATCTCTGAGAATTCATTTTATAAAGACACCGCTGTTTTAAAACAAGAATTAAAAGAAAATAAAAATTTTCCTTTTTTTTCAATGCCGATGGCTTTTTTAAATTCTGTTTCCGTCCAAATATTAATTTATTTTTTAACATTTTTATTTAACACAACAATTGTTGGTTTTTATATTCAGGCAAATAAAGTTTTAAATTATCCGTTAAGTCTGATCAGTAATTCTTTTACATCTGTTTTCTATCAGAAATTAACAACAACAAATAAACAAATAAAGCTTTATGTATATTCTTATCTGACATCTGTAATTATTGCTGCGGTTATTTCTTTCCCGATATATTTTTGGGGCGAAGAATTATTCGGATTTGTTTTGGGAAATAATTGGCGTTTTTCGGGTTTTTTGGCAAAATTTTTAATTCCGATTGTTATTTTCGGATTTGCAACAAGAAACACAAGTGTTGTTTTTTCTTTTCTGAAATTACAACAAATAACGTTAATTTGGCAAGTTTTATATTTAATAAGTGCTTTCGGCATTTTCTTTTATTTTAAAACAGGAACACTTGATGTTTTAATAAAATGGTTTTCATTAACCGGCGGTTTTTTGTATTTATTATTAGGATTTATCGGTTATTTTTTATTAATTCGACAAAAGAAAAAACATAAATAATGAAGACGGTTTTCTTAAAATTTTTTAAAGTTTTTTATAAACAAATGGATTTATCTGTTTATTATTCTGTAAAACATTTATTTCTATTGTTTTTTATGCAAAAAATAATTGGTATCAATCGAAAAGTTCCGTGGCCGGTTCATTTTACTTCTCAAATAAAATCCTGTGAAAATCTGATAAAAAAAACAAACAAAAATCCGGGAGATGCTGTAGGGTGTTATATAGATGCACGCAACGGTATTATTTTGGAAGAAAATGTTTGGATTGGTCCGAAAGTTTCAATTATCAGTAAAAATCATTCATTGGAGAATTACACCGAATATAAAAAAACTCCTCCTGTTATTATCCGAAAAAACTCCTTACTTTTAACAAATTCAATTGTTTTGCCCGGGGTTGAACTCGGAGAACATACCGTTGTTGCTGCCGGTGCGGTTGTAACAAAATCCTTTCCGGGAAAAAATCAGTTAATCGGAGGAAATCCGGCAAAAGTTATAAAAACATTAGGAAATTATTCCGGTTAAGTTTGCCTTATGTCTGAAATTAAATATCTGAAAAATAAAAATATAGATAAGAAAAAATGGGATAAGTGTATTTCTGCTTCCGAAAACAGTATTGTATATGCTGTTTCCTGGTATCTTGACAAACTTTGCCCCGGTTGGGATGCTTTAATTTCAGGAGATTATGCTGCCGTTATGCCGATAATACACAACAAAAAATATTTTATTCATTATATTTACAATCCGTATTTTTCAGCACGTTTGGGTGTTTTTTCAAAAACACCGCTCAATAATCCGTTATTATTTCTGTTTTTCAATTCAATTCCGAAAAAATATAAATTAATTTCCGTTAAAATAAATTCGTATAAACCGTTTCATCTTTCCGGTTTTATTTTTGAAAAAAAAACAAATTATGAATTAAAATTAACTCAATCCTATAAAGAATTATTTTCCGGTTTTTCAAAAAACCACAGAAAAAATATTCGCCGTGCTTATAAATCATCTGTACAGGTTAAAAAAGAACCGAATATAAAAGAAATGATTCTTTTAAAAAAGAAACTAATGTCTGATGTAAAAACATCAAAATTGAACAAATACCATTTTTTACAATTGCAAAATCTTTTGCTTTATGCTCAAAATAAAAGTTTTACAAAGGTTTATAATGTATATGATGAAACCCGAAATATTTGCGGATCTGCTGTTTTTTTAATCTTTCAAAATCGTGCAATAATATATTCCGCAACAAATTCTGTCGGGAAAAAGTTTCTTGCCGGCTATATTTTAGTTGATTCGTTTATTCGTGATTTTGCCGGCTCTGACATTATTTTAGATTTTGCCGGCTCTGATATTAAAGGAATTGCCGATTTTAATGCCGGTTTCGGAAGCACAAAAAAAACATACCGTAATTTTACGAAAAATACACTGCCTTTTCCGTTAAACCGTTTTGTTTAAAACCGCACAAACAAAACAACAGCTCCTAATTTAATTTGATCTTTGTTTTTAAGAATTTGCTTTTTTACTTTCTTTTTATTTACAACGACTCCGTTTGTGCTTCCCAAATCCTGAATTACAAACTCTTGATTTTGCTTGTTTATAATGGCATGATTTCCGGAAACCGTTGTATCTTTTATTACAATATCATTATCTGAATTTCTGCCGATGCGAATTAAATGTTTCTCAAAAAAATATGTTTTATTTATGCCTTTTCCTTTAATATTTATTTCAATAGGTTTAACAACACTAACAGGCTCAATATCCGGCGTTTCCGCACCTTTTACAACTTGTTTATTTTTGTATTTTTTATTTTTAGCCAGTAAAAAAAAAGTTATTAATAACAAAACAGAAGATAATATTGTCAGGTATATTTCTTTATCGGAAAACCTTTGTTGTTCCGGCTTTTTTATTGTCAAACTTTGTGAAATCCGATAATACGAAACTTTAATTTGTACTTCTGCTTTATTTTCAATTACCTGAAATGTGATACTTTTTAAACTTGATTTTGTGTTTTGTGTTTCCAAAGAAATATCTTCTTTATAGCGGTTTAATATTTTTTTAAAATTCTTGTCTTTCAAACTTTGTGTGTACATCCCTCCGGAGTTCATACAAATATCAATAAGTTTATCTTCAATTTCTTTTTTCAGCAGTTTTGTTTGTAAAATATAAATCGGAGCCGTTGCCTTTTTTTGCATTCCCGTACAAAAATTCAGGTCAAAATCTTCAAAATTCCCGATTACTATAATTCCCGTACTTTTTAATTCAGAATTTTCGGAAAATAATTCATACTGTATCTTTTTTTGATAATTACAATTATCGTTTTGTAATAATCCGGGTGTTTTATTTTCTAAATAACTTATAAAAAAACTTTTATTTTTACTGAACACCGGACTTAAATATTGTATCGCTGTTTTTTCCTTTTTCGTTTTATACATTATTCCGACATTAAGCATATCGTTTTTTTTCAAAGCTTTAATTTCATTTGACAGTTCTTTTCTTAATTTTTCATAATCAAAATCGGGAATTAAATAAAGAAACCTTCTGTCTTTTTTTATTTTTGAAAAAGGAATGTTCGAAGCAATAAATTGTATTTTTTTATTATTTTCATAAATTGCTAATTTACTTGTATCTATTTCTTTTCCGGCTTTTATTATCATTTCGATTTTAGGAAATTCGGTATTATCAATCTTTATGATTTTTATCTTTTTTTGTGCATATAATTGAAAGGATATTAATACCGCAAAAAATAAGGCTTTAAGCTTCATAGTATCTGTTATTAATTAACAAAGATAAAATATTATAGTATCTTTTTGGGCATTAAAAAATTTTACCATATCTTTGACTAACCGTTCAGTCATAAATACACAAATAATGTCACCGAGAACTCAAGAACAACTTAACGAAATAAAAAAAGATAAAAAACAATTGATTTTAAACGCAGGATTGGAAGTTTTTGCGGACAAAGGATTTCATTCCGGTTCGGTAAATTTAATTGCCAAACAAGCAGGTATATCTAAAGGGCTAATATACACCTATTTCAAAGATAAAAATGATTTGTTGAAAGAAATTATAGCCGGCGGAGTTCAAGAAATGTTGTCAATATTTGAAAATCCGGAAAATGAATTGATTACGGAAGAACAATTCTTATTTTATATCAATGAAAGTTTCGAAATACTGAAAAATAATCTGTATTTCTGGCGATTATATTTCTCTCTGGTTATGCAAAAGGGTATTTTAGAGTTATTCGGCAACTATTTTATGGAAATGCTTGCACCATTTATAAATACAATGACAAAATATTATTCAAATAAAAACATTGAAAATCCATATGCACATGTAGCATTGCTCGGATCAGTTATGGACGGAGTAGGAATAGATTATTTAATGCAACCGGATGAATATCCGCTTGAAGACGTGAAAAAAATTATTATTGAAAAATTTAAATAAAATGGATTTATACGGTAAAAAATCAAAAAGTATTCCACAAAAACTCATTATTGTTGGCTTGGAATTAATTTTGTTATACTTCGCATATTACATTGCATTTAAATCCGGAGGAACATTAATATACAACCATTTCGGAATTACAATGCCCGAAGGTAATTTATATCGCAGAATAACAATTTTCTGTTTTTCTGTAATTGTTTTTATAAGAATTACTTTTGCAATGTTTGTATTCGTAAAAAGACGTATTCCTTTTGAGGAAACGATAAGTATTCCTTTCGCTTTTGCTTTGTATTATATTGGTTTTGCAATATTCGGATACGGCTCACAAACACCTGTCGGAATTACGGATTTTATAGGAATCGGCATTTTTATTCTTGGGTCATATCTGAATACCGTTTCAGAATATCAACGGCATATTTGGAAAAAGAATTCAGAAAACAAAGGTAAATTATATACACTTAAACTTTTCAGCCATTCAATGCACATTAATTATTTTGGTGATTTGCTGTGGGTTATCGGATATTCATTTGTAAGTTTGAATATTTGGTCTGTTTGGATTCCGGTTTTATTATTTTTCTTTTTTGTTTTCTTTAATATTCCGAAATTGGATAGCTATCTTGCAGAAAAATATCAAAATCAATTTAATGAATACAAAAAACAGACAAAGAAATTTATACCATTTATATACTAAATTTTATTAATTATGAACCGTTTAAAACATTTCGTTCTTTTTATTGTTCCTTTTTTCCTGATAAATTCAGGGTTTTCTCAAAATGCAACAGAAATAATTAAAAAAGCCGATAAAAAATTCAGAGGAAATTCGGCAAAATCTGAAATGACTATGACAATCGTACGTCCGACTTGGAAACGAACAATAAAATTTAAAACTTGGGGGAAAGGCTCCGATTATTCACTTGCTTTAATTACATATCCGGTAAAAGAGAAAGGACAAACATTTTTGAAACGTAATAATGAGATGTGGACTTGGAATCCGAAAATTTCTCGCCTTATTAAAATGCCGCCTTCATTAATGTCGCAGGGATGGATGGGTTCCGACTACTCCAATGATGACATTTTAAAAGAATCTTCAATAGTAAATGATTACACTCACAAAATAATAGGTTCCGAAAAAGTTGACGGTATTGATTGTTACAAAATTGAACTGATACCGAAAGAAGATGCCGTTGTAATTTGGGGAAAACTCATAAAATGGATTAGTAAAAAGGAATTTAACCAATTGAAATCTGAATATTTTGATGAAGACGGGTATTTGGTAAAAACAGAAATTGCATCATCCGTAAAATTGATGGGAAATAAAAAAATTCCGACACATATTGAAATTATTCCGGCTGAGAAACCCAATCATAAGACCATTGTGGATATAAATTCTATGATTTTTAATATTCCGATTAACGACAATTTTTTTTCACAGCAAAATATGAAGCGTGTAAAATAGTTATTCATTAAAAATTTTTACCATCTGATAAAAACAGAAAAAATGTCATCATTTAAAATAGCACGCAGAAATATTTGGAGAAATAAACGACGAACCATAATAACGGCCGCATCAATATTTTTTGCCGTGTTTTTTGCAGTGATTATGCGATCTATGCAAACCGGAACTTATGCCGAAATGATTAAAAATGTTGTTTCTTCTTATACCGGGCACATTCAAATACACAAAAAAGGTTATTGGAACGATAAAATTATCAATAATACATTTCCGGAAAATACAAAACTTGAAAAAACAGTGGCGGAAATACCCGGAGTTGAAAAAGTTATTCCGCGTCTCGAAAGTTTTGCTCTTGCTTCTTTCAAGGAACAGACTAAAGGAAGTATTGTCATCGGAATAGACCCGGAAAAAGAAAACAATATGACAAAACTTGCCGATAAAGTTGTTTCGGGAAACTATCTTTCAAATACAAATAAGGGTGTTTTGGTTGCCGAAAAGCTTGCATCATTTTTAAAACTCAAAGTCGGAGACACACTTGTGCTTATGGGGCAGGGCTATCATGCAGCAACGGCAGCCGGAAAATATCCGGTAAAGGGAATCATTCATCTCAATGCTCCGGATCTTAATAATAAAATGGTTTACATAAATTTGTCGGAAGCACAGGATTTGTATTCTGCACCGAATATGTTAAGCTCTCTTTCAATATTAATTAAAAATTCTGACGATTTAGAAGCTGTTAAAACAGCCGTTACAGATAAAATAAATCCCGAAAAATTTGAAGTTATGACTTGGGAAGAAATTCTTCCGGAATTAAAACAAGCCATAGAAAGTGATAATATCAGCGGACAATTTATGCTCGGTATTTTATATATGATTGTCGGTTTCGGTGTATTCGGAACAATTGTTATGATGACAACCGAACGCAAAAAAGAATTCGGAGTAATAATTGCTCTCGGAATGAAAAAAATTAAACTGGCAACCATTATTTTTTATGAAACATTATTATTAGGTCTGGTCGGAATCTTTACAGGTTTAGCCGCATCTTTACCAATTATTTTTTATTTCAGCAAAAATCCTGTTCCTATTACCGGAAATGCCGGAAAAGCATACGAATCATTTGGGTTTGATCCGATTTTGGCTTTTTCAACACATTTACATTTTATGATAAGTCAAATAATTATCGTGTTTTGTATTGTTTTAATTGCATATATATATCCGTTTATTAAAATTTTAAAAATCAATCCGGTTAAATCAATGCGTAACTAATTTTCAAATTATGATTATAAAAGTTGCATGGCGAAATATTTGGCGAAATAAAAGAAGAACGATAATTACCGCAACATCTGTTTTTTTTGCCGTCTTTTTCGGACTGATGATGCGATCGTTACAAATAGGAACTTTCGGAAGAATCTCAGATAATCTGGTATCATCCTATTCCGGACACCTTCAAATTCATAAAAAAGGATACGCTGATGAAAAAATTCTTAATAATGCATTTGAACCCGAAGAATCTTTAATTAAAAAAATCAAAAATACAAAACATGTTAAATTTACGGTTCCTCGATTAGAGTCTTTTGCTTTGGCTTCCTCCGGCGAACAGACCAAAGGGTGTTTTGTAACCGGAATTTCTCCGATTGTTGAAAACGCAATGACAAAAATTTCAGATAAAATAACTGCCGGAAAATATTTATCGCCCAAAGATAAAGGTGCATTAATCGGAGACAAGTTAGCTTCTTTTCTTAAACTGGAAATAAATGACACCATTATTTTAATCGGACAGGGCTATCATGCAGTATCCGCTGCCGGAAAATATCCCGTCAGAGGCATTTTGCATTTCCTGACACCCAAACTTAACAGCAGCTTAGTTTATCTTTCTCTGAACGAAGCACAAGACCTCTATTCTGCTGATAATAAATTAACGGGAATTTCTATTTTGCTTGATTCTGATAAAAATACTGCTCTCACAAAATTAAAAATTAAAAGCTTTCTTAATCTTAAGAAATATGAAATTCAGGATTGGGGCGAAGTAATGCCGGAATTAAAAGAACTTATTCAAACAAAAAGTGTCAGCAGTTGGGTAATGTTAGGCTTATTATATATGATAGTCGGTTTCGGAGTCCTCGGAACAATAATTATGATGACGGCAGAACGTAAAAAAGAATTCGGACTGCTGATTGCCGTCGGAATGAAAAAAGCAACTTTGGCAATAACCGTATTTACCGAAACTGTTTTCCTCGGATTTGTCGGACTTATTCTTGGTTTTCTCGCAAGTCTGCCTATTATTATTTATTACTCAATCCATCCGATATATTTAACAGGAACAATGGCAGCGATGTATCAAAAAAACGGTTTTGAGCCGGTTATTGTTTTCTCATCGGATACAGGATATATGTTTACACAAATATTTATCGTCTTGTTTATCATTCTGACAGCTTCAATTTACCCGATTATTAAAATTTCAAATTTAAACCCGGTTGATGCTATGCGAAATTAATTAAAATTTATTCTGATTATTAAAATTAAAAAATATGTTACTCTCAATTGCTTGGAAAAATATTTGGCGAAACAAACTCAGAAGTGCAATTGTTATTATTGCTGTTTCTTTGGGTTTAATCGGCGGAATTATGTCTGTCGGAATTATGTTCGGGTCATCCGATCAACACATTAAAGATGCAGTTAACGATTATGTTTCTGAAATTCAGATACATAATCCAAAATATTCTGAAAATAATGAAGCAAAATATGTGATTAAAAATTCCGATAATCTCGAAAAGATGATTTCTGAAATTCCGGAAGTAAAATCGGTTTGTTCTCGGATGAAAATTATCGGTATGGCAAATTCTCCGGAAGCAGCTGTCGGAATTGTCATTAACGGAATTAATCCGGAAAAAGAAAAAACCGTTACAGACATTTACACAAAAATTCCGGACAGTCTCGGAACATATTTTAAAAAAACGAAACGAAATCCCATTCTCATCAGTTCCAAACTCGCCGAAAAGTTAAAATTACATTTGCGTTCAAAAGTTGTATTGACATTTCAGGAAAAAGACGGTATAATGACCGGCGGATCATTCAGAGTTATCGGTATTTATAATACGAACAATTCGATGTTTGACGAAACCAATGTTTTCGTTAAAAAAAGTGATTTGGCTCGTCTAACAATGTTTCCGATTAACACAGCACAAGAACTTGCTGTCCGATTAAAAGACAAAAAAACAATAGAAACCGTTAAGGCTCTTATTGTTGAAAAATATCCCGATTTATCGGTTATGACATGGAAAGAGTTACAACCCGAATTAGCAATGATTACTGATTTTATGAACCAAATGATGGCAATATTTATGATGATTATATTATTGGCACTCGGCTTCGGAATTGTAAATACAATGCTGATGGTTGTTTTGGAACGCATAAAAGAAATAGGAATGTTGATGGCTGTGGGCATGAACCGATTACGAGTATTCACAATGATTATGTTCGAAACTGTTTTACTTTCGATTGTCGGCGGCGGTATCGGAATGGCTGCCAGTGCAGGATTATTGCATTATTTAGGACGTGTCGGAATAAATTTTTCTTCCGTTTCAAAAGGTTTGGAAAGTTTAGGTTTTTCGGCAATTATTTATCCGAAAGTTGAAACATCATTTTATTTTATGCTCAGCTTTTTAATTATCCTTACCGGAATTTTAGCATCGGTTTATCCTGCAATTAAAGCTGTTAAACTAAACCCGGCTGAAGCTGTAAGAACAGATGCCTGATAAAAGAAGCGAGTTTTTTCGATTACGGTCGAAAAATGCGGCGGTAATTTTCGATTATAACCGAGGAAAGGGGCGAGTTTTTTCGATTACATTATATTTTTAATATCTTTGTATAAAAAACAATGATTCAAAGAATAATAACAAACAAAATTATTAAAAACCTGAATAAAGGTAAAGCTATTTTAATTTTCGGTCCCAGACAAGTCGGAAAAACCGTTCTTCTGGAAACATTAAAAAACAAAATTAACCAAAATATTTTATTATTAAACGGTGATGACCACGATGTTCAAACAATGTTTGAAAAAGCAAATTCATCAAAAATAAAAACAATTATCGGTAATTATTCATATATTTTTATTGATGAAGCTCAAAGAATAAAAAACATCGGTTTAGCAATAAAAATTATTACGGACAATTTTCCGAAAGTACAGGTTGTTGCAACAGGTTCTTCGGCTTTTGAACTTGCAAACGAAATTAACGAACCTCTGACCGGCAGAAAATATGAATACTTCCTTTTTCCTTTATCTTATGCCGAAATACTTAAGCATACAAATTTTTTTGAAGAAAAAAGGCAACTTGAAGAAAGAATAATTTACGGCTGTTATCCGGAAATCGTAATAAACCCGACAGAAAAAAAAGAATTGCTAAATCTGCTGGCAAACAGTTATTTATACAAAGATTTATTAAGTTATGAAAAAATTAAAAAATCATCAATAATTATTAAACTTTTACAGGCTCTTGCTTTACAAATAGGAAATGAAGTTTCATATAATGAATTATCAAAATTAATAGGTATTGATAAAGAAACGGTTGAAAAATATATTGATTTACTCGAAAAAAGCTTTGTTATTTTTCGTTTAAATTCATTAAGTCGAAATTACAGAAATGAATTAAAAAAAAGTAAAAAAATATATTTTTATGATACAGGCGTAAGAAATGCATTAATCGGGAATTTTAATTCTCTGAATATAAGAGCTGATAAAGGTGCTTTATGGGAAAATTTTTTTATTTCCGAAAGAATGAAGTATTTAAACTATTCCGGGTTTTACGGGAAAACTTTTTTCTGGAGAACGAAAGATAAAGCGGAGATTGATTATGTTGAAGAAATTGACGGTACGTTTTATGCTTTTGAAATAAAATACAATCCGAATAAAACTTCAAAAATTCCTGAAAGTTTTAAAATTGCATATCCGAACCATGAATATAAAATTATAAATACAGAAAATTATTATGAATTTCTAACATAAACATCATGACAATAATAGAAACAAAAAATCTTCACAAAACCTACAAAGAAAGTGAAATCGAAGTACATGCCGTAAGAGGCATTGATTTAAGTTTTGAACAAGGTGAATTTACCGCAATTGTAGGACCGTCGGGTTCCGGAAAAACAACTTTTTTGAATTTAATCGGAGGGCTGGATAAACCTACCGAAGGTGAAATCATTATTGACGGAGTAAATATAAATACTCTTAAAGGTTCAAAATTTAATTGATTTCCGGTTAAGGAAAATTGGCTTTGTTTTTCAGGCATACAATTTAATTCCGGTACTTACGGCGATAGAAAATGTAGAATTTATTATGAACTTACAAAAAAGACCTAAAAAAGAACGTATTAAAAGAGCAGAAGACTTGTTAAAAGCTGTAGGCTTGGAAGACAGGATGAATGCCCGGCCGTCAAAGCTTTCAGGCGGTCAGCAACAACGCGTTGCCGTAGCCAGAGCATTAGCTTCAAAACCGATGTTTATCCTTGCCGATGAACCTACGGCTAATTTGGACAGTAAATCAACTCAAAATTTACTCAATATTATGGAAACCTTAAATAAAGAAGAAAACATTACCTTTATTTTTTCTACCCATGATGCTCGTGTTGTAAAAAAAGCCGGGCGAGTAATCACCTTTGATGACGGAAAAGTTGTGAGTGATGAACAAAAATAATTTTATTTATATGAAAAAAAATATCATCTTTTTCTTTCTGCTTGCTGCGGTTTTACAAGTTTCTGCACAGAAAAAAGAACACAACTATTCTCTTGACGGATATATTACAAATATGCAATCTGTTATGTTCGACAGCCTCAAAGGCAATTGGACAAACGACAACCTCATCCATAATCGCCTAAATTTCAATTGGTTTCCGAACGATGATTTCTCCGTAAATGTCGGTATCAGAACCCGTATTTTTACCGGCGAAAGTTTAAAATACATTCCCGGCTATGCCGATTTTATTTCCGGAGATAAGGGCTTCATTGATTTAAACACCAATTTGATTTCTGAAAAATCCGTAATCATAAATTCACAAATTGACAGGGCTTATCTCTCCTTTGAAAAAGGAAATTTAAGCATCACGGCGGGGCGTCAACGCATTAACTGGGGCAGAAGTTTTGTATGGAACCCAAATGATATTTTTAATTCCTATTCTTTTTTTGATTTCGATTATCCGGAAAAACCCGGTTCCGATGCCCTGCGTATTCAATATTATACAGGAGCAACCTCATCGGTTGATTTCGTTACAAGTGCTGACAGTTCTCTAAAAATATCCGCTGCCGGAATGTACCGATTTAATTTGGCTTCTTACGATTTTCAAATTCTCGGCGGTATGATTTCCGAGCGAGATTACGTCATTGGAGGCGGATGGGAAGGAGCAATAAAAAATATGTCTTTTCGCGGTGAAATCAGTTATTTGCACCCGAAAGAAAATTTTACCGACACTTCCGGACTCTTCATTCTTGACGTTTCAAGTGCTTACACCTTTCAAAATTCACTGTCATTACAGTTTGAATTTTTATACAATCAACAACCAACAACCGGCGGCATTTCAAGTTTTGAAGAATATTATTACAAACCGTTAAGTGTCAAAAACTTATCCTTTACGGAATACAATATTTTCGGAAGTATTGCCTACCCGATTACACCTTTATTGAACCTCACCCTTTCAGGAATGTATTACCCTAAAATCAGCGGATATTTTATCGGACCTTCTTTTTCGTATTCTCTAAGTAACAATGCTGATTTTTCATTAGTAACACAAACATTCGGCGGAAATTTGCAAAATCGTTTGACAGGAAATTCGGAATTTAAAAGTATTACCTTTGCGTTTTTACGGTTTAAATATAATTTTTAATTTTCGGGAATTTATTTTAATTTGACCGACAGATGTTATTTTCGTACCTTTACGTTTGATATTTATTCAATACAAAATGAAAAAAAACACGATTAATAATCTGTCTTTACATTTATTTTGGGACACGAACAGAAATAATTTAGATTTTGAACAAAACAAAACAATTATCATTGAACGTGTTTTCAATCGCGGCAATTTGAATGACCTTAAAATAATAATTAAACAATACGGATTAGAAACAATTAAAACAGAAATAATAAAAGCCGGGTTTTTCCGGGTTTTTGGATAAAAAAACTTTAAACTGGGCTGCTTTATTTCTTGACATTCCGAAAACCGAATTTCGATGCTATACAAAAACACAATCGAAGCAAGTTCATTGGAACTTTTAAAAAAACTTCAATCCGACAAGGTTTTTCAAAATTTTCATCTTGCCGGCGGAACTTCTCTTGCATTGCAAACGGGTCATCGAAAATCTGTTGATTTAGATTTATTTTCTTTAACGGATTTTAATGTTAATTTTCTTTTGGAACATTTAGAAAACGTTTACAATTTCAAAATGAATTATTCAGCAACAAATACACTCTCGGGAAGTATTCATACCACAAAAATTGATTTCATAAGTCATAAATATCCGCTTGTAGATTCTGTTTTCAAAGAAGAAAATGTCAGATTGTATTCTGTTAAAGATATTGCGGCAATGAAACTTAACGCAATAGCCGGTAACGGAACTCGAATAAAAGATTTTATTGATGTTTTTTTTATATTAAAAACCTACTCAATAGAAGAAGTTCTCTCTTTCTATAAAATTAAATACAATTCGCGAAATACGTTTCATATACTTAAAAGTTTGGTGTATTTTGAAGATGTTGATCTTTCAAATTGGCCGGAAATGATTTTACGTGAAAATATTTCTTTTGAAGAAATTAAACATTTAATATCATCTCGAGTAAAACAATATTCTCAAAAATTTTAACTTTTCTGTAAGGATTTTATTTTACAAAATTTTCATCTTCTTTTTTCGTTTCGATATCGTACGCCAAAGCTTGTTCATAAATACACAGCCGCTTAAATAAATTTTTATTTTATATTTGCAGCACTTTAAACAAAACCCGAAACTTTAAATTTTAAATGCAAAATACAAATAACATACATCCCGTATTTGACCAAATAATAAACAAAGGACAAAAAGAAAAACTTTTAAATCAACGAGCCAAAGTATTGTGGTTCACGGGTTTGTCCGGATCCGGAAAAACAACCCTCGGAGCATCCGTTGAAAAAGAATTGTTTAATCGCGGTTTTCTGACGCAAATTCTCGACGGCGACAATGTACGTTCCGGCATTAATAAAAACCTGAAATTTACCGAAGAAGACCGTGTGGAAAACATTCGCCGAATTGCCGAAGTAACCAAACTGTTTTTAAATTGCGGCGTTATAGCCATTAACTGTTTTATCAGCCCCACGAAAGAATCGCGCGATATGGCAAAAAGCATTATCGGAAAAGAAAACCTGATAGAAGTTTTTGTCAGTACGCCGATTGAAGTTTGCGAACAAAGAGATACCAAAGGCTTGTATGCCAAAGCCCGAAGCGGTGAATTGAAAAACTTTACCGGTATCAGTTCACCTTTTGAAATTCCGGAGCATCCGGATATTATCGTTAATACCGATGAATTAACTCTTGAAGAATCAACACAACATATTTTAGATTTTTTACTGAAAGAAATTACACCGTAACAAAAAAGCATTTATCTTTGTATTGACACAGCGGCAAAAATCAATACCGAAACAACAATGAACAAGCAACAAATTAAAATATCCGATTTTTCTCCGCATTTGTTTTGGGATGTGAATAAAAAGGAGCTTGATTTTGAAAAGCATAAGACATATATCGTTAATCGCGTAATGCAATACGGTTTGTATCGTGACTGGAAAAACATCAAACAAATCTACGGTTTAAGTCAAATTACGGAAATTGCAAAAAACATCCGAGATTTAGACAAAAAATCCTTGGCTTTTTTATCTTTGCTTTCCGGGGAATCTCAAAATACTTTTCGATGTTATACACAAACACAGTCAATGCAGAAACACTGGAACTTTTAAAAAAGTTACAAAAACTTGAGTTTTTAAAACTTACAAGATTAGTCGGCGGAACGGCATTAGCCCTTCAATTCGGTCACAGAGAATCAATCGATTTGAATTTCTTCGGACAAATTGATATAACAACGGAAGCCGTCAAGTCAAACTTGTTAAAAATCGGTAAAACCGAAACAATCTCTGCTTCAAAAAATATTAATATATTTACAATAAACGGAACAAAAACAGATTTTGTAAATTATCCTTTTAATTGGCTGTTTCCGGCTTTACAAATTGAGAACATAGTACTGGCAGATATCAGAGATATTGCGGCAATGAAATTATCGGCAATAACAAACAGGGGAACAAAAAAAGACTTTGTTGATATTTACTATATTTTGAAGCAGTATTCTTTTAATGACATTTTAAGCTTTTACCAAAAAAAATATAATGAATCTTCTTTATTTCTGGTTTTAAAAAGTTTCGCATATTTTTCAGATGCCGATGCGGAACCGATGCCGGTTATGAAAGATACTATTCTTTGGAATGATATTAAATTTTTTCTTAAAAATGAAATTAAACAATTTGAAAAAAAGAATCGTTTTTAACAGTACCATCCCGAAAATAAAAATCAACAAAGTTCAAAACAAAAAACATTTCCGATTATTTTGCATGTTACTGCATCAAACGAGTGGGTTAACCCACTCGTTATTTTACATATTGACCGACAAACCGAAAATTTATAACTTTTTTCAATTATTATTATAAAAAACCCTCTGCTTTTTTATCTTTGCTTTTCGAAGATGGAAAGAATCCGTAAAGAATGACAGAAAACACACAAAATACAATATCAGAAAATTGGTCAATGATAATTAAACCGAAACGACATTGGTTTGATATTAATTTAAAAGAACTGTGGCAATACAGAGATTTAGTTGCATTATTTGTTCGCCGGGATTTTGTTGCAAAATACAAACAAACGATTCTCGGCCCTCTTTGGTTTATTATTCAACCTTTGTTAACCACATTAATGTTTGTTGTGGTTTTCGGTAATATTGCAAAACTGTCAACAGACGGATTACCCAAAATTCTTTTTTATTTTTCCGGTATTGTCGGTTGGACCTATTTTGCCGAAAGTTTAAAAGCAACATCAAATACCTTTGTTACCAATGCAAATATTTTCGGTAAAGTCTATTTTCCGAGATTAACCATGCCCATTTCAATTGTAATTTCAAATTTGGTTTTATTTGCCGTGCAGTTTTTATTTTTAATCCTGTTTATGCTTTACTATTATTTTTTTAAAGATGTAAACATTCATTTAAGCCTGTACACATTACTTTTACCGGTATTAATACTAATAACTGCCGGACTCGGACTCGGTTTCGGGATTATAATTTCTTCTCTTACAACAAAATACCGAGACCTGACCTATTTGGTAGCTTTCGGTGTTCAACTTTGGATGTATGTAACTCCGATTATTTATCCTTTATCAAGTATTAACGGTATTTATAAAAAAGTCATTTTGCTGAATCCTATGACATCAATAATTGAGACCTTTCGGTTTATTTTACTGGGTTCCGGAACTGTAAATTTTAATCAATTATTATACAGTTTTATTTTTATGATTGTAACTTTGCTTCTCGGAATATTGTTATTTAATAAAATTGAACAATCATTTATGGATACCGTATAATCCGGACACCGTTTTACTTTGAATATATTATGTCAGATATAGCAATAAAATTAGAAAACATTTCAAAACAATACCGCCTTGGTGTCGTTGGTACCGGAACGCTTAGTCATGACTTAAACAGATGGTTTGCTCGTATCAGAGGAAAAGAAGATCCTACTTTAAAAATAGGACAATCAAATCAGTTGGCGGAAGCCGGAGGTGATTATGTGTGGGCATTAAAAGATATTAACCTTGAAGTTAAAAAAGGAGAGATTCTGGGAATAATCGGGAAAAACGGTGCCGGAAAAAGCACTTTATTAAAATTGCTTTCTCGCGTTACCGGTCCCACAACCGGACAAATTAAAGTAAACGGAAGAATTGCCAGTTTGCTTGAAGTAGGCACGGGATTTCATCCCGAGCTTACCGGGCGAGAAAACATCTTCCTTAACGGAGCCATTCTCGGCATGCGAAAATCCGAAATCCGTAAAAAACTTGATGAAATCGTTGATTTTGCCGGCGTTGCAAAATATCTTGATACACCCGTAAAGCGTTATTCTTCCGGAATGTATGTTCGCCTTGCTTTTGCTGTTGCTGCTCATTTAGAACCGGATATTCTTGTGGTAGATGAAGTGCTTGCCGTAGGAGATGCCGAATTTCAGAAAAAGGCTATCGGCAAAATGCAGGATGTGAGTAAAGACGGAGGACGGACTGTGCTTTTTGTGAGTCATAATATGGCGAGTGTTCAATTGTTGTGTAGTCGGGGTGTTTATTTGGAAAATGGGATGATTTCATATGTAAATCGTACAGATAAAGTTATAGATAAATACTTAAATAGTAGTTCAAAAACCGTAGAAAAAGAATTAAGTTTATTCAATAGAGACATAAAAATAAATAATATAACTTTTCTTAATAAGTATGGAAAAAAGGTAACAACACTTTTGTCAGGACAGAAGATAACAATAAGAATTAGTTATACTGCGAACACATACCTAAAAAAGGTAATCATAAGATTGATTTTTTTTAATTCAAACAGAGAATTTTTATTTATTTGTAATAATTATCATACAAACGAACCTTTTGATAATTTAGAGAATAGCGGAAGTTTGGAATGCGATATTGATAAATTACCATTGAATTCGGGTAGTTATCATATAGATATTAGAATAAATTCTGACAGTAAAATGATTTTTGATAAAGAACAAGCAATATCATTTGATGTTATATCTGGAGATTTTTACGGAACAGGAAAGTTACCTGCAATAAAAAGAGGTGTGTTAGTAGAACATCGCTGGAAAATACAACAAAATGGATAAAATTGTTCTAATGTTAAATTACGCTCGTTCCGGTGGCACATTGTTAAACAAGTGTTTAGCAAGTTTGCCTGATGTCGTAATGTTGTCAGAAGTGAATCCGCTTGGAGGAGGTTCGGGATCAAATCCAAAGGTTTCTACATCTACAATAAAAGATCAATTAAAAGCATGGTATAGTATTGATATTAAATCAAATACTTTTAAAGGTCAAATTCAAGAACTGCACAATTATTGCGAACAAAACAATAAAAATTTAATCATAAGAGATTGGTCATTTGTCAATTTCTCGAAATTTGAAAAATATAACCAAAACAGTCCTCCGAATAAATTTTTGATACTCGAAGAATTAAAAGATTTTGATTTGAAAATATTTGGTTTTATTAGAGACTCGATTGATGTTTGGCTGTCGAGGGGGTATTATAATGTGGATGAATTTTATGGAGAGTATGTAAATTATATTGATGAACTTATAAAAGTTGGTTGTCCCATATTTAAGTATGAAGATTTTGTGAAGCATCCGCAAGAACAATTAAAAAAAATAGGTGAAGAAGTAGGTGTTGCATTCAGTAATATATTTGATACTTGTTTGGATTATGATAAATTAAACGGAGATGTTCAAAATAAAAATAAGTCAAGAGGAATAAAACAACAGCAAATAAAAATATTACCGCGTAAAAAAATAAATTCTGAGAAAATTACAGAAATCAATCAATGTGAAAAAATGAAAATGGTTAATGCAAAATTTGGTTATCCTGTAACTTACTATAATTCATTTTGGAAAGATACGATCATTGTTCCGGCTAAAAATTTCATTAAAAGAATTGTCAGATGATAATAATAAATATCATTGGAGGGCTTGGGAATCAGTTATTTCAATATGCAACTGCAAAACGTTTGGCACTTAAACATAATGTTGAATTAAAAATGGATACAAATTTTGAAAATGATAAATTGAGAGATTTTAAACTCCAATTTTTTAATATTTCTGAAAAAATTGCAAAAAAAGAAGAAGTTGATAAACTCATTCTTTCATTCAAAATATACAATAAAATTCATCATAAAATTTATCGAAAATTACAGCTTTTAAAACCATATTACAAACGCAAATATTATAAATATAAATTATGGAGTAATGATATTGGTGTTTTAAAAGCATCAAAAAATGTTTATCTTGACGGATACTGGGGAAACGAACTTTTTTTTAATGATATACGAAGACAATTACTTAAAACATTTACAATAAAAAAAGAATATATTACAAAGGATTTTACTTACTTAAAAAATGAAATAGCTAAGCAGAATTCTATATCAATTCACATTCGCAGAGGAGATTATGCTGAAAATAAATATAATTTAAATTTTTTTGGACTAATGCCTGTAGAATATTATCAAAAGGCAATAAATTATGTGACCGAGAAGTTTTCAAAAAATGTTTTTTACGTTTTTTCAGACGATATTGATTATGTTAAGCAAAATTTTAATTTTAATACAAAGGTAGTTTATATTGAAAATAAAAACTTACAAGATTACCACGAACTGAAATTAATGAGTTTTTGCAAACACAACATTATAGCAAATAGTACATTTAGTTGGTGGGCGGCTTGGCTCAATAAAAACCCGAGCAAGACAGTAATCGCACCTAAAAATTGGTATAACAACACAAATGCTCAGGAATTTTATGAAAAACATTCATTTGTGCCGGAAACCTGGATTAAATTATGAAAAACAAACCAATATACGTAACCCAACCAACATTACCAAATTTTGAAAAGTTTACAGAAAAACTGAAAGAACTTTGGGAAAACAAACACCTTACAAACAACGGTAAGTTCCATCAAGAATTAGAGCAAAAACTGGCAGATTTTCTCGGTGTAAAATATATTTCACTTTTTGCAAACGGAACACTTGCTTTAATGGTTGGTTTACAAGCATTGAGAATTACCGGCGAGGTAATTACAACCCCTTACAGTTTTGTTGCAACAACACACGCATTACACTGGAACGGAATAAAACCCGTATTTTGTGATATTAAGGAAGAGGATACAAATCTTGACCCCGATAAAATAGAAGCCCTTATTACTCCGCAAACAACGGCAATACTTCCCGTTCATGTTTACGGAAATCCTTGTAATAACAATAAAATTCGAAAAATTGCAGACACTTACGGTCTTAAAATTATTTATGATGCAGCCCATGCTTTCGGTGTTGAACAAAACGGAAAAACAATCCTTAATTGGGGTGATTTATCAATATTGAGTTTTCATGCAACAAAAACATACAATACGTTTGAAGGCGGTGCAATAATTTGCAAAGATGCACAAACAAAAAAGCGAATAGATTTTCTTAAAAATTTCGGGTTTGCCGATGAAGAAACCGTTGTTGCACCCGGCATAAATGCAAAAATGAACGAAGTAAGTGCAATTATGGGACTTCTTCAATTAGATTTATACGAAGAAAACAGAATAAAAAGACAGATGCTTACAAAGCTGTACGAAGAAAATTTAAAAAACATTTCGGGAATACGTTTTTTGAAAGAATTGAAAAAATTGAAAAAAAACTACTCATATTTTCCTGTTTTTATTGATAAAAACAAATTCGGAAAATCACGAAACGAAGTTTATGATTTATTAAAACAAAATAATATATTTGCTCGTAAATATTTTTATCCGTTAATTAGTCAATTTTCAACATACAAGGAATTATCATCTGCAAAAAAAGCAAATTTGCCTGTAGCAACAAAAATAGCAGACCAAGTTTTATGTTTGCCTCTATATGCTGAATTGAAAAATGAAGAAATAAAAAGAATAATTGATTTAATCTTATGGAAATAACCAAAAGAGAAAATATTTTTTTATTTGGAGCCGGTCCTCATTGTAATGTTGTTATTGACATTGTAGAGAGTGAAAAAAAATACAATATTGCAGGGATAATTGATTCTGTTAAAGAAACAGAAAGTCCCTTTAATGACTACAAGATAATAGGAAGACAAGAGAATATAAAAAAACTATCTGAAAAATACAATGTAAATAAAGGAATAATTTGTCTTGGTGATAATTTTTTACGCTCAAAACTTGCTGAACAAATAAAGCTGTTAGAATCAGATTTTGAGTTTGTTAATGCTATACATCCTTCTGTTATAATAGGAAAAAATGTAAAAATAGGTGCCGGTAACGTTATTATGCCGGGAGTTGTGATTAATACGTATGCTGAAATAAAAAATCATTGTATCATAAATACAAATTCATCATTGGAACATAATTGTGTGATGAATGATTTTACAAGTCTATCAGCCGGGGTAACAACAGGAGGGTATGTTGAGATTAAAAAATATGCATCAATAGCACTCGGTGTTACATTATTTGACAGAATTCAGATTGGAGAGCATACGATAATAGGCTCCGGAGCCATTGTTACAAAAAGTATCCCTTCGCTTTGTGTTGCATACGGTGTACCTGCAAAAATAATAAGACCCAGAAAAATCGGTGAAAAATACTTGAAGTAATATGAAAGTCAGCATCTGCATGATTACATATAATCACGAAAAATATATAAAGCAAGCAATTGAAAGTGTTTTGATGCAAAAATGTGATTTTGATTATGAAATTATTATTGGTGAAGATGCCTCAACAGATAACACTAGAAATGAAATTTTAAAACTAAAGAAAAAATATCCTCAAATAATAAAGCCAATATTGCAAGATAAAAATATTGGAATGTTACCTAATTTTGCTAAAACAATACAAGTGGCAAAAGGAGAATATATTGCTCTTCTTGAAGGTGACGACTACTGGACAGACCCTAATAAATTACAAAAACAAGTAGATTTTCTTGAAGCAAACCCTGAATTTGTAGCAAGTTCAACTGCATATTCTCAACTCGAAGAGAAATCTGCTACTTTTATTGACAAAAAAAATGTTTTTAGTTCTGATATCATTAAAATTGAAGATTTAATTGATAACAATTACATATCAACACTTACTTGTGTTTTTAGAAATAATCTTTTTAAAGAGTTTCCACAGCAATATTATAATTTAAAAGTTGGCGATTGGCCTCTTCATGTCTTAAACGCTCAATTCGGTAATGTGAAATATTTTAGCAACTGGGTTTCAGGTGCATATAGAATTCACGAAAACGGAGTCTGGAGTAATCAAAAAAAAATACAAAAACTCATTGCTTACGCTGATGTATATGTGTTTTTCAAACAAACATTACAAAAAAAGTATCATAAGCAAATATCAAAAAAAATAGTTGATTATTATTATTCGATAGCAAGCGTATATATCGCAGAAAAAAACAAAAAAGAAGCAAAAAAAATCATTCAAAACATAAAAAAAGAATGTTCTCCATTTAATAAAAAACACCTAAAAATAAGACTAAAATACTTACTAAATAAATAATGAATTTTTCAGAAATACATATAGGTCAAAAAGCTGAAATACAGCATACGATCACACAAAAAGACATAGAGAAATTTGTTGATTTAACAGGTGATGACAACCGTCTTCATGTTGATAACGAATTTGCCAAAAATACATCTTTTAAAAAGCCTGTTGCACATGGCATGTTAGGAGCTTCTTTTATATCAACAATTATCGGTACAAAACTTCCGGGAGACGGTGCATTATGGTTTTCGCAAAATATAGAATTTTTATTACCTGTTAGAATAGGTGATATAATAACGGTTGAAGCAGAAGTTATAAAAATATTAAAACGCCAGAATATTATTGAACTTAGGACTGATGTTTTTAATCAACATCGGCAAAAGGTTATTGCAGGAACAGCAAAAGTGAAAATTGTAGAACATAAAATTCCTGAGAAAGAAGTAGAAAAACAAAGAAAACAAAAAACGGCTCTTATAATTGGTGCATCGGGCGGAATTGGAAGTGCAACTGCAAAAAAACTCGCCCAAAAAGGATACAACCTTGCTTTGCATTATTTTTCAAATAAATCAAAGGTTGATGAAATAAAAAAAGAAGTGGAAAAAAATGGTGTAAGAGCTTTTGTGTTTCATGCAGATATAACAAAGCTTGAAAATGTTATAGAATTAATTGAAAATGTAAACAGGGCTTTTGATTATTTATCAGCATTAATTATTGCTGCGACATCGGCAGTTCCGAACATAATCTTTGATAAGTTAGAATGGGAGGATATACAAAATCATATTGATATAAATATTAAGTCTGCTTTTTATTTGGCAAAAGGATTAAAGGAAAAATTCATAAAACAAGAATTCGGCAGAATTGTTATATTAACTTCACAATATACGGAATCTACTCCTCCTGATAATATGTTGCATTACGTAACCGCAAAATCGGCTTTAAACGGTTTTGCAAAGTCATTAGCAACAGAATTGGCGTCAAAAAAAATAACCGTTAATCTTGTTTCTCCGTCAATGACGGATACGGAACTAATTGCAGATGTTCCCGAAAAAAACAAACTGATACTGGCTGCTCAAACACCGCTTAAACGTCTTGCTACACCCGAAGATGTTGCTGATACAATTGCATTTTTGGTATCAGACGAAGCCGGTTTTCTTACAGGACAGACCATTAGAGTGAACGGTGGAATTAATATGCTGTAAATTATGGAAGATTTAAAATACTTTGAAATATTAGCCAAAAAGAAAGAACTTTCGAAACAAAATAGTTCCTCTCCTTTGAAGTTTATGATTTTGAGTAATATTACAGTAAACCAATTAACCGATATTGCTGAATACTATCTGCTTACTAAGGGAGTAAATGTAGTTTTCGATACCGGAAATTATGATAATATTGTTCAGGATATTCAGAATTTACAAAATATTGACGGAATAATTATTTTTTGGGAAGCGGCTAATATTATTAACGGTTTACATTATAAAATAAATCTTTTTTCAGACAAAGAATATACACAAATTTTAGAAAAAGTAAAGTCAGAAATTGACTTAATTTTACCAAAATTAGAGAATATTCCGACAGTTATTTTTAATGAATTTTCATCTTTACTGTTTAATTCTTTTTTCCGGAAAAAAAACAAATTTGATCAACTCTGTGATGATTTGAATAATTATTTAATTGAAAAACTGCCGAAATCAGTTGTAAAAACAGATTTAAATAAAATAATAGCCCAAGTATCTGTTGAAAAATCGCATAATTCCAGAGACTACATCAGCTCTAAAGTGCTTTATTCCGTAGATTTTTTAAAGGCTTACACACAATTTATTACGCCTGTAATAATGTCTTCTGTCGGAAAAATTAAAAAGGCACTAATATTCGATTGTGATAATACGCTTTGGAAAGGTGTTGTCGGGGAAGACGGTTTTGAAGGAATAAACATGTCAGAAAATGACAAACAAGGTAAGCCGTTTAACGAAGTTCAAAATTTAGCAACAGAACTCAGCAAGCACGGGGTGATTATAGGATTATGCAGTAAAAATAATCCCGAAGATGTTGATAATGTGATTCAAAATCATAGTGATATGATTTTAAATGATAAATATATTACAATAAAAAAAGTTAACTGGAAAAATAAAGCTGAAAATTTACGCGAAATTGCAACCGATTTGAATCTCGGAATTGACAGTTTGGTTTTTGTTGATGACAGTGATTTTGAAATCAATCTGATAAAAGAACAAGTACCGGAAATTACAACCGTTCAGGTTCCTAAAAAACTTCATATTTATCCTGCTGAAATTCGCAAAAAATTTTCTTTGTTTTTTAAAAATGTTATCACCGAAGAAGATAAAAGAAAAACGGAAATGTATGCTAATCAGGTGAAAAGAAAAACAGCGCTGGCAAAAGCCGGTAATTTTGAAGATTATCTGAAAAGTTTGGAAATGTTTGTTACTGTTTTTATCAATGATAAAACAAAAGTAGCCCGAATAGCACAGATGACTCAAAAAACCAATCAATTTAATTTAACTACAAAACGCTATACCGAATCCCAAATTTTAAATTTTGTCGAAAACCCGATTTACAATATTTTTGCCGTTTCTGTGGCTGATAAATTCGGAGACAACGGAATTACAGGATTGGCAATTATCAAAAACAATAATGATTTTGCGGAAATTGATACTTTTTTAATGAGTTGCAGAATTATCGGCAGGAATATAGAATTTAAATTTTTGGAATTTATCATTGATAAAACAGAGTGTGAAATAATAAAATCAACATATATTAAGACAAAAAAGAACGCACAAACTGAAAACTTTTTTGAAAAATCAGGATTTATTTTAGATAATAAAAACGATGATACAAAATTTTACATTTTACAAAAGCAAAACATACAAAAACAAAGCTTAGATTATATTGAAATAAGTTATGGAAAATAGAATAAAAGAAATAATGGCAGCAGTTTTTGAAACTGAAATCAGTAATATAACCGATGATGCATCACCCGATACGATAGAAAATTGGGATTCTTTGAGGCTTATAAATCTTGTTGCAGCTCTCGAAGACGAATTTAATATTGAATTTGAGGAAGAAGAAATTGTAGAAATGTTAAACTTTAAACTTGTAGCATTGCTTGTAGCCGAAAAAATAAAATGATTGTCAGAGAAGCAAAATACGATGATTTCGAAAAAGTTTATCCTCTGTTGTATAAGCTGAATAATAAAACTTTGTCGAAAAATGATTGGAAGAGGATTTTTGAAAATAATTTTGAAACAGACATGGGATTTTGTGGCTATGTTATAGAAGATGAAGATGAAATACACGGTTTTTTGGGTGCAGTATTTAGCAATAGGATAATTGCAGGCAAAGAATATAAATTTTGTAATTTAACAAGTTGGATAGTCGAAAAGAAATATCGTGCTAAAAGTTTGATTCTTTTAATGAAAATACACAAATTGAAAGGTTATGTTTTTACAAATTTTACACCCTCAAAAACAGTGTATCCGATTCTTAAAAAATTAGGCTATAAAGACGTTGAAAATAGAAAATTTCTAATAAAACCAATACCTGTCTTCTCTTCAAAAATCCGAATTCTAACTTCCGGTTTTGAAAACTTGTTAGACGATAACGAACTAAAAATATATGAACAGCACAAAAAATTTAATCTTGGATTTTTTATTGCAAAATCAAAATCAGATTACTGTTTTATTGTTTACCGAAAGAAAAAATATTTTCCTGCAAAATTGAAAAAGATAACAGCAGGCAAGATTAATATGCAACTTGCAGAAATTGAATATGTAAGTAATCCTAATTTTTTTTCAAATAACACAAAAGAAATTATGTTTAAAGCATCAATAAAAAAGACTATTGCAAGTTTTACGGTATATGAGAAATATTTGCCGGAGAGCATCGTAAAATCATCTAAAATATATAAAACACATAGAAAATATGTTTACAAGGGTGATTTGCCTGAGAATAAAATTGACATCCTTTTTTCTGAAATAGTAATTCTTGATTTATAAATGATAACGCAACTGAAAAATACGGTACGATCGATGATTATGCCCCGAAAGAGGTTAATAATACTCACTTATCATCAGGTAAGCAAGGTTTTTAACCCGCAATTTAATCATAAAAATGTATGGCTTTCGGCAGATATTTTTGAAGAACAGTTAAAACAATTTAAAACAAAATACAAGGTTTTGAGTTTGCCCGAGGCTATCAAAAGACTAAAACAAAACAAAATAACAGAAACTACATTTGTATTAACTTTTGATGACGGAGATATTTCTGTTGAACATACGATTGCTCCCTTGCTTGAAAAATATAAAATTCCGGCAACTTTTTTTATTAATTCCGCATATCTCGATACAAATAAATCATACTGGTTTGTGTTGGATTATTATATACAAAATGATGAAAATCTCAAACAAAAAATAACCCCGGAATATAAAACTGCAATAAAAAATATAAGAAGAACAGATAGCTCAAAAGATTATCAGCAATATAGAGAAATCATAGAAAATTTTCAATCCGAAATTCCTAATGATATCAAGTTTCACGTTTCCTTTGATTTTTTGAAAAATTTGAATAAAGATTTATTTACAATAGGATTGCACGGACACGAACATCAACGTTTTCCGATGATGTCAGATACGTGGAAAACGGAAAACTTAGAAAAAAACATTAATGCACTGAAAAATTTACCTGTATTTTATCCGGCTTTTGCAATACCTTTCGGAAGTCCGATTGACTGGGATAAGAAGTCATTAGAAATTGCCAAAAATTATAATTTACACTTTTTACTTGCAGGAAAAGGATATAATTTAAAATATACAGACGTATTGTTACGGGACAGTGTTACGCAAAAAAGTATTTCTGATTTTTTGACAGGACAATCGCCTTCTTATAAAAAATACTTATCTCAAAACGGAATAGTGTAATGAGAAAATTGTTTTATTTTACTACATATTATCCTAACAGAGACGTTCAGTGGAAAACTGATGAACTAAAAATATTAAAAACTCATTTTGATATTGAAGTTGTACCGTTTGAAAATAAAAAATTTGAATATAAAGCAGAGAAAATACAGAATGTAAAATATAGAAATCCCTTGTTTGATGTTTTCCCGAAAATTAACATCAGAAAAAAGTTAATTAAGGTAATTTTCAGCAGATACAGATTTTATTTTATTGCCGAAGCATTTCAAAAAAAAGTTTTTTTTTCAAAAAAAAAATTAATCCTTTGGACAGAGGCAGCATACAAAATCTTAGAGCTGAGTGAAAATAAAGAACTCTCGGAAATTTTTAAAAATGCTGACGAAAAAATAATTTTTTATTTTTATTGGGGCAAAGAAACCGGTGAAATTATTGGTTTTTTAAAAACAAAAGCTAAGATTATCGTTCGTTATCACGGATACGATTTGTACGAAGAAAGAAACAATAATTATATCCCATTTCGCAAAAAACAACTTAAAAATTTGAATTTTGCAATTTTTATATCCAAACAAGGAGAAGAATATTTAAAAAAAAGATATTCAAAAATTAAATTTAAAACAAAATTATCAAGATTAGGAACTCAATCTTTGGGACTTGCAAAGCAAAGTGATGACGGAGTTTTCAGGATAGTAAGTTGTTCTTCGGTTATACCATTGAAAAGGGTAGAACTCATTGCCGAAGCTGTGATGAAATTAGAGATGGAAGTTGAATGGACGCACATCGGAGAAGGAGTTGGTTTTGAAAATTTAAAAAAACAGACAATAGTATTTCCTGATAATATCAAAATAAATTTAGTCGGACAAGTTTCGGCAAAAGAAGTTCCTTATTTTTATGTTAATAAAAAGGTTGATTTGTTTATTAATACAAGTACAACTGAAGGACTGCCTGTTTCTATAATGGAAGCTCTTGCGGCGGGAATACCCGTTTTGGCAACTGATGTTGGCGGCACAAGCGAACTCGTAGATAAATATGTCGGAAAATTACTTCCTGCTGATTTAACGTCGGATTTATTGGCAGAAGAAATAAGAATGTTTCACAATATGACAACAGAACAAAAAGAATTATTGAGAAAAAATGCTTTTAAAACTTTTGAAAAAAAAGTTGATTTTGAAAAAAATACACAAAATTTTATGAGTCATTTACAAAAAATATTATGATAATCACAATAATAGGAGCAAGACCCCAATTTGTAAAAGCTGCTGTTGTATCAAATGCTTTGAAACATGTTGCTGCGGAAGAAATAATTATCCATACAGGACAACATTATGACGATAAAATGAGCAATGTGTTTTGGAATGAATTAAATATTCCTCCTCCTGAAATTAATTTAAATATCGGCTCCGGTACTCACGGCTACCAAACGGCTAAAATGATTGAGGAAATTGAGAAATTTATACTTAATTCAAAAGATCCCATAAACGCTGTTTTGCTTTATGGCGATACAAATTCTACTCTTGCCGGTGCTGTTGCCGCATCAAAACTGTACATTCCTGTTATTCATATTGAGGCAGGACTTCGCAGTTTTAATAAAAATATGCCCGAAGAGATTAATCGAATTATCACAGACAGAGTTTCTGATTTATTGTTTTGCTCATCAGAAAAATCTGTTTTACAGTTACAAAAAGAAGGTATTATCAATAATGTCTATAATGTTGGAGATGTTATGTATGATGCTTTTCTAAATTTCGGGGAAATTGCCGAACAAAAACTAAATTTGAAGAACATCATCCCTTTTGAAGCACAACGCTATAATCTTTTAACCTTGCACAGACCGTCAAACACAGACAACAGCAGAATATTTCAAGAAATAATTAATACATTTCAACAAATAGACAAACCGACTGTTTTTCCCGCTCATCCGAGAGTAAAAAAAATAATTTCGACAATAAAAATTCCCCAAAATGTAAAAATATTACCTCCTTTGTCATATTTCGAAATGCTTATTGTTCTAAAAAATTCTTATAAAGTTTTTACAGACTCCGGAGGATTGCAAAAGGAAGCATACTGGGCAAATAAAGATTGTATCACGATACGAAATGAAACAGAATGGACAGAAACTTTAGACTGTAATTTTAATATCTTAACCGGAAATAATCCGAAAAAGATTCTTGATGCATACAATTTCAAACAAACACATAAAAGACCGCCCCTTTACGGTACCGGAAATGCATCAATAAAAACAGCAAATATCATTAAACAAAAATATTTGAATTAATGACAGAAATATTCTTTATAGCCTATCAGTTTCCTCCTCTTAATGTAGGAGGGTCTTTCAGACCGCTAAAGTTTGTAAAATATTTTAATGATTTTGAAATTAAACCTGTTATTTTTACTTTAAATCCGGATGACTATCATAAAATATACAAACAGAAAAAGCCCGACTTTAATTTATTAAAAGAAATCGAAAGCGTTGATAAAGAAATAATTCATGTTAAAACAGAAGATTTGTCTGCAAAACGCAAAAATATATTTCGTAAATTCTTTCAAATATATTTTAGTTTAACAAAAGGTTCTGAACATAAAAACTGGGAAAAACATTTCTTTGAAGCAGCAGAAAAAGCTCTCAAAAAATATTCACCTAAAGTAATACTTGTAACTGCCCCGCCGTTTGGTATTGTTGAACTTGCAGTAAAACTTTCAAAACAAACAGGCATTCCTCTAATTATAGATATGAGAGATTCGCTTTCAATGTGGGTTTCTCAACCTTACGGCAGCTTTTTCCATTATAAGCTAACATTAAAAAAAGAAAAGCATTGGTTTAAATATGCAAAAAAAGTTATTGCTGTAACAAATCAAATGGTGAACGACTGGAAGTCTGTTCATAAAAATATACCCGACAGCAGATATAAAGTAATTCCCAACGGGTTTGATGTAAATTTGAGTTTTAACAAACTACAAATAATTCCTAATCCAAATAAATTAATTATCGGCTATGTCGGAAGTTTTTATTACAATCCGGAAAGTAGAAATATGATGTATACACCTTGGTATAAAAAGAGGCTACATCGCAAATTACAATATGTTCCGCGAAAGGAAGATTGGCTATACAGAAGCCCTTATTTTTTTTTCAAAACATTAAGTTGTTTGTTCAAAAAAAACCCTGACTATAAAAACAAAATTTATATTAAATTTGTGGGTGCTAAACCCGCTTGGTTTGACAAAATGGTCGAAGAGTTTAGTTTAACAGAAAATATATTTCACCTTGGCTTTATTTCTCAAGATAAATCTGTTGAATTTCAAAAACAATGTGACATGCTGTTAATTACATCTGCAAAAGTTGAAGAAGGTAAAGATTATTGTATTGCAGGAAAAACTTTTGATTATATTGCGTCAAAAAAACCTATTTTGGGTTTTGTTACAGAAGGGGAACAAAAAGACTTTATTGAAAAATCCGGAACAGGGATTATTTGTAATCCCGATAACATAGAAAGTTCTGCGGAAAAACTTAAAAATGTTTTTGAAAACGGGATAACTCTTAAACCTAATAAAAATTTTATAGAACAATATCACAGGAAAAATTTAACAAAAAAAATTTCGGAAATTATATTTTCAATCTGATGCCTAAAAAATTACTCTTCATATCAGCCACAAATTTAACAGTAAATCCTCGTATTTTAAAAGAGTTAAAATATGCAGTCTCACAAAATTATAATGTTGATTTTATAGGCTTTAATTCAGGAAATTGGAGCGATAAAATTGACGAAAAAATTATCAAAAATATTGAAGCAAATTTTAATTATATTTCAACAACTCGCAAACCGTTTTTTAAATGGTTTATTGGTTCTGTTACAGAACGATTATATAAAAAATTATATCTGCTCCGTAAAAAAAATTTGAAAATAAATGCTTATGCACACAGCAAAAGAACTCTTTTATTAAATAATTATTTGCAAAAGAATTATAAAAAATATGATTTAATAATTGCCCACACCTTGCCGACTTTGTATCCTGCATATAAATTTGCAAATCGCACAAATACAAAATTTACTTTTGATATAGAGGATTATCATCCGGGAGAAATTGTACCGACTGATACCGAAAATGAACCAGCAAGACGTATTTTTCTTATGAAAAATATCTTGCCCGAAGCAAGTTTTATTACATACGCATCGCCGCTTATCGGAAAATACAGTTTAAAATTATTAAATAATTACCCTGAAAATAAACACAATTTGATAAATAATTGCTTTTCACAAACAGAGTTTAAGTTTGCCGAGAATAATTCCGACAAAATTAAATTTGTGTGGTTTTCGCAAAATATCAGTCCCGGGAGAGGTTTAGAACTTGTTATTCCGGCTTTGGAAAAATTTAAAAATAAAATTGAACTTCATTTAATCGGAAACCTTTATGCAGATTTTAACGATAATTTTTTATCAAAATATTCCGATTTTATAAAATTTCACAAACCCCTGTCGCAAAAAGAACTTAATTTAAAACTTGCAGAATTTGATATTGGTTTAGCAGTTGAAATTAGTGCTGTTGATTTAAATAAAAAAATTGCTCTGTCCAATAAAATTTTTGCTTACACACAATCTGGCTTATACGTATTGGCAACAGATACTCCTGCACAAATTAATTTTATTCAAGAACATAAAAATATCGGTTTAATTTCCGAACAAAACATTGAAAGTTTTGCAAATTCTATTGAAAAAATAATAAATAATATTTCTCAAATAAGAAAAAATAAGAAATCACGTTTCAATTATGCTCAAAAACTTTCTTGGGAAAAAGAGAGTGAGAAAATATTAGAAATTTGGAATGAAATATTAAAATAGTCGCCACTATTTTTGGTTTTCATCTTTATTTAAACTTAATTAATATATAAATTGGGTCTTGGGCTTACATTTTAAAAATATAAACCTGTTAGCCCAAATAAATTTTATCGGATAAAAACAAATATAGCCCCGCCAACCTTTGAGTATACTCAAAAAACGCTTAGCAAAAGCCGACTTATTTCACTATACTCAAAACTTTTTGTATGTTTGCAGTTGTCAAAAGAATAAAATAACAATTTTAATATGCCCGATTTTATAAAACGAAAATACTATATCGAAAAAATAAAACCATACTTTAATAAAGATATTATTAAAATTATAGTAGGGCAACGTCGGGTAGGTAAAAGTTATTTCCTGCATCAAATTAAAGATGAAATTCAAAAAATAAACAACGATGTAAATGTAATCTTCATTAATAAAGAACTCTATGAATTTAGAAATATTATAGATTATGTTGATTTAACGGAATATATAAACAACAGAATTATTCCTGATAAGAAAACAGTTATATTTATTGATGAAATACAAGACATAAAAGAATTCGAGAAAGTTCTGCGAAGTTTACAGGCAGAAGGAAAATACGACATATATTGTTCCGGAAGTAATGCAAATCTACTGTCGGGTGAGCTTGCAACATTTTTAAGCGGCAGATATATTGAATTTAAAATCCATCCTTTGAGTTACTCGGAATTTTTAGAATTTCAAAACTTAAAAAATACTGACGAAAATTTTAATAAATACCTCAAATTCGGAGGTTTGCCGTATCTTAAAAATTTAGAATTGAACGATGAAATTGCTTTTGATTATTTAAGAAATATATACAAAACAATACTTCTGAAAGACGTCGTTGCAAGGAATAAAATAAGAAATGTAGAATTCCTGCAAAATTTGAGCGAATATATTGCAGAAAATACCGGAAATATTATTTCGGCAAAAAAAATAAGCGATTTCCTTAAATCACAAAAAATAAGAATCTCTAACAACATCGTATTAAATTATTTGGATTTCCTCATAAATGCTTTTTTAATAAATAAAGTAAAACGTTCGGAAGTCGGCGGAAAAAAAATATTTGAAACAGGTGAAAAATACTATTTTTCCGATATAGGTCTTAGAAATTCCATTATTGGTTTTCGTCTGCAAGATATTGCAAAAATATACGAAAACATTGTCTATAATCATCTTTCACGACTTGGTTTCGACATCACAATAGGTAAACTGAAAGATAAAGAAATAGATTTTATTTGCAGAAAAAATAATGAAAAAATATACATTCAGGTTACATATATTTTATCCGACCAAAAAGTAATCGACAGAGAATTTGGAAATTTATTAAAAATCAAAGATAATTTTCCTAAATTCGTAATATCATCAGATAAATTTAACGTTCAAACTTATCAAGGAATTAAACACATAAATATCATTAATTTTTTATTATCTGAAAAAATATTTAATTGAAAAAAATATTCATCATAGCACCGCACTTTCCGCCCTCTGCATTACCGCCTTCACAAAGAGTACGGCTAATGGTAAAACACCTGAAATCTTTGGGTTGGTATCCGCATATTTTTACAACTTTCCCGAAATATCGAGAAGAAAAAGAAGATACTTGGATGACGAAACTTGTCGGAAATGATTTTGATTTAACGGCAGTAAGGGCACTGAATCAAAAAAAAACACGAAAATTCGGAATCGGCGATTTAGGTTTGCGAATGATACCTTATCTTTTACCGGCAATAAAAAAAGCGGCAATAAAAGAAAAGCCGGATTTTATCCTGTATCCTGTTCCGCCATGGTACATCCTTTTAATTGCACCTTTAATTAAACGAAAAACAAGCATTCCTTACGGAATTGATTTTATTGACCCTTGGTTTGTTGGGGAAATACCGATAAATGCCGGCTTTAAAAAAAGAATAAGCCAAAAAATTGCACGTAAATTCGAGAAAAAAGCCGTTTTAAAAGCTGATGTCATTTATTCTGTTTCAGAAGGAATTAATAACAATTTAATCGAAAGATATAATTTGCCCGAAAACAAAGTCCTTTTAGCTGTTCCTTATGGTGTTGAACCGTCAGACTTTAATTTAGATACGGTACAACAAGCATCCGAAAAAGTAATTTTCAGATACATCGGTGCAGTTTGGAACAATTCTTATCCGGTTTTAGAGCCTTTGCTGAAATCATTATCCGACATAGAGAAAGAAACTCCGATTAAAATAGAATTTTACGGTACATCCTATGCCGGAGAAAAGTTTGCAAAACCGCAAACAAACTACTGGGTTGACAAATTTAATATGCAAAATTTCATGGTTGAAAAGCCATTACGAGTTTCATACAAAAAAGCGGTTAAATTAACAATGTCGGCAAATATTATTTTGCTCTTCGGAGGAATGCAACCCTATTATGCTGCTTCAAAACTTATGGGACTTATAGCTTCCGGGAAACCCTTTATCGCATTTTTACACGAAGATTCTTTTCCTGCAAAATTTCTGATACAGCTTAATTATAAATACATTATTACCTATTCTCAAAAAGAATTACCGGAAAAAAAAATACGGGAATTAACTTCAAAAATTAAGTTATTAATTTCAGAAAAGGATAAGTTTGTTAAATTTGACCTTTCTAATCCGTTAATTCAACAACACACGGCTTTGGGAATGACAAAAGAATTTATAAAACCTATTGAAAAATTATTGAAAAAAAATGGTAAATCACAAAAAAAAAATACGAAATCAAAAAATATTAGTAACAGGAGGTGCCGGTTTTGTTGGGCATAACTTAGTAAAAACTCTTGTAAATGATTTTAATTGCAACGTTATTGTTGTTGATGATCTCTCAAACAGTTCTGAAAAGACACTTTCGGAAGTTGCAAATAAAATTGAATTTCACAAAATAAGCGTTTGTGATGGTAAAAAACTTTTTCCGTTGTTTAAAGATGTAAATTATATTTTTCACCTTGCTTGTAAACAAATTTCATCATCAGGCTTAGAGCCGAACATACATTTGCGTGTTAATGCCGAAAGTACGCTTAATATTTTAGAATATATCCGACACAACAAACTGCCTGATTTAAAGCGTTTTATATACACAGGGTCAACTTCAATATACGGAAGTTCGGTAAAATTACCCGTAAATGAAAATGACCGTCCGGATGTTCTCAGCAATTATGCAGCAACAAAACTTCTAGGCGAAAATTATACATCAATGTACTGCCGAAACTATGATATTCCTGTTTCTGTTGTTCGATATTCAAATGTTTACGGATACGGACAAAGTCCAAGAAATCCTTATGCCGGTGTACTCGGAAAATTTATACACAATGCTTTAATCGGAGAAACTTTAAAAATATTTGGTGACGGTGAACAAACCCGCGACTACACTTTTATATCCGATGCTGTTGATGCAACAATACTTGCCGCAGTCCATCCTCGAGCTTACGGCGATGTTTTTAATATAGGAACAACTGTAGAAACATCTGTAAAAAAACTTGTAAAAATAATTGCAGAAATTATTGATACAGTTAAATACGAACATGTTCCCGAACGAGATATTGATAATATCAGGCGACGTTCCATAGACATATCTAAAATTCATAAAAATCTTGGCTGGGCTCCTCGTTTCGGTATTGAAAGGGGCATAAAAGAAACGATTGAATGGTATAGAACAACTTTGTAGTTTTATGAAAAAACTTGCAATAATAATAACTCATCCTATTCAGTATTATTCGCCCTTGTTCAAACTTTTATCCGAAAGAAAAAAAATCCGGATAAAAGTATTTTACACATGGGAACAATCAAAGAAAAAAGTATTTGATAAAAAGTTCGGAAAAGAAATTAAGTGGGATATTCCTTTGCTTGACGGTTACGATTACACCTTTGTAAAAAACATTTCAAAAAATCCGAATTCAGGAACTTTTAACGGTGTTATTAATCCTGATTTGAATAAAGAAATTAAAGACTGGAACGCAGATGCAATTCTTGTTTTTGGTTGGAACCATCATTCCCATTTTAAAGCCATGCGTTATTTTAAAGGTAAAATTCCTGTTTATTTCAGGGGCGATTCTACTTTAATTGATATTCTTCCTAAATTCAGAAAATTTGCTCGTAATTTAACTTTATCTTTTATATATAAATTTGTTGATTTTGCTTTTTATGTCGGAACCAACAATAAAGCGTATTATAAAAAGTTCGGACTTAAAGAAAACCAACTTATATTTGCTCCTCATGCTGTTGATAATGACAGATTTTCCGATACAATAGGAGAATATTCAGAAAAAGCTGTACTTTGGCGGACAAAATTAGGCTTTTCAAACAATGATATCGTTTTTCTTTTTGTCGGAAAATTTGAAAAAAAGAAAAATCCGCTTCTATTAACAGAAGTCGCAAAATATTTTCTGCAATATAAATTTTTATTTGTAGGGAACGGTAAATTAGAATCTGAAATGAAAAAGAAAGCCGGAAAAAATGTTATATTTATCCCTTTTCAAAATCAAAGTTTAATGCCTGTTGTTTATCGTTTGGGAGATGTATATGTTTTACCGTCACAAGGTCCCGATGAAACATGGGGGCTTGCCGTTAATGAAGCAATGGCATGCGGAAATGCCGTTCTTGTTTCAGATAAAGTAGGCTGTGCGATTGATTTGGTCAAAAATAATGAAAACGGATTTATCTTTAATTCAAAAAATATTGATGATTTAAAAGAAAAAATATCTGATATTGTAAAAAAAACTGCTGCATTTAAGAAAAATTCACAACAAAAAATTAAATTACACAATTTTAATGTTCTTGCAAAGACTATTGAATCTTTTGATTAGCATTATTAACCACCTTGAACTCTAACTTTTTTTATCCTTGTTGATGACTGAAAAGACAAAATATATAGTAGCTTTTATTACTTTTGTTTCACTCGTGTCATTTTTTTCTCTTGATTTTTTCACTTCTTTCGGAATTTCTTTTTTTCTTTTTTTCGCAGTAAAATTTTTTCATGAAATCGGTGAAAAAATAGAAATCCGTGACATTATGATTTTACTGGCAAGTTTACAATGGATTGTCGGTCCTTTACTTGCTTATAAATTTAATTCTGATGATGAGTTTTATTATATGGCTGTCGATTTGCCGACATATATGGGCTATGTGGTTCCGGCTACCGCTTTTTTCATATTTGGTTTATATTTACCCGTTTTCAGAAAAACGCAAAAAATATCTCTTTTTCTTCCTAAAATAAAACAATTTATATTAAAATACAAAAGGATTGATTTAATCTTTATTGGTATTGGTATCGTTTCCGATATACTTTCCGATATTGTCCCGGAAAGTCTTCGATTTGTATTTTTCCTTTTTTCGGGTTTACGATTTATCGGTTTGTATTTTTTGTTTTTGTCACAACGAAAAAATAAATTGCTTTATGTTATAATAATTATGACATGGCTTTTTCTGAGTGCACTGAAAGATACTATATTTCATGACTTTCTGTTATGGTCAAGCTTTTTTATCTTAATTGCAGCTTTTATTACAAAACCGTCATTACAAAAAAAATTAATTTATTTGCTTGGTATTTTAGTTATTATTATTGCTATTCAAACAGTTAAATATAGTTTTCGAGAAGCTGTTAAAGAAGGAACAGGTAGTGGTATTACCTTATTTTCTGACTTAGTAGAAGAAAAGGTTATCAGCAGTAATTATGTTTCGTCAGAATCTAATATTTCAAGTATGATTACACGTATTAATCAAGGATGGATAATTGCCAGAATTATGAGCTGGACTCCGTCACGCGAACCTTTTGCCGGGGGTGAAACGATTTCTGAAGCGATTAAAGCATCTTTTCTTCCGCGGTTTTTGTTTCCTAATAAAATCAGAGCCGGCGGCAGAACTTATTTTACACGTTTTACAGGAAAAGATATCTCAAACGAAACCTCTATGGGCCTCAGTCTTCTTGGTGAGGCATATGCAAATTACGGGATATTCGGCGGTATTTTATTTTTGTTTCTTATCGGGTTTTTTTATAACTTTTTTATACATAAAATATATGACTTAGCGAAAAAACATCCGTCCTTAGTCTTTTTTATTCCGTTAATTTTTTTGCAAGTAGTGAAAGCAGAAACAGATTTTTCTGTTATTTTAAATTATTTGGTAAAGGCATCAATTATTGTTTGGTTTATTTTTTGGAGTTTAAATAAATTTTTTAAAGTTCGCATATAATAAATAATATCATGAACCTCTCCTGCTTTTTCCGCCGCCCCTCTACTGTTTTTCACAGCATTGATTTCTTTAAATGATTTTTAATTACAATACAGGAAGCTTTTAATCAAGGAGAGATGAATCAAAAAAATTAAAATATTTCACAAACCCGTAACTGATTACAACTTTTTTGTTTTATTTTTGTAATTGATTACAAATTTTTATACCGTTGATTTATAATGCAACAATTACACGAAATAAGCAACAGATTAATAGATTCAACAAAAACTGTTTTTTTCAGAAACTTGTATTCTTTAATTAATTGGGAAAACCGCTTAATTGAAATACAAGGAGCAAGAGGTACGGGAAAAACAACCCTTATGCTTCAAAAAGCAAAAGAATTACAAAATTCCGGAAAATCTGTTTTATATATTTCATTGGATATTCCGTTCTTTTATAAAAATCAACTTTTTGAAACTGCAGAAAATTTTTATAAATACGGCGGTCAATATTTATTTATAGACGAAGTTCATAAATATCCTCAAAAACAAAAACAAATAGACTGGGCTCAAGAAATAAAAAATATTTATGACACAATCCCGGCATTAAAGATAATATATTCCGGCTCATCAATCCTGCAACTGTATAACAGTCTCGGCGATTTAAGTCGCAGAAAATCAAATTACCGTCTTTCCGGTTTATCATTTCGGGAATATCTTCACTTTTATAATGGCCTGATATTTAACGCTTTAACTCTTAATGAAATTCTGAATAACCATCAGGATATTTGCTCTGAAATTATTAATAAAGTAAAAATTTTACCCGAATTTCAATCCTATTTAAATTACGGATATTATCCTTTTTATAAAGAAAATCCTGAAAAATATTTTGATCGCATAGCCGATATTATTAATGTCATCATAGAAACAGACATTCCCTATATTACAAATATCGCTTATGAAACTCTTTTTAAATTTAAACAATTATTATCTGCAATTACATCAACGGTTCCTTATTCATTAAACTTAAGCAATCTTTCTTCCGAGTTATATATCACAGATCAACGAACATTGATAAAATATTTAAATCTTCTCGAAAAAGCAGAATTGATAAATACTTTGGGGGCAAAAGTTATCGGTAATAAAATTTTTAATAAACCTCAAAAAATATACTTAAATAATACAAATTTGATGTATGCCGTTGATAAAAATAATATCCGTTCGGGAACAATTCGTGAAACATTCTTCCTGAATCAGTTAAAATACGCTCATAATGTAAATTATACAAAAACAGGAGACTTTATTATTGATAACAATTTAACTTTTGAAATCGGCGGAAAAAACAAAACAAACAAGCAAATAAAAACCGTCGAAAACGCTTTTTTGGCAATTGATAATATTGAATCCGGTTTTGCCGATAAAATTCCCTTATGGTTATTCGGCTTTTTATATTAAACCTTAAATATTTCTTTTGTATAAATAGTATTTTAAAATTTATAACATCATGAACCTCTCCTTCTTTTTCCGCCGCCCCTCTCCTGTTTTTCACAGCATTGAAGAACAATTTTTTGCTGTACAAAAAGCATTACCCGAAGACATTCCTTACAACAATATTTTTGCAAAATTTCACAGCAATGGTTTGTTCAGAAGAATTTTTATTCTTCTGCAAGCAGCTTTTAATCAGGGAGATATAAACCATATTACCGGAGATATTCATTTTATTGCTCTTTTTTTTAAAAAGAAAAAAACTATTTTGACCGTTCATGATATTGGTTCGGTATTAAACAAAACGGGAATAAAACATAAAATTTTGCGGTATTTTTGGTTTACCATGCCTTTTGCTCGGGTTAATACGATTACGGTAATTTCCGAATTTACAAAACAGGAAATTCTTGACAATTTCAATGTCAATCCGGAAAAAATAAAAGTTATTCCCGATTGCGTATCGGCAAAAATTTCTTATTCCGAAAAAACTTTTAATACAGAAAGACCGAATATTTTGCAAATCGGAACAAAAACGAACAAAAATATCGAACAATTAATTCCGGCACTTTCCGGCATTAATTGTAAATTAACGATTATCGGAAAATTATCGGAAAATCAAATTCAATTACTTAAAAAGTACAAAATTGATTACGAAAACTTTTTTAACCTGCCGTTTTTAGTTCTTTTAAATTTATATAAAAAAGCCGATTTAGTTACATTTATTTCAACTTACGAAGGTTTCGGAGTGCCAATATTGGAAGCACAGGCAAGCGGTCGCCCGGTTATTACAAGTAATATTTCCCCGATGAAGGATGTTGCCGGAGAAGGTGCCTTACTTGTTAATCCCGAAAATCCCGAAGAAATTACATCGGCTTTTAATCAACTGATCACCGATGCCGAATTAAGAAAAACCCTCATTGAAAAGGGTTTGGAAAACGTTAAAAATTATTCTGCACTGTCTGTTTCGTGTCAATACAGCAAACTTTATAAAACTATTTATGATGCAAACAATTCTTAATTTTCCGGTTGCTGAAACCAATATTACCAATATTTTCAAACAAAAAACGCCGAAAATTTATATAAAACACACAATTTAAAGCGACTTTTTTAATAATCTTTTCAAAAAAGTCGCCACTATTTTTAATTATATATTTTTTCGCTATCTTTGTTAAAATTATTTCCGGATGCTTATAAATAGAAAAAAATATCTGAACAAAATAGAATCTGCAATAAAAACCGTTCCGATAACCATTCTTATCGGAGCAAGACAAACAGGGAAAACGTCTCTTTTAGAAAGTTTTAAGTCAAATTATACAACATTCGGTTTAGACGGTCAATTGCCGGACACCAATAATCTTTTTAATGACATAAATGATGTTATTTCATTTTTAAAAATTAAACTGAATGAAAATTTGGACGGCTTATTAGTTATTGATGAATTTCAGATGATTAATAACATTTCTTCTTCCTTAAAAATTCTTGTTGACAATTTTAAATCTTTAAAAATATTATGCAGCGGCAGCAGCAGCATTGATATTGTTCAAAAAACAAAGGAATCATTGGCGGGAAGAGTCAGAATGATTTATGTTAATTCATTGTCGTTCAGTGAAACTGTTTTATTCAAAAATAATCTTCTTTTTAATGACTATGAAACATTCACAAAAGATACAAACCATAAATTGATTCCGCCCGAAATAAAACAAGTTCTGAACGAACAACTGATTTATGGCGGGATGCCTCGTATATGTTTAACAAAAAATACGAAAGAAAAAATACGAATATCAGACGACATCTATAAAACATATTTGTTGAGAGACATAAGAGCATACGTAAAAACAAGTGATTCCGTCGGGTTTAATAAACTACTTCAACTGTTGGCCCTACAAATAGGAAACTTAGTAAATATTAACGAATTATCTCGCAGCTCGGGATTAAGTTATCATAAATGTGAAGAATATCTGTATTTACTGGAACAAATGTTTATTATTAAACTTATAGAACCTTACGAAACAAATAAGCGAAAAGCCATAAAAAAAATGAAAAAAGTGTTTTTTTTAGATTTAGGTATCCGCAATATAATTGTTAAAAATTTTAATCCCCCGGATTTAAGAACAGATTCCGGTGCTTTATTTGAAAATTTTGTGTTTTTAGAAATACTTAAATCCGTTGAAAATTATACAACAATACAGTTTTTCAGAACTCGAGACGGTGCTGAAGTTGATTTTGTAATTAATAATCTGTTCGAAAAAATTACGGTAGAAGTTAAACATAAAATATTGAAAAAACCAACTTTTTACAAAGCATTAACAGGTTTTAATACAGCTGAAAATATCTCGAAATCTTATGTCGTAAACCTTGAACTTAATCAAAAAGAAAATATAATTCATTATATTCCGGCTTGTTTATTTGAAAAAATATTTACCTGAAAAAAACAAAAACCACAAAACAAATGCAAACAATCTTGAACTTTCTTACCGACCTGAAAAATAACAATAACCGCGAATGGTTTGCCGACAATAAATTACGTTATGAAGAAGCAAAAAACAAATTTTTCGATTTAACAGATTTTTTAATCCTAAAAATTAAAGAATTTGATAAATCCGTTGATGTAAACTCCGCAAAAGAATGTGCATTCCGAATTTATAAAGATGTGCGTTTTTCAAAAGACAAAACACCCTACAAAACCAATATGGGTGCTTATATTGCAAAAGGCGGTAAAAAGAGCCCCTTTGCCGGTTACTACATTCATATTGAACCGAATGCGTCTTTTGCAGGCGGCGGTATCTACTGTCCGCAACCGGCAGTTTTAAAAGCCGTAAGAACAGAAATTGCCGAAGATGCAACAGAGCTTTACAGCATATTAAAAAACAAATCTTTTCATACTGTTTTTCCGGAACTCTACGGCGACAAAGTAAAAACGGCACCTCGCGGCTTCGATAAAAACCATCCGAATATCGGCTTGTTACGCTTTAAAAGTTATACTGTAATTCACAAATTTTCCGATAATGATTTAACAAAGCCGGATTTTGCGGAAAAAATAATCTCTACATTCAAAATACAAAAACCTTTTAACGATTATTTGAATACCTGTTTTTCGGAATAAAAAAGCAGGAAATTATCTTCCCTGCTTTAATAAATTTTCGATTAATTCGACTTTATTTTTTCAGTCTGTACCAATACTGTGTTCTTCCTGCCCAACCCCAACTGTCAAGCGAACCTCTGACTTCTAACTTATCGGGATTTTTACTGTCAATTTCCATTGAACAATGATAAAATTTACCGTTTCCCGGATCCATAATTTTTCCGCCTTCCAATCCGTCATCGCCGGTTTTCATTTTCAATAAAATTATCATTCCCACAACCGGTTTATCTTTTAATGCACCTTTACATTTGTCGCATTTTTTATCTTGCGGATCTAATAATAATTTGGTGATTTTTCCGTAATAAAATCCGTTTCTGGCTTTGTAAATTTTCACATATGACTTCGCTTTTCCTGTTTCATCGTCTATTGTTTTCCACATACCCGTTATTTTAGAAGCTTGGGCATGAACTTTGTTTGCATAAAAACTCAGAGCAAAAAAAACAGCAATAATAATTAATACATTCTTTTTCATAATTCAAAATTTTATAAATTAACAGCTTAAAAGTAAAAAGATTTTTTAAAAATACAATATTATTTTAGCTTTTTTTCTGAAATTAAACTTATAATTCATAATTTTGAGCAAAAATATTCAAATGACGGAAAATATTTTAGTTATAGGTGCTGCCGGTCAAATCGGTTCGGAATTAACGATTGCATTACGCAAAGTTTACGGAAATAATCAGGTTTTTGCTACGGATATTAAAGAGGTTCCGCAAGATATAAAAGACGGCGGTCCGTCGGCAATACTTGATGTTATGGACGATAAACGATTAATTCATTTTGTTATTCGCCATAAAATTACCCAAATTTATCATCTTGCTGCGGTTCTTTCGGGCAATGCCGAAAAACTTCCGTTACAGGCATGGCATATCAATATGCAAAGTCTTTTAAATATTTTAGATTTAGCAAAAGTTGTTGAAGATGTGCATCGTATTTTTTGGCCCAGTTCCATTGCTGTTTTCGGTCCGACCACACCGAAACAAAACACTTCGCAATTAACTATAACAGAGCCTTCTACCGTTTACGGAATAAGCAAATTAGCCGGAGAACGATGGTGCGAATATTTTAATAAACGCTACGACTTGGATATAAGAAGTATTCGATATCCCGGACTGATAAGCTATAAAACAGAAGCCGGCGGAGGTACCACAGATTATGCCGTTGAAATTTTTTATGAAGCAGTAAAATCCGGAAAATATGAATCTTTTTTGTCGGAAAATACCGCACTTCCGATGATGTTTATGCAGGATGCCGTTGATGCTACCGTAAAATTAATGATGGAACCGAAGGAAAAAATAAGTGTCAAATCAAGTTATAATGTCGGCGGTATCAGTTTTACGCCGAAAGAACTTGCACATGAAATTAAAACACATATTCCCGACTTTAAAATCTCTTACAAGCCGGATTTTCGCCAACCGATTGCCGATTCGTGGCCTCAAAGTATTGACGACTCTCTTGCTAAAAAAGATTGGGGTTTAGAAACAAAATTTGACATTAAAGCATTGACTGAAATTATGCTGAGCGGCGTAAAAGAAAAATATCAGAAATAACAATATTATCAGACATCAGAGTCTTTTATCCTGTTCGTCTCTTTGTTTGATTTTCAGCTTATTATATTTTTTTTTAATAACAAATTTTTCTTTCGTTTTTTTTTAAGATAAAGTTATTAACCGATTTATTTATTGATAACCAAATTTTTAACCGTTTTTATTAAAAACTGAACTTTTATTCAGTTGTAATTTGATATATTTTTGTTCTTGCCATTTTCAACCACAATTTTTATTTAAGTTACAATGCAAGTAAAAGATCAAATTACGGTTTACAACCCTGTCTCCCAAAAAAAAGGTTATACATACGAAGAAGTTTTTCCTTTCGCTTTAAAATATTTTAACGGTGACGAATTAGCTGCTCGTGTTTGGGCAAATAAATACGCTCTTAAAGATTCTTTCGGAAATATATATGAGAAAACTCCGGATGAAATGCACCGAAGAATTGCAAAAGAAGTGGCTCGAATTGAGCAAAAATACCCAAACCCTTTAAGTGAAGACGAAATTTTTGAACTAATTCGTGATTTTAAATATATCGTTCCGGCAGGAAGCCCGATGTCCGGTATCGGAAATAAATTTCAAACCGTTTCGTTATCAAATTGTTTTGTAATCGGCGATGATAACCCGGCAGATTCCTACGGCGGAATTTTAAAAATTGATCAGGAACAAGTTCAATTAATGAAACGCAGAGGCGGTGTGGGACATGATCTTTCTCACATACGTCCGCAAGGCAGTCCGGTCAGCAACAGTGCATTAACATCTACCGGTGTGGTTCCGTTTATGGAGCGTTATTCAAACTCAACTCGTGAGGTTGCACAAGACGGCAGAAGAGGAGCTTTAATGCTTTCTATTTCAATAAAACATCCGGATGCCGAACATTTTATTGATGCAAAATTAGAATCCGGAAAAATTACCGGTGCCAATATTTCTGTCAAAATTGACAATGATTTTATGAATGCCGTTATCAAAAATAAACCGTATCAGCAACAGTATCCGATAGATTCAGACAATCCTTCAGTAAAAAAAATTATTAATCCGCGAAATCTCTGGAAAAAAATTATTAATAATGCCTGGAAATCGGCAGAACCGGGTATTCTTTTTTGGGACACGGTTATAAACGAATCTGTTGCCGACTGCTATGCCGACGAAGGTTTCAGAACAGTATCAACAAATCCTTGCGGAGAAATTCCGCTTTGTCCTTATGACAGTTGTCGCTTATTAGCAATTAATTTATTTTCTTATGTAGAAAATCCTTTTACCGTAAATGCTGTTTTTAATTTTGAAAAATTTAAATCTCACGCAGCTTACGCTCAACGCATAATGGATGATATTGTTGATTTAGAGCTCGAAAAAATCGACGGCATTATTCAAAAAATTGATTCCGATCCGGAAAGAGAAGAAATAAAACACACCGAAAGAAGCCTTTGGGAAAACATTAAAAATAAAGCAATTCTCGGAAGACGAACAGGTGTGGGAATTACGGCAGAAGGCGATATGTTGGCAGCATTAAATTTGCAATACGGCAGCGATATTGCAACAGATTTTTCCGTTTCCGTTCATAAAACATTAGCATTGGAAGCTTACCGTTCTTCTGTTGAAATGGCAAAAGACAGGGGTGCTTTCAAACTTTATAATTCCGAAAAAGAAAAAAATAATCCTTTTATTAACAGAATAAAGGATGCCGACCCGAAATTATATGAAGAAATTCAAAAACACGGCAGACGAAATATTTCTTTATTAACCATTGCTCCTACCGGATCTACAAGTATCTTAACTAAAACAACTTCCGGAATTGAACCGATATTTTTACCTTTCTATAAAAGAAGACGGAAAGTTAATCCTAATGATAAAGCCGTTAAAGTAAGCTTTATTGATGAAGTTGGTGATTCTTGGGAAGAATATACGGTTTTTCATCATAATTTTTTAAAATGGATGGAAGTAATCGGCATAAATCCGGAAGAAGCAAAAACATATGACAATGAACAAATTCAGGAACTTGTAAAAAAATCACCGTATTATAAATCGACCTCAAATGATGTTGATTGGGTAAAAAAAGTTCAGCTTCAGGGAAAAGTTCAAAAATGGGTAGATCACTCCATAAGTGTTACAGTTAATTTGCCGAAAGATGTTCCCGTCGATTTAGTGGGAGATGTTTATACCGAAGCTTGGAAAAGCGGATGTAAAGGCGTAACAGTTTATCGCGACGGTTCTCGCGACGGTGTTTTAATTTCAGCTGACGATAAGAAAAAAGAAATAACGGAACACCAAAGGAATCATGAAAAACGCCCGTCTGTTTTAAGTGCTGATATTGTTCGTTTCAACAACAATGATGAAGAATGGATTGCGTTTATAGGATTGAAAGGCGGCAAACCTTATGAAATTTTCTCGGGAAGAACAGAAGAAGATGCTTTACCGATACCGAAATCGGTTACAAAAGGGAAAATTGTGAAACAACGTTTTCCGGACGGACATAAACGTTATGATTTTAAATACACTAATAAATTCGGTTTTAACATAACTATCGAAGGTTTATCATATAAGTTTAATCCGGAATTTTGGAATTATGCAAAATTAATTTCGGGCGTTTTACGACACGGAATGCCGGTTGAACATGCCGTTAATTTAATATCTTCTCTTCATTTTGAAACGGATACCATCAATACGTGGAAAAAAGGTATTGAACGTGCCTTAAAGCACTACATTCCGGACGGAACAAAAGTAAAAAAAGGAACTGTTTGTCAGGAATGCGGTGCCGATACTTTAGTTTATGAAGAAGGTTGTTTAAAATGTACCTCCTGCGGATATTCTAAATGCGGTTAATCGTACAATCTTAAAGAAAAAGCCGGAATTTAAAATTCCGGCTTTTTCTTTTTACTGTTTTATTTCTTCATTCTTTTATTACTGTTACTATTTTTCCGTCTTTATAAATTGCCGTTTGTATTAATTTTCCGGTATTATCAAAAAAATACTGTTTCCCGTCAATTAAATAACCGTTTTTGAATAGTCCTTCTTTTTCTTTCTGTTTAAACTTATTATAAAAAATATGTTGTCCGTCTCCTTCAAATATTTCGAGACTGTCCGGTTCCGAAAAATGTAATTTGATTGTATCTTGTATCGTATCCGATTTTCCGATTTCAGAAATAATTTTTTCTTTTATTTCATATATTGTTATTGAATCCTTACCGGTTTTTCCGTCTTTAAATATTTTTTCGGAGCGTAACGAACCGTCGGGATAATATTCTCGAATAACACCGTTTTCCTTTCCGTCAATCCATTTTCCTTCAATTTTTATATTTCCGTTTTCGTAATAGTACCGCTGATACCCGGAGCGCGTGCCGAATTCATTGTAATTCCACACATAGGACAACTTTCCGTTTTGGTAATATGCTTTATATTTATTTACCCATTTATCTTTGAGCCAAACACCTTCTTCCGCCGTATTACCATTTTCAAATAAAATTTTTGCTTTACCGTATTTTTCACCGTATTTATAAGTAATTTCGGATTTTAACTTCCCTGACGGATACCAGGCTTTCCAAACACCCTCTTTTTTCCCGTCAATATAATTACCGGCTTGTATTTTTTTTTCACTGAAGGGTCTGTGTTCTATCCAATATCCTTGTTTAAAATTATTCTTATCAATAACATTAACGGTATCTCCTTTAAAAATCTCAAAACTTTGAGCGTTTAAAAAATTAAATGTTATTAAAATCAACAAACCGATTGTATATATTTTTCTCAAATCTCAACGTTTTATTTTCCTATACGAAAAAATAATGCCGGAGGTTTCCGGTTTAAGAACTTATTTTACCGAAAACTTGTGCAAAAAGAATTATCTTTTTCATAAAACCTTGTATGTCACTGTTTTTTAGGTAAGTAAAAAACATCTTGCAAAAGAAAATATTTTAATTATTTTTGTAATAATTCTTGTAAATATTCATACAATTTGAAAAGACATTAAATTTGTCACAAAATATAAATTTTAACATATGAAAAAATTCTTAATAATCGTCTTAGCAATTTTGATTGTCGGTTTTTCTGCATATTATGCTTTTGTTTATTTTGTATCCTTCAGTCAGGGGTATCGTGCCGGAGAACTGGTAAAATTCAGCAAAAAAGGTGTTTTAATTAAAACTTGGGAAGGTCAAATAAGCCAAGGAGTTTCGGAAGCACAGGTATTCTATTTTTCCGTTCAGGATAATGAACCGCAAGTTATAGAAAAATTAAAACAGTTGCAGGGACAAACAGTTAAATTAACCTATAAAGAACGTTTTAAAACTTTTCCGTGGCTGGGAGATACGAAATATTTTGTAACGGCAGTAGAACAAACCGGAAACAGAGAAAATCAAAATATGTCAATTCCGGATAATTCTTCCGGAAACAGCGAAACTTTGCAAGAATTGAAAAAAGAAAATGATTCTTTAAAACAACGCATTAGAAATTTGGAAACAACGATTGTTGTTTTGACAAATTCTTCAAAAAATTGATTTTTAAATCACCGTTTCTATAACAGTTTAAAATTATTTGCAGTACTGTTGCATAAGCAGTTTTGCATAAGCAATTCCTAATTCCGATGCCTGTTTTAAATCATTACAGGCATTTTCTTTTTGGTCGGTATCCAAATACAACAGAGCTCTGTTGTAATAGGCTGCCGCCATTTTAGGGTTTATTTCCAAACACTTATTAAAATCACTCAAAGCACTCTTCATGTCTCCGGTTTTTTGCTTTGCCAAAGCTCTGTTAAGATAAGCCGTATATTGATTGGGCTCTAATTGTATTGAATAATTGTAGTTTTTAATCGCTTCTTCAGTTTTTCCTTCCAGCATTTTTGCTTTTCCGAGGTTTGAATATACGGCAGCTTCGTTCGGGTTAAGTTTCAAAGATTTATTAAAATCGGCAATCGCACCTTTAACATCTCCGCTTTTTCCTTTTGCAACGCCTCTGTTTGCATAATATGTTGCATCATCAGGATTAAAACTAATTGCCAAATCAAAATCTTTCATTGCACCTTTCAGGTCTCCGAGTTCGGCTTTTGCATTTGCCCTGTTATGATATGCATCGGCAAATTGTGCATCTTGCTCAAGTGCTTTTGTAAAATCCTGTATTGATACTTTTATCAAATTTGTATCAGAAGTCAACTTTCCGAGTTCAAACTCCGAAACTCCGCGATTATAAAAGGCGTTTTTGTAATCGGGTTTGCCTTTTATTGCCTTTGAGAAATCTTTTATTGCATCTGCTCGAAATTTCTTTGCCTCATCAAAATTCATTTTATCCGTTGCTTTCGCCGCTTTTCTGTCTTTCCAACTTCCGAGATTATTTTGTGCAACAACCGATGTCGGAGACTTTTTTACCGTGTCTTTCCAAAGTGTTTCACTGTTTTTCCAAATATCACATCTTTGAAAAGTTAAAACACTCAATATCAAGACATAAACGGCAACACTTCCGTAAGCAAGCTGTTTATTTTTTTCAGCATATTTCAAAAAAATAAATGCAAGCAAAATAACATAACCTATTGACGGAATATAGGCGTAACGATCGGCATGAATTGCACTTCCCACCGGAATAAATTGAAGCAACAAAAAAATATTTATAATAAAAAACCCGATTGCAAAAACAAACTCTTTCTTTTTCTTTTTTATCAGCAAAAAAAATAAAAATCCTATTAACGCTGTCGGAATAATCATTAAATAATAAATACCGGGAACGGTTTGGTGAATAATATCCGGATAAGGATAAATTGCCGACAAATTTACCGGCAAAAGTAACTGTTTGATATATTGCATAAAAGCAAAAGATGCAATAGCAATTCGTTGTATAAAATCATAACCTTGTTCGTCAACCAGAGCTTCGCTTTGTTTTTGTGCTCCGATTGCTATCATTCCGAAAATAAATGCAAGAATTAAAAACGGTAATTTTTCAAGAATTACTTTTTTGCTTAGTAATTTTCTGCCTCTCAAATAATCAATTAAAATAAGAGTAACAGCCAAAGATACCGCCTGCCCTTTGGAAAATAAAGAAAGTAAAAACAAAACAAAAGACAGAATAAAAAATTTTGTTTTTTTATAATCAAGATATTTAACATACGCAATTAATGACAGCACAAAAAACAAAGAATACAACACATCTTTTCGTTCCGAAATCCATGCAACAGATTCAACGTGAAGTGTATGAACTGCAAATATTAATGCCGCAACAACCGCCAAATTAAATTTTTTAAACAGCAGATATACAAACCAAAAAACCGATAAACTGATTAATACATGCAATAAAATATTTGTGAAATGAAACATAAACGGATTTATATTTCCGTCAGCATCCTCTCCGCCTATGGCGTAATCTATTGATAAAGAAATCATTGAGAGCGGATGATAATTTCCCATATAGTACGTTTCGGTATTAAAAAGGGTTTTTACCGTTTCAAAAGAAAGATCTTTAAGGTAAGGATTTGTGTTCAAATAAAATTCATCGTCCCATGAAGTTATTTCATTATTTAAAGCCGGATAATACGAAACAAAAGTCAGCAAAGCAATAATAAAAATCCAAAAAGTTTTTGTTTTTGAAGAAACAGATTTGACCGTAATATTCTTTGTTTTTAAAGCTGTTTTATCCCCTTTTAGTGTTTCTTTTTTTAGTGCTTTTTTTCGTTCTCGTTTCATTTTGTTGTTTTTTTATTCCGAATACACCATTTTATAATGTTCAATATTTGCTTCGTAAAACCATTCCCCTACTTTTTTAAATCCGAGTTTTTCATAAAAAAGCATTGCCTGAACCTGAGAATTTAAATAAATTTTCTTTTTTGCCGGAATATACTCATTCATAATGTATTGAACTAAATCAATTCCTATGTTTTTTCCTCTGAAACTTTTATAAACGGCAACACGTTCTATTTTAATACCTTCTTTCGTTATTCTGACTCTTGATGTTCCGGCAGGTTTTCCTTCGAAAAAAATAAGAAAATGTGTTGCCTCATCGTCCAAGCCGTCAAATTCTTCTTCTTTATCGGTATTTTGTTCTTCGACAAAAACTTTCAGGCGAATTTTAAATGCTTCCTGCAGTAATTTTTTATTATCAAATTTAAATTTTACAATTTTCGGCAACATTATAAAAATGGTTTTAACATTTCTATACTGATATTATACAATTTATTCTGTACATCGGTGTCATAAGATATCGGATTGCTTTGCATAGGACGCCGATTTTCCAAATACCAGCCGGAAATTCCGTTTGTTGCCTCAGTTTCGGCAGCATAAAGCATTGTTTCGGCACCTTCGCTTACAGGCAGACCTCCGCTCCAAGCCGCATTCAACAATTTGGTTTCAATAACTCCGGGATGTAAACAATTAATACAAACTTCATTATTTTCATACATTCGTCCGAGTTTGTAAGTATGCAAAATGTTTAACAATTTACTTAAAGAATACGCCGAACTTCCTTCATAATTTTTTTCACCCTGCAAATTTTCAAAATCTGCGCCGGAAGAATGTATCATTGAAGTAACATTTAAAACACGAGCACCTTCGGTATCTTTTATTTTTGAAATTAATTTTTCGGTCAACAATACATGTGCTAAATAGTTAACCTGAAAGGTTCTTTCAAAACCGTCTTTTGTTATTTCTCTTTTTGGCAAAAACTCTGCTGCATTATTAAACAAAACATCAATTTTATCAAAATTTGCATTAATTTCATTTGCGGCATCGGCTACTTGTTTCAAATCAGTAAAATCTGCCTGTATTCCTAATACCGATTCGTTAATTTGCCTAATTTCTTTAAGCGTATTTACAATGCGTTCTTCATCTCTTCCGTGAACAATTACCTGTGCTCCTTTTTCCGCTGCTTTTTTTGCCGTTTCTTTACCAATTCCGTCGGTTGCTCCGGTTATGAACACAACTTTATTTTTTAAATCCATAATTTTCTTATAATTAATTGTTTATATAAGCTTTCGTGTTTTTTGTTTATAGTCTTTATATAAATTTCCGTATTGCTTCTCACATATTTTTTCTTCTTCATTAAGAATAAAATACAGGCTGTAAAAATGCAAAAAAGCAATGATAAATAAAAATCCGGAAAATGTTACTAACAACATTCCCGAAATAATGATAAAAAACGAAATATAAACCGGATGTCGAGAAAATTTATAAATTCCGGATGTTACCGGCAAATGATATTCCGAAATTGCAAAATATAACATTGCCGCGGCATAAAGAAAAATTCCGATTACGAAAATAACAATTCCGATATAAAAAAAGATATTTTCCGTTTTTAGAGGAATAAATATTGAGCTTAAGAACATTAAATAAAAGGTAGTTTTATTCAGTATTGTATAGCCTTTTAATTGCGGCACCGTAATAAATTCCTTAATGTTATATTTCGGAAAAAGGACAATGAATCCGAAATTCAACAACAAAAAAACGCTCGTAAACAGCCATAAATTATAAACAGATAATGATATTTCGAAATACGTTTTCAAATTTTCCGGATTTTGGTCAAAAAGATTATTCTTTTAATTAATAATTTCTAATTTTACTTTTTAATTCAAATATTTTATGAAGAATACTTTAAAATTGTCATTTTTTATATTCTTATTAATCAGCACTTTATATTCATCTCACATGGATGCTCAAACTTCGGTTAAGAGTATAAACCCGGATCAAATTCCCCAAAAACACAAATATAGGTTTATTCACAATAAATATCTTGAAAAGGTATCAAATTTAGATGATTTAAATCCGGAATGCTACAATGTTGATGATTCCGCCTCTTATTATTCAGAAATTGATTCGTTTATTGTAAAAAAAGACATCAACACCGTTTGGCACAAATACAAAACTATCAGTTTAAAAGATACATACAGCGGTCATATTGTAAAATTGGGCTTTGTATATTCGAAAAAGAAAAGAAAAATTTATTATATAAACGATAAATATGACGGCATTAAAGTTGGTCAGATTTATTTCATTCGACTGAATTTACTCGGCGGAATAAAAAAATTAATTGTTGCTTACGAAATTACAAAAATTGACAACAACAATAAAATGATACAGTTTTGTTATATAAATAACGGAATATCACAGGGTTCACAGCGGATTTATTTATACAAAACAAAAGAAGGTTTTACAAAAATTTTACATAAAACATATTATAAAAGCCGTTCAAAATTAAGAGACCGCCGGTTGTATCCGATATTTCACAAAAGGATTGTTGATGAGCTGCATCATAACTTAATAAATTCTCTTTCTTTAAATTAATATCGGTAAGCTAAAGATAAAATAAGTCTTCAATAATAAAATCTTCAATAAATTTTCCCTGTTCCGTTACATACAGAATATTTTTTTTTTCTGTCAAGTTTCCTTTTTCTATATGCTTTTGTGCTTTTTCAACCAGAAATTCGGCATAGTTTTCACATATTTTCTTTTTTACAAAATTAATATCAACACCCCACATTGTACGTAATCGTGTAATAATATAATCGTTATATTTATCTTTTTCGGAAAGGATTTCTTTTTTAAAATAATTATTGTCCTCTCCTGTTCTTTTAATGTATTCTTTAATATTTTTAATGTTAAACTGCCGAGAATTACCGTTATAAGAATGTGCCGAAGCTCCGATACCGAGATAATGTTTTTGCTGCCAGTAAGCTGTATTATGTTTTGAAAAAAAACCTTCTTTTCCGAAATTTGATGTTTCGTATTGAAAAAAATTATTTTTTTTTGCCTCTTTTTGTAAAATTTTAAACTGAATTATACTTTCTTCTTCGGAAATTTCTTTTATTTTTCCTGTTTTAAGTCTTTTTATAAAAACCGTGTTCGGTTCATAAGTCAGATGATATGCCGAAAGATGCGGTATTTTCAGTTCAAAAAAAGAATTAAGATTTTTTTTCCATTTTTTGGAAGACATCCCGGGCAAACCGTAAATTAAATCTCCGCTTATATTCGAAAATCCGTTATCTTGTGCTTTTTTAACGACAAACATACTTTGTTCGGCACTGTGTCTCCTATTCATCATTTGCAAATCATCATCAAAAAACGATTGAATACCTATACTTAAACGATTAATCGGAGTTTTTTTTAATTCTTTTAAATAACTGTTGCTTAAATCATCGGGATTTGCTTCCGCAGTAATTTCAACTTTTTCCGAAACATTGTAAGTTTTGTAAATTTGCTCAAAAATTTCGTTTAATTCTTTTTCGCTTAACAAAGACGGTGTTCCGCCACCCAAATAAATAGTTTCAACCGGCTTATTTTGAAGATAATTTTTTCTTAATCCCAATTCTTTTATTAATGTTTGCAAATATTCTTCCTTATATTGCAAAGACAATGACATAAAAAAATCGCAATAATAACATTTCTTTGCACAAAAAGGAATATGTATATAAATACCTATAAATACCTGCCATACAATGAGTTTAAATATTTTATAAGATATTTTTGATTTTGATATTAATTTTGATACAGAATTTTTTCCGGACAATACAACAAACAAAATTATTTTTTAATTTAAAAACCAATGCAGATTTACAAAAAAAACAATTATTATTGATAATTCTTCTTTTAATTTTAGTATCAGCGAAACAATTAAACTCATTCAAATTTGACAAAAACATTCTCTTTTATCATAATAACAGCCAATTATAAAAACTATAAAATATGTCTTCCGAAAAAAAATCAAAAAAAAACGCCTTCCCCCCGGTTAGATTTTTCCGATTTAAGCAATTAAACAAAAAAAGAAAGAATAATCTCTTTTTCAGAATAAATTATTAAGAATTAAAACACCGAATTTAATTTAAAAATAAGACAGAAACAAAAAATGTGTTTTATAATATATCATTTTTTGAAACATCTTTAAAAAGTATTTTTTAATTTGTTTTAATATTTTAAGTATGAAATTTATTTAATTAAATTGTTTAAAGCTGCACAAAGCATGTACAATAGCCTCTTAATACAAAAATTTAAGTTTAAAATTATGATAAGAATAAAAAGAATTTTTCCGCTCCTTGTTTTGCTTATTACCGGAACGGCAGCAAATTCGCAAGACTTTGTTTACGACTGGGTTAGAAGTGCCGGAGGAGAACGCTGGGATTTGGCAAATGCTGTTGTAATTGATACTGAAAAAAATGTTTATATGGCCGGCGGATTTGAGCAAACCGCATTTTTCGGAAACGATTCAATTGTTTCTTCCGGAGATCGAGATATTTTCATTGCCAAATATGACAGTTTGGGAACACTTATATGGCTGAAAAGTGCCGGAGGCAAAAAATACGATAATGTTATTGATATGAAAATTGATAACGAAAATAATCTTTTAGTAACCGGAAATTTTCAAGATACTTCATATTTTGATAACAGCAAATTAATTACCGACGGATACATGAATATTTTTATTGCAAAATATTCATCTGACGGTAATGTCCTTCAAATTAAAAAAATTAATGCAGAAACCAAAGCAAAAAAACTGGTTCTGACGCCGGCAGGCAATACCGATTTTTTTCTTTCCGGAACCTATTATAATCAAATGAATATTGACAGCGATACAATTCAGTCAACCGGAGGAACAAATATTTTTGTCGCTCGCTTCAAAAATGATTTTACAAGTAAATCTTTGATTAATATCGAAGGATATTCCGACATTTCATTAAAAGATATAAAATATTTCGAACATGAAATATATTTACTTTGTGATTTTACCGACAGTATTGACATAAACGGCAGCATATACCGGGCATACGGAAGTTCCGATATATTAATGTTGAAAATTGACTCAACGGACAATATAAAAAATGAAAAACATATAGCGGGGTTCGGACCGGATGAAGCCTGTTCACTAATTATTGATAAAGATTCAAGCATTTATTTAAGTTCGGAATTTGAATCTGTATTATACTTTGACGAAGATTCTTTAATTTCCGAAGGCGGAAAAGATTTGTTGCTTATGAAAACAGACAATAATTTTAATACGTTGTGGTATAAACAAATAGGAAGTAATACAAACGAATATTCGAATAGCTTGCTGGTAAATTCCGTTGGTACAGTCTATCTGACGGGAAGTTTTTCCGATAATTTAACAATTAAAAATAAAACCATTACTTCAAAAGATATGACAGCCGATATGTTTATTGCCGAATTTACTCCGACCGGTAATAATATCGGCTTAAAACAAGCCGGAGGCAGCGGAAACGAATATAATAATATTGTAATAAACGACCCTGATAATTATTTATACATTATCGGAGATTTTGCTTACAATTTTGCTTTTGAAACCGACAGCATCAGTTCCGATTCAATTTTTTCCGCAAATAACGATGATATTTTTATTGCACGTTTTTACGACTGTACTTATGCTAATTTTCCCGATATAGGAAACGATACAAGTTTTTGCGGATACGGTAGTTTGCATGTACGCAATGACATAAAAAATCCCGAAGTAATTTTCGGACACTATAATAAATATTTGTGGAATACGGGACATCAAGGAAAATACATAACAATTTATGACTCGGGATATTACAGTGTAACAACAACCGACAGTCATAAATGCAGAGTTACAAGTAACAGTATTTTTGTCGCTGTTAATCCGGTTCCCGAACCCGATTTGGGTAACGATATTTATGCAACACCCGAAGAAATTATTGAATTAAACGGCGGAAATTTTAAAACTTATCATTGGAACAACGATTCCACAACGCAAAGCTTAAATGTAAATACATTCGATTTACATAATTTTGTAACTAATTTCAGCCTTACGGTTACAAATTCATTCGGATGTATGGGAGAGGACGATATTAATATTTTTGTTCAGAGAGCAAATTCTTCTCCGAAATTGAGTAAAATAACTAAAAAAATTATTTCCCGATCATCATTAGTTTATCCTAATCCCAACAACGGACATTTCTTTGTTCCTCTGAATAATATTGATGAAAAAATTCAAAATATAAAAATATACACAGCTGAAAGCAAAAAAGTTTATGAAAACACACATATCAACAGCGATAACTTAGAGATTAATTTAAAAACAAAAGGGGTACATTATTTATTTTTTGAAACTGAGAACAGTTTATTTTTTGAAAAAATTATCGTTTTATAATTTAAACCGCTGTGAATTTTTGAAATCAATAAAACAAAATATTAAAATATAATTGTAATGAAAATATTAAAAACTGTAATAATCTTTTTTTATTTACTTGTTGTAACCGGCGAACTTAATGCACAAAGCACAAAAGATGCTGCTTCATTTCCGGTTCCTTACCAATACGGAAATATTCCCGTAAACCTTTCTACCGGTGCCCCAAATATTAATATCCCTCTTTGGACGGCAAGCAGCGGCAATTTAACTGTACCGATTTCTGCAAGTTACAACTCAAACGGATTGCGTTCTTCAGATATTCCGGGCATTATCGGGCTCCAATGGAATTTAAATGTCGGCGGAAGCATTACTCAAATTGTCAGAGGGAAAAACAACTTGGGAGTTGCAGAAAATCAGGATAGTATCATTTCTCCTTCAACTTCATTTATGGGTGGTGTTAATAGCGGACATACAGATGCTGAACCGGACATCTATAAGGTAAATGCCCCGGGATTAAGCGTTGATTTTATGTTGGCAGAAAACAATAAGGTTGTACAATTAACCAAGAGCAATGTTAAGATACAATATATCAGCCTGTTGCAAGGATTTGTTATAACCTCGGAAGAAGGCATAAAATATTATTTTAACAACCGAAAAATATTCTCTTACCAAAATACAGATGATAAAAGTACCTTTTCTTATGTTTGGTTTTTAGGAAAAATTGAAAATTCCGACAATACGCATTTTATTATATTTAAATATACCGATCAAAGTGATTTCGGAAATAATTATATTTTTTGCTACGGAAATAATTATACCGGAACAAGTACTGTAAACGGAGTTACTTCAAAAGAATATGCCGTAACATTTACTGTGTTGAAATTTATAAAATCTGTTGAAACAGAAAATGAAATAATTTATTTTAATTATTTTACGCCGAATAATTACAAGTCTCCGTATCCTCGATATAAAATTACTGAAATACCTTTTAAAAATAAAAAAGAAATTCCTCCGTCTCCATATTTTAACAGAACAGAAATATTTTTAGAAAACATCCTTATTGAAAATAAAAATGAAGAACTGAATAAAAAGTATGTTTTCAATTATTATGTTAATTCTTATAACAGAGTTTTTTTAAACAGTATCACGGAGAAAAATAATGCCGGCGATTCATTACCTTCGTATAAATTTGAATATTATGACCTTGACAATACAGGTGAAGTTTTCAACAGACAAACCGATTATTGGGGATATTATAATCCCGGTGCAACAAATTTATTCCCTGCAGACACTGTCCCCGTCGGGATGATTAAAAAGATTTATTACCCTGCAGGAGGGTTTACGAAATATTTTTACGAACCCAACACCTATTGTTTCGACACAGAGGAAACTCCGTGGCACAATGACAAATGGAAACAGACACTTTTTAATAACGGGTTTTTCAGTTTTTACAAATCAAAAAATCTGAGAGGCGGAGGATACAGAATTCGTAAAATTGAAAAACATACAGAAAATACCGTTTCTTCAAAAATATTTGATTATTCAAATGACATTATAATTGACGACACTACGGTTTTTACCGTATCTTCAGGGAGATTAACAAGTTATCCCATAAATAGTTACTCTTATTTTTATTATTGGAACGATGATTCCGACAGTATTTCCGTTTCAATATCATCAAGCAATCACTTAGGTATTGAACAAGGATATATTGCTTACGAAAAAATATCTGTTTACGACGAAGGACTTATTTATAACAACGAAGAAGAAAACTTTGAATACGAAAACGCACTTTATCACTATCGCGGAAAAAACGGAAAAACGGTGTATTTATACACTATGCCGACACCTGTTTTTTACGACAATTTTCCCTATATTTTGACAGTCTATCCTCATAACGAATTAGGTTTGCTGAAAGAACAGACTGTTTATGACAAAGATAATAACATAATTTCAAAACAACACTTTAATTATTCTGTTACCGAAAATCAGAATAATAAAAGATACGGACTGAAAGTTATTGAACGTTCTGACAGTTCTTTCTATAATGCAAAATACGCAATTATTCCCAAATCAATAGAATTACTTAACAAAACAGATTTAATATACGCAACAAACGGCGGTGCGGATACACTGAAAAACAACATTCAATATTCTTACACAAGAAATAATACAGAAAGAAAATACCCCGTAAAAATATCACAAACAGAAAGCAACGGAGATACGCTCGACACATATTTATATTATCCCGAAGATTTTGCAGACAGTTCAGAACTTGACCCGAACGGAGTTTATACAGAAATGATTGCAAGAAATATCTGCAGCCCCGTTTTAAAAACCGAAGTTTATAAAAACAATAAATTAGTTTCAGGAAAAAAAACAAATTTCAACTTTGTTGTTACAAGCGATAATAAAACGTTAATTCTGCCCGAAACAACTCAAATTTGGGAAGCAGGTGCATACAAAACAGTTGACCGGTTCGATAAATATACCGATAAAGGTAATTTGCTCGAAACTCACGGAATCGACAGTATTTATAAGGCGGTTATTTACAATTCGGAAGAAACAAAAGTCATTGCAAATGTTACAAATGCAAAAGAAGATGAAATTTTTCACGCTGATTTTGAAAAACTTACGGATAATTTCAGCACAAATTCATACACCGGAAAATATTCAAAACAAATTTCGGGAACCGACAGTGCAGAAGCCTGCGCCGGAGTTCATGATTTTGACAGAACAAAACTTGTAAGCAATAAATATACTTTTTCTGCTTGGGCAAACACAAACTCCGAAGGGGTAAAACTAATTTTACAGAAAAAAACAGACAGTCCGAATAATCCGTGGAAATCATACACAATCCCGAATACAGGCGGTAAATGGAAATACTTTGAACTCACTGCCGATATCGGAACATTTTCAGGAACTGTTCTCAGATGTGAAGTTTGGGCTAACGGACAAAATGCACTTGTTGACCAAGTCAGGTTTTATCCTGCAGATGCCTACATGACAACAACAACCTATAAACCGCTTACGGGAATAACATCAAAAACAAATACAAACGGAAAAGCTTCTTTTTATGAATATGACAAATTCGGACGACTCGCTAAAGTTTTTGACCAAGATAAAAAACAAATTAAAGAGTTTAAATATCACATTAAGGAATAAACCATACTTAACTAAAAAAAATAACTCTAATAAATACAATAATGAATAAAGTATTACTAACAGTTTGCGTAATTTACAGTTCTTTTGGGTTTGCCTTTGCACAAAGTCAGGAATATAACTATATTAAATCTACAACATTTCTTTCGGAAGATATGACGAAGTCCGTTACAAGTATCAGCTATACAGATGGTTTAGGACGTCCTTTGCAAAACATTATACTCGGAGCAAGCCCTTCGGGAAAAGATATTGTCCGAATATACCAATACGACCAATACGGAAAAACTACAAAAAACTATATGCCGTTTACAAACAGCAACGGACAAAACGGTGAATTTATTACGAACGCACTCAGCAGGCAAACAGCATTCTACAACAGCCGATTTCCGAACCAAAATGCCTATGCAGAAGTCGAATACGACAACTCACCGTATAACAGAATTGTAAAACAAAGCTCACCGGGCGAAGACATTAACAACATAAATGTAAGCAATGAATTTGAACCCTGCGGAGGACTTGAAATGTTTGTGGTTAACGACAACAACAAACTGATTATTAACGGGTATTACCCCGAAAACAGCCTCCTGAAATTTACCGTAAAAAATAAAGACGGTAAAGAACTGTATATATATAAAGACAAAAGCGGTAATGTTTTATTAAAAGAACAATTGTTAAACGGTACAGCCGTAAAAACAAGATATGTTTACGATAAATTCGGACAATTGCGTTATGTGCTTTCGCCCGAAGCAATGTCTCAAATAACAGCCGGCACATATACACCAAACAGCACAATTATTAAACAATACTGCTACTGTTACGAATACAATGCAAAACATCAGTTAGTTACAAAACAACTCCCCGGAAAAGAGCCTGTTTATTTACGCTACGACGACAAATACCGTTTTCGTGCCGTACAAAACGGCAACCAAAGAAACGATTCCTTATGGACCTTTATTAATTACGACCCCCTCGGAAGAACAATCTCAACAGGTTCGGCAAAGCTCTCAAACAACACCCTGTTTCAAGACACGATTAATCCCTCGCCGATTAACGGTATTTCTCCCTTTCTGACATATCAGTATTACGACAATTACAATTTTATCAGCGACACGCTGTTGCAATTTGATCCTTCTGCGGCATATCACGAAAAATTTAACCGTGTAAAAGGCAAAACAACAGGCTCAAAAGTCAGAGTTATGAAAAACAATGAAGAAATTTGGCTCACTTCGGTTATCTATTACGACAAATACGGGCGTGTTATTCAAACAATTTCGCAAAACAATGTCGGCGGATACGACATTGTAAGCAACAAATACAACTTTGCCGGCGAGCTGCTCGAAAGCAAACAAAAACATACCGATTATTTACAAGAAACAAAATTTCTCGTATATTTGTACGATTATGACACTCCGGGACGTTTATTAAAAATAAAACTTTCGCAAAACGAAGATGCTGGCAATGCGGTTATTATTAACGAAATGACATACAACGAACTCGGACAGGTGAAACAAAAAAAGATACATTCCGAAAACGGAACAGACTTTTTGCAAACCGAAGATTTCGGATATAATATTAAAGGGGCTGTTACAAATATTAACAATCCCGACGATTTGGGAACCGACCTTTTCGGAATGAACCTCTTTTACGATACAAAACCGGCAGGATTTAACAATACGGTATATAAAGACGGCAAAATTTCCGCCGTGCAGTGGAACAGCAAAAACCTTAACCAAACAAAAACATACACTTACAAATACGACGATTTAAACAGGCTGACACGTGCAACATACACACCGCAAGGAAGATATAACGTAAACATACAATACGACCTTAACGGAAACATTACCCGGCTCAACCGCAAAGGCGAAATATTTAACCAAACAATTGAAAACGGATTACCGACAATCACCAAAACCTTCGGAACTATTGACAGCTTAACATATAACTACAACGGAAACAAGCTGTTAAGCGTACAAGATGCAGCAGGTGATTTTAATACAAACCTGAATAATGATTTCAGAGATAACAGCTCCTTTTCTGCCGAAGAATATTTTTACGATGCAAACGGCAATATGAATAAAGACCGCAACAAAGGCATCGACACCATCACATACAACCGCCTTAACCAACCCGCAGAAGTAAATTTCGGAACCCAAAAAACCGTTTACACCTACACCGCAACCGGTATGAAACTAAAAACCCAAACATACGAAAACGGAAACCTGAAAAACACAACCGAATACAGCGGTGCATTTGTTTATGAAAATAATACATTAAGCTACATAAACATCCCCGGCGGACGAATTGTTGCACAAACCAACGAATACCAATACAATTTAACCGATCATTTGGGCAACGTACGCTTAACATTTACCAAAGACACAAGCGGCACAGCAAAAATAATACAGGAAGACCACTACTACCCCTTCGGCATGCGAATAAGCGGACAACACTTTTCAAATACCGACCTGATTAACAAATACTTATACAACGGAAAAGAACTCCAAGACCAAACTTTGTATCTTGATTACGGCTTACGCCAAATGGATGCACAACTCGGCAGGTGGCATGTCGCAGATGCAATGGCAGAGAGTTATTTTTCCGAAAGCCCGTATTCCTATGCAGGAAACGACCCGATAAATAAATACGATGTATTAGGCTTAAAATACTATTGGAAAAGAGAAGAATGGCAACAAGAAAGTCATTTTGGCGGCGGCATTATGGATTTTATAAATAATTTGAATAATCATATGTGGGCTATGTTAAATACAGGTCGCGGTTATGCCGAAAATATGAGTCTGACAGGAACCGTTAACGGAGTTCAGGGAACATCGGTAAATAATGTATTAACATTTAATTTTAACGATAACGGAACATTCAGTATGAACATCGGGCAAAACTTCTCCGGTTTTTACGGACACGACAACACATACATTTACTCTCTCTTTATCGACGGTATCGGACGTTTTAACTTTAAAAACGGCGTAAAAATATCAAGCGTTATCGGTAACGGAAATGTTAATTGGGGAAATGTTTCAAATAAAATTGCTTACGGAGCAACAACAGCTGAATTCCTTATGGGGCTGGCAAATATTGCAGAAAAAGATATAAATTTAGCAAAAGCCGTGAAAGTCGCCAAATTATATCGTACAAGAGGTATTGTAATAGGAGCAAAGTATGTTGAATACGCTCGATATGCTCAATATCTTAAAAATCAGAAACTTCTTGTTAAAGCAGGATATGTTACATCTGGAATTGCTGAATTTACAGCATATATACAATTTGAACTATCTGAAAAAAAAAGAAGTGATTACACCAAATTCGGTATTAATACAGCGTCAAATATTTTAACTGCAATTCCGAATCCTTGGACAATCGGCATTGGTTTGCTTATAGGAGCGGGAGATTATGCCGGGTTATATGACGGTTTATATAATTTCTTAGATAATCCGGTCAGAAATGTTAATTACAATTATTTAGCCGAACCAAATTGGTAATTATTATGAGGTATTACTATTATTTATATTACAGAGTGTATAAATTTCTTTCAAAATTGGGAAAATTTATGATTTATGATTCTACATCTTATAATATTACCCTTATGGAGATGTATTTTATGATGTCAATTATTAGTTTTTTAAAAAAACTTAACATTATTGAAAGATATCCTCTATATGAGGGTATTGCTATCTTTATAGCATTGTTTATTTTTAACGATATTGTTTTTCTACGAAAAAAAAAGTATTTAAAAATAATAAAAATGTTTCAAAATGAGACTAAAAAAGAAAAGGTTATAAGTTCGGCAATAGTAATCTCTATTTTTATTTTTAATACATTTTTGTTCATTTACGGTATTATTATTATGTAAAAAAGTTCGTTGACAAACAAAATTTATGTATTTTTACAAAACAAAAATACCCCGTTCCGGTAAGACTGTACACCGTCCGGCGGTCGGCTTTGCCGCCGTCGTATTATCACAATAATTTTCAAAACAACAAACGCAAAACACTTTTGAAGTGCTTTGCATTTTTCTCGTTCCGGCACGTTGTATCGAAATTAGTAAAAATTTCAAGTCTTCATTTTTAAGAGTTCAACACTTGCAAAATTCTGAAAGAGAAACTATATTTACAACTTATCAAAAAACTGCCGCATACAAAAAAACAATGCGGGAATCAACATTGGCAACATTATTAATTTAATTATAAAATAATGGGATATAATTGGAAAAAAATAATGAAAAACAAAAGTAACGAAGAATTAAAAATTATTTTTAATAATAAAAAATACGAACCGTTACAAAAAATTAATGCTGTTATTAATGAACTAAATAAAAGAAACTTATTAGATTCTGAAAATAAATTAAATAAAGAATTATTTAAAACAAACCCAAGAATAAAAGAAAATATTCCTAATGATACATATGATTTAAAAATTAGATTTAAATTAGAAAAATATTATTATTATTTAATATTACAGAGTATATAAATTTCTTTCAAAATTGGGAAAATTTATGATTTATGATATAACATCTTATAATATTACCCTTATGGAGATGTATTTTATGATGTCATTGACTTTTGTTTTGTTAAAATTAAAGATTATAGAAGAATATCCGTTAATTCCGGGAATAATAATTATTACAATATTATTCATCTTTAATGATATAATTTTTCTGCGAAAAAAAAAGTACTTAAAAATAATTAAGATGTTTCAAAATGAGACTAAAAAAGAAAATATTATAAGTTCGGCAATTGTAATTTCTATTTTCATTTTTAATACATTTTTGTTCATTTACGGTATTATTATTATGAAAAAATAAATTATATAAGCAATAAAGAATCCTTGGACAATCGGTATCGGTTTTCTTATAGGAGCGGGAGATTATGCAGGTTTATATAATTTCCGGTTGCCGGCTTTCTTGCATTGGCTGAAAAAGGATTAAAATGGAATAATCTCGGACATACTGCAACATACGGAATGAGAGGACTTTTCGGCAGAATACACAGTGCCGAAATTGTTACGCGTTTTAACAGAATACAAGCTCTCAGAGCGGCTAAGTGGTTTAAAATTGCAGGAAAAGGTTTAGGATTATTATCAACAGGTTTTTATGTCATTGAAGGCTTGCAAGCCTATAATGCCGGAGACAATGCTGCCGTCGGCAAAGCCGCTGTTAATGCAACAATGACACTGGTAATGACATTCGGCGGAATACCCGGCATTGTAATAGGCGGTATCTATTTTGTAGGAGATGCTTACGGTTTTTGGGACGGGCCCGCCGGAGATATGAGCAATCCTTTCCCGAATAATGTTACAAGAATTGATAATACTTATGTTACACCACCAATAATACATTATTAATTATGAAAAAAATATACGAATATTTATATTACAGATACAGAATTTATATGTGGAAAAAAAAAGATGTTCCGGAATGGACTGCATCTTTTGCAATTTCATTATTAGTGTTTCTTAAACTGCTTATTTTATTTATGTTATTTGATATAATAAATGTTTATTTTTTGAATAATTTTGATTTAATATTTAAAATAACAAAAAGTATTTCTGTCGGACTAATGGGATTATTAATGATTACAACATATTTTTGGTTTATTCATAAAAAGAGATATCTTAAAATTATTAACAGGTATAAAGATGAAACCGAAAAACAAAAATCAATCAGAGGGTTACTCATTTTTTTGTATATTATTTTAACATTTGTTATTATATTCTTTCTGGCATATATCGGTAAGCACGGCAGAATGTAATTATGAAAAAAATATACGAATATTTATATTACAGAATTTATATGTGGAAAAAAAAGATGTTCTCCGGTTCTCCGGATGATGTAGATATTGGTTTAATAATGGCAAATGCTTCATCTCAATACGAAAACGCTGCTGCAACACCCGGCTGGTTCAGCAGAGCATTCGGTTATATTTCTCATCTTTTTGAAGGTTACTCAAAAGGCGATGATATTAATGTAGGGCATTTGCTTAATTCCGGTAACTCAAAATCAATTGATTCAATTTTATTAGATACTAATTATAACCCGTCCTATCAGAGTACTGTTAAAACTTTTTTAATGGGAGATTCAATATATCATAAAATAATTTTCTCTGACACAAGTTATATATTTATGACTGAGCCAAAATCCTTTTTAATGTATTATAAATGAAAACAACTACAATCTTTTTAATTTTATTACTGCTGTATTCTTGTCGGGAATCATCCCATAATAAAAAATATATTTTATATCCGGACAGTACAAATTTCGAATATAAATTAGTAAAACCGGATTTACTCAAAGTTATTCGATTTTTTCCCGGTACAAAAGACACTTCTCAAATATTTTTTCATAATATAAATTCGAGACATAAAGACAGCGTTGAATATTATTATGATAGAAACGGAAATATCAAATTAACAACTGAATTTCAAGATTCATTAATGAACAAATATATTATTAAAAAATACAGAAAAGACGGAACTCCTAAACTTTCAGTACAATTTGAAAATAATGAACCAAAAATTAAGCATTATTATTATCCCTCAGGTAAATTAAAAATTCTCAGAAACTTTATTAAAGTTGATAACAGAATTTCAATCAACGGAGAAATTCATTATTTTGAAAACGGAGACATTAATATTGACAGTACTTTATATGCTGATTTAAAATGTAATAAAGATACTGTTTCAATAGGAGACAGTATTGTATGCAAATTTGATGTTTTGATGCCTGCGGAAATGAAATATAAAATAATTACCGGAAAACTTGATGAAAATTTTAACCCAATCGGAAATCCGAAAAAGTTAACAAAAATTAAATACGATAAATTTATTCTAAAACCTAATAAAACCGGTAAAAATACATACAGATTTATTGTAATTTATAGTCCCGAAGATGAAAAAATAAAAAAAACGGGTTATTTTTTGTTGAAAAAAGAAATCCTCGTAACAAAATAAAACCGGAATTAATTTTACATAAACTTCAAACAAAAACAAATACTATGTATAAAATATTAATTTCATTTTTTTTGATATTTCTCTTTTCTTGTAATTATAAAAAAGACAAAACAGAACTTAATAATGAAACATACCAAAAAATTAAACATAAAGTTAAATATACAGATATTAAACAAAAAAACGGTTTAATAAAACATATTGGGTTTTATCCTGATACAAAAGATACTTTTTCAATTTTTTTTACAGATGTTAATCAAGAAATGAAGAGTTATTCAAAATTATTTTACAAAAACGGAAAGGTTATGTCGTATGTTCAATATAAAGGTAATATGAAACTGTGTCAAAATTACTATAAAAACGGCAATTTAGAAAAAATTTTCACATTAGATAAATTAAATATCAGGCATGGTACAGAAAAACAATTTTATAAAACAGGAGAATTAAAAGCAATTTTAGATTATATTGTTTATAAAGATAGTGTTGAATATCTTAATAATGCTCGTTATTTTTATAAAAACGGAGAATTAAACAGAGATAGTACTTTTTTTATTAAAATGATATCCGACAGAGATACAATTTTAATCAATGACAGTTTAGAAATTCGATTTCAGGTTATTAAACCTGAAAATACAAGAGCTTATGCATATATTGGATCAGTATATCAATATTTCGAAAAAACAGATTATAATAATATAAAATTATTACAAAATAAAGTTTATTATTTTAAACCAACTCAAATAGGATATGACTCCGTAGAGATTGTTTTTGATATTAATATAACGCCCCAACAAAAAGTTCCTCATATATATAAAACATTTCTCAAAAAAAGGATATATGTAACCCCATAGTCATCAACTTTACCGTTGTCGCATATAAAAAACAAATAAAGATTATTTCTTTGGCTTTTTATTACCGTGCCACGCTGTAGCGAATTCAATTTTATTAGATACAAGTTACAATCCATCCTATCAAAGTACTGTTAAATTTTTTTTAATGAGAGATACTATATATCATAAAATAATTTTCCCTGATACAAGTTATATATTTATGACAAGTCTAAAATCATTTTTAATGTATTATAAATGAAAACAACAATAATCTTATTACTACTGTTTTCCTGTCGGGAATCTTCCGATAAATATATTTTATATCCTGACAGTACAAATTACGAATATAAGCTTCTTAATAACGGTTTGTTAAAAGTAATTCGGTTTTTCCCAAATACAAAAGATACTTCTAATATTTATTTTTTTAATAAAAATAAATTAAGAGACAGTATATCATATTACTTTGATATTGACGGAAATTTGAGTAGTACCGTGAAATATAAAAATGGTAATAATATTAAACTTCTTACTTATTTTTATAAGAACGGCAATATAAAAAATGAATGTAAATTTTATAAAGACAAATTCGTTGTTGGTGATGATAAGTATTATTACAAAAACGGAAACCTTAAAGCCATTAAAGAATACTTGTTATACAAGGACAGTATACAATACTTAAATAATGAACTCTATTATGATGATTCCGGAGATATAAATAAAGACAGTTCTTTTTATTTTAAGCTTTTAACCAAAAAAGATACCGTTTCCTTAAATGATAGTCTGAGGGTCGGATTTAATATTATTAAACCGAAACATACAAGAATATTTGCATTTTATGGTTCCATTGAAAATTATTTCGGTAAAAAATTACCGCCGGAATCACTTGTATTAAAGGATACGGTTTTTTACTTTAAACCTAGAAAAAAAGGAATTAACTTAATTGAAGTCGTAATAGTAGCTGGATTTGAACAAAATAAATATTCAAAAGTTTTTCTTAAAAAGAAGATTTTTGTAACGGAATAAAATGAAAACAACAATAATTTCTTTAATCTTATTACTACTGCTTTCTTGTCGGGAATCATCCGATATTAAAAAATATATCTTATATCCTGACAGCACAAATTACGAATATAAGCTTCTTAAAAACGGATTATTAAAAGTAATTCGTTTTTTCCCTGAAACAAAAGATACAAATGTTATTTATTTTTTAGATACGAAACGTAAAATAAAAGACAGCACATTAACTTATTTTACCAAAGAAAGAAAAATTAAATACAGAACAACATACAGAGCCAATATGAAAATAAGAATATTTGCTTACTATTATGATAACGGAAAAATAAAAGGTAAAAAAGAAATTAATGATATTAAGCATAGAATAACAAAAACAACATATTACAAAAACGGTAAAATAAAAAATATTAGTGAAATAATTAAATATAAAGGTAAAGAATACGGGAATACAAAACGTGTTTATTATAAAAACGGAAAAATAAACAGAGACAGTTCTTTTTATGCTGAATTAATAACAGAAAAAGATACAATTTCTATTGAAGATAGTTTGGTAATTAAATTTAAAATAATTGGACCCCAAAAAGGGTTTTATGTTCCCTATCTGGGAACGACAGAAGCTTTTTTAAGAAAAACCGATTATAAAAATGTGAAATATATCAGAACAAATGGTTATTTTGTTTTTAAGCCTAAACACTACGGTAAAAATAAAGTCAGCATTATTTTTGAATTATATTCGTCAGAAAAACCGAATTCGTTTTTTTATAAAAGTTTAAAAGAAAAAACAATATATGTAAAAAGATGAATATCCCCGTTTGCCAAAGGCTGTACACTGTCCGGCGGACGGCTTTGCCGCCGTCGTTTTATTATAATAAATTTTAACTGTTAAAATACAAAGTGTTTTTTATTCGACCTATTGAAAATTGCGTTAAAAAAGAAAAGCTGTTTGAGCGACCGCAGGGAAGCGAGTTATTTTCTTTTAGCAGTTTTAACTAAATTTTAGCCTATTTTCAATAAGTCTTGATTTTTTGTTTCTTTTTCATCAAGAAAAAAGAAAAAATTATCTTTGCAACAAATGAACACCAAAGATGTCCAAGACCAAACTTTGTATCTTGATTACGGCTTCCGGCAAACGGATGCCCAACTCGGCAGGAGGCATGTCGCAGATGCCATGGCAGAGAAATATTTTTCCGAAAGCCCGTATTCCTACGCCGGCAACGACCCGATAAATAA
>JAADGE010000074.1:0-41293 GCA_013152535.1 Chlorobiota bacterium
AAAGTACCCATCCACAGCGATTTAACTTTTTCTTCACCGATTAAAGCGGCAATACGTTCCTTCATTTCTTTGGCGGCTTTGTTGGTAAAAGTCAATGCTAAAATACGCCACGGTTTTACTCCGTTTTGAAGTAAATGAGCAATTCGATAGGTCAGCACGCGAGTTTTTCCCGAGCCGGCACCGGCAATTACCAATGATGGACCTTTAATATTAATAACGGCTTCTTTTTGAGCTTTATTAAGTTGATTCAGATAGTCTTGCACACACTATTTTTTTATTGAAAATTGATTTTAAATTGAAAGATTCATTTAAAGAGAGGGCAAAAATAAAAAGGATGTTATATTTTACGGTAAAATTCTGAAGTATTTATTAAATATTTTTCAAAATTTGCATCTTTTTAATTTTAATACAAAAATCCGAAAAGCCAAAGCGGTATTTTATTTTTAAAACCATATTCAATATCATCGGCTGCAATATAAGCATTTTTTTCTCCGGCAATTTGCTTGTTTGTTTTGTCTTTTCCGCCTATTTCGAAAAGATATTTTTCATCAATAAGAAAATCGCCTTTTTTCGGGTAAGTAACAATGTGATTTTGAGATAATTGATTTAAAAAAAAAGTTTCTCGTAAGTTTCCTTTATCGGGATTAATGCCTGCAAAAGCAAATGCCGAATTTGTATTTTCAAGAAATATTTTCTCGGGTTTCTGCAATAAACTTATACCCTTGGAATTTGCATATATTTTATTAATCAATTTTGTATCGGACAAATGATTTATATATTCCGTTACGGTATTGCGTGTTATGCCTGTACGCTCCGCTAATTTTGATATATTGGGTTTAAAAGGCACCGATTGAGCAATAATGTACAGGAGTTGCTTAATTTTAACAATTTTACTTGTCTCAACATTTCTCAGCAAGGGTAATTCAATTTCAATAAGCATATTTGTAACAGACCTGATTTTATTGTAATATAAATCCTCATTTTCTATAAAGAAAGGATAATATCCGGATGAAATATACTTTTTAAAGTATTTCAAAATTTTTATTTCAGAAAGTATTTTTTTACTTATTTGCTTGTGATTTTTTATTATTTCATCTAAACCGTATGCTTCCGATTGAGTATTTAAAGTAAAATTAAGATATTCGCGAAACGATAATCCCTGCATGAAAAATACTGTTGCACGACGACTTAAATCTGCTTTCGAATTTAGTATTTCCAATAAAGATGAAGCCGTAAAAGTTATTTTTAGATTTTTATGCAAATCATAAATATTTTTTAACTCCGATGCCCAATTTTTATATTTATGAACTTCGTCTAAAAATAGATGTTCGCCGCCGTTTGCAACAAATTCTTTTACAAAATCCGTCAATTTTTTATCGGCAAAATAAATATTGTCTAAACTTACATACAATACATTATCGCTGTCATAATAATTTTCTTTTATGTATTGCAAAATCATTGTTGTTTTACCGACACCTCTAAATCCTTGTATTCCGAGCAAACGCTCTTGCCAAGGTATTTTATTCATTAAATAGCGTTTAAAGCTTAAATCGGTATTTTCCAATAAAATTCTTTGTTCATTATATAATTCTTCCATAACATTTGCTTCTTAGAAAAAGCAAATATACAATATTTTTGCTTTTTACAAAAAGCATTTTTAATTTAATTTTGCTTTATATAAAAAGCATTTTTGTAATGCCTCTCAAAAATGATTAGTATTTAATACCTTTTCAAACCCTACGAGTTTTGAAAACCCGCAGGGTTTATTTTTATTGTTTCGACAATTTAATTACAGGCAACACATTCTTTCAGCATTTTTTTGCAAAAAAATTTTTTACCGAAAAGATATTCAGATTTTCTCTTGTATTTTTGTTCTTTATCTCTGTATCTTGCCGATTTCTCAAACTTTTGTTTTTCCGCATAATACAATTTTTTATAGTTCATAATTTCCGACATTGTCATATAAAATCCGTTTTTTACGATGTTAAGTATCGGATTTCTGTTTTTTAAAATATGCATCAATTAATTAAAATTAATTCAACCGATGACTTTAAAGTCATCAGTTGAATAACAGAAAATAGAGAAATGTTTTATTTTTTATTGTCTTTAATAATTTCGGAGGTTGCTTTTCGGATTGTTTTAAGTTCCTTTTTTGTGTTTTTTTGTTCAACCATACCGCCGAGTAAAAACAAATCGACAATCCAGCCGATTCCCGCAAGTTGAAGCGTTAACAAATAAAGAATCGCACTTCCGTATTTGCCGAGATAAAATCTGTGTGCGGAGACTATTCCCAAAAAGAACCATAATAAATAAGCTGTTGTTTTTGATTTCATAATGTCTGTTTTTAATGAATAATAAATTTTCGGCTAAATTACGGAAGAGATATGCCGGAATACGGCGTTGATAAATCTATTTTAAATGATTAGTCAGACAACAAATTTTGAGAGCAATGCTTTCTTCAAATTTCTTAAATTAGTCTGACTTAATTATTTTTAGCAAATCCGACAGTTTTTATATTGTTATAAGCTATTTTTTCCGTGTTACAATATTCAATTATTTCTTTAAAATCAGGAAGTTTCCCTTTTATGACTTCATACATATTTATCTTTCTGACGATATTATCAATTTGTCCGCCCGAAAAATCATATTCGGAACTTAATATTTTATAATGGTCATTTTTTAGTCCGTGTATTTTTGATTGCCAAATTTTCAGTTTGACATCTGTGCTCGGCTTATTAAATTTTATTTTAAAAAGAAACCTTCGTTCAAAAGCCGAATCGAAATTTTCGGCAAGATTTGTAGTTGCAATAAAAATACCTTCAAATTTTTCCAATTCCTGCAAAATAATGTTTTGTATTGTATTCTCAGTTTGGTCGGTGTTTCCCGTAAAATTGCTTTTGCGTTTTGAAATAATTGCATCTGCTTCATTAAATAATAAAACAGGGACACGATCACTTTCTTTCATCAGTTCATAATATTCCGTGAAAACTTTCTTAATTTTTTTCTCGCTTTCGCCGAACCACATTGATTTTGTATTACTGATATCAACCTGCATAATTTTTCGTCCCGTTTTCTTTGCCGTTTGAAATACCGTTTCGGTTTTACCGGTTCCGGGTGCACCGAAAAACAATATTGTTACACCGGAAGATAAATTCTTATTTTTCATACGTTGTTTTATTTCTTTAAAATCTTTTTCTCCCAAAATCTGATTAAGCATCGATATTTGCTCTTTTTCACTTTTATTATAAAACAATTTCTTTTCGCTGATACTTTTCGGTTCAAGAATATAATCTTTTTTTATTTTGCTTGTGTAAATTTCAATTTTATGTTCTCTTATAATTCTGATTGCTTTATCGGATAAACTTATTTCGGTATCTTCAAGAAAACGGCTTTTGTGAATTTCAATAAGATTAAGTTTAATAAGAGGATGGATTTCATTTATAATTTTCTGAATTTCTTTAATCTTTTGAGGTTGGTAACTGTAAATAATTTCCATAATATCATCTAAATCTTCTTTTTCTGTTCCGTTTAACTTTTTCCACAAAAGATGCAAAAAGATATACTTTTCATAAATAGTCAGTTCTTGGTTATTCAACCAATTTATTAAAGGATATTTTAAGTTACTTTTAATTGCTACGTAAAGCTTTTTACCAAACCGATGATAATCCAGTTGGTTATCTTCTTTTTGTTTTCCGATTTCATAAATATGATTAAATAATTTTATTACATCATCAAATTCGTTTTTATTTAAACTCGGCAAAGGGTTTGAATTTATAAGTGCTTCGGTAACAGTTTCATTAACGTAATACTGATTATTTGAACGATCAAGTTTACCTTTGTATGTAGATTTTATTAAATTAAAATACCCTTTTTCTGTTAAATAATCAAAATCGCTGCTTAAATACAGCAATTTTACCGAACTGCATTTAAAATATTTTATTAAGTCGGAAAAATCGACTGTTTCACCCTCGTAATTTTTTGCAAAAACAACGGCATAAATAAATGTCTGTGTTTTATTAATTTTAAGATAATCGGAAATAACACCAAGCTCGCTGTTAACGGTATTAAAAAAACTATTTTCTAATTTGCATTTTTTTGACTTCTCGTAAACCGTATTAATGCTTTGTAAAATCTTGTTTTTAATTTCTACACTTACATTCATTTTTATTAATTTTTTAAATTATAAAACAAAGGTAAGTAAGCGGTCTGCCGAAATATGTCGTTGCAATATTAATTTTCTGAAATTTTTACATGCTGATACCCTGAAAGTTATAAATCAGCATGCCGTATTTTAGCACGGCACGCAAGTATAAAAACTAATATTTATCAACTTCGTGAATAATGCCTTTTTCGGTGAGCTTTCTGAAAAAAGGATCTTTTTCAATAGCAAGTTTTTCAAAAAAACTTGCATTATTATATTGCTCTACAAGTTTATCAATATCGCTTTCCGATACAAATGTGTGACTGAATGTTAATGAATTTTTCGGGAAAACTTGTAAATGTGAAGGCACATAATGAAAAGGCAAAGTTAAACCAACAACAATAACGATTACAATAATTAATTTCTTACTTCCACTTCTTTTTTCGGGATTTTCTTTTTTTGTCATAATTGATTTTTTTAAGATTATTCCCGGTAAAAATAAATCCGGCAATTGCCGGATTGTGTCGTTGTGATAAAAATTACCACTTTTAATTATAATTTTCAGCCCAGTCTTTTGCAGCATTAATAATACCGTCACAATACTTTTCTTTTGTTAAACCTTTTTTCATATTAGCAGGATGCCAAGCATCAATTAAAACTCTTTCTTCTGTCGGATAATACTCAAGATATTCTATTTTTTTAACTATTTTTAAATCTTTCAATTTAAAAAAATCTGACATATATTTATAAATTGTATTACCTCCTATAATAATATCCGGCTTAAACACTTCAATTTGTTTTTCTATTATTTCTTTAAATTTATTAAATGCTTCTTGAATTTTACTATCATTACTCGTATTTTCTCCCGGCAATTTATTTATATTGATAAAAGCTATTTCTTGTAACACATCAATAATGTCATGATTTTCACTGATATAATCAATGTCGTCCCACAATTTAAAACCATTTAAAATACCGTAAGAAGCATAAATAATATTTGAAAAAGTTGCTCTCATATCAGGATTTAAACCATTTTCATATTTTGCATCTTTCAATAAGTTTCTTATATCCCAATTTTCATATCCTCCTTTATCATGCGGTTCTTTTAAAATCCATAAAATTTTATATTCTGCTTTTAAGTATTTATCAATATCAACTATTCCGTCAGAGATATAATCTTTTCCGTATTTTTTTTTGATTAATTTATCAATTTCTTCAATTTGTTTTTCTATGTTTTCCATAATTATATTTTTTATAAAGTTTAAGCAAATATAATATTTATTAAATAGAATTTAAAATTTATTTTACCCTTAAATAAAATATTAGAAAAAAATTATCCGTACAACTCCAAAGCACTTTTAAGCTCGTTTTTTATCTCGTTTTTTAAACTTTCGGGTTGTAAAACTTTTACTCTGTCGCCATAGGAAAGCAGTTTTTGAATAAAGTCAAAAGTGATGTGCAGTTTCAGTTTTATTATGAGTTCGTTTTCAGTATCTTCAATTATTTCCTGACTGTGATGCAAAGGCAAAGATTTTATGTATTTTCCCTGAAAAGCGTCAAAAGATAAAATCACTTCTTCAAAAGGCGTATTTATGTCGGAAATAATGCCGTAAAAATTTTTAAAATATTCGTTTAAGTTAAAGTCGTCATGTTTGAATTTTAACCTCAAAATTTCGAGATGTTCTATGCGGTCTAAACCGTAGGTTCGCAAAACTTCATCTCCGGTTTCGTCAGTTTTGTATGTGATAAGATACCAACGTCTTTGGAATTCTTTTAAAGCCAGCGGTTTCAGTTCTTTTATTTCCGGATTTTCTTTGTAATACTTTTGGTAATACATCTTTATTTTGCATCTGTTTTTTACGGCTTCGTTCAGTTCGTAAAAAATTCCCGGCTTACCGAAATTGTCTTTTTCCAAACTGATAAACTCCGAAAAATCGTCATAAATTTGCAAAGCGTTTGTAAGCGTATATGCATCAAGCATTTTGCGTGCCGTATCGGGCAAGTTGTTTTCGTTTATAAAATATGCTTTTTCAAAACGGTCGTAATCAATTTCGATATTAAAAATATTTTCGATATCTCGTTTATCCCGTTGAAACGTTCGTAATGAGTATTGAAAGTTTTCAAAACCGAGCAAATCGAATTTATTTATCAGATAGTCTTCAATTTTATTATAATCGGCAAATCGACTTCTTTGCAATTTTTCGATTATAAATCGGTATCGCATAAAATATTCTGCTTTCATATTTTCAGTTTTTTGCAAATATAAGCATTGGTAACGACAAAATACGTCGTTTAAAAGAAATATGTCCGAAAAATCAAATGCTTAGCACCTTCGAGGTGCTTAGCATTTATTATTCTGCTCCGTAAATAATAAAAACCGAAAAAAACAGTTTAAAACATAGCTTTTTTAATTTCGATTGAATTGTTATTTTTGCAAAAACATTTTTGACTTGTGAAAAAATTCTTTTTATTATTTTTTTTAACATTTCCGTTATTTGCTTTTTCGCAATTAAACATTACGATAACGAGCAAACTTGTTCCGCTTTATACTGTTGACGGCGACACATTAAGCGGGTGCAGAGATTCCGTTATATGGTTTAAAGCAACGGTAACCGACGGAGGTTCTTCGGTAACAAATGCCGAATATTATTGGGATTTTGACGACGGAACAACAACTTTCGGAACAGATAAAGACTCTGTTGTTCATCAATTTACTGACGGAGGCGGATACAGAGTAAAACTGAAAGTTATTGATGCAAGTTCGCAAACAGGATTTAAAATTTTGCCCGTAAAAATTGCAATGCCCCCGAACTATTCAAAAACAAAAGTTAACCTTCCCGAAGACCAAACAGGTATTTGCAAAGGCAGTTCTGCCGAGTTAATCGGGCAAGCATATCCCGAAGAATGGAAAGATACAACTATTTACGAAGTAACGGAAGACCCGCCTGTTGAAGTTTCGGATATAAAGCCCTATCAATCAACATTATCATTTGACGAATTTCCGGAAGGAACAACATATAATGTCGGTGATATTGATTCGATAGGCATAAGTTTAGAGCATTCGGATATGGGAAATTTGCAAATAAAATTAACCTGCGAAAACGGAACTTCCGTGATTCTTAAAAATTTTGATGCAACAAATCATGCGTATCTCGGAGAACCGATTGACGATGAAGCCAGTTCGGAAGCAGGCACACCTTATCAATATTATTGGTCAGATGCATCTTTATCGGGAACAATAAACAGCACAACATTAAGCCCCATACCCGAATCTGACTATTTGCCTGAACTAAGTTTTGATAATTTTTCAGGTTGCCCGATGAACGGCACTTGGACAATTGATATTACGGATAATCAAAATACAGACAACGGATATATTTTTTCTTGGGCAATAGTTTTTAAAAAAAATATTTTACCCGAAAAATGGACTTTTAAAGACACACTTCTTCAATCTAAAACCATTAACGGAGCTTTATACGGCACATATTGGGAAGGTAAGAACGCAAGTTTAACACAAATAATATCTCTCGGGGACACCATAAACGGCAAAGCAACTGCTGCACCTAATATATACGGAAATAACGGATATAAATTTCATATAATTAATAATTTCGGGTGTCCGCAGGATACATCCATAACCATTACAGTTGAAGAAGCAAGTGCAACAGCAAATCCCGAAAGCGGTGAAGCAAAATTAGACGTAGCATTTAAAAATACAACAAGTTGGGCAACAGAAAAAGAATGGGATTTCGGTGATAAAAGCCCGACAGAACTTATTATTGAAGAAGACACCGTTTCACACAGGTATCCGGAAAAAGGAAATTATAAAGCCGTTTTAACCGCAACAGACAAAAACGGATGTATTGATTATGATACGCTTACAATAGTTGTTTCTGTAGAACCGTCAAAAATAGAAAGTCCTAACGTTTTTACTCCCAACGGCGACGGAATTAACGATGTATATAAATTCTCGAAAGAAAGTTTAAAGGGAATGAAAGAATTTCATTTAACCATTTACAATCGTTGGGGTGAAAAAATGTATGAAACCAAAAGTCAGGAAGATGCAATAAATATTGGGTGGGACGGCAAAAATGCCTTAGGTATAACAGCGTCTCCGGGCATATACTACTATGTTATTTACGCTGAGGGAAAAGACGGAATTATATATAAAGGCGACAGAGGAGGCAAAAAAAATAAAAAACCTGCTGAAAACACGGTTACAACAGCATCAAAAGGAACCATTCATTTGTTCAGATAAAAAAATCAGTCAATTTTTACAAAACTGACTGATTAAGATTTTCAGACTAAATATTTTTTATCTGACAAAGCCGTTTTCATAAAAATTCACGATATCACCTTTTTTAAATTGTCTTGATTTATTTCCTGCAGCATAAAAAATTTGATTCCTTGAAAGGACGGCTGTCTTAACATTTCCTGTTTCATAAAAAGAAACATTAGTTCCTTTTGTACAATATACGGAACCGTTTCTGCCGTTGTAAAATATTTGACCTCTCGAAAGTACTGCTGAATTTACTTTCCCTGTTTCATAAAAAGAAACATTAGTTCCTTTCGTACAATATACAGAACCGTTTTTGCCGTTGTAAAATATTTGGTCTCTTGAAAGTACTGCCGTCTTTACTTTTCCTGTTTCATAAAAAGAAACTTTAGTTCCTTTTGTACAATATACAGAACCATTTTTGCCGTTATAAAATATTTGACCTCTTGAAAGTATTGCCGACTTTACTTTTCCTGTTTCATAAAAAGAAACATTAGTCCCTTTTGTGCAATATACAGAACCGTTTTTTCCGTTATAAAATATTTGGTCTCTCGATAAGGTTCCTGAAACAAGTTTTCCTGAATTGTTCAGGGTAACAGCCGTTCCTTTCAAACAATATACCGAAGCATTATTACCGGTATAAAATATCTTGTTTGAATGAATGATGTTTTGACCAAAAATTATTAAATTTAAGGAAATAAAAAATGCTGAAAATAAAAGTTGTTTTTTCATATTCTTTTGATTTAAGTTAAACAAAAATCAAAGTTCGTATTTAAAAATTAAAAAATCAAATTTTATTTAGTTTTTTTTAACAGAAAAACCAGTAACATCTTTTACAATTCTGAAACCGATTAAAGCATTTTGTGTTACGGGTTTCGATGCTCTGCGGTTTGTTATACGAAGCATTTCCGGCGTGTTGTACCAAGAGCCTCCCCTGTGTACTTTCATTCTGCCTGTTTCGATTCCCTGCGGATTATCTGCAGGACTTACTGAATAATACTCCGGTGAATACCAATCATTACACCACTCCTCTGCATTTCCGCTCATATCGAATGTATTTGCCTTATTTGCTTTCTTCCGGCCTACTCTGTGCGGTTTATTCTCGGAATTATCCCGATACCATGAAACAATACCCGGCTTATTACTCCCGGAATACAAATAATTCTGAAAAAGTTTAGACAAAAAAGAAATATTACCGCCTTTTGCTGCATATTCCCACTCAGCTTCGGTCAGTAATCTGCCGCCGACAAATTTACAGTATGCATCAGCACCGAACCAACTTACAAAAATTACGGGTAAATTCTTATATCCTTGTTCTGTATAATATACAGAATCTTTTTTATAAATACGACACTTTATTTCTTTATAATGACCCTTTATATTAATATATTTTCTCTGCAAACCGGCATCCGGTTTCAAATAATTTAAAAACACACAATATTCAGCATTTGTTACTTCATATTTTCCGATAAAAAAATCATTAATTTTAATTTTACGAACAGGTTTCTCATCGGCATCTCCGGAATTACTTCCTCTGTTAAAATACCCTCCTTTAACATAAGTAAACAAGGTATCATTTTTCTGAGCATACATCAAATTAAACTGAAAAAATAAACCCGTTACAAATAGAGATATTAATGCAAGTTTCTTCATTTTTTTCTGAATTAAAGAGTTTTGCTTATGTTTGCACGGCAAAATTAAAGATTAAAGTTGAGAATGTACTATAAAGATAAAATTATTTGGATTACCGGAGCGTCATCTGGTGTCGGAGAAGCATTGGTTTATGCTTTTAATAATGAAAAAGCTCAGTTGATTATTTCTTCTCACGAACCTGAAGAATTGGAACGTGTAAAAAATAATTGCAAATATGAGCCTGACAAAATATTCGTGTTACCCTTTAACCTTCTGGAACATGATAAAATACCCAGTCTGGCAAAAATTGTAATTGACAAATTTAAGAAAATTGATTTACTTTTTAATGTCGGCGGTGTAAGCCAAAGAGCATTAGCAAAAGATACAAAAATTGAAATTGACAAAAGAATTATGGCTATAAATTATTTCGGTACTGTTATATTAACAAAAGCCGTATTGCCCGAAATGATAAAAAATAACTCAGGACATATTGCCGTAATGACCAGTTTAGCCGGGAAATTTGAAATTCCCTTACGTTCGGCTTATGCCGCATCTAAACATGCTCTGCACGGATTTTTTGATACCTTAAGAGCTGAAATATATGACTACGGTATAAAAGTTACTTTATTTTGTCCTTCGTATATCAACACGAATATTGCCGTAAATGCTCTTACAAAAAACGGTACAGCACAAAAGCAAAACGACCCGGGTATTGAGAAAGGTATGTCTCCCGAATATTTTGCACAACGAGCATTAAAAGCATTAAAAAAAGGAAAACAAGAATCTATTGTCGGAGGGAAAGAAATTATAGGTGTATATGTGAAGCGTTTCTTTCCGAAACTTTTTTCAAAAATTATCAGAAAGAGAAATGTCAGATAAAAATATCTATTTATTTACCGCAAAAACGTTTCACGGTCTTGAAAAAATTTTAGCTTCAGAACTAAAGAAGATTGGTGCATCGGAAATAATAATTTTAAAAAGAGCCGTAAGTTTTAAAGGTAATGTTGAAGTAATGTATCGTGCAAATTATGAAGTAAGAACTGCCCTGAATATTTTACAAAAGATTACGGAATTTACGGCAAATTCATCAGATGAGCTGTATGAAAAAGTCAATTTACTGAATTGGAATGACTATATCGACCTTAATGAAACTTTTTCCATTGATAAAACTATTCACTCAAATATTCATAAACACTCACAATTTGCCGCTTTAAAAACCAAAGATGCAATTGCAGATTTTTATACAAAAAAATATGACAAACGCCCTTCGGTAAATATAAAAAACCCCGATAAAAAAATAAACCTTCACATAAACGGAAATAAATGTACCCTTTCAATTGACACTTCCGGTGATGCACTGTTTAAAAGAGGATACAGAATCGGAACAGGTCCGGCACCGTTAAATGAAGTTTTAGCTGCAGGAATTGTTATGCTGACAGATTATAAAAACATTGATTATTTCTATGATCCTATGTGCGGTTCGGGAACTATTTTAATTGAAGCAGCACGAATTTTTATGAATATTCCGCCGGCATACAGCAGAAAATATTTTGCTTTTCAAAAATTCAAAGATTATAATTATCAATTGTGGAATAAGGTAAAACGAGAAGCAGAGAAAAAAATAAAAAAAGAAATAACAGTAAAAATAATCGGAACCGATATTGATGAAGAAATTGTGAAAATTGCGAAAAAAAACATTTCGGAAGCCCGATTAAGAAAACACATTACTGTTTTAAATAAAGATTTTTTAAATACTAAATTCGAGAATAAAAAAGGACTGATTGTTACAAATCCACCTTATAATGAGCGTTTAAAATCATTAAATATTAATAAATTATATAAGGAAACCGGAGACACCTTAAAAAAAGGCTATAAAAATTGGTCAAGCTATATATTTTCGGGAAATCCGGATGCAGTAAAAAATATCGGTTTAAAACCTTCGCAAAAATTTCAATTATTCAACGGAAAAATAGAATGCCGACTTTTAAAGTATGATTTATATTAAGAAAAATTATACTACAGGGGAACGTATTTCATTTAATTTGTTTGCTTAAAACATTTTACTTTTACAGTACATCTGTTACAAGCAGATTAAACGTATTCTGTTTACTGAAAAATAAGCACTCAAATGACAGGGAATATTTATATTTCTGACATACAGCATATTACATCATTCTTAGCTTATTAATCAGACAACACTCTTAAAATATAAAAAATATTTTTTATATTTGCTTTCTGATATTGAAACCTAAACTGTGATATGTCTTTTGATCTTTTGAAATGGTATAAGAAAAGTACCGAAGGAAAGATATTATATTCTTTCTTAGGGTCAGTAACAGAGGATATTATTACTTCAATTTTAGACAAAGTTGAAGTTGTATTAAAAGCAGAAAATACCGATACTAAAACTTTTAAAAAAACATATCATATTTCGGTAGAAGCTCTGCAAAATTTATATCATCATTCTGATTCACCTAACAAAAAAGGGAATACTATAGAAAATAATGTTGTATTTATTATAAAAAAAAATGAAGACCCGGAAAAAACAAATTATCAACTTAATATTATAACCGGTAATTTCATAAATAAATCTAACACAAGACTTTTAAAAGAACGCATTGATCAGTTGAATTTTTTAAATAAAGAGGAAATAAAGACTTTATACAAGTTAATTTTAAATAATGACGAATTTTCCGAAAAAGGAGGCGGTGGTCTCGGAATGATTGATTTAGTAAAGCGTTCGGGAAATAACTTAACATATAATTTCTATAATTTTAACAGTAATTACATTTTTTTTACATTAAGAATTGCAATTTAGGAAATTGATTATTAAATTTGTCAAATAAGAAAAACAAAAAACACGATATGGAGTCTATAAGAATTGAAAAAACACGAAAAACCCCGGACATTACTTTTAATGCCGAAACCGGGATATTACAAATAGAAGGAAAATCAATTCCTGAAAATTCGATTGAATTCTACAAACCGCTGGTTGATTGGCTTGAAGAATACGGAAAAACCCCAAAAGAAACTACTGAAGTAAATATTAAACTTGAATATTTTAATACAAGTTCTTCTAAATGTATTTTAGATGTTTTTAAAAAATTAGAAACAATTTATAAAGAAAATAATAAGGTTATCATAAACTGGTATTACGAAGAAGATGACGAAGATATGCTTGAAGCCGGAGAGGACTATCAGTCTATTTTAAAAATTCCTTTCAAAATGATTGAAATGGAAGAATAATATTCTTTCTTATATATATAATAGGCTTTAAAAAAACGAAAAGTAAAATATATTACTTCTCGTTTTTTTATTTTTATGAAAATAACGTATTTCTTTCTGTATCTAATCTTAAAAATAAAAATAAAAAGATTGAAAATGCAAACAGAGAAGATCCTCCGTAGCTGAAAAACGGCAGAGGTATTCCTATAACTGGTGCTAAACCGATTGTCATAGCAATATTAACGGCATAATGAAAAAATAATATCGATGCCAAAGAATAACCGAAAATTCGGGAATAAACAGATTTCTGCCGTTCAGCAATTTTTATTATCCTGAAAAGCAGAATTGTAAAAATTATAATAACACCGGATGCTCCGACAAATCCCCATTCTTCACCAACCGTACAAAAAATAAAATCGGTATCCTGTTCAGGTACAAAATTAAACTTTGTTTGTGTTCCTTTTAAATAACCCTTTCCGAAAAAACCTCCGGAACCTATCGCAATTTTAGATTGATGAACATTATACCCTACACCCGTAATATCTTTTTTGATACCGAACAAAACATTAATCCGAGTTCGTTGATGTTCTTTTAAAACATGATTAAAAACGTAATCAGTAGAATATGCAGATCCTATATAAAACAGCAAAATCAACGGTATAAATAATTGAATTATTTTCCTCTTATTGAATGTTCTTATTATTTTAAATACGGCAACAATTAAAACTGAAAAGCTTAAAACCATATTTGCAGGAATATTTCGACGGGTAAATACCACATAAATAAATCCTAGTAAACTTATTCCGGTAATTAATAATGCAGCATTCAGCGTTTCCTTTTTGTTCCCGGTTAAAATAAAATAAACAATAAGAGCAGTTATAATTAACAGTACTATTAAAGCATTTAGGCTTATAAAAAAGAATGCAATAAAAACCAGTATTTCAACAAAAATAATCAATAATATATAAAAAGGTAAACCCTGACGATACAAAACAAATATAAATGAAGCGAACACTAAGGCAGAACCGGCATCACCCTGTAACAAAATTAAGAAAGCCGGAAATCCGATTATCAGAAATGAAATAATAAAATCTCTGAATCGGGACAAGAATTTAAACCCCTCTTTTCCGGCAAATTTTGCTATTGCCAATGCCGTGGCAAGTTTTGCAAATTCAGCAGGTTGCAACTTAAAACTTCCGATAATAAACCACGAACGCGAGCCTCCTGTTTTATCTCCTATAAATAAAACCAATACTAAAAGTAACACAATAAAGCCGTAGATATAGTAAGAAATTGTAGGTATAATATGAATTTCTAAAAATAAAATACCTATTAAAAACAGGACATTAATAAATATCATAATCAATTCCTTTCCGTAGCGCGAAGAAAAACTAAAATCACTCCCGTTATATGACGAAGAATAGATATTCATCCACCCGGCAATAACGAGTATAAAATACAGCGATAAAGTGATTAAATCAATATTTCCTAAAACTTTTGATTTCATATTAATTAACTGATATACACATTAATGTATAATTCATTTTTAATTTTACTTCACTAATTTTGCTTCACTGATTCTTTTTACCAGCCAAGGTCTTGAAACAGAATCTGTTAAATATTTCTCAATCATCATGCTTGCAATCGGTGCTGCCCAAGTTGAACCGAAACCTGCATTTTCGACATATACCGACACAGCAATTTTCGGATTATCTTTAGGAGCAAAAGCTATAAAAATTGAATGATCTTTACCATGCGGATTTTGTGCCGTTCCGGTTTTTCCGCAAATATCTAATCCCGGAACATAAGCCGACACACCGGTTCCTTCAGTTACAACTGCTTCCATGGCATCAATAACAGGCTTAAAATACTTTTTATCAACTTTTGAATAATGCTTTTCTTTATATTTTTCATCAATTCCTTTATTTTCAATGTCTTTTACAATATGCGGAATAATATAATATCCCCTGTTTGCAATAACAGCCGTTGCATTTGCTGTTTGCAGAGGTGTAAATCCAAGCTCTCCCTGCCCTATTGCTAATGATATTATCGTATTATAATTCCAATGACCTTTTCCGTAATAGCGGTCAAAATATTTATGAGAATACAAAATTCCCCGTTTCTCAAAATCTAAATCTGTTCCTAATTGTGTTGCCAAACCAAAAGATTTCACATAGGTTCTCCAATCTTCATATGCATCGGCAAATGACTCAAAATTTTTATCAGCAATAATACGCTTATACACATTGCAAAAATAAGCATTACTGGATAATTGAATTGATTTCCTGAAACTTACCGCACCGCTGACATGGTCTTTAACAATATGAGTTCCGGCATCATAACCGTTTACAACAAAAACAGTTCTGTCGGTAATTAACCCTTTTTGCATAGCAATTAATGCATTAATCGGCTTAAAAGTTGAACCGGGAGGATACATTGAACGCAAAGCTCGGTTAAAAATAGGTTTATATTTTTGATGTTCAATTCTTCTGTAATTTTCGGCTAATTTTTTTCCTATAAACAAATTCGGATCATATGTAGGACTTGTAATTAAAGCTAAAATTTCACCTGTAGACGGCTCAATTGCAACAATACTGCCAATTTTATTTTGCATCAGAAATTCACCGAACTTTTGCAAATCTATATCTAATGACGAGATAATATTTTTCCCGGCAACAGCAGATTTATTATATTTTCCGTTTTTATATGAACTTTGAATACGCCCTAAAACATCAACCATATAAATTTCAGTTCCTTTTTTCCCTCTCAAATCTTTTTCATAAATTTTTTCGATTCCGCTTTTTCCGATATAATCGCCCGATTGATAATAAGAATCGCTTTTTAAATCATTGACATTAACTTCACCGAGATATCCGAGTACATGAGCTGCAACCGGATACGGATAAGTTCTTAACGAGCGTTTTTCAATAAAAAAGTCCGGATATTTGTATAAACTTTCGGCAATATGTGCAAATTCTTTTGCATTTATTTGCTTCTTTAACAATATGGGTTTATAAGAATATTTTTTTTTCTTAAATACTGAAATTAATTCAGATTTGGAAATACCGGTTAATTTACAGAAAGAAAGTGTATCAAAAGGTGCAACACTTCTCGGAACAACTTTTAAATCGTAGGTACTTTGATTTGAAATAATGATTTTTCCGTTTCTGTCAAAAACAGAACCTCTTGAAGGATAAATTGTTACATGCCTTAAAGTATTATTCTCCGCTGATAATTTATAGGAATCATCAATCACTTGAATATAAAATAACTTGGCAATAAAAATTAAAGCCGTTGCAGCAAAAATAAGACTTATAATTAAACGTTTTGTTTTCAATTATTTTTTTTTCCGAATAAAAATTGACTTAAAAAGATTAGAATTAACACTAAAATTGTTGATATAAAAGCTTTATATAAACTCAAAAAGAAATCTGAGAAACTGAATTTAAGGAAAAGCCGATACGTCAAACTGTGAATAAAGACCAGAATTGTACTGTATTTTAAAAACCATAAAAAACCGTAATGATTAACTCCGGGTGCCGAATCCGGCAGATATCCGTCGCGCGGATTTAAAATTTTTAATACCAAAGGACGAAAAAATGCAACAACAAGAAGAGATGCCGCATTTACACCGCCGGTATCGGCAAACATATCCATTGATATGCCCATAAGAAATGCACTTACAAGAAGTAACCAAGCCGGAGTTTCAAATGGTAAAACCAATATTAATAAAACATAAAAATTTGGATTAATCCCGAATTTAGTCAACGAAATATTATTCATCAAAAAAACTTGCAAAAATATCAACAACAGGAATAATCCCGTATTCTTTAATAAAACATTCGGTGTCAAAACAAAACTGTTAAAATGAACGTCAAAGATAAAGAATATTTCTCACACTATTCTATCCACTTTTTAAATTTATTGACTTTTTCTCTGCTTACAATTATTTCTTCTTCGGAATAATTCTGCAAATTGATTTTTAAACGGCTGTTTGAATAAGCCGTAATGTCTTTTACAGCATTAATATTTATAATAAATTTTCGATTTACTCTGAAAAAAATTTCCGGATTTACAAGATTCTCAATTCGATCTAAAGAAAAATCCGTCAGATAGCTTCTTTTTTCACGGGTAAAAATATAACTTGCTTTTTCCGAACTGTAAAAACATATAATATCTGTTGTTTCAATCAGTTTTATATAATTCCCTGCTTTTATCGTAAATCTTTCTTTGTATTTTTTTGTAAGCATGCTGAGAACTTCCTGAATTTGATTACTCTGAAAAACAGTACCTGCTGATGTTTCTCCGTTGTGTTTTTTAAATTTATTTAAAGCATTTGAAAGTTCCTCAAAATCAAATGGTTTCAACAAATAATCAATACTGTTTACTTTAAAAGCTTTTATAGCATACGCATCGTAAGCCGTTGTAAAAATAATCGGACATGCCGGCTTAATTTGTTCAAAAATCTCAAAGCTCAGTCCGTCACCAAGTTGAATATCCGACAAAATTAAATCAGGTTCGGGGTTTTTGAGCAACCATTCAGTTGCATCTTTTACAGATTGAATTTTTGCCGCAATGTTAATTTTCTCATCATATTGATGAATTAAGTCTGCAAGTCTTTTTACGGCAAGCGGTTCGTCTTCTATTATTATAACGGTCATTTTTTATACGGTTGTTTTAAATCTTTATTTTTTTATTTCCGATAAAGGCAGTTTTACAATAAAACTTTTGCTGTTCTTTTCAACAATAACCTCTTTGTCTGTCAAATAACTGTATCTTTTTTTAATATTTTCCAGTCCGATTTGCAACGAATCTTCATTAGTTTTTTTAATTTGCAAATTATTCTTAACAATAATATAGCCGTCGGAAATTGAAATATCAATTTGTAATGGTTGTTCTTCCGAAATGATATTGTGTTTTATTGCATTTTCTGTTAACATTTGCAAAGATAAAGGTACAATTGAATAATTATATTCGGAAACTGTAATATTTACTTTTAAATTAGTTCCGAATCTGATTTGATGCAAATAAAGATAAGCCTCAACAAATTTCAATTCTGTTTGTAAATCAACAATTTGTTTATCTTTATGTTCTAACAAGTAACGATACACCTCCGCTAAGGTTTTAATGTATTTAACCGCATCTTTATTTTCAGAAACAAGACTTGTAAGAACATTCAAACTGTTAAAAAGAAAATGCGGATTTACCTGATTTTTTAAAGTTGCATATTCTAATTCAAGAATATTTCGTTTAAGTTCTTCTTCTCTTACAATTGCTTTCTTCAACTCCTCAAAAAAACCGATACCGTAAAACGTAAATGTAATCAGAAAAGTTATTACAAGTAATAATACAACAAATTTTACGGAAATTGTATAAGTTGCAAATGTCGCACCTTGGAAAATAACACTTAACATAAAATCTGCCGAAATAATTACAATTGAGGAATAAATCAAAGACAATAATACACCGACAATTAATCTTTTTAAAGAATTTTTTTGCCAGGGAAGTTTCTTATTCAGCACTTTTGCAATATAGCCGTTTCCTATTGCCAACGGCAGTCCGTAAGCCAACGAATACGACATACTAATCATAAAATGATTACGCAGAGTATCAAAATCCGTAAAAAACAGCAACATAATAATAAAACCGAGTAGTAAAGTCAACAGAAAATAGAGAATTCCTTTAATAATATTTTTTTTATTTATATTTTTCATGATATTATTTTTTTTGTTTTTAATTTTAAAGAATTAAAGAGGCAATACCCAAATTGCCTCTTATGGTATAATATTTATTTAAGGCAATATTGAAGGTTTCGCTCATTACTTTCTTTTCCCCAATTCGGCATCAATTCATTTGAAAGCGTAAATTTATCATATTTTTCTTTTGCTTTTTGAAAATACGGTAAAGCTTTTTCTTTGCCTCCGCCGTACATTTTAGGCGTATGCAAAATATTAGTTGCCCGCAAATAATAAATTCTCGGATTATCGGGATTTAATACAGATGCTTCGTTGAAAGATTTTTCTGCCAGCATCGAATATTTTTGTCCTCGAGTCATCGGAGATACGCTTATTCTTGCCTGATGCAGCATGCCCTGTAAAACATACAGTTCATCTTCTTTATCAATGATTTTAAAAGCTTTGTCGATTGATTTTTGAGCATCATCAAGAAAAGCATCTTTTTCAGCAGGATTTTTATCAGCATAACTCATCAATATCTTTGAAAAAGCAACGTAATACAAAGGCAACCACTTATCGTTTTCTTTAACGGCAACCATTTCAAATGAATTGGCAACTTTCTGATAATCAGCTATTTTTTTGGCTGCATACAATGAATCGATATTTTTTTTCATTGTTTTTTCATACATAGAATCTTGTCCGAATACGCTTGTAACAATCAAGCTTAAAACTAATGTTAATGTTATTTTATTCATCTTTTAAAATTTAAATGTTTATAAAAATTATATTTATTTATTGAATTTTATAATTATTGCAATTACGGCAAAACGTTTAGCTGCCGGTTTTATCGGATACCCTTCATAATAATTATTGTCATTCGGTTTAATATCATATCGATATCCGTAGATTTTATCGGATCCGAGAATATTATTTACAGAAAAATGAATAACAATTGAACTTCCGAACCATTCGGTTAAATAACTGGCATTACAACTCAGGTCATTAATTGCCTTTGTTCTGTCTGAAAGAAATACGGAATTATTCGGATTATAATATGGTCTGCCGCTTGAATACGAATAGGTAAAACCGATATAAGTCGTTAGTTTTTCAAGCCATCGATTATACACACATACAAAATTATGCTTCGAGCTGAAAATCGGTGCCGCAGCATCTTTATAATTTAAATAATCTCTTTGGGTGTCTGAATAGGAATATGAAATTCGATACACTGTTTTTCTGAATGTTTTTTTATCTTGCCAGAAAACATCTAATCCTTGAGCATACCCGTACCCTTTATTATTGTATGATGATTTTATCGGTGAATTTAAAATGGTGTATTTAACCAAATCTTTATAATTTTTATAGTAGGCTTCAAGCCTGAAAGTTCTGTTATGTGCGGCATATTGCCAATTTGCAATGTAGTGAACTGCTTTTTCGGGTTTCAGATTATGATTAAACTTTAAAAAGTCATTTTGTGCTGTTTGAAAAAAAGTTCCGTAAGCCACGGAAAACTGACTGAACGTGCCGGTTTTTAAAGCCAAAGAAACACGCGGAGACATATTTCCGTTTTTTGAAATTGTTGAATATTCACAGCGTCCGCCTATGCGTGCAGCAAATTTACTTGTCAGTTTCAATTCTGTTTCTGCAAACGATGCGTAAATTGTATTTTTAAAATTTGAATTAAATATATTGTTCAACTGTGCTTCAAAATAATTTTGATTATAATCAGATGCAAAAACTTCAGATCCGAACTTTATGTCAATATGCTCATTCAAAAAATATTTAAAATCTAATTTTGATTGCCAAAGGTTTTCTTTTGTTTTCACATTATTCTTATTTAAATCTATGTCGTCAAAATTTGTGTTAAAGGCAATTCCTAATTTCATTTTCAAATGAGGTGAAAACATATCGGTATAAACCGTATTAACATAGGCGTTTTTAATATTCAAATTTATAAGTTGTTTCGTTCCGACCTCATAATTATGATAGGCAAGTCGGCTTTCGGAAGCAGTTCCGGAAACGAAGGTTTTAAGCATTCCGGTTTTACCTGTTTTTTGTTTAAAAATAAGATTTCCGTTGTAACTTTCAGGTGGTTTTTTCCAATCAACGTCTTGCTTTATAATGTTATAATAAGGTGCAAGATTTTGATAATCAAATGATAATGAAAGTGATGCGTCATTCCGTACATTGGTATGAGAAACACCGGCTCCGACAGAAAGTAAAGTAATTTCTGTTTTATCCTGATTAGCAATTCCTTTGGTATTAAGGAGTAAAATTGAAGATAATACCTGCCCGTATTCTGCTGAATAACCGCCGGTACTAAAAACTGTTTCGCCGAACAGAAAAGGTGAAAAGCGACTTCGTGAAGGTAAATTCGGCATACTTGCGGAATAAGGATTTTGCACAAGCATTCCGTCAATAAAAGTTTTTGTTTCGTAACCGTCACCGCCTCTAACAAATAAACCGCCTTTTTCACCTACTTTTTGCGTTCCGGGCATGGTATTGTACGCACCGTACAAATCTGCCTCTCCGCTTGCCGTTGTAACAATATCCAATGAAGTCATTGTTGCAGATTTTTTCTCATCACTTGCTTCGAATGCACCTGCGGTAATCACAACTGCATTTATATTATTAATGCTTTCGGTAAGTTTAATATTGAGCTTTGCAGTATTTGAAATTGTACCGACTATCTTTTCAAATGTATTATAACCGATATATTTTGCAACGAGTGTATCGACATTTGATTCATTATAATTAAGCGTGAAATTTCCGGCAGTATCAGTTGTTGTTCCCGAATAGGTATTTTTAATATACACATTTGCTCCGGGTATTGCGTTACCCTTCATATCGGTAACTTTACCTTTTAAAGTTTGTTGAGCACCTGCAAAATTGAAACTTGCAAAACTTAAAATAATAAACAGGATTATTTTCATAATTGATTTCTTTGTAATTTTGATACAAATATCAATCACAATGAAATCCTGAGAAAAAGAAACTTACTGAATTGTTGAATTATCCGGATGAAACGAAGAATATCCGAACGAATGGTTTCTTAATCGGAAATTATGCGTAGTTTTTAATTATATTATACAAGGTATCACGTTCAATCGGAGTTCTTTTTACGTCTTTTATTAATTTTACTAAATCCTGAGTAGTCATCTTCGGGTTTTGGTCCTCGGCACCCGCCATTGAATAAATTTTTGTTGAATCATCAATGGTGCCGTCAATATCGTCAACACCGAAAGAAAGAGATAATTGAGCGATGTCTTTCCCGATGCTAGGCCAGTAGGCTTTAATATGCGGAAAATTATCGAGATAAATTCTGGAAACGGCATAATTTCTCAAATCTTCGATTGAAGTAACTTCGCCGATATAGGATAAACTGTTATTTTCTTTTCTGAATTTAAGCGGAATATAAGTATTAAAACCGCCTGTTTTATCCTGTAATTCTCTTAATTTTGACATATGATGTACGCGATGCTCATATTTCTCAACATGACCGTATAAAATGGTTGCATTTGAAGGAATTCCAACTTTATGTGCCGTTTCGTGTATTGTAAGCCACATATCTGTTGATGCTTTTTCGTCACAAATTTCTTTGCGAATATCGGAGTGAAAAATCTCAGCCCCGCCGCCGGGAATAGAGTCCAGTCCGTACTCTTTTAACTTTTTCAAACCTTCTTCTAAAGATAATTTTGCTTTTTTTATCATATATTCCAGTTCAACAGCCGTAAATGCTTTAATATGAATATCAGGAATAATTTCTTTTATTTTTTGCATCATTTCGCCGTAATAGTGCAAATCTCTTTTCGGATGCACCCCGCCGACTATATGCACTTCGGTAACGCCGGTATTTTTATACGATTTAACTGTTTCTAAAATTTCATCTACACTATACTCCCAAGCTCCCTCCTGCCCTATTTTTCTTACGTAAGAGCAAAACTTACAGTTATAAATACATATATTTGTGGGTTCGATATGAAAATTTTTATTAAAATATGTTTTATCTCCGTGTTTTTCTTCTCGAATATGGTTTGCTAAAATTCCCAAAAAACCGAGTTCTGCTTTTTTATACAATATTAAAGCATCTTCATCGCTTATTCGGTCTTTATCAATAACTTTTTGTGCTATTTTCTGTAAATCAATATCGATTGTACTGTTTTTTATTAAAGTTTGTATATTTTCAGTCATTTTTTTATTCTTATTTATACTAATTAAAAATTAGCGGCAATTATAAACAAAAAACCCCTGATATAAGAATATCAAGGGTATAAATTATATTTTTGTTCAAAATATTTTTAAAAAGAAAATAACTCTTATTTATGAGGTATTTCACTGGAAACTGACAATTTTTTTCTTCCTTTTCTGCGTCTTGCATTTATTATATTCTGTCCGCTTGCAGAAGCCATACGTTCTCTGAATCCGTGTTTATTTTTTCTTTTTCTGTTCGAAGGTTGAAACGTTCTTTTCATTACTCTGTATTTTCTAAATTATCCTATCTGATTTTCAGGGATGCAAAGGTATTATTTTTTTATTTATCACAAAAAAATTAGTTATTTTTTAATTTCATTCTTCAACTTTTCTTTTAATAATTTTGATTTTTCACGAGAAATCGATATTTCGAAAACAGAGTTTTCCGCTTGCAAAAAACATTTTCCGCTAAGCCGATTTACTTTTTTAACATAATTCAAATTCAAAATATACGAACGGTGTATTCTGAAAAAAATACTCTCCGGCAACATCTTTGTAACTTCTCCGATATTTTTGGTAATAACAATATTGTCTCCGTTTTTCAAGTAAACTTCAGCATAACTTTGACCTTTTACACTTGAAATATAAACAATATCTTCAGGATTAACAACCTCAAAACCCTCTGCTGTACCGAAAATTATTTTTCTCATAATCGATTTCAGCATTTCATAGCTCCGAGAAAATTCATACTGCTTATAACTTGCTGTAAACCTCCGAATTGTTTCTTTAAGTTCGTTTCGGTCAACAGGTTTCAGCAAATAGTCAAAAGCAGCATATTTAAATGCCCTGTTCATATAATTATTATATGCCGTTGTAAATACAATTTTCGGACGGAGTTTATATTTATTGACGGCATCTAAAATTTCAAAAGAGAGACGACCGTATATATTGATATCTAAAAAAATCAAATCCGGTTTATGAAATATAATTGCGGCAATTCCTGATTCTATTTCTCTTTCGGCAGCAACAATATCAATTGCTTCATATTCTTCAAGTAAGTTAATCATCAAGTCTGAATCGCTCTGTTCATCCTCAACAATTACGGTTTTAATCATATTTATTTTCATCATTGTTTAATTTGAATACGAGACAGAGTTCCTTTTTTACCGTCTCCGTATAAATCTATTAAATTAAAAACAATTTGGTTTTTGTTTTTTTTATTATGAACAGCATAAATTTCGTTCATAATTTTTAATCCGTTTCCCGTGCCGCTTCGAGAAAGTTTTTTTGCTGCTTCTATTCCGATACCGTTATCTTCAACAGAAATTGTAATCGAATTAAGTTCGTTACTTATTTTAATTCTTAAGATACCGCCTTTTTTTAACGGTTCCAAACCATATTTTACGGCATTCTCAACATACGTCTGAATAATCATTTGCGGAACTTGTATTGACAAATCAACAGTTTTGTCAATATATATATGATATATAAACCGTTCCGGAAATCTTATTTTTTGAATTTCTAAATAATTTTTTACAAATTCAATTTCTTGTTCTAAAGTTTTATACAGTTTTTTTGAATCTTCGAGTGCTTTTCGCATCAGTTGAGACATTTTTACCAGAAAATCATAAGCAACTTCTCTTTTTTCTTTAAAAATAACCGAACCGGCTGCAGATATAATGTTAAATAATAAATGCGGATATAACTGTGCCTGAACTGACTGCATGTGAAGGCGTTGAAGTTTCTCATTTAATTTTGCTTCTTTTTTCTTACGAAAAAATTGAAATATTGCAATTGAAAGTATAAAAATTAAGAATACGATACCGGAAATTACTATTGTCAAATTCAATCGGTTAGTTTGCTTTTTATTTACAAGCTGTAAATTAGTATTTTTTTCTTTCAATTTTTGTGATTGAAAATATTCCTGATAAAAAAAAATCATATTACTCTGCTGTTCTTCTTTCATTTTATCACTCAAAATAATATATTCGTTAAATAAATTTGTAACATTTTTCTGTTCTTTTTCAAGAATATTTTTTTTGAGCAAATAAGATTTCAGCAAGAGTGTATTATTTGCAGTTTCGACAGCCGAATAAATTGCTGAGTCGATAAATAATTCAGCAACAGAAAATTTTATTCTTTTGTAATTCAACTCTGATAAATTGTAATAGCTCACTTGCAAATTCTTTACGTTCCTAATTTTTTTATAGCGTTTAATTGCTTTCATAAAATATCTGTTTGCAAGCGAAAGTTTATTTTCTTTCATAAATATTTCTCCGAAATTATTTAATGATATTGCGATAAGTTCTTTATTCCGCATTTTTTTTGCTGAAACGAAACAAGAGTCCTGATAGCGTAGGGCTGTTTTAGTTTTATTTTGAGAGGTATAGAAATCACTGAGAACCAAATACATCCATGCGACCTCATCATCTTTTCTTAAAGATTTAAATCCTTTTAAGGCAATTTTATAATTTTCTTCTGCAAAAGCATTTATATGTTTGTTGTTAACATTATTTTTTTGGTAAACTCTTCCGATAAATTTATAATTCTCATAGATCTTACTTTTACTGTCGAAATCATTAAAATAAATATTTGATGTAAGATAGCTGTTTACAGCAGAAGAAAAAAAACCCATATCGGATAGATTACGCCCTTTAAACTGATAAAATAATGCCAACGAAAATACTTTAATAAATGTTTTTTTTTGAGTATTGAAAAAATTGATTGATTTATTCAACAATTTTAAAGATTTTTTATAATTATCCTTTCTGTAAAAAATAATACCTTTCAAGCCCAAATTTAAATAACGCAACAAAGTGTCATTGCTGTTAAGTTGTTCGGATTCATTTATAAAATGTAAGGCATTATTTGTATTATTTTCCAACACGTATAAAACAGCAGAATCATTTTTTTTCCATGCCGATTCGGATTTTTCAAAGATATATTTATTAAGCGGATTTTTTCTGTCTGTTGTATATTTCAGGAAACACTCATTTACAGAAGATTGCCCACTTAAAAGATAGGATATAAGCAAGAAAATAAAAGAAAATATTATTCGTAAAAAAGCATTCATAATTTGCACAAATATCAACAAATTATTTTAATCATTAAATCAGGAAAAGAAATTTATTACAAACGGGAATGATTAAAGAGATAAATTGCAAATCAGCTTGCAACTTCTTGTTTAGATAAAATCCGTTCCACAAGTTCTACAAAGTCTTCTTTCTTATATGGTTTTAAAATTACGGCATTAAAGCCGGCACTAATTATTTCATCAATTTTTTCTTGAGTTGCAAAAGCCGTTTGTGCAATAAACTTAACTGTATTGTTTTCTTTTCTAATCTTGTTTATTACTGATATACCGTCCATTACAGGCATCAAAATATCTGAGATTATTAAATCAGTTTTATTATTGTTTTTCCAGAAATCAACGGCTTCTTTACCGTTTTTTACCGCATGTATAACAACATTCATATTTTTTAAATATTCTTTCAAAAGAATAATCGAAAAAAAATCGTCATCAACCAATAATATATTTTTCCTTTCGGACATTAATCTACATTTAAAACCGGTGTTAAAGTTTATCAATATTTTAAAAAAAAGCAAGAAAAAATAAGGGAAATAAATAAACGGTGTATTTTTAACCGTGAAAGTATCATTACAGCCGAGGAATGAAACTTAATAATTTCAGATTATCAGCTAACGAAAACATTTTTTAATTAAAACAGCACCTCGGACGATAAATAAATTATTTTTTTGGTCTCAAAAAAAGTATCTTTATAAAACTCTTTCAGAGAATAAATTTTAACAGATTTAAAATTTTTCAGTTCGGTTTCAAACTCCCCTCCTTTCAGATACAAAATACCGTTTTGTTTTTCTTTTCGATTCAACAGATGTTTCACGGAATTATAAAAAACCGGAAATGCTGTTACGGCTCTGCCGGTTATAAAGTCATAAGAACCTTTAAATTGCGTACTTTTAATTTGAATCGTATCAATATTTTTCAATCCGACGGCATCTGTAATTTCTCTGCTTACTCTTATTTTTTTGGCAATTGAATCAATCAAAGTAAAATGTACATCGGGAAACATAATTGCCAGCGGTATTCCGGGAAATCCGCCTCCGGTACCCACATCTAAAACTGTTTTATTTTCAGGAAAAGAAATAACTTTAGAGATTGACAGAGAATGTAAAATATGCCTGATAAATAAGTTTTCAACATCTTTTCTGGAAATGACATTTATTTTAGTATTCCAAAACTTATACAAATCAAAAATTTCAGTAAATGAATTAATTTGTTTTTCCGAAATAGTCGGAAAATATTTTTTTAGCAGAAGAATATCAGCTTTTTCCATATTTTATATTATGTTTTGCCAAAATACTTTGCAATAATTCCCTTGATCTAAAAAGGCGTGCTTTTACAGTACCAATCGGTAAATCTAATTTTTCGGCAATTTCATTATACGAATAATCTTCAAAATACCGCAAAATAACAATCCGACGGTAATCCGGCGGTAACTTCTGAACCACATCTTTAATTATTTTTTTTTCTTGCACGGAAACAATTGATTCCTCCGGATTTAATGATTCTTCTTTTATTATAAAAGATTTTTGAAAATCATTATCATAGTCGAATACTTTATCAATATAGACATTGTCGTATTTATTTTGTGCAGTTCTTAAATAATCAATCCCGTGATTTGTTGCAATACGAAAAAGCCATGTACTGAAAGCATATTCTGTTTTATAGGAACTAATTTTACGGAATGCTTTTTCAAATGTTTCAATCATTAAATCTTCGGCATCTTCTTTAGAGTTAACCATTTTCAACAATAAACGGAAAAGTGATTCTCTGTAATAACCTAACAATTCGGCAAAAGCATGTTCATCACCTTTTTTTGCTTTTTTAATAAGGTGAAAATCTCTGATTGCTTTATCCGAAAAATTTCGGTTTATTTCCATACAATTTTTTTATCAAAAAGTGTTCCCGTAAAAACAAATAAATTAAGCATAGGAATCAAAATGTCAAATATAGAAATAAAAAATAAATTTTGCTTATCATTTATTTTATCGGAAAATTTTTTCAAGAAAATAAAAATTATCATAATCCTCATTAAATACAGCAATATTACCGTTAATACAAGTTTTTGAATACATAATAAGATAATCACTCCGACATAGAATAAAAATCTTGAGAATACTTCGGTTCCTAATAATAATTTATAAATTTGTTTGTAATAATTACCTGTTGAAAGGTGTCTTTTTTTCTGTTTTAAATAATCTTTGAACTTATTTTTCGGTATTGAAACTGTTTTACTGCCTGCATCCGTCAAAATTTTAATATTTTTTTTAGTTGCCGCAGCATTCACAAACAAATCATCATCACCGGATAAAATATTTTTATGTTTTAAGAATCCTCCGTTCTTAATCCAGACAGATTTTTTATACGACAAGTTGCGTCCCACACCCATATACGGAAATCCGGAAATTGCAAAAGACATATATTGCATTGCATTAAATAAGGTTTCAAATCGTATTAATTTATTTAAAAAACCTTTTTGTTTTTTATAAGCTCCGTATCCGAGTACAATTTCAATATTTTCGGAATAAAGTCGGGCTATTGTTTTTAACCAATTTTCAGAAACAGGATAACAATCGGCATCTGTAAAAACAAGATATTCATATTTTGCTGCTGCAACAGCTTTTGTTAAAGCATTTTTTTTTCCTTTTGAATATTCTTCTTTAATTTCAATAACTTGCAAATTATTATAAGATGACTGAAATTCTGAAAGAATATTTTTTGTTCCGTCGGTTGAAGCATCATTTACAACAATAAGTTCAAATTCAGAATAACTCTGGTTTAAAATTAAAGGTAAAAAATTTCGTAAATTTTCAGCTTCGTTCTTTGCACTTATTATTACAGTCAAAGGCGGCAGTAATCCTGTATTTTCGTGTTCTTCATCTCTTCTCAATACGTTTCTGTATATTAAAAAATAATATAGCAGTTGAATTATAAAAGATACTAAGAATAAATATGTTACTGCTTGTTCCAATTAATTAATTTGTATTAATTAAGGGGTTTTCTGAAATTTCTTTATAATGTTTCCGATTCCTGTAAATCTCCAATGCCGTAAAAAGTGCTTGTCTGAAAGAACCCGGAGATGCTTTACCTTTACCGGCAATTTCAAAAGCAGTTCCGTGTCCGGGAGAAGTTCTGATAATCGGTAATCCGGCAGTGAAATTAACAGATGTTTCAAACTCTGCAGTTTTGAATGGTGCCAAACCCTGATCGTGATACATAGCCATAACAGCATCAAATTTTAAATATGCCTGCGAACCGAAAAAACCGTCTGCAGCATACGGCCCAATAGCCATTATTCCTTCTTCTCTGGCTTTATTTAAAGCAGGAATAATTATTTCTTCTTCCTCTGTCCCGATAACCCCGTTATCACCTGCATGCGGGTTTAACCCCAAAACAGCTATTTTCGGATTTCTGACAGTAAAATCTTTCATAAGTGAATCGTGTAAAATGCGTAATTTCTGTAAAATACGGTCTTCGGTGATTAAATCAGCAACATCTTTAATCGGAACATGCCCTGTTACAACACCGAGTTTCATATATTCGCCAAGCATCAACATCAAAACACTTTCCGAATTAGTTTTATTTTGTAAATATTCTGTATGTCCGGGAAATTGAAATTCTTCAGACTGAATACTGTTTTTATTTATCGGTGCAGTGAGCAAAATATCTATTTTTCCGTCAAGTAAATCATTCGTTGCAGCTTCCAAAGATGCAAAAGCTGCAGTGCCGGATTCTTTTGAAATTTTTCCGAGCTCTATACGTGTATTTTCCGATACGCAATTTATTACATTCGGTCTTTTCGGATTTGCATTTTCAGGACTTTTAATAATATTCAAACTGAAATTTTCAATATTCAAGGATTTTCGATGATATGCCGATAATTTCGGCGAACCGTAAACAATCGGCGTGCATAAATCCATAATACGCTTATCCATAAGTGTTTTAATAATTATCTCATAACCGATACCGTTAATATCACCATGAGTAATTCCTACTTTTACTTTTTTTCCAATATTTTCCATATCATTTTTCTAAATCATATTTTTGAAAAATTCATATAATAATCTGACACCGTATGCACTTCCGCCTTCGGTTCTGTATGCACTTTTTTTGCTTAAAATTGACGGTCCTGCAATATCAATATGAATCCACGGATATTCCGTAAAACGTTCTAAAAATTTACCTGCCGTAATTGCTCCGGCTTCGCTGCCTCCGATATTTTTTAAATCGGCAATACCGGACTTCAACATTTCATTATATTCATCCCAAAACGGAAATCGCACAATTCTTTCATAAACAGTTTCTCCGCTTTTTTCTAACTTTTCGAATACTTTATTCCCGGCTGTTCCCATAACCACCGAACCGTGAATCCCTATACAATATGCAGCAGCACCGGTTAATGTTGCCAAATCCAAAACCAATTCAGGATTATATTTTTGTGCATAACTTAAAGCATCAGCAAGAATTAAACGTCCTTCGGCATCGGTATTTAAAACTTCGACAAACAAACCGTTGTGCATTTTTATAACATCTCCGGGTACATAAGATTTTGCATCTACGGCATTATCGGTAGCCGGAATTAATGCGATAATATGAATCGGCAGATTATTATCCGCAATTGCCGACATTGCACCGGCAACAACAGCTGCACCGGCCATATCAAATTTCATCAAGTCCATTGAATTTTTTGTAGGCTTTATACTGTATCCGCCGGAATCAAATACAATACCCTTTCCTACAAGCATATATGGCTTTTTATTAACAGGATTTTTCGGTTTCCACTCTAAGATATTAAAAGTCGGAGGCAATTCGCTTCCTTTATTTACGGCAAGCAAACCTCCCATTCCATTTTCTTCGATTTCTTGTTTCGACAAAACCGTAACTGTAATATTTTTTCTTTTTCCAGTCTCTTTCAATTTTTTCGATAACTGAAGTGCATTTAAACCGGATAAAGGTTCGTTTGCCAAATTTCGAGCAAAATAAACGGCATTCGCCACATTCAAAAGTTCATTGAGTTCTTCTTTTTTTAACGAATCAGAATAAATGTTTAAACTATCAAAAGTCGGTTTTTTCTTTTCTTCGTCTTTGTAATATTTTGTAAAAGAATAATTTGCCAAATACATTCCTTCGACAAAATATTTAACTGTTTCTGAATTATTTCCGGCATCAACTAAATGTACTTTTTGTATTTTCTCCGAATTTAAAAGTCCTGTAATCTTACTTCCGACAGCACGTATTTTTTCATTTTCATTTGATATTTTATCATTCTTAAACTGAACAAAGTACATTTGAGAATTATACAAATTAATTTCAACGATATTTTTATCTTTTTCAAATTGACTATTCAAATAATTAATTTGTTTTTCATCGGAAAGAAATTTAATATAATCAGTTTTATTTCCTATAAAGACAGTTACTCCTTCCGGTATATCCGTCTTTTTATTATATAATTTTACAGTCATAATTTCACAGTTAAATATGAAATACAAAAATAGATAAAAATTTCAAGGATAAAATAATAATATTAGCACGCATTTTGCAGTTCTTAATAAATAAAACAAAACAGATTGAAAAAAACATTGCTTATATTTCTGTTATCATTTTTATTTATTGACAGTTATTCTCAAATAAATACTTTCGGCAATACTACCGAAATAAAAAAAGACTGGTTTTTTGCACTTCGCTTAATACCGGATTTAAACGGCGGATTAATACAAACTGCAATTGTAAAAGAAAAAGATGACGGCAAATACGAAATATTATATACCCCAACTAATCAATGGTTAAGAGAAATTGTAGGGTTAGAAACATCAAAAGCGAATCCCGATAAAGAAAATCTTATAAAAAAATATAATGTTTTTGAAATTCCCGGAAATGTTAATAACGAATTTATTAATGATTATACAACAGACAAGTTAAAAGTAATAATTAATAATCTGTGGCGAATAAAATATTCAGAATATCCTTTTTATAATCCGGCTTTAAATCAAGAAAAAGGATGGGCAAAAAATCCTGATGATAAAATTACTTGGATGCCGTCAGAAAGTCAACTTCAACTCTTAAAACCATACGGAATAGAAAACCTAAGTGATTTTTTTATCGGTGAACATCTTTTTGATTTTTTAAAAGACGTTACAAACAGAGATTGGCAAAACAGATATATACAAAGTGCCGGCGTATATCATCAAAATTAAATTTTTGTTCTTCCGCACAGAAAAATCATCAAAAAAAGATATTAACAAAAAAAGAATTATATCAATAAAAGTTATATTTTTGCGACAATACCAAATTTTAAATTTTAAAATAATGTCAAAAGTCATTGCAATAGCAAATCAAAAAGGCGGAGTCGGAAAAACCACCACAGCTATAAATTTAGCAGCCAGTCTTGCTGTTCTTGAAAAAAAAGTTTTAATTGTTGATTTTGACCCGCAAGCAAATGCAACTTCAGGAATCGGGTTCGATTTAAAAGATATTGAACACAGCATATACGATTGTTTCATAGACGGAACTAAGCCCGAAGACGTCATTTTAAAAACAGAAACTCCCGGAATGGAAATAATTCCTTCTCATATTGATTTGGTAGGAGCAGAAATTGAAATGCTGGAAGAAGAAAACAGAGAATATATTTTAGATACTGTTGTAAAGAAAGTGAAAGACAAGTATGATTATGTTTTAATTGATTGTTCTCCTTCATTAGGACTTTTAACTCTGAATGCCTTAGCTGCTGCTGATTCTGTTATTATTCCGGTTCAATGTGAATATTTTGCATTGGAAGGTTTGGGAAAACTACTGAATACAATACAAATGATTCAAAAAAACATCAATAAAGAACTTGAAATTGAAGGATTCTTATTAACGATGTACGATGCTCGTGTTCGTTTATCAAATCACGTTGCAGCCGAAGTCAGAAAGCATTTTGAAAGTATGGTTTTTGATACCATTATACAACGAAATATTAAGCTGAGCGAAGCACCAAGTTACGGAATGCCCGCCATAATATATGATGCAAATTCAAAAGGCAGCATTAACTATTTAAATTTAGCAAGAGAACTTATTGAAAGGAACAAAAATTAGAATAATATGGCAAAAAAAAGCCCTTTAGGAAAAGGTTTAGGAGCCTTAATTGATAATTCAAAATTTGAAACAAAACCCGTTGAAGAAGCAATATCCACAGGAGCTGTTGCTGAGATTGACATTGAAAATATCGAACTCAATCCGTTTCAACCGCGTGAGGATTTTAATACAGAATCGTTAAAAGAACTTACGGAATCTATAAAACAACACGGTATTATTCAGCCGATTACAGTAAGAAAATTAAAAAACGGTAAGTTCCAGTTAATTTCCGGCGAACGACGATTAAGAGCTGTAAAAGACGCAGGATTAAAAAAAGTTATTGCCTTTGTAAGAAAAGCTGATGATACTGCCATGCTTGAAATGGCATTAATTGAAAATATCCAACGCGAAGATTTAAATGCCGTTGAAATTGCTGTTTCGTATCAACGTCTTATTGATGAATGTAATATTACACAAGACCAATTAGCAACCAAAGTATCAAAAAACAGAACAACAGTAACCAATTATTTGCGACTCTTAAAACTTCCGGCTGAAATACAATCCGGTATTCAAAATAAGTTAATCACACAAGGACATGCAAAAGCATTAATAACTATTGAAGATGCAAAAAAGCAGGTTTCCGTTTATGAAAAAATTATTTCTGAAAAATTATCGGTAAGAGAAACAGAAAATATCATACGAGAAATTAATTTTCCCGTAAAAAAAGATATTAAAAAACCGGCAAAAAATAAGTTACCCGAAACTTACCTTACTCTTAAAAAAGATTTATCCGAAGTTTTAAACAGTAATGTAAACATCAAGAGAAATAATGCAGGAAGAGGAAGTATTTCCATTTCTTTTACATCAGACGAAGAATTTAATAAAATAAAAGAACTTCTTTCTCATATTAAACAGAAATAGTATTTTTTCTCAAATAAAATTAAAGATGAAACAATTTGTTTTCATAAGTATTATTATTATTTCCTTTAACGGTACCGGATACAGTCAAAACGACTCGCTTAAAACAAATAAGGATACTCTGATAATCAAAGGTGTAAAAGAAGTTGAAATAAATTCATCAATAAAAAAGAAGAAATCCGGAAGAGCAGCATTATTTTCAGCAATTTTACCCGGAGCAGGGCAAGTTTATAACGGAAAATACTGGAAAGTGCCTATCGTTTATTCGGCTTTGGGTTCTGCCGCATTCTTTTTTCAATATAATAATAAACTATACAAAAAATATCTTACCGGCTACCAACAAAGAATAGAACATGAAGCAGATTCGACTGTAGATGAAACGATTTTCAGCAAAGATATCGGTACTGATGTTTTATTACAATATAAAAATTCTTCTCGCAGAAACCGAGATTTATCAGCTGTTATTATGTTAGCTGTTTACGGTTTAAATATTATTGACGCCGTTGTAGATGCAGAACTTTCTGATTTTGATGTAAGTGACGATTTATCATTAAAAATATCACCCGAAATAATTCCGCTTCACGGAAAAATAAAAAAAAACACAATAGGTCTTACTTTTTGTTTCAATTTTAAATAATATGAAAAATTTCTTTTTTACGATTATATTTTTATTTACTGCCTGTTTTATCGGACAAGCTCAAAAGACAAAAGATACAACCGATGAAAAGCTTGATGCTTTAACACAACAAAATCAATATTTAGATGAACTTGTTAATAACTGGTATGTTAAACAAAGTTTAACCGAGAATGATCATACAAGCGTAAATACGTTTACAGATAAAACTCCGAAAATAATACCTGATTCTGTTTATATTAAACGATTATATAAGCTGCCGACTGTTGTTCCGATGACTTATAATAAAGTAGTTAAACAATGGATTCAATTTTACACTAAAAATACAGCCTCAAGAAGATATTTACTCGGAATTTCACAATATTATATGCCGATTATCGAACAAATATTAGACAAATATAATTTGCCTTTAGAACTCGGTTATCTGCCGATTATCGAATCCGCACTAAATCCTCGTGCACGTTCACATTCAGGAGCAGTAGGTCTGTGGCAGTTTATGTACCCTACCGGAAAAATGTACGGCTTGGAAATTAATTCCTATGTTGATGAACGAATGGATGTTTTAAAATCTACCGAAGCTGCAGCAAAATATCTGCGTGATATGTATAAAATTTTCGGGAACTGGACCTTATCTATTGCTGCGTATAACAGCGGTGCCGGAAATGTGAAGAAAGCAATTAAACGTTCCGGCGGAAAAACAAATTTCTGGGATATTTATCCCTATCTCCCTCGTGAAACAAGAGGTTATATTCCGGCATACATTGCAGCATTATATTCTATGAATTATTATAAAGAGCATAACATAATTCCGAAAAAAATTGATATGGATATGCTTACCGATACGGTAATGATTAAAAAGAAATTAAATCTTAAACAAGTCGCCGAATATTTAAAAATAGATTTTGATAAACTTGCAACATTAAATCCTCAATACAAACGTAATATAATTCCCGGAAACGTAAAACCCTATCCTTTAAGATTACCTTTTGATAAAGTCAGTGATTTTTTAAATTCGGAAAATGAAATTTATAAATACAAAGACAGTATTTATTTAAACGACCAAGTTTCATTAATTTCTCCGGCAAAAAGTAACCGTCCGTATAACAATTATAACTATTCGCCGCCGAGTACAAAACACAGAAAAAAATTATACTATACCGTAAAATCAGATGATACATACAGTAATATTGCCGAATGGTACGATTGCTCCGTTAATGATTTAAAATATTGGAACAAAACTCGCAGCACACGATTACAAATAGGGCAAAAAATTGCCGTTTGGATTCCTGCAAAAAAATATGCTCACTACCAAAAAATAAACAAAATGACAATTGAGCAAAAAACAAACACAAATATTCCGACAATACACAAAAAACCTGTCGTAAAACCTGATAAGAATAAATATGTTGTTTACAAAATCAAATCCGGAGATAATCTTTGGACAGTTGCCAAAAAATTTGACGGAATTTCAGCAAATGACATTCAAAAAATCAACGGTTTCTCGGACGAAGATGTCAGAGACTTAAAAATAGGTCAGGAAATTATTGTAAAGAAAAAATAACAGGGATATTTTACTGCTATGACTCCGAAAAAAGTTCTGATTTTTGTATTTTCCGCTCTTTTTATTCTGTTATTATTGTCTGTAGTTTTTCCTTCCGAAGGAATTAAAATAACAGATAAATTTACCTTAAAATTTATAACTGTAGAAGACATTATAAATCCGCCGAAACAAGCAGAACCGGACATTTCAAACATTATAAACGGAACCGATATTCAAGACGAAACAGATACTATTGTTTTTATTAAGGAAAACAAGAAAAAAAATCTTGATTCAGTTATGATTGACTCTCAATATGTTTATTACAAACCCATTCCGGTTAAAATTGATTCTGTTGTAAGACATATTGAATTTCCCGACAAAACACATTCAAGTTTAGATAAATTCTTTGCAATTCTTTCAAATATTAAAAATCAAAAAAGAATTGTACGAATAATGCACTATGGTGATTCTCAGATAGAAACAGACAGAATTACCGATTATTTTCGTTACAAATTACAATCCCGATTCGGCGGTGTCGGTCCCGGGCTTATTCCTGCAGTAAAAGCTTTCGATTTTAAATCACCTATGGTACAATCCGTTTCCGGAAACTGGAAACGTTACACGGTTTACGGAAGACGCGACACAATTGTAAAACACAATCACTATGGTATGTTGGGTAACTTCGCAAGATTTACTCCTATTATTAACGACACACTTCCGGATTCCTTACAAGTTTTTAATCAGGAAGAATTAATGCCGCATAAATTAATGAGTTATGCAAGCATTTCCGTTTCGCAATCTCCCTACTCTTTCAGACCTACCAAACATTTTAAAAGATGCAAAATGTTTTACGGTTACAATAAAACCGAGGTTAAACTAAAAACTTTTGCCGACGAACAACTAATTGATGAAAGCATACTGCCCCCTTCAAACGATTATAAAACAAAAACTTGGAACTTTGAAACAACACCGCAAAACATAAGATTTGAATTTGAAGCCGAAGACAGTCCCGATATTTACGGCTTTTCACTTGAAGGATATTCCGGAATTAATGTTGATAACATTGCAATGCGAGGCAGCGGCGGCTTGTTTTTCACAAAAATGGACTTAAATATGCTCAGCAGTATGTACCGGCAATTAAATACCAAACTTCTGATTCTGCAATTCGGAGGGAATACGGTACCTAACGTCCGAAAAAGTTATAACTATTACAGAAAAGCATTTTCAAGACAACTTCGCACACTTAAAAGAATTGCACCCGATCTTACTATAATGGTTATAGGATTGGCTGATATGTCGAAAAAAGAAGGCGACACATACATTACCTATCCGAATGTTCCGTTGATACGTGATGCTTTAAAACAAGCAAGTTTTGAAAACAACTGTGCTTATTGGGATATGTATGAAGCTATGGGCGGTGAAAATTCAATGCCGAGTTGGGTTTTTTACAATCCGCCGTTGGGAGAAAAAGATTTTACGCATTTCACACCGCAAGGTGCCAGATACATTGCAAAAATGTTTTATAATGCTTTTATGTATGAATATAACCGCTATTTGAGAAAGAAAAAGTAAAAAACATACAAAATCCAATAGTGTTTAAAAATAGCAATTTAATTTTATGCAAAAAATACGACTCATAATATTTTTAACAATATTTTCTCAAAACCTGTTTGCACAAGATTACCCTTATACCGAATATCCTTATTATCATTATATCAGGTATGATAAAAATAAAATTTATTTCCCCGGCGACAGTTTGGCTTTTGATAATTTCAATAATAAACTTGATACATTAATATTAAAAGGCGAAGGGAAAATTAACATTGTACATTTCGGAGGTTCGCATATTCAGGCAGGCATTTATTCCGGAGTTGCAAGAAAAAAACTCCAAAACTTCTTTCCCGGACTAAACGGCGGAAGAGGAATGATTTTTCCCTACGGAATGTCAAAAACCTACACTCCGAAAAATTTTCGCATAAAATGGACCGGCAATTGGGAAACTTGTCGAAATGTCGAACATAAAAATTGCGAACTCGGAATGCTCGGTATTGAAGCAACAACACACGACAGCATAGCAACAATTACGGTCATTCTAAACCCGAAATATCAAAAATACGAAACCGATATTATCAAAATTTTTCACGATACAGGCAAAAATTCATATAAAATAAAACTTTCTGCCGACAGCACAACTTATGACCTCACAGAATTCCCGGAAGACGGATACACCTTAATTAAAACAAATGATTTTGTCTCAAACATAAAATTAGAACTTGTAAAAACTGATACAGTACAAAACCGATTTACCCTTTACGGTATTGATTTGGAAAACTCATTTTCCGGAATTGTTTATACCGATGCCGGAATTTCGGGAGCAAGTTTACCTTCATTTTTAAAATGCAATTTACTGGAAAAACAAATGTCTGTCGTCAAACCCGACTTGGTAATTATTTCGTTGGGAACAAACGATACTTACGGTAAATCCTTTTCACCCGAAAGGTTCAAACTTCATTACATTAATTTTCTCAATAAAATAAAAAAAGCAAACCCCGGTGTCGCAATCATTATGACCGTTCCGAACGATTGTTATTACCGACGAAGAGATCCGCTGCCGTTTACAAAAGATGCCGAAAAGGTAATTTTTGAACTCGCAAAAGAATACAACTGCGGAGTTTGGGATTTGTATGCCGTTATGGGCGGTTACAATTCCTCTTATTTATGGCACAAAGACAAACTTATGCAAAACGACCTCATCCATTTCACAAAAAAAGGATACATTATAAAAGGAAACTTATTTTTTAACGCATTGATAAAAATTTATGACAATCATTTATCTGAAAATATTTTAAACTTTTGAATTTAACCAACTATTTTTATTTTCGCTGACGTATATTTATGCAAGACTTTATTAAAAATATATTTTTATTCAATAAAGAACACCCGCTTATTTTTACGCGATTGTGGTTTTGGTTGTTTTTTGCCGTAATTTATGCCCTTTATACAATAATTTACAAAAAAGAAAAACCCAGAAACGCATACCTTTTTCTTATAAGCGTTTTCTTCTACTATAAAACAAGCGGAATTTTCTTTTTGCTTCTTTTATTTTCGATTGCGGTGGGTTACCTTACCGGAAAAATTATTTATAAATCGAAAAACGAACTTAAACGCAAACTTTTTGTTGCATTGAGTGTTTCAATAAATTTATCAGTTTTAGTTTACTACAAATATTCGGTTTTTTTTACCGAAAGTTTTAATTATCTTTTCGGAATTCATCTCCAACCGGTTGATTTACTTGCAAAATGGACAAACCAATTTGCCGGAACACATTTTACCATCGATAAAATTATTCTGCCGGTAGGAATTTCTTTTTTTACTTTTCAAACCATCAGTTATACAATTGATATTTACAGAAAAAAAGTAGAACCCGTAAAAAACATAATAGATTTCGGCTTTTTTGTATCTTTTTTCCCGCAATTGGTTGCAGGTCCGATTGTTCGTGCTTCCGATTTTATTCCGCAACTTTACAAAAAATTTAATATTACAAAAGCCGAATTTGGTTTTGCCGTATTTATGATACTAAACGGATTAATCAAGAAACTTGTAATTGCCGATTACATTGCCGTAAATTTTGTCGATCGTGTTTTCAGTAATCCTACAACCTACGGTGGTTTTGAGAACTTAATGGCACTTTACGGATATTCGATACAAGTTTATTCCGATTTTTCCGGTTACACCGATGTTGCCATAGGAGTTGCACTTTTAATGGGTTTCAGATTACCCGTAAATTTCAACTCGCCGTATAAAGCCCTGCATACCGGCGAATTTTGGAAACGCTGGCATATTTCTCTTTCATCTTGGCTGAAAGATTATTTATATATACCGCTCGGAGGAAACAGAAAAGGCAAAACCCGAACCAACATAAATCTTATGCTCACAATGTTACTCGGCGGATTATGGCACGGTGCAAGCTGGCAATTTGTTATTTGGGGCGGATTAAACGGAATAGGCTTGGTTGTTTATAAATACTGGCGAAAAATAAGTCCTTTTAAAGACAGTAAACATTGGGCTGTGCGTTTTTATGCAATTTTTCTTACGTTTAATTTTATTACAGCAACCAGAATTTGGTTTCGCAGCGAAAGTATGGAAGCCGCAAACGGAATTATGCACCAAATAACAAGTGCTTTTGATTTTTCTAAAATCGGAGAAATAATTATTGCTTACAAAAATATTTTTGCTTTAATGTTATTGGCAATGATAATTCATTGGTTGCCCGTAAAAATTAAAGATGCTTATAAACAAGCATTTATAAACTTTCCTCAATGGGCTAAACTTGCAACAGTTGCTGTTGCCGTTATTGTGATATGGCAAGCAAGAACTGCCGATTTACAACCGTTTATTTATTTTCAGTTTTAAAAAAATCAAAATTGACCCTGAAAATATTTTTTTATAACTTTGCAAAAGAAAAGCATATAAAAAGAAAATGAGTAACAAAGAAAAAATACAAAATAAAGAAAACGAAACAACCGATGTTTTAAATTCTAAGAATAAGTTTTTGATTCTTTATAATGATGATTACCATACTTTCGATTATGTTATTGATGCCTTAATGGACATTTGCAAGCACCAAGAAGAACAAGCAGTTCAATGCACATATTTAATCCATTACAAAGGAAAAGCCGATGTAAAAAAAGGCAGCTACGGTTTTCTTAAACCAATGATGACACAGCTTCGCAAAAAAGATTTAAAAGCAGCTATTGAATAAACAAAACGGACGGGTTAACCCGTCCGTTTTGTTTATTCTCATTTTTAATTTTAAAAACTCCGTTTACTATTTCGGGACTTTCAGGAAATGCAGCTTTTGAAATATTCGGTTATTTTGCAAGTTGCAATTTTCGACCTCAAAGAAATTTATTTGCAGTCTTGACT
>JAADGE010000074.1:41303-55740 GCA_013152535.1 Chlorobiota bacterium
TTACTTTTGTGTCAAGACAAAAGTAAAAGAAAAAGAAATTACCCCGAAAACACACAAAATATGCTGAATTCGGAGAAATATTTCCTTAAAATATTCTATTAATATGCTGCAAATCAGCTATATTAGAATTTCCTGAAACTCCCTATTTCAGTAATCTTCTGAACCACATTTCAATGGCATAAATTTTTCTCGGAGTCCAACTGTTCAGCGGTAAAGTAATTCCGGCTTTAATAAAAATTGCATGATTAGGCTGTCCTTCATAAGGTTTTATACTATTTCCGTCAGCTAAATCCATTGTGTAATTTTTACTTAAGAAACTGCCGAAAACATAATTTGCTTCAAAATTAAAAAACATAAAATTAAATCCGGCAACAGCAGATACATTGCTCTTTCTCAGCATATCTTTATCCAACTTTATTGTTTGCCCGGTTTCGGTATAACTGACTTGCTCACTTTTAGAAAGCAATAAATTATAATTAAAAGAAAATCCGCCGTAAATATATTTTTGTTTTTCATAAAATTTCTTCCCGTAGCGAATGTATGCGGGAACCGAAATTTGTGAAACTTTATAGACTTCGCGATAGGTATATTCATCAGGTAAAGTTTTGGTATAATAATTAGACGCTGTTCCGTACATTCTGTAATCCAATCCGACAGAAACACCGATATTATTATTTTTTAAATCATGATTATAAATGAGTGAACCGTAATAACCCGGAACATAATTAATATTGAAACTTGTATCCGGGAAAAGTTGATACTGATCATACCCGTTTTTTGCAACCAGAAGTTTGTTTGCCAACTGATCCGGTTGTCCGGTAAACAAGGTATTTGTTGCACCGAATTTAAGCGAAAAATAATCATATTCGCTGTTCCACTGGGCAAACAGGGTACTTGAAAATAATATAAGTATTGATGTTATAATAATTGACTTTTTCATGTCTTTTATGTTTTCTTATTGTTTTACAAACTTTAACTTTATATTTTTGGAACTTTCAACTTTATAAACTTTTGACTTTCCGACTGTTTACGGTCTGTAATGCCAGAAATCACTGAAATAATTTGTTCCGTCCCAACCGGTACCAATATAACCTCTGTAATCATTATCATTAATTTTAATACCTACACCTACGGCTTCATATCTTGGTTCTCCGCTGTAAAAAGCCCTTTGATCCCATTTGTTAATAAAAGGATTGTAACGCCAGAAATCTGAACGCACAGAATCAACATCTAAACCCGTTCCGATATATCCGTTTTCACCCAAAGCAAGACCTACAGCATCAATTCTCGGTGTTCCGGGAAATGGTGCACGTTTTACCCAATTTAAATAATCTCCGGTTATTTGATTACATCTCCAAAAATCATTTTTATAAACACCGGTCTCATCCATACCGCAAGATACATAAACATTCTCTCCAATTTTAAAACAAACAGCTTTTGTTCTCTTTCCCCCGGGAAAATTACCAATCTTAAGCCAATTTCCGTAAGGATGAAGTATAGGATCTCTGTCAGTAGGATCAAATTTATACATATAGTCAACCGCTGTTCCGTTTTCTAAAGTTCCGAGACCCACATATCCGATTTTTTTAATAGTAAATGCAACAGCATCTTTCACTGCTAATCCGTCAAAATCACCCATATCTTTCCAAGACCCCCAATTAGTGATATCACCACTTATATTGTCGGTTAAATCTAAACGAAAAAATTTAGTATTCATAGAAGCAGATTCTTGTTTATATCCAAGACCAATATATAAATAATCATGGGATTTTCCGTCTTGTTCCTGAATTCCTTCTATAACAAAAGACACAGCATCAGTAAAATTTTCTGCTTGAGAAAGATATTTTGTTAAATACGCCTGTTCCCACAAATTTCCTACAGGATCATATCTGTATATAATAATAGATTCCGGAAGAGATGCCTCATTATGTCCCTGTGCTACAAACAAATAACCGTTATAGGTAAATAAAGTAGCTCCGCGTACTCCTCCTCCGGTAAAGTCCGCAGGTGCTTCCGGCATCGATCCTCCTACCCATAAATCAACAGGTTTGTCGGTAGTAAATTGTAATTCTTTTTGGTTATATGCAATATCATGATACTCCGGTTTTCCGCCTGAAAATTTTCCGGTTACAACAAACGACCTAACATAATAAGGAGTTTCATATTGAAGCCCGAAACCGCTTTTAAAGGTAGCACCTCTGTCCAAATCATCAGAAGTAATAAAACTTTCGGGTTTAGAACTTCCGTTATAAAAAATATTGGAATTTGTAGCAAGTCGAGTCATTAAATCAATTTTATAAACCGAATCATAACCGCAAACAACAGGGTGAGGTTGCTTTGAATATACATGTCCGTATATTAAAATACTGTCCGACAACATACCCGAAGCTTCTTTTTTTACATAAGAAATATTTTCCTGTATTAAAGCATAGTTATCGGTAACGGCTATTAAACTGTCCGGAGTACCGCTTATATATTTCACTTTTCCGTCAGGAGTAATATAAGTTCCGCCGTCAAACTCTCGTATAATTGAATATGGATTTGCGTCAAATTTACAAGACGAAAATACTGCAAACAATAATATTAAATAAATAACTTTTTTCATATTAACCGGTTTAAGTAGATTTAATTTATCTTTTTGTTTTTCAAAAATAAGAATATCATTCAAAATAACGAAAAATATTCAAATTTATTGATTATTTTTGATAAGATGCGTTTTTTATGTTTTAAATTTTAACTTTAATTTGACAAAAATTATACCGTAATTGACATAAACACCTGACGTAATATCAGAATTTAATTAAATTTTAATGACATTTTGACTTCCGAATAATACCGGCAGATAATTTGATATTTTGCACGTAGGTTAATTCTGTATAACTGAAAAAATAAAAGATATGACAAATAAAGACTCCCACAAAGAAAAAAAGAAAAACGAGGACATAAAACAAACGCAGGAAGATGTTAAAAAACAAAAAACATCAGATAAAAAATCAACTTCTTCCAAAACGGCAAAGGAAACAAAATCAAAAAAAACTAATTCTAAAACAAAACATACTTGCGAAAAAAAATTGAAAGAGGCTAATAATAAATACAACGAATTAGATGATAAATACTTAAGATTAGTTGCCGAATATGATAATTACAGAAAACGCACTTTAAAAGAGCGAATGGAATTAATTCAAACAGCCGGCGAAGATACGCTTATAAATTTTCTTCCGATTATGGATAATATTGACAGAGCAAAAAAATCTGTTGATGATGCCAAAGATATTGATGCAATTAAAGAAGGAATTAATTTAATTTATAAACATATTTTTGATTTTTTAACAGAAAGGGGCATTAAAGAAATTGAAGCCGTCGGTGAACCTTTTGATACAGATTTACATGAAGCTCTGACAAAAATTACTGCTCCGGAAGAAGACTTAAAAGGAAAAGTTATTGATGTTATTGAAAAAGGTTATAAACTGAAAGACAAAGTATTGCGATATGCAAAAGTTGTTGTCGGAGAATAAAAAAATAAAAATTTAATTCGGTTAAATTATTAATTAATTTTGCCGACAAACAGATATTATGAGCAAACGAGATTATTACGAAATATTAGGTGTTTCGAAAAATTCTGATAAGGCGGAAATTAAAAAAGCATATCGAAAAATAGCTGTTAAATATCATCCGGACAAAAATCCCGGAGATAAAGAAGCCGAAGAAAAATTTAAAGAAGCAGCCGAAGCATATGAAGTATTAAGTAATGATGATAAACGTGCAAAATATGACCGTTTCGGTCATTCTGCATTTGACGGAGCAAGTGGTTTCGGAGACGGAGGAGGAATGTCAATGGATGATATTTTCTCACATTTCGGAGATATTTTCGGAGGTTTCGGTTTCGGAGGTTTCGGAGGAAGCTCATCCGGCGGAAGAAGACAGCGAGTAAATAAAGGTACAAATTTACGTATAAAAGTAAAATTATCACTTAAAGATATACTTAACGGAACAACAAAAAAGATAAAAGTTAAAAAACATGTTGTTTGTTCTCATTGCGAAGGAACGGGTGCCGAAAATTCAGAAGTGGATACTTGTCAAACTTGTCACGGAAGCGGACAAGTTATTCGTGTTCAAAATACATTCCTCGGACAAATGCAAACAAGTGCAACTTGCCCGTCTTGCCACGGACAAGGAACCATAATTAAAAAGAGATGTTCTTATTGTCACGGTGAAGGTATCATTCATGGAGAAGAGACTGTTAAGGTAAATGTTCCCGCCGGTGTTGCCGAAGGGATGCAAATGAAAATTGCAGGAAAAGGAAATGCTGCTCGAAGAGGCGGTGTTAACGGCGATTTAATCGTTATTTTTGAAGAAGAAGAACATCCTGAATTAATACGTGACGAAAATGATTTACTGTATAATTTATTTATCAGTTTTCCGGAAGCGGCACTCGGAACATCTGTAGAAGTTCCTACAATTGAGAGCAAAGTAAAAATTAAAATTCAAGCCGGTATTCAATCCGGTAAAATATTACGATTAAGAGGAAAAGGCTTGCCTTCATACGGCAGTTACGGAAAAGGAGATATTTTAGTCAAAGTAAACGTATGGGTTCCTAAAAATCTTGACAAAGATGAAAAAAGAATACTCGAAAAATTCTCTGCTTCTCCGAATTTTACACCAAAACCGGAAGCCGATGAAAAAAGCTTCTTCGACAAAGTAAAAGATATGTTTTAATATGCATAAAAAAAGTTGCCGAAATTCGGCAACTTTTTTAACAATTACATTATGAGAAATAATTATTGTATATCGTGTATATAAAGTTTAACTTGCTTACCGTTTTTGTATTCAACGATATAAGTATCGGAAAGACCGTAGGCATTTTTAAAATTTTTAGCTTCTTGAAAATCGGAAAAATTTCCGACGGTATATTTATAATAAACCTTTGATTTATAAACATCTACAGGTAAATCAGTTTTATTTAATTGTTTTATTTGTGCACTGCTTGCAGGTAATATTGATGTTCCTATCTGTATTTTAAATTCATGAGCTTTTCCTCTGCCGGAATCAGTCAAAGAATAATTATTATTATTTCTGCTTGTATTATAATTCGTTGAAGAATTTGCATTTGCAAGATTACCGGAAGTATTATTATTATCATTCCCGCTAAACTGTCTGTTAAATTTATAGTTATTTTCTAAATTCGGATCATTAACAACAAAATTCCTTGCTTGATAATCTGTTGTATGTGTATTTTTATAAGTTTCTTCCGTTTTATAATTTTCTTTTTCTACAACATAATTCGAAGTTTCCCAGCCGTTAATCAATGCAAAAATTTCACTTAAATCATCAATTGCCGAAATTTCGTCTTTATGCGACCGATTCAAAAGTGCATAAGCTTTTTTATCATCTTTTTCTTTTTTCGCAGCTAAGCGATCATATATTGCTGAACTTAAGCCGTTTTTAGCATCTTGCATTTTTTTCTCAAAATAAACCTTTTGTTTACCATCAGCGTCTTTAATTAAGTCGGTTAATTTATTCTCATAAATCATAAATAAATTTCTGTAATTTTCGGCAAATACGGCAGATGCTTTTTTTGAAATTGCAAGAGCTTTTGAAATATTTTCGGCAGAAAATTTTTCACCGGTTTCAAAATTTTTCTTGGCATTTTTAAGTTCTTTTGAAATTTTAATCAATTCATTTTGCGTTTTATCATCAAACGTTTTTTTAATATCATCAAAATATTTATTTGTTTGAGAATATCCGACAAATACACTGAATATAAATATTACGGAAAATATGAATCTGAGCATTTTAATCTTTTTAAGTTAATTTTCTTTAAAGAAAAAGTATATTTATAACAATACATCAAATATAATGCAAATAATTTGCCGGAATAGTCGGCAGACTGCAATAACATAAATAAATTGAGCTTATAAATTAAACATTTTTTTTAATAAGAAACCAAAATATTACATTTGTTGTTTAAATTATTTTATAAAATACACTAAAATGAAGTTTAAAAATTTATTTCTTCTTTTTCTTATTCTGTTTCTCATATCCTGCAACACTAACAGAATATCACTTGAAACGTCAGAAAATTATAATAATTCAATAAATAATCCTTCTGTTCCGAATCAAAAAAAAATATGTAAGGAAGAAGCATTAATACAAAAATATAAAGGCAGTAACACAAAAATAAATGATTTAATTAATACTGAACTGCATATCAGTTTCAATTATTCTGAAAAAAAGGCAATCGGACTGGCAAATATTACTCTAAAACCGCATTTCTATCCCACTGATTCGCTTACTTTGGATGCTCAGGAATTTGGAATAAAAAATATCAGTTTAAAAACTGACAACAGTTTAATTCCTCTTTCATACACGTACAAAAATAATAAATTAAGAATAAAATTAAATAAAACTTATACCCGTAACGACACATTTATTATATCAATCAGTTATACTGCAAATCCCGAAAAAGTCAAATCCGGCGGTTCAGGGGCTATTCACGACAATAAAGGATTGTATTTTATAGATACCGACACCGATAATCCGCAAATTTGGACACAAGGAGAAACTCAGTCAAACTCGTGTTGGTTCCCGACCATTGACTCTCCGAATCAAAAAATGACACAGGATTTTTACATTACCGTAAAGAATAATTTTATCACACTTTCGAACGGAAAATATATAAATTCTGTTCCGAACAATAACAGAACACATACCGATTATTGGAAACAATCGAAACCTCAAGCTCCGTATCTCGCAATGATTGCTGCAGGAAAATTTTCGATTATTAAAAATTTTTGGCGAAACATTCCGGTAAATGTTTATGTGCAGAAAAATCAAATAAACAGAGCAAAAAAAATATTCGGAAAAACCGATAAAATGATTGAATATTATTCTCGAATGCTTAATTATGATTTCCCATGGGACAAATATTCTCAAATTGTGGTTAAAAATTTTGTTTCCGGAGCAATGGAAAATACAGGTGCAGTTGTTTTCGGAAGTTATGTGCTTAATTTTAAAAACGAGCAACAACGTATCACAAACGAAGCAGTCGTTGCACACGAATTATCGCATCATTGGTTCGGCGATTTGGTAACCTGCGAATCATGGGCAAATATTCCTCTTAACGAATCTTTCGCAACTTACTTCGAATATCTTTGGATTGAACACGAATACGGCAGATTTGAAGCTGACGACCATCTTGCCGATGATTACAATATGTACAATTTTGAACGTTTCTTTAAAAATGAAAATTTAATCCGCTTTTATTACAAGAATCGTGATGATATGTTTGATGCCGCCTCATACCAAAAAGGCGGACTGATTTTGCATATGTTACGTAATACCGTCGGAGATGATGCTTTTTGGAAATCTTTAAATCTGTATCTGAAACAAAATGCTTATAAAAGTGTTGAAATTCACAATTTACGTTTGGCATTTGAAGAAATTACCGGTGAAGATATGAATTGGTTCTTTAACGAATGGTTCTTAAATAAAGGAATTCCGAAATTAAATATCAACTATGCTTACAACACTGAAACAAAAACAGCAAGTATAAAAATCGAACAAAATCAAGACCTTAATAACGCACCTTTATATAAAATCAAAACTTCTGTCGATATTTATTATCCTGATTCCGTTATAAATAAAAAAATTACAATTACAAAACAAAATCAAACTTTCAACTTCCGTTCCGAAAAAAAACCTTTATTCATAAATTTTGACCCCGATAATGCAATTCTTTGTAAAAAAGAAGAAAATTACACAATTGCCGAATACATTAACATTTTAGAAAAAGCACCCTTATACAACGACAAAATTGAAGCATTTAACGCTTTAAAACACAATAAATCACATAAAAAAAATATAATCTGTTTAAAATTAACCGAACATCCTTACTGGAAATTTCGATATAAAGCAATTGCTGGTTTTGCTCCCGACATTGAAACGGACACTGTTTTAAAAAATAAATTTATCAGCCAACTGAGAGAGATAAGTAAAAATGATAAAAATCCTAAAATCAAAAGTTTGGCAGAAAAGAAATTACAAAGTTTGCAATAACTTATAATTACTTTATCAAAATTAAAAAATCCGTCAAAAGTCTTAACTGCAATCAAAAAGTTGCCTGTTTTTACAAACAGTGCAAAACCGTAAACATTACAAAGTTTGTAAGTGCAGTAATATTAAGTATTCGATAGTCAGTATTCAACACAAAAAAACATTCCGTCAAATATCATTTATTAAATAAAAATAATTCCGTATATTTATAAACTTATTTTTCTGAATAAAAAATATTTTTTCACTTTATAAACTTTATCCTAAAATGAAAAATAAAAAAATCATCCTTTACATTATCGGTCTCACAGTAATTGTTACAGTAATTATTTTAATAACTGTAAATTTTAAGAAAAAAACCGTAAATGCAAATAATCCCGAATTTGCAAAATACATTACCGCATACAGTTCCGGAGTAATTTCAAAAAACGACCCTGTTCAAATAAAACTCACAAGTTCCGTTACCGAAAAAATAAAAGATAAAGAAAACCTGCCCGGAAATCTTTTTAACATAAGTCCTTCGGTTAACGGAAAATACAGTTTAATAAATAACACAATCGAATTCACTCCGAAAAAAAGTCTGCAATCGGACAAAGAATATTTCGTTGAGTTTAATCTCGGAAAACTTATAAAAGTTAATAATGAACTCCAAACTTTCGGATTTAAATTCAAAACCATTAAACAAGCGTTTGATTATAGTATTGAAGAACAAAAAACAATTGATAAAAAGACACTCAAATATCAACAAATTACCGGGTACGTAAACACGGCCGATGCCGCAAATCCTGAAGACATAAAAAATATTCTTACAGTTACCGAAAACGGTAAAAAACTCTCCGTAAAATGGACTTCCGACATTGATCAAATTGAACATAAATTTGTAATAGACAGCATAGAAAGATTTGACAAAGCAAGCAAAATAAAATTAGAATGGAACGGAAAAGCAATCGGTGCAGATAAAAAAGAAGAAAAAGAAATTAACATCCCCGCCATCGGCGATTTTAAATTAATGTCTTCAAAAGTAGTGCAACTCCCCGAACAATTTTTGCAACTTCAATTTACCGACCCGCTTGACGAAACACAAAATCTTAACGGACTCATTTCTATTGACGGCATTTCCGGTTTACGATACGTAATAAACGATAACATTATAAAAGTGTATGCTGACGAACGCATAAATAAAACTCGCAAAGTATCTGTATATGAAGGTATTAAAAACATTCTCGGTTTTAAAATAATAGGTGACCAAACTTTTGAACTCGCTTTTGAAGCCATAAAACCTGCCGTCAGAATACCGGGAAAAGGAACAATTTTACCTTCCGGAAAAAAAGGATTAATACTGCCTTTTGAAGCAGTAAATCTTAAAGCAGTTGATGTTACTATTATCAAAATTTACGAAAATAATATTCTGCAATTTCTTCAAGATAACGAACTTGAAGGAGGGAATAATTTAAGGCAAGTAGGAAAACCTATTATCAGAAAAAAAATTAATTTAACAAAATTCACTGTTACCGATTTCGGAACTTGGAACCGTTTTTCATTAGATTTAAATAAAATTATAAGCACCGAACCCGGAGCAATTTATCGGGTGGAATTAAATTTTAAAAGACAATATTCATTATATCAATGTGATGAAGATGACAGTTCAGCATCAACTTCCGAAGACGAAGAGCAAGATAATTGGAACCAAGAACAAGAAACAACTAATTGGGATGCCTATGATAATGAGAACGAATATGATGACTACTATTATTACGACTATTGGGAAGACAGAGATAACCCGTGCAAAAAAGCATACTACGGAATTAACAGAAAAGTTACAAAAAATATCATCGCTTCGGATTTAGGACTAATTGCAAAACAATCCGAAAACGGAACAATAAACATCTTCACAAGCGACCTGATAACAACAAAACCCAAAGCAGGTGTTGCAGTTGAAATTTACGACTTCCAACAACAACTCTTAAAAAGCGGAGAAACAGACAACGAAGGAAAACTCGCTTTGGAAAAAGTTAAAAATCCGTATTTCATCATTGCAAAATTCGGCACCCAACGTGCATACATTAAATTGAACGACGGTAATTCACTGTCTTTAAGCCGATTTGATGTAAAAGGAGAAAAAGTTAAAAAAGGTATTAAAGGATTTATTTACGGCGAACGAGGAGTTTGGCGTCCTGGTGATACAATCTTTACAACATTTATTTTAAAAGATGATTTAAAAAGCATACCTGCAGGTCATCCTCTTGTTTTTAAATTTAAAGATCCGCAAGGCAAACTTATTAAAAAAGAGGTTCTTACAAAAAACAAATTGAATTTTTATCCCTTTATCGTAAAAACAAACGAAAATGCCCTTACCGGAAATTACACATTAAATGTTTCCGTAGGTTCGGTAAATTTTAATAAAACAATTAAAGTTGAAACTATAAAACCAAATCGCCTTAAAATTGCTTTCAAATTCAAGAAAAAAATGTTAAAAGAAGGCGAAACAAACAAAGCAACAATAAATGTAAAATGGCTGCACGGTGCCGTAGGCAAAAATTTAAAGGTTAAAGTTGATGCTTCGCTGTATCCGATTACCACAAGTTTTAATAAATATTCCGATTTTACCTTTGACGACCCTACAAAGAAATATTATACGAAATCAGATGAAATTCTGAATAAAAAAACAAACGAAAACGGAAATGTTCAATTAAATGCAGAATTTTATACCGGTAATGAAGCTCCCGGAATGATGAAAGCAGTATTTTTTACCAAAGCATTTGAAAACGGCGGTAATTTCAGTATCGATCAATACACACTGCCCTACTCACCTTATGACGCATACACCGGAATTAAACTTCCGAAAGGTGATAAAATAAGAGGCATGTTACTTACCGACAAAAAACACAAAGTAGAAATTATTACTGTAACACCCGAAGGCAGATTGCTGAAAGAAAATCATAAAATTAATCTTAAATTTTACAAATTAAGCTGGCGTTGGTGGTTTGACGCGTCAAGCAACAGTGTTTCGAGTTATAATTTCAGAAACTCGGCAACTCTTTTAAAATCAGCAAATGTTACGACTTCCGCAGGAAAAGCAAATTGGGATATTGAAGTAAAATATCCTGACTGGGGACGCTACCTCGTAATTGCCGAAGATACAAAAACAGGGCATTCAACCGGAAAAATTGTTTATATAGATTGGCCCGGTTGGGCAGGTCGTGCTCAAAAAGGCGACTCTGAAGGTGCAAGTATGCTTACTTTCATTTCCGACAAGGATAAATACAATGTAGGAGAAACGGCAAAAATAACAATCCCTTCCGGGGAAGGCGGAAGAGCATTAATAAGCATCGAAAACGGAACTCAAGTTCTGAAATCGTATTGGGTGCCGACCGAAAAAGGCGAAACCCGGTTTGATTTGAAATTAACGAAAAAAATGACACCGAACATTTACGTTAATGTAACACTTCTGCAACCGCATGCCCAAACGGCAAATGACCTGCCGATAAGAATGTACGGAACAATCCCTATTCCGGTTGAAGACCCGGAAACACACCTTGAACCGCAAATTAAAATGCCCGATGAAATTGAAAGCGGAAAAAGTTTTAAAATCACGGTTTCCGAAAAAAATAAAAAAGCAATGACATACACACTTGCTGTTGTTGATGAAGGCTTGCTCGATATTACGCACTATAAAACACCTGACCCATGGGATAAATTCTTTGCAAAAGAAGCCCTCGGCGTAAAAACATGGGATATGTATAACGAAGTTATAGGTGCCTATGCCGGAGAAATTGAACGTTTATTTGCAATAGGCGGAGGTGCTGATGAAGCCGTTCAAAAAAATACCAAAGCAAATCGTTTTAAACCTGTCGTACAATATTACGGACCTTTTACAATCGGTAAAGGAGATAAAAAAACGCATACTGTAAAAATTGATAATTACATCGGTTCCGTAAGAACAATGGTTATTGCAGGAAACAACAAAGCATACGGCTCGGCAGAAAAAACCGTTCCCGTTATCAAGCCGCTTATGGTAATCGGAACATTACCGCGAATTCTCAGCCCCAGTGAAACCGTAAAACTGCCGGCAAGTATTTTCGCTATGAAAAAAACCATCAAAAACGTTTCCGTAAAAGTAAAAACCAATAATTTATTTACTATAAACGGCTCATCGTCAAAAACTTTGACTTTTAATGAACCCGGCGAACAAAATACCGAATTTGAACTGCTTGTAAATAAAAAAATCGGAAAAGCTACCGTAAATATTTCGGTAAGTTCGGGAAATTTCAAATCGGAATATAAAATTGAAATTGACGTAAGAAATCCCAATCACTCAACAACCGATATAATCGAAAAAGTTCTTACGGCAGGCGAAACTTGGAATACCGAATACACTCCGGTCGGCATCAGCGGAACAAACACCGGAGTTGTTGAAGTGTCGTCAATTCCGCCGATAAATCTTGAAAAGCGACTTAAATATCTGATAAAATATCCGTACGGATGTGTTGAGCAAACAACATCAGCAGTATTTCCTCAATTGTATATTTCAAATTTGGTTGAGCTGAGTAAAGAACAGAAAAACAAAGTTGAAATTAACATTAAAGAAGGGATTAAACGATTAAGTAATTTCCAACTTTCAAACGGAGGATTTTCTTATTGGCAAAACGGAGAAAACATAAGCACTTGGGGAACGAATTATGCCGGACATTTCTTGATTGAAGCCAAGAAAAAAGGCTATGCGGTACCTTCAAATATAATTCAAAATTGGAAGAAATATCAAAAAAATAAAGCTAAAAATTGGACTAATGACGGACCTTCGTCTCAATTAGAACAGGCATATCGTCTTTATACACTTGTACTTGCGGGTTATCCCGTAAAAAGTGCTATGAACCGCCTAAAGAATATCAAAAATCTGTCGATTGCCGCCAAATGGCGTTTAGCAGCAGCATATTGGCTCTCCGGAAAAAAATCAACAGCACAAAATATGATTGCCGGATTAGGCACTGACATCAGAAATTATATTGAATTGTCATACACTTTCGGAACGGCAACAAGAGATAAAGCCATGATTTTAGAAACTTTAACCTTAACGAGAAATAAACCGCTTGCTTTTAAACTTCTGAAAGAAATTTCAGAAGAATTGTCGTCAAACAGATATATGAGTACGCAAACAACGGCTTACTCGCTTATTGCGGTTTCTTTATATGCTTCCGCAAATAAAAGTAAAACAATGAAATATCAATATGCACTTAATTCCGGTAAATTGCAAAGCATAACTTCCGAAAAAGCCGTTTCACAAATTAATATGAACATAAAAGGAACAAAAAGAGGAAAACTAAACATCAAAAATACGAGTTCTGAAATGCTTTACGTAAGAATTATTTTAAGCGGAATTCCTGAAATAGGCACTTCAACAGATAAACAAAAAGATTTAAGAATGTCCGTTTCATACAGCTTACCGAACGGAACTCCTGTTTCACCTTTAAAAATTGAACAGGGAACCGATTTTATTGCAACTGTTACCGTTACCCATCCGGGAATTTTGAAAAATTATAAAAATATGGCATTGTCGCAAATATTCCCGTCGGGTTGGGAAATTATCAACACCCGACTATATGATGCCGGTTACGGTATTTCAAACTCAGCTGATAACATTGACATTCGTGATGACCGTGTTTATACTTACTTTAATTTGAACAAAGGAAAAAGCAAAACTTTTAAAGTACTGCTGAATGCAAGTTACAGCGGAAAATTTTGGATGCCGCCCATTTCTTGCAGCACTATGTACGATGCCGGTATTTATTCTCAAAAAGGCGGAAAATATGTTATTGTAGAATAAATTACAGGACTGTCTGAAAAGTAGTTTTTGTCATACTGAATTTGATAAATTTTCGGAATACGGAACGTAAAAATAAATACAAAATACCCCAATTTTGCAAATATTTGCAAAATTGGGGTATTTTCAAAAGAAAAACGCACTGACTAATATGATTAACAGGCATCTGTCATTTCTCGAATATTCCTAATTAAATTCAACTTATTCGGTTATTCTGTTTATCATTCCTTTAAAAATATAACCGTGAAAAGGATAAACAGAAATCCAATACAAACGCCCCCAAAGACCTTTGGGTCTGTATGTTGCTGTTTGATGTAAAATATCTTTATTAAATTTGAATTCTAACCAAGCTTCTCCCGGAAGTCTCATTTCAGCATAAAGCAGTAATCGTCCTTCGGCTTTGTTTGCATATAAAACACGCCAAAAGTCAACAGCATCTCCTGTATGAATTTCAAAATCATCTGTTCGGCCTCTTCTTAACCCGACTCCTCCGAAGACTTTATCGAGAAAACCTCTTATTTCCCATAACCAATCAGCCCTGTACCACCCGGTATTACCTCCGATACTCCA